>PASO01000050.1 GCA_002712135.1 Gammaproteobacteria bacterium
TTGTTACGACAGGTGATAATGTGGATATTTCCATCGATAACCAATTGCTGCCTCTTTCGGTTTACCTTGAAAACCAGGAAGCACTGGCTGGCAGAAATGACTATGGCATATGGCTCGATAGCGACGAAGAAGTCGAGTTGCTAGAAGGCAAACTCAACTGCAATGTCATTGCACTTAACTTCACAGCGTTCAATGACGGCAGAGCTTACTCAAGCGCTCACATTCTTCGACGCAGATACGGGTATGAAGGAGAAATCAGAGCGATAGGAGATGTTAGAAGAGATGAGCTAGAGCAAATGATCCGTTGCGGCTTCGATGCCTTTGANCTGGCAGACAGCCAGNATATCGAAGCCTCTCTGGCGAGCCTTTCAGGATTCAGCNTTAGCTATCAGCCGACNGCCGACAGACCGGAGCCATTGTTCAGGCGTCGTTAGCCACATCNCTTAAGCGAGCTTTAAATCNANNGNCTATAATGNGGCTATGGACTCTCTACTTACCTCTTTTTTTCTCATCTTCTCCAGCGCCGCAGTNTTAGCGACCCTCGCGTTATNNACACGACAGCCTCTTATTGTTGCCTACATAGGCGNAGGNGTGCTTTTNGGTCCATCTGGCACATCTCTGATAGTCGATCCTTCATTAATTAACAGNATCGCCAAAATCGGAATAATATTCCTATTATTCCTGCTTGGCCTCGATATGCAGCCATCAAAATTNGGAAACATGCTGAAGAATGCGATGCTGGTCGCAATAGCCAGCTCCGCGTTNTTCTTCGCGATAGGCTTTTTGATAGGTCACCTAACGGGTTACACCTGGCAGGAAAACGTTGTCATTGGCATAGCGATGATGTTCTCCAGTACGATAATTGGTATCAAGTTATTGCCGACCACAGTATTACACCACAGACACACAGGGGAATTAGTGGTTAGCCTGCTGCTAATTCAGGACCTAATCGCAATTATCGTCCTGCTGATACTGTCCGGCGGATTACTTGAGTTCTCCGGTGCTACAAAGATTATTCGTATACTGGTCAGTCTTCCGTTGATAATTCTCTTCGCGTTTCTTTTTGTTCGCTATGTATTACTCAAACTGCTGGCGCGATTTGACGCTTTTCACGAGTATATATTCCTGGTCGCCATTGGATGGTGTCTNGGCTTAGCAGAGATCGCTGAGCTAGCGGGNCTGTCACTTGAGGTCGGAGCNTTTATCGCCGGCGTATCAATCGCNACGAGCCCTATCGCCTACTATATTGCAGAGAACCTCAAACCGTTACGCGACTTTTTTCTCGTGCTGTTTTTCTTCTCACTAGGCGCGTCGTTTCACCTGGGGTTGCTCATGGATGTAGCGCTACCCGCGTTACTCCTAGCGGGCACGATTCTTATTGTCAAACCATTGGTATTTCGAGTTCTTTTGCATGGCGTCAGCGAATCCGTCAGTGTAGGTTGGGAAATTGGCTTCCGACTCGGGCAAATCAGCGAGTTCTCACTCCTGATCGCCTTCGTTGCTACTTCCGAGGCACTTATTAGTCAGAACGCGTCCCACTTAATCCAGGCAACTGCAATAATTACCTTTCTTGTGTCTTCTTATCTGGTTGTCTTTAGGTATNCAACCCCAATCGGCGTATCTGAAGATTTACGCAAGAACTAGACCTGCGAGTATTATCGGCTGAGGAATCTCTGTAGAAATTCCTCAAAATTAACTCCGGAAAANCGATCCATCAGACGTTCAATCTTGCTCTTATGCAGGACGTATTTGACGAGAAAGACATCCGACTGAACACATTTTCTCGTTATAAACTCATCGCTGGTAATCAACTCATCAACCAGATCATTTTCCAGGGCCCGAGTCCCGTACCAAGCTTCCCCTGTTGATACGGCTTCAATATTCACCTGAGGTCGATTTTCAGCAACAAAATTCTTAAACAAAGCATGAACATCTTCCANCTCGTCAACAAACTTCTCTCGTCCTTTATCGGTGTTTTCACCGAACAATGTTAGCGTTCGTTTGTACTCTCCCGCGGTATGTACCTCGACGTCAACATCCCTTTTTTTCAGAAAACGGTGAAAATTCGGCATCTGCGCAACCACACCAATTGAACCCAACAATGCAAAAGGAGCAGCAACGATTCTGTTAGCTATGCAAGCCATCATATAGCCCCCACTGGCCGCCACCTTGTCCACAGCGACCGTTAGACTAATATCACTGCTAACGATACGTTTGAGTTGAGATGCTGCCAGGCCATATCCATGAACNACCCCTCCAGGGCTTTCAAGNCGAACAACAACCTCGTCTGACTNTTTGGCAANGGNAAGAATNGCGGTGACTTCNTCCCTGAGGGATTTCACCGCCGAGGCCTGGAGATCACCTTCGAAATCTANTACGAAAACTCTTTTCCGGTTTTCACCTCCCTCTTTTGCTTNTTTCTTTTGCNCCTTNTGNTCTTCTTTTTGCCGCTTTTTTTCCTCCTTTTGTTCAAGCTTTCTCTGCTCNGGATTAAGCACAAGATGTTTGAGATTNANAGAAAGGTTATCAATAGCTTCATTCACGTTCTTTACTTCGATATGACCACCTTCTTCTTCGTGATGCCGATGGTTAAATCCNGCTACAATCATGACGACCACAATAAGCGCGGCNACCAAGGTCACTACCTTNGCAAGAAATAGAACGTATTCAAATAGGACTTCCAATAACTCGAACCTCGNAAAATTAAANAGACCGCAATGCTATCAGATTATTGCCATTGTCTGTGTATGCGCGCGGGCGGGTATTCAGCCATCAATGNCNATTTTCTCCAGATANTCATCNATCAACCAACGTGCAATGGCACTTTTACTTGGAATATTAGGTAAATTATTGCAGGCGAACCAACCTGCATCTGCAATTTCCTCTTCCTGAAAAAGTATCTCACCAGATTCATACTCAGCATGAAAACCGAGCATCAGTGAATTGGGAAACGGCCAAGGCTGACTCCCCAGATACTCAAGATTATTAACATTGATACCCACTTCTTCCTTCACTTCACGCACAAGCGTCTGCTCAATAGATTCACCCGGCTCAACAAATCCAGCTAGCGTGCTGTACATGCCTTCAGCAAATCGATGATTCCTAGCCAGAAGAACCTCTGCTCCGCGATGGACAAGGACGATGATCGATGGCGATAGCCTTGGATAGGAAAAAATTCTACAGGTGTCACACACCATAGCTCGATCGTTGTCATGCATCTTTGTTCGCGCACCACACTTCCCACAATATTGATGATTTCTGTACCAATCACTAACTTGCAGGGCCCGCCCTGCAAGATTAATCATCAAGTTATCCATCTGCCAAAAGAGCGATCTCAATCCAGAGAATTCAACGTCAGGCATATCTCCTACTTCGACCCCGAAGCACGCCACGTCACCATGAAACCCCAGAAAATGGCGTTCTAGCTCTGACTTTGCAAAAAACCCCATTTCACCCTCATTGGCAGGGCGCCATTGCTCGTCCGCATCAAGATGGATTGCTAGTCGGTCACCTTGTACCAGGAAGTACCAAGCCTTTGTATATTCCTCAGGTATCTTTGCTGAGGAAACAAAAGCCAGGTTAGGCTCAGGCCATATTGCTTTCATCAACACGCTTCCAGACACAACCAGTCTCAGCGCCAGCCTGTAGTTGATTAAGTTTTTCTTCGTGCCTTGCTAGCTCTTCAGGCGTCGCACGAAGAATCTTCAGCGATGGGCGATCTTCCTTTGACCTAAGTGTCTTGCTAACTGTCGAAGAAGAAGGCGTATTATCACCTAGGCTTAGGGTCACTTGCCCACCCGTCAGCAACAAATAAACATCTGCTAGGATTTCAGCGTCTAGTAGCGCACCATGAAGATCACGTTGGGAATTATCTACATTATAACGTTTACACAATGCGTCCAAATTATTCTTCCGCCCAGGGTGTTTGTTTCGCGCCAGTTCAAGGCTATCCACCACCGTACAATAATCAGTAATAGCTCCCAGCTTAGGTGATAGGTATTTCATCTCCTGATTGATAAACTGAGTATCAAACGCCGCATTATGCATAATCAGCTCTGCGCCATTTACGAATTCAAGGAGCCCNCCCCAAATCTCTTNAAACACCGGCTTATCTTTGAGAAATTCTCTTGTGATTCCGTGGACCTCAAGCGCACCGNCATCAATATCCCGCTGAGGATTAATGTAATGGTGNAAGTGACGCCGTGTNAGACGTCTGCCTATGATTTCCACACAGCCAATTTCCAGAATCCTATGCCCTGCTTCTACTTCCAGNCCGGTCGTCTCAGTATCTAGTACTACCTGTCTCATTGCNCAGACTCCAACTCATCAATTCCTCGGTTCGCTAAACCATCCACTAATTCATTCTCCGGATGACCATTATGTCCCTTAACCCAATACCAGCTAATCTCATGTTTCTGTGTTAGCTGATCAAGTCTCAACCAGAGGTCCTGGTTTTTTACCGGTTTTTTATTTGAGGTCTTCCAGCCCTTTCTTTTCCATTTGTCGATCCACTGAGTAATTCCCTGNCGAACATATTGTGAATCTGTAGTTAACAACACGGAGCATCCCCTGCTAAGTGATTCCAGCGCATTGATTGCTGCCGTTAGTTCCATTCGATTATTAGTCGTACTCCGCTCACCACCCCACAACTGTTTCTCATTATCGCCATAACGAAGCAGTACGCCCCAACCTCCTGGGCCAGGATTGCCTCTGCAGGCGCCATCAGTATATATCTCGACTTCCTGGGTCAAACTAGTCTCGCATTCGTCTTACAACACCGTTTCGAACCGGTGGGACTGCACTGAAACCGTTTTCAACGAGCGCTAATCGATGCGAACGCCAGGCTNGGCGTACGGGTGTCATTGTGCTGACCTGCTTACGGGCCACGATCACATAAACNGCTCCCACGGGCAGATTAATGTTACGGCTTAGCCCCTTGGAATAATCTGGCTTTCGAACGGATTGTCTTACAATAGGAGGGCCGTATATGCAATATTGGGCTCGATCAATCTTAAAATTGAGCACATTTAACCAATCCATTAACCGACCAGGCCGAATGAAGCGACCACACCAAGGGGCGCGTCCACTTAGACCCGCCGGTAGCTTCCAGACCCCCCACGGACTTATTGGGTTAAACCCCACCACAACCAGATGCCCCATAGGCAAGGATACTCGAGCAANTTCCCGGAGCGTCTCTANAGGAGTNTCCAGGAAATCCAAAAGGTGATGCAGCAATATTAGATCGATACTGTTGTCAGTAAAGGGGAGTTCAGTCGCACAGGCAACCATAGGGACCCTGTCATTAACGTCCAAGCCCAAGGTAATTTTATTCTGTATAGGACTAGCCTGGTGCAGTTCTTTAGAATAAACGCTCGCCTGCAGAAGGTGGTAGCCAAAGAAACCTATTAAAAGCTGATCCAGAATTGCCTGTTCTGCCTGCAGTACTCTCTCACCAAGAGAGGAATCGAACCAGCGCCTGATATCAAACAGCGAATCCAGGGCCTCCTTGGTAAGCGTTTGGGACAATGCTCGTTCCTGCCTGATAATTAGGATACATTATATACGTTCGATCTGCCCAAAATCAGCGATTTCGTCGATATCTTTTTCGCAGTTACACGGTATACTCCGCTCCTAGACGTAGTTAGATACAACAATAAATGAAAATCGTTAGTCTTTGCCTGCANCTGGGGTTGGTGATAATGGTTGCAGCCTGCGAATTCACTGTAGTCAAAAAAGCTAACGATATTGCTGGGGCAGNACCTAGTGCGGATGTAAACCCTAAAACGGAAGTCGAGTCGAGTCAAAAAATTGACGACCTAGCATATGTATCAACATCGGCAAAGCCGGTATCGGAACCAACTGCACCAAAGAAACCAATTGACCTTTGGCAGCGCTTGCGAAATGGATTCCAACTAGAACATCAGACACATCGAAATCGTGTGAAACGCGAAATCGCTTGGTTTAGGAAGCACCCTGATTATATGCAGCGCGTTGCAGCGCGCGCTGAAAAACACCTCCACCACATAGTCGATCAACTTGAGGCAAACAATTTGCCTTTAGAGTTTGCTCTATTACCTGTCGTGGAAAGCGCCTACGACCCTTTTGCTTATTCTCATGGAAGAGCGTCCGGCCTCTGGCAATTTATTCCAGCCACTGCGCGACTGCAGGGTCTCAGAATAGACTGGTGGTACGACGGACGTCGCGATGTTATCGACTCAACAGATGCGGCAATACGTTATCTTGACCACCTGAACCAACGCATGGGAGAAGACTGGCTCCTCGCGCTCGCTGCTTACAACTGGGGAGAGGGTAACTTACGCGCCTCCATACGCAAGAATGAACGACGTCAGCGACAAACAGATTTTTGGTCTCTGGACTTACCGAAAGAAACAACAACCTATGTTCCCAGGCTACTTGCGCTTTGCGCGATCGTCGCAGATCCGAAGGCCTTTGAGATGAACCTTGAGGAGATAGATAATGAGCCTTACTGGGAAGTAATTGATATTGGTTCGCAGCTAGATTTAGGTAAAGCGGCCGAGCTTGCTGAAATAACAAATCGAGAGTTGTACCAGCTCAATCCGGGATACAATCAATGGTCAACTCATCCCGATGGACCACATCGGCTATTGATTCCAGTGAAGAATGCGAACCGATTCTCCAGGGCCCTGGCAAAACTCAGCCAAAACGAGCGACTGACCTGGAAAAGACATCGAATTGCAACTGGAGAGAGTCTTGGCTACCTGGCAAATAAATTCGACACAACGGTATCCGCACTGCGCTCGGTTAACAACATTTCTGGCAGTCTAATCCGTGCGGGTGACTCAATTCTGATCCCGGTCGCATCGCAAACTAGCGATTACCCGATGACCGCAAAGGCACGCCTGAAGAAAGATCAAAACTACTGGCAGCAACAGTATGGCTCCAAGCCGATTCGGCATGTCATTCAATCTGGGGAAAGCCTCTGGAAAATTGCGCAACAATATCGTGTCGGTTTACGTCAACTCGCCAAGTGGAATGGTATTGGCACCACAACAACGTTGCATCCAGGCAAAGAATTAGTCGTCTTCCGACCCTCTTCCGAAGTGCTCCGTAAAGTCAGCTATCGGGTTCGAAGGGGTGAATCTTTTGCCAAGATAGCCAACAAGTTCAACCTGACTGTAGCGAGCATCATGTCGTGGAATCAAAAGGCGGCCAAGGCACGGTATCTGCACCCGGGCGACAATCTAACGCTCTTTGTCGATGTTACCGCCCAGGAATAACTATCGAACTCTTTCGACATCCGAAGCAGAAAGCAAAGACTGTTCAAACTCCTGATAGTCTATAGAGCCCCGCTGGCCTACCAAAGAACGAGATAAGTCGGCGAATTCTGCGCCAGTGATCTGCGAGTCTAGTAAATTCTTGACATTAGTAACGCTGATGACCACAGCATCACCATCCATCAGTGCTATGTAGCCTACTGATTTACCTCCTTCCAATGGCCGAGGAAGTGAAAATGCCTTGTCAACAATTTCGCTATCCAAAGCCGAACCAATGCGCTTTAGCTCAGCAACAACCTCCCATTTAAGGCCGAACTGATCTGCTACAAATCGGGTTAAAGAACCTGAGTCCAACATAGAAACCATCTCCTTCGCCTGTTGCTCTGCTAACTGTACCGCTCTATGTCGCGTTACTGTTTCACGGACCTCATCGGCAACTTCTTCATAAGGTCTAATCTCAGACGGCTGATGACTGTTGACGCGAATCACTACATGATGATTTGGAGTAACTTCAATAATTTCACTGTTATTACCGTCAATTAATATATCGGCACTAAATGCTACATCCATAACTTCAGCATTTCCCGCTATACCGTCGGTAGCTGATTGCCCTATGGGCCCGGTAGATTTGACGAGTAGATTCAGGGCAGTTGCTGGCAACTGGAGATCAGCGGACTCGAATGCAAGCTCGCTAAGCTTTGAGGAGCGCGTAACAAAAATATCCTCAGCCAGATAGCCTCGATAGGCTTTTTCAACGGTATCTCTTACCTCGTCTAAGGATGGTACAACCTCAGGCTCCAAATCCAACAACTTGATTATATGGTAACCAAACTCTGTCTCTACCGGTTGAGAAACTTCGTTAAGGTTGAGATTAAAGGCAACTTCTTCGAATTCAGTGGCGAATGCACCACGCTCGGAAAAACCCAATTCTCCATCGTTTAATGCCGATCCAGGATCTTCAGAGCGCTCTCTAGCAAGCTGACCAAACTCTCCCCCAGCCAGTATGGTTTCGTAGATCTCGTCGATTCTTGTCTTCGCTGAGTCAGATTCCGTAGATTCAATCAGGATATGAGCAAGACGACGACGTTCAGATTTTGAGTAAACGTCTTTTGTATCTTCATAGTAGCTTGCAAGTTCAACTTCAGAAAAAGTAACTTCGTCCATCAGGTCTGCGCGCTTTAGCTCCACGTAACCGATATCTACTGTTTCTTCAGTTTCATAATCCTTTAATGCACCCCTATATGCGGTCTGAAGTTCCTCATCAGAAACCTCGATCTGATCTAATAAAGAATCAACATCAACGCGCAGATAAGCCACATCACGGGATTGTCCAGATATCTCGCCCGTGCGGGACACCATCCAGTCAGTGAGGAACGCACTTCCTGCAATCGCATTCGCCAATTGCCCAAAAACCTTGTCTCTGCGCATTTCCTCTCTATAACTGAGCGGAGAAAAGCCTGCACTACCGATTACCAACTGAAACTGCTGAGCGCTATATTGACCATCAATCTGAAACATTTCCATCTCGCGGATTTCTTCATCTAGCTGTCCATCACTGAATGTAAGATTAAGCTCATCTGAAACCTGAGCAAGTAATTTTCTCGCGATCAAGGTTTGAAGANTATTTTCNCGCAGAAGATCNTCGTNGATTGCAAGGGGATCCATATTCTGGGCAAGCAATAAGCGACGGTTTCTCTCTACAGTGGTTTCCATTTCAACCTGTGTTACTTCGTCACCATTGACCAATGCCACTTTAGCTACTGGCGCTAAAAATGTGGTAATCGAGCCAAAGCCGAACAGCGCAAAAACAATAATGATAAGGCCGATTAATATCTTGGCTGGGATACCACCTGACCCATCTCGAAGACGTTGGATAAACATCCGATCTCTTTACCCCACTTAAATCAAAATAACAAAAATGGCGCATACGAGATGCGCCATTTTTAAAGTATTGTAGCCTCCAGTAAAGACGAGACTTAAACGTTTTAGTTGTTTACAGCGTCCTTAAGTGCTTTACCCGCCTTAAAGGCCGGCACTTTAGCAGCAGCAATCTGTATCTCCTGGCCGGTTTGTGGATTGCGTCCAGTCCTAGCAGCTCTACTGCGTACTGAAAATGTACCGAATCCGACCAGCACCACCGAATCACCTTGCTTCAGCGAGCCAGTAATTGAATCAGTTACTGCATCTAGGGCTCGGCCCGCTGCTGCCTTAGTGATGTCTGCAGAAGACGCTATATTATCAATTAATTCTTGTTTATTCACACTCAACCCCTTTTTAGTAGTTAAATTATTACTAGCATGTTCAATTTGTTAATTAGACCTTCGCCTCAGCAACCTTATACCAACTGGTCAAAATGACTGTCAAGAAAAACCGCTAATGAGCACTAATTCTCTGCTCTCCATCACTTTCTTTAGCTGAATCTGTCTCCAAAGTGGGCTCCTCTTCTAGTGGCTCCGGTGTTCTTTGAAGGGCTATCTCAAGTACTTCATCAATCCATTTCACTGGCCTTATATCCAAATCACTCTTTATATTGTCCCGAATCTCTTTCAGATCTCGTTGATTTTCGTCGGGTATCAAAACCACCTTTATACCACCACGGTGCGCCGCCAGCAGTTTCTCTTTTAGCCCACCAATCGCCAGCACCTGTCCACGTAAGGTTATTTCCCCCGTCATCGCCACTTCCGCGCGGGCGGGAATGCCAGTGAGTACGGATACAATTGCGGTGCACAGAGCTATACCAGCACTGGGTCCATCTTTCGGAGTCGCCCCCTCCGGCATATGGATATGTAAATCGAGATTCTCATGATGGTCAGGTGCGATGCCAAGGACAGCAGCACGACTACGCACGACGGTCATCGCCGCCTGAATAGACTCCTGCATCACATCTCCCAATGAACCGGTTTTGGTCGTTTTACCCTTACCCTGGACAGCAACCGCCTCAATTCTCAACAGCTCGCCACCAACGCTAGTTACTGCCAACCCAGTGACCTGACCGATCTGGTCTTCTTCTTCTGCCCGGCCAAACGAGTACTTACGAACCCCTGAATAGTGATCCAGTTGATCGCGCGAAACCACCACATTTTTCTCACCTGAATCCTCCGCAAGCGCATTCTCTTTGACTACCTTTCTACATAATTTAGCGATCTCACGCTCTAGCCCTCTCACTCCCGCTTCCCGGGTATAGAATCTAATCAGATCAATTATGGCATCGTCCGAAACCTCCAGTTCACCGTCATTTACCCCATTATTCTTAATCTGCTTAGAGATTAAATATCTCGTAGCGATATTTAACTTTTCGTCCTCTGTATATCCTGGAATACGGATAATCTCCATCCTATCAAGGAGGGGTGTTGGGATATTCATCGAGTTGGAGGTACATATGAACATCACCTCAGATAGATCGTAGTCGACCTCCATATAGTGATCGTTAAAGGTATTATTTTGTTCCGGATCCAAAACTTCTAGCAGGGCAGAAGCCGGATCGCCCCGATGGTCTTGTCCCATTTTGTCAATTTCATCGAGCAGGAACAGCGGATTCTTGACCCCCGCCTTGGAGAGTTTCTGAATAATCTTTCCGGGCATCGAACCAATGTAGGTTCGTCTGTGACCTCTAATCTCTGCCTCATCACGCACACCACCAAGAGCCATTCGCACGAATTTCCTATTCGTCGCCCTNGCGATTGATTCACCCAGAGAAGTCTTACCGACCCCTGGAGGCCCGACTAGGCATAACACAGGGCCTTTTATTTTTCGGACTCGTTTCTGTACCGCGAGATACTCAAGAATACGATCTTTAACTTCTTCCAAGCCATAGTGATCCGCTTCGAGAACCTCTTCGGCAGCAACTATGTCGCGGCGTACTTTAGAGCGCTTCTTCCACGGCGTATTGAGCATCCAATCTACATAGCTACGCACGACTGTCGCTTCCGCAGACATCGGCGACATCATTTTTAGCTTATTAATTTCTGCCTTAGTCTTCTCCTTCGCTTCTTTGGGCATCCCGCATGCTTCGAGTTTCTTCTGCATATCTTCAAGTTCATTGGGAACATCTTCCATATCACCCAACTCTTTCTGAATAGCTTTCATTTGCTCGTTAAGATAATACTCGCGCTGACTTTTCTCCATTTGCTTCTTGACACGACCACGGACTCGCTTTTCGACATTGATGAGATCTGTTTCCGTCAAGAGCAGGTTCAACATGTGTTCCACACGATCCTGTAGATCTACCATTTCCAGGATTTGCTGCTTTTGCTCCAACTTCAAACTGAGTTGCCCAGCTATCGTATCTACTAGACGACTCGGGTCATCCACCGCAGAAAGCGATGTCATGACTTCAGGCTGAATTTTCTTGCTGAGCTGGACATACTGGTCGAACGCAGCCATCAAAGTACGAACCATCTCCACTGCAGTACTATCATCAGGTAATTCGTGGGATACCAGCGCGATGTCTGCAGTAAAAAACTGATCATCATCTCTGATATCTTCGATTTCTGCCCGGCTCAGGCCTTCCACCAAAATCTTTACGGTCTTATCGGGCAACTTTATGGGCTGCAGAATTCGCGCGAGAGTGCCAAAACGATGTAGATCATTGCTGGCAGGTGTCATATTATCCGGATCGATTTTCGCGACTAGCAGAATCGTTTTATCCTTGTCATTCTGCTGAGCGAATTCTAATGCTCTTATAGATTTCTCAGTACCTATAAACAGTGGTTGCACGCCATGCGGATATACCACCATATCCTTCAGGGTGACTACTGGTATATCCTTAAGACTCTCCATATTTACTCCAGCTTATGGACACTTCTAAAAAACCTCTTGTAAAGACTCTATATTACAAAGAAAAGGGGCCTCATGGCCCCCTTTCACGTTCAGTTTACCGGAAACATTCCTGATTTAAACATCTATTCAGGTAGCACCTTTTGTTGATCTTGGTTTTCGTAAATAAGCATCGGCTCCGACGCTCCAAGAATGACGTTCTCGTCAATAATAACTTTTGCAACTTCATCTTCCGATGGAATCTTATACATAACTTCAAGTAATACATCCTCTAGAATTGATCGTAGTCCTCTTGCACCAGTTTTTCGCTCCATTGCTTTCTTGGCGATCGCCACCAATGCATCTTCGCGAAAGTCGAGTTCCACGTCTTCCATTTCAAACAATTTTGCGTATTGCTTGGTATAGGCGTTCTTTGGCTCCTTAAGAATTCGTACTAACGCATCGGCATCCAGTTCTTCCAGTGTCGCTGTAACCGGAAGACGACCAACGAACTCAGGAATCAATCCATACCGCACGAGGTCTTCTGGTTCCACCGTACGCAGAGTCTCACCCAAGTTGTTCTTCATCGCTTCCGTCTGAACGTCCGCGTCGAAACCGATACCACTCTTATCCGATCTATCCAGTATCACCTTATCTAGCCCGGAAAACGCACCTCCACAAATAAAAAGGATGTTCGTTGTATCCACCTGCAAGAACTCCTGCTGTGGATGTTTACGTCCACCCTGCGGTGGAACTGATGCCACGGTCCCTTCAATGAGTTTTAGCAGTGCCTGTTGTACTCCCTCCCCAGAAACATCCCGAGTTATCGAAGGGTTATCTGATTTCCTAGATATTTTGTCAATTTCGTCAATATAAACAATACCAACCTGGGCTTTATCGACATCGTAGTCACATTTCTGGAGTAATTTCTGAATAATATTTTCGACATCCTCACCGACATAGCCTGCTTCGGTCAACGTTGTCGCATCAGCAATAGTAAATGGAACATCCAGCAATCGGGCAAGNGTCTCCGCCAGCAGCGTTTTACCGACACCCGTTGGACCAATCAGCAGAATGTTACTTTTCTGTAACTCAACCTCGTCTTTTTTNCTGGAGAAGTTGAGTCTTTTGTAGTGATTNTAAACGGCAACAGAAAGGACNTTTTTCGCCCAATGCTGGCCGATAACATATTCATCAAGAATATCCTTAATCTCGGCTGGCGTTGGCAGTTTCTTAGCTTCTGCCTCTTCACTACTCTCTTGAAGTTCTTCCCGAATAATATCGTTGCAAAGCTCTACACACTCATCACAGACGTAAACGGACGGTCCCGCTATCAGCTTGCGTACTTCATGCTGGCTTTTGCCACAGAAGTTGCAGTGCAGCAGCTTTCCGTCTCCGTTATTTCCATCATGTTCGTCTGACATACTTAAACCTTACCTGTATTGAACAAACACCGCGTTATGCAATAGCGATTATTATACCTGTAATCGACCCGCTGCCTAGCTGGGCAGGCCTCTTAGTTAGTGCCGCCTACCGCTGCAAGCGCAGCTCGCGGTTCGTTAATTTCGTCTACAATACCGTATTCCACCGCCTCCTGGGGGGTGAGGAAATGGTCTCGCTCCGTGTCTAGGGCGATCTCATCAGTACTTCGACCTGTATGAAACGCCATGATTTCGTTCATTCGTTTACGTAAATACAGTATTTCTTTCGCTTGAATTTCAATATCGGACGCCTGCCCCTGAGATCCACCACTGGGTTGATGAATCATTACGCGAGAATTGGGCAAACATGACCGTTTCCCTTTAGTGCCACCGGCTAGTAACAGAGCGCCCATACTGGCGGCTTGACCGAGACAAACTGTCCTAATGTCACAGTGAATGATCTGCATGGTATCGTAAATCGATAGTCCTGCTGTTACGGATCCACCCGGCGTATTAATGTAAATTCGGACCTCCTTATCCGCATTCTCGTACTCAGCAAAGAGCATTTGCGCAACAATCAAATTGGCAACATTATCGTCAATAGGCCCTACGATAAAAATGATGCGCTCACGCAGCAACCTTGAATAGATATCATACGACCTTTCGCCACGTGCAGTTTGTTCTAGGACCATCGGCACAAGGCCAAGTCCCTTGGGATCATCGCCAATAGGCCCATCACCAAAATTATTCATGTATTTCCTCTTTGAAAAGCATTTTTCCACTATTCCTAGTATCGGCTATAACACATATTACGTTGCCGCCTCTGTATCGGATTGCAGAGATTGCATGACCTCCTCGTAGGTCATCCTGACATCTTCTACCTTTGCCTGATCAAGTAATAATTCAACGACCTCATCTTCTAGCACCATGTTTCTGATCTGGCTTAACTGCTGCTCGTTGCTGTTGTAAAAATTGATGACCTGCTCGGAATCTTCGTAGGCACTCGCCATTTCCTCAATAGTTTTTTTCACCTTTTCTTCATCGATTGTGACCGATGAAGACTCGACCACGGCCTTCACAATAAGACCCAGCGTCACCCTGCGCGAGGCCTCTTTCTCAAACATCTCAGCAGGCAATAACGAAGGGTCGATGCTGTCATTTCCGCCATATTGCTGGATCGCACCTTGACGCATTCTATCAATTTCGCTATCTACAAGAGCCTTCGGGACCTCAATTTCAGTAATCTCGATCAGACCATCCATAACCTGACTCTTTATACGCTGCTTGATAGCNCGCTNCAGTTCTTTTTCCATGTTGTCNCGNANGTCNGCTTGAAACGCTTCCAAGCCACCCTCTTCGATACCAAATTGCTTGAANAACTCGTCATCCAGCTCAGGCTTNGTNGGCTCAGATACACTGTTTACTATNATTTTGAACACAGCTGGCTTNCCTGCAAGATCATCCACGTGATAGTCCTCCGGGAAGGAAACCTCGACATCCTTGCTATCACCGGCAATACATCCAACTATTCCATCCTCAAAACCTGGAATCATATTACCCGATCCAATAACGATATCTGAGCCTTCCGCCTTGTTACCATCAAATGGCTCATCATCAATAAGCCCTTCGAAGTCAATATTTACTCTATCTTCTTCAGCAGCTTCACGTTCAACTTGAGTATATTCAACACGCTGAGACCTCAGTTTTTCCGTCATCAACTCTAGGTCATCGTCCGTTACTGCAGATACAGGCTGCTCTATCGTCACCTTAGAAAAATCACCAGGCTGGACCTCAGGAAAAACCTCGAAAACCGCCGTATATTCTAGATCCTCGCCCGCCTCCATTTTGACGTCTTCGATCTGTGGTGTTCCTGCCGGGGCAACAGATTCCTGTTGAACCGCCTCAGTGAATGAAGTCTGAATGAGGTCTGAAGAAACCTCCTGGCGAATCCCGGCGCCAAAACGCCGTTTAATCTCCCTCATCGGTACCTTTCCAGGACGAAATCCTTTTAGTCGAACCTGCTGTGCGGTTTGCTTCAGCTTCTCCTCTATTTGAGTCTCTATCCGATCTGCGGGGACACTAATTCGCATTTTTCGTTCCAGACCTTCAGTCGTCTCGAGTAATACTTGCATTGGATTCCTTTTTAATGACCAGGGTCACTTTTTGCTTGTTAAATATGCTGAGAGAGGACTCTCATCTGCCCGGCGAAGCGGAGAATAGCACAACCATATTCATTGTCTATGTGCATACTCTATACGTATCAAATCAAGGAGATATACAACATTTCTCATCTGTAGTAAGTTCGTGGCGGTGTCGAAGTTTTTGCAATAAGGCAAAACAAATGTGGGCAAAACTAACATCGCGTATTTCAGATGAAGCTATTGCTGCCCTACTGGAGCGTACCCAAGATCTTTTAGAATCAAATGGCAAAGAGGCCATAAACTGGGGTAAGGATTTCTTTACAGTCGATGAAACCAACCCCGAAAACATCGACTTATTGAAGCAGGTCCATTGCAAAATATGGCCACAAATCTCTGTCAATTTTAGTGACCCGGTCATCGATCACGCAGCCCTACTGATAAAAAGTCCCGGAGGCGCACCCACAAGGTTGCATCAGGATAGCGCATACTGGCGTGGGCGGGAGTCAACACCAAGTATCTTTTCTGTTTGGATTGCGCTCGAAGATATGTCGAAAGAAAAAGGAGGTTTGATGCTACTGCAGCAGAACGAGGTCGAAATGAGTTGTATGTCGGCCTTCAATTCAGGATCAACCTATGAACATGAGCAAGTTCAAGATGTGGCAGTGTCGGGTGGCTTTCCCCTCCTGATAGTCGAACCCATTGCATCGCAACTAGAGAAAACCATGGTACTTATCGAATTGAAAAAAGGAGAATCTGTCGCCTTCGACAGCTACGAACCGCACATGGCAGCCACAAACACAACTAATACCCCACGACTCGCAATGAAGGTCGCATACGCTGACGGAGCCGCCACTAATCGAACACATCGCTATATGATGCAGACCAGCATACTGGAGAATTATTAAACAACAACCTAATCTTTAGGTCAGAAAGGAGAGTAAGGAACCCTCAGTAGTGTCACCTACTTGACGGTCACCACAAATCATCTCAACGTTTGCTAATATCTCAACGCTCGAAGAACCTAACAGGGCGTGGAAAAAGCATAGCAAGTCGCAAATTTATGACTGAATCCTTCCTGGTCCTTTTTCGCGAAACAACCACATTGCTCATGCTTGCGCAGAAGTGTTACGGAAAAGGCCGCAATGGCATAAAAGGATGAGAGCAGATAATGGTTTCCATGTTCACACTGTGCATCCCTCTCCCTCCACCAAGCTAATATTATCTAATTCTACATTTCCCAATACTTGAGCAAGATCAAAGACAAAACGACTACTGATATCTGTATCTGATACCTCCCAAGAATANCTAAAGGATTGCCAAGAGGTAGTAATCTGCACTCGCTGTTTGTCGTCCGAAAGTAATTGATAACGATCTGCACCACGGTCTAGATACACNAGNATCTCCCGTTTCGAGGAGGCTCGCGCNTCAAAGCACGCGGTGTATGACCTTGATCGATAAAGTGGTACACGGTGAAAAAGTTGAACTCTCCATGGTTCAGTGGTCGATGCTTCAGTTACTTCAGCAATGATGGTTGCTCTACGAGAACATCTGAGGGCTCCATTAAATTCCGTAAATTCCCAACTACTTGAAGGCTTTCCGCAATCTGAAAGACTCCCATCACTCCCAAGGATATTACCAGGCCGCAATGGTGGTGCTGACAATTCCGAGAAAAACAACATGTCATTACTGAATTTACCTAGAGGATTCTGCAGTCGTAGTTGGAAAAAACCACCCTTTTCGAGAGAGTTATCCAAAGTAATTTCGATTTGCTCGTCTATACAATCTGGTAACTGACCAGTTTTACAAGCCACTTCAGCATCTACTCTCTTGCCATCTACAAATACCTGACTATTGGGATAAACGTGACGTCCACGCATCGCCAACCGATGCGCCTCGTTCAACTCTGGGAATGGTATAACAGCTGATTGTTTTGCTATTGGAGCTTCTGGCCATATACCTGGTTGAGTATATTCTGTCCCAGCATTAGCTGGAGGGTGTGCAGTCAGAATAATCTGCATATTACCGCTTTCTACTTCACCCAATAAGACGGTTGGTGAGTACGACTGAATATATTGATTACCTACTAGAAAGAGACCACTTTCGTAGCGAACCTCCAGAACATCTTGTGATATTTCGTCAATGGCCGTCCCCAATATAGTAATGGAGCCTGTGTCGGCCGCTGTGGTCAGCTCATTCAGTTTAATAACCTTCTGACTATCTTGTGCATACCCACCTTGTAAAAGAATTTGATCTCCCAGCATGGCCGAGAAACCTGTACTACCTTCTGTCACCATTTTCCAAATTTCATCACTGGCACCTGCTAATCCCCAGATTTCTTTTTCTGGGAAATGATTTGGTATGTTCACAATCTCCATTAGATCAGCGATATTCAGCCTNCCCTGTGGCAATATCATCCATCGATCATAAGCACCTCGCCAAGTTGGTGCATCCATACCTGTACTAGGAGTATTTGTACTTACGAGAAAGGGCATCCTATGGCAGTTACCACAGTCTTTTTTCAAGTGGAATTCAAGCAGGCCGGAAAAACCTGCTGCAGATAGAGCATTACTTGAAGGGCGCTCGGGTGCTGGTGGGAAAGGTACTGACAAGTTGAACGCTGCAAGCGCGCTTCGTTCTTCATCAGTTAATTTACCTAATTTTCCGGATGGACCAGTTTGACACTGCTCCACACCGCACATTGTCGAGCCCAGCGTTGAATCGACCAGTACTCTTGCACATTCCAATGCCACACCACTTTTGCAGTCAGGCGGGATGGGGTTATTAATATTGGCTGTATTGATTCCGCCATGCGGATCTCCAAGCACCCCATCCCAATGATAGGGAGCTGTGTCACGTAAACCTCTCAAGGGCATCGTCAATCGTGGCTGAATTTGCGTGCAACCACTGATATCACAAAGTGGTGTGTCCAGCACCCAAAGGAGCTGATCCGTATGTCCGTCAACATGGCAACTAGCGCACGAGAACGTACCAGTGCTAGATGCTGAAGCAGACTCAAATAGATGACGACCCAACCTAAATTCATTCGGCGTAGGGTCATCTAATTGAATAGTATTAAGCAATGATAAAACGTTTTTGGTATCGAGCGTCGCGATGGATAAACTATTATCTACAGCGTTAAATACCCAAACCTCATGGTTTTCACCACTTTTACGAGCGGCAACTCCTCTAGGAGTCCCTCCCACTTTTAACCGATCCACAATTTGACCGGTAGCAGAATTCAGCGAAAATAGACGGTCTGATCCAGACGCTACACCAACGATTATTTCGGTTCCCAAGATTGGTGTTAGTGCGTAGGGTGTTGCCAGAGCGAGTTCTGGATTTATGCTCTGCGTCGGAGGAACTTCCAAATCTAATTTCTGAATACTTAAATCACACTGGTCTGATAAAGCACATTCGACTTTCGTGATTTGATTTAGAAATGGTCGATTCCCAAGCTCTGCCAACCCATGTTGTTCAGAGCCTGCTCGACCATTCACATCGTTTCGAGCATCGGTTTGAGCGATATAGATCTCACCAGTCTCGGTGGTAGTAATTCCGTAGAGAAGAGTACCCAGTCCACTCACGATCGTTACGAGGTCATCGCTGGTTGTATCGAAAACTAGCAAATCTCTGTCTGGCAGCTCAGGATTCTTCACTATGTCTGCCGTATAATTCAATGACAGGACGTTGTTATTGGTAAACACGTGCTCGACGGCATCAAATGTGCAGACATCACCATCTATTTTTCGAGCTAAACAACCGGACAATTGCGTCTGATTGTTGGACTCAAAAGGAAGGACTAGTAATTTATCGCCTATCACTGCCAAAGCCCGAGGATCTTGGGCCGGCACGTCGATAGTTCGAAGAATCTCTCGACTTAAGACATTGATGACTGCAATTTTGTTCTCTTGTGATAAGACAACGTAAGCTTTTTCATTAGAAGCAAACGCGATACCAGCTGGCTCATCGAACCAGCCGATATTACCAGGCAGATGATTCGCATCTATAATCCCTACAACCTGGTGGTACAAATTCGAAGACGGTTCTATATCGATAATATTTATCGAGTCTGAGACATGATTACTCACCCACAACTCTGAGCCATCTGGGCGGACTGCGAGAGCGATAGGTTCGATACCAACGTTAATTGAGGCAAGTAATGACCTACTATTAGCGCTAATAACATCTACCGTTCCATTGGCTGTGTTTGTCACATAGACAGTATCGTCTTGCAACACAATTGGATTTACATGGGGGCTTAGGAAAGCTTGAAACCCTCGTTGCGTGGGGTCAGCTGTCGCTGCCATGACCAATCGCTGATCCAACTCTAAATCAGTTTCTAACTCGTTTTGATTCAAGTTATCATCATCTGAGATGCTAGTTTCGCCAGCATCGGTAGGAGCAGTGTCACTGCTTGATACGGCCGATGATGGCGTTTCCGCAATGTTGGCACCACCGCCACCCCCACAGGAATACAATAAATTCAAAACTAAAACGGTGCATAAAATCTTTAAAATCTTAGTCATTTTGTAAGCTCCACCTTGCACTACCTATAGATACTTGATCTAAATGATTCTCTAGGCACCCAGCTCTCTTCCTGATAGGACTCAACCTCACTACAATAATACATGCAAGGATTAAAGCTAGAAAAGACTGTGTTATGGACAGCGATAAAATTCGGTGGAAACTNATAATGGGTGCTTGAGAAACGGGCGAAACTGCCCAAACCCACGGATTAACTATGGCCTCGGAACTTATACGTATCAGAAGATCTATTTATTAGGGGATAGGAACGTAAGAGTCACTCTCGACGTCATACTCCCAAT
>PASO01000051.1 GCA_002712135.1 Gammaproteobacteria bacterium
CCGTGAACGAAAAAAAGCCCAGGGCCCTCTTCACTCCATGAAAAAAAATTTACGTTGGCTCCTCGTACTTCTAATGAACCCCTTTGTGGCTTGAAGTCCACCGCATTCCAGAACCACTTATTTTTACTATCTTCACCAACTTTCATGCCACGTTTGAATATTTCTTCAGGTGATGATCTACGTTACCAAATAACGTCTCAATAGCAGTTAAACGCTTAAAATAATGGCCAATATTAAGTTCATCAGTCATGCCCATTCCTCCGTGGAGTTGAATAGCATTCTGTCCTACGAAACGACCACTTTTCCCCACCTGCACTTTTAATGCTGAGATTGATCTGGTCGATACGGCGGCAATAGAGCCGGAAGAAATAGTTCCGGCACTCGCGTCCCCTGAGGATTTTGACACCTACGGTGTTGAACGTACCTATTTGCTAACTGATCTGCGATTTAACGTGCGTCGTCACGAAGCAGGTAGGCTTTACCTAGAGGTCGTTAGTACCAATCCGATTCAGGAACCATTTTTTAATTTTATTGTTGAAGTACTTTGGCCCAATGGAAAGCTGCTTTCTGAATATACAGTTTTGCTTGATCCTCCCATTTTTGGCGAGGAAGGCATCCCGTTGATCGAGCCGGCAAAGTCAGCCATAACTGCGCAGAAAATTGCGGGGTCAGCAAGACTACGTAAGGAAGCGTTACAAAGCATAACATCGCCAATGATTAGACAGGGGGACGTTCTTGACGATGATTATAGTGTCACGGGTCCTGGTGACACGTTATGGACGATTGCATCTAAAGTTCGACCCAATGAGTCGGTGACTATCCAACAAATGATGTTGGCACTGCAAAGACTCAACCCGGAAGCGTTTATCAAAAATAATATTAATCTGTTAAAAGCAGGCCAAGTATTGCGTATTCCTTCATCCGGCGATATTGGAGAAGAGGCTCCGTCAGATGCCGTTTCTGAGGTTTGGATGCAGCATCAGGAGTTTGAGAAATACAAGAGTGGTGGTTTTGCTCATTTGGATGCGACCCATCGCCAGACTAGTGAAATGTCAGAGGATGTAGTTGAGGACGATGGAGAACTCAGGTTGCTGGCTGCCAACCGCAGCCACGGACAACGCGCAGGGGATAGTGATGGACGCGTGGCGGATCTAGAGAATGAACTGGCAATCACCCGTGAGGATCTGGATCGCGCACGTCTCACCAACAGTGAGCTAAATGTTCAGCTGGATGATCTAGAGGGTCAGATCGAGACATTGAATCAGATTGTAAAACTGAAGGACGACCAGTTAGCTGAGTGGCGCGCGGAGATGCAAAAGGTGCAGGATGCGGCTGCGACTAGACCAGCGCCAGCGGCTCAGACTGCAGGATCGCTGCTGACGCATCCATTTTTGCTTGATGGGTTATTGCTGCTGGTGATTGTGGGACTGGTCGCGGGTATGCTTGTTATGAGAAAGCGTAAGGAAGGAAGCGAATTGGAAGAAGAGGAACTTGCTGACGTTTTATTGTCGGAAGAGGAGGTAACTGAGGAGGATGCGCAGTCGGAGAACTCCGAAGAAGAAAGCGAAGAAGCTGATGATGCATTAGACGATACAGCATCAATTGAATTTGATGGGGCGGGCATCAACGGTGGAGCTGATCTGGACCTCGAAGCTGACGAGGGCGTCAACCTAGATCTAGATGATGATGACCTGGACGAGCTTGATTTTGCTGAGGATAACAGCAGTAAATTAGATCTAGCACGTGCTTACGTAGATATGGGTGATAATGATGGAGCTCGGGCGTTGCTAATAGAAGTCGCCCTAGAGGGTGATGCGGAGCAAATTCAGGAAGCCAACGAACTTTTGGAAAAACTGGACTAGCAGTTAGCACTTGGAAAGAATTGCTCTAGGTATTTCCTATAACGGCGCCCCTTACCACGGGTGGCAATATCAAAGCAACACAATTCCTACAGTGCAGGCTGCCCTTGAGTCTGCACTCTCTTCCATTGCGAACTCAACGGTTCGAGTGACCTGTGCGGGACGCACAGATGCAGGAGTACACGCTACGCATCAGGTAGTAAATTTCACGACCGAAGCATGCCGAGATATTAATGCCTGGGTAAATGGTACTAATTCGCAACTTCCAAGCAGCATCTCCGTCACCCANGCTTCACCTGTTTCGGAGTCCTTCAATGCAAGACACTCTGCAACTGCGAGACGCTATCTGTACATTATCTATAATGCTCGCGTTCGATCAGCACTTTTGCCGGAATATATGACTAGGGAGCATCGTGTCCTTGATGCGGAGAAGATGCATCAAGCCGCACAATCACTTATAGGTGTAAACGATTTCACCTCTTATCGTGCTGCTAACTGCCAATCTCGCACGGCGGTGAGGAACGTCATGTCGATTAATGTTTCTCGCCAGGGTAACTTGGTCCTTGTGGATATCATTGCAAATGCATTCTTATTACATATGGTTCGCAATATCGCTGGGGTGTTATTAGATGTAGGAGCAGGAGAAAAACCCGTGGCCTGGGTGGGTGAATTGCTGGCGTGCAGAGACCGGGAAAAAGGCAGTAAAACGGCGCCCCCGAATGGGCTTTTTCTAATAGGTGTTACCTATGATGCGGATATAGNCATGCCTAGTACTGTTTGGCCGTATTTTTTGAGCCCCTAGGTCCACNAAATATCTGCTAAACTCTGCGCCCTTTANGCCTGCNTTAAAACTGATGCACACGCGAATCAAGATCTGCGGAATTACGTCTCTAAGTTCTGCTGCAGCGGCTATAGAAGCTGGTGNAGATGCGCTTGGCTTCAATATGTATGAGCGCAGCATTCGATTTATTGGCGTGGATGCTGCAAATGAGATTCTTAGAGAGTTGCCATCCTCGACAATCAAAGTCGGTCTTTTCGTTAACCATAGTGAAGATGAGGTCCTGTCTATAACTCAACGATGNAGCTTCGACGTACTNCAGTTTCACGGTGATGAAGACAATTCATTTTGTGCATCCTTTTCGAAACCATTTATGAAAGCTATCAGAGTAGGCCGGGAGACAGATATAGCGTCTGAAGTGGCAAGGTATCCTGATAGCGTGGCAGTTTTACTGGATAGTTCGGTTAAAGGCAAATTCGGTGGAACGGGCATCTCTTTTGACTGGCAGAACGTACCGAAACTGACGAAACCAGTTTTTTTAGCTGGGGGGTTAGATGTGAACAACGTTTCAGAAGCGGTCCGCACTGTGAGTCCCTACGCGGTAGACGTGAGCGGCGGGGTNGAGAGTAGTCCCGGCGAAAAGGATCCTGAGCTGATAAGGGCATTCGTACATGCAGTCCAAGNGGCCAACCAAATTAAGGAGTTGCGATGAACAAGAGTGGAGAAAACGAAANTCTATACTCCTTTCCGGATACNTCAGGACACTTTGGGGTTTTTGGCGGCAAGTTTGTTTCAGAGACGTTAATGACAGCTTTGACTGAGTTGGAGCGATCGCATCGCCAGCTTAGTAATGACGAAGCGTTCCTGAAGGAATTGAATGACGATCTGACGCACTATGTAGGTAGGTCATCGCCGCTATATTATGCCGACCGGCTCACCCAAGAGGCGGGTGGCGCGCAAATCTACCTGAAAAGAGAGGACTTGAATCACACNGGTGCNCACAAGATAAACAATTGTATTGGCCAGGCGCTGCTTGCCAAGCATATGGGTAAGCCGAGAATAATTGCTGAAACGGGAGCAGGTCAGCACGGGGTTGCGTCTGCCACCGTCGCGGCTCGTTTTGGGCTTGAATGTTGCGTCTATATGGGAAGTGAAGATATTGCACGGCAATCCCTAAATGTCTACCGCATGAAGTTGTTGGGTGCCGAAGTAGTTCCTGTGTCTTCAGGTTCAAAGACGCTAAAGGATGCGCTCAATGAGGCCATGCGTGATTGGGTCACCAATGTGGATAACACGCATTACATCATTGGTACGGTAGCCGGTCCGCATCCCTATCCAATGCTGGTAAGGGATTTTCAGTCGATCATTGGTCGTGAGACCAAGGCGCAGTTTGAAGAATTGCATGGTGGCCTTCCCGATGCGATTGTTGCCTGTGTTGGTGGTGGTTCGAATGCAATGGGTATTTTCTATCCCTTCCTAGAGGATGAGTCGGTGCGCCTAATTGGTGTCGAGGCTGCAGGGTTTGGTCTTGACACTGGAAAACATGCCGCGCCGCTAAACGAAGGAAGAGTAGGCGTGTTACATGGTAATCGAACTTATCTCATGGACGATGAGAGCGGACAGATTGTGCACACGCATTCGATTTCCGCGGGACTGGATTACCCAGGAGTCGGTCCCGAACATGCCTGGTTGAAAGATATCGGTAGGGCTGAATACGCGGCCATTGAAGATGATAAAGCGTTGCACGCTTTTCGTCAGCTGAATTTACTTGAAGGCATTCTTCCAGCGTTAGAGTCAGCTCACGCTATGGCATATGGGATGGAGTTGGCTGCGTCAATGGGACAGGAGCAGTGCATTGTTATTAATTTGTCTGGTCGTGGGGATAAGGATATTCCTACAGTGGCGAAGATCGACGGGATTTCAATTGATTAAAGGTTGGTAAAGTAGATGAGTAGACTTAAGGAATCCTTTACGGTTGACCGCAAAGCATTACTGGCCTACATCGTTGCTGGTGATCCGGATAAAGGGATGACGGTTGGTCTTATGCATAGCATGGTAGAGGCTGGCGTGGATGGGATTGAGCTGGGCGTACCTTTTTCAGATCCGGAAGCAGAAGGACCAGTTATTCAGCTCGCGCATGAAAGGGCCTTGGCGCATAAGACTTCCCTGAACGACTGTTTTGAAATGGTGCGGAAATTCCGGCAGGACAATCAACATACACCGATCATTCTGATGGGCTATCTGAATCCAATTGAAAGCATGGGTTATGATGTCTTTTCGGATAAGGCAGCTTCTTCGGGCGTGGATGCGATGATTATCGTTAACTTACCTCCAGAGGAAGCACCTGTATTATCGGAGTCGCTTAAGCGCAACAAGCTTGATCTAGTGTATTTGCTTGCGCCCACGACCACAGACCAAAGAGCTGAGATGATCTGCACCAAGAGTAGTGGTTTTGTTTACTACGTATCACTAAAAGGTACTACTGGAGCTGGCACTATTGATGTGTCCGATGTGGCGATCAAACTGGAGCGTTTCCGTTCGATGAGCACGTTGCCGGTCCTGGTAGGATTCGGGATCAAAGATGGCGATACTGCAGCAGCGGTTGGCGCAAATGCGGATGGGGTGGTCGTTGGATCAGCGATCGTTGATCGCATGGCGAATGCCGACTCATCGCAGATCAATCAAGAAGTCTGTACTCTCTTAGCGGAAATTCGTCAGGCACTAGATGAGCTCTCTTCCTGAATGGTTGGCGTACATAGAGAGATTGCATCCCAGAAAGTGGGATCTGGGACTTGATCGCGTAAAGACTGTCGCTGAGCAGCTGGGCCTAATAGAACATCGAGGGGTTGTTTTCCTGGTTGCAGGTACCAACGGTAAGGGATCAACCTGCGAGTTTATTGATCGACTATGTCGGGCAAAGGGGCTCACCGTTGGTAAGAGCACCTCCCCACATCTACTAGCGTTTAACGAGAGGATCCAGGTAAATGGCGAGCCAGCTACTGACACCGAGATCATTGACGCGTTTGCAGCTATAGAGTCTTCACGCGCTGATATTTCCCTATCCTACTTTGAATTTTCAGTATTGGCCTCGCTTTTTGTATTCAAAAAGCGAGATGTTGATGTGCTAGTCCTCGAGATTGGGCTAGGAGGTAGGCTGGATGCGATGAATATCGTCAGGCGCGACGTTACTGTTATTACACAAATCGCGTTGGATCACGAGGCATGGTTGGGTGACACAAGAGAGGATATTGCCGCAGAGAAAGCAGCGATCATGCGAATAGGNAAGCCTTGTGTGATAGCGGACCGCGATCCTCCCGCCAGTCTGATTGAACATGCTACGGCGCTTAGTATTGATGCGCGCTATATTGGAAATGACTTCGATTTTATTGATGACACGGTCTGGGTTGCAGATCGACAGTTTTCCTGCATTGCATCGTTATACCTACCAAAAGAAAGCGCGGCAGCGGCGGTTCAAACTGTTATAAGCGCAGGTATCTCGCTTGACCCTTGCGAGGTAAGGCTGGTGCTCAGCAATACGACATTACCGGGCAGGTTACAATGGATAAAAGGTGAACCCGACCTGCTTTTGGATGTGGCACACAATCCAGCTGCCGCCGCATATCTACGAGATTATGTTGCTGATCATCTGAAACTGCCAGGTTCTTCCAGACCAGCAGTGCACGCCATCGTTGGCATGTATGCAGATAAAGACTGCCAAGAAGTATTGCGGTTACTCTCAGATGTAGTGGATTACTGGCACCTTACCGATCTGCCGGAGGAGCGCGCTGCGTCAGCGAACCAAATGGCAGAATATCTAAAATTGACGTTGGAGCATAGGTGTCAGGTTGTGACATATGATAAAATACAGAGCGCATTCAACAACGCTGTGAGGCACTGTGCCATCGAAGACCTAATCGTTGTTTTCGGCTCGTTTCCGGTGGTCGCTGGTGTTTTGCAGTCGGTTTCAGCCCATATATCTAAAGGGCGTTCCTAGGAGTATTGATGGATCCTAAATTACGACAAAGGGTAATTGGCGCAGTTGTCCTGACAAGTCTATCCATCATTATATTGCCTATCCTGCTCGATGGATCTGTGGAAGACAGGGAGCGAGTCATTGCTAGTATTCCAGAACCACCAAAAATTAGCCTTAAAGAATTAACTGTGTCAGATGTCACGCAGAAAATGCAACAGCTGGAGCGTGATAGTGCTGCAAGACTTCCGAGAGAAGTCGTTGATGAAACGGATTATTCGGGAAACGAAGTGTTAGCACTTGATAAGAATACTCTACCGATTGCCTGGAGCTTGCAGCTGGGTAGTTTCAAGAACGAAGAGAACGCGGTCAATTTGCGCGCATCGTTACGAGATGCGGAATATCGCAGCTACATCCTGCATAGCAAAACTAGGGAGGGGGATACTTACAAGGTTTTTGTGGGACCGATGTTAGAAAAAGCAGCCCTTGAAGAGATTGGCAGTGATATATATACGCAGATGAAGATTGAAGGGCACGTTGTGCGTTATCGAATTGAAGATGACGCGGCACAATTGGGTGGCTAAATGGATATAGTTACGTGGGGGTAGTGGATTGGATAATACTTGGCGTGATTATTGTATCGACCTTGTTGAGCATTCGTAGGGGGTTTCTTAAAGAGGCTCTGTCGTTAGGAACACTAATCATCGCGGTTATTGTGGCAAGAACATTCGGTTCACAAGTGTCGACTCTGTTGGTCGATATGATCGAAATTGCAAGTGTGCGGGCAGGTGTTGCCTACGCGTTGCTCTTCTTTGGAACGCTGGTAGTTGGTGGGTTAATTAACCGACTGCTAGCAGAGGTAGTGAAAATATCCGGATTTGGAAGTACGGACCATTTTCTTGGCATGTTCTTCGGTCTTGCGCGAGGTGGATTAATTGTCCTGGTAGCGATTGCTGTTTGTTATTACCTGATTCCGGTTCAGCAGAATAGCTGGTGGCAGGATTCTGCGTTGATACCACATTTTGTTAGCGCAGTTGAGTGGCTTGGACCTATATTATGGGAACAAGGTGGACAGATCTTTGAAGATGCCCAAGGGAGAGTGACTTAGTATGTGTGGACTGATTGGTATGGTTGGTCGCAAAAACGTCCAATATGATCTTTACGACGCGTTATCCCTGCTACAACACCGAGGACAGGATGCTGCTGGCATGGTGACCTGTGAAGGTGACACGTTATTTCAACGTAAGGGCAATGGCTTAGTTCAGGATGTGTTTGGACAGCAGCATATGAACCATCTTAGTGGCAATATGGGTATCGCGCACAATCGGTATCCCACCGCAGGGACGTCCAGTTCTGCGGAAGCACAGCCGATGTACGTCAATTCACCATTCGGTATTTGTCTCGCTCATAACGGCAATCTAATCAACGATGATAAGCTGAATGAAGATTTGTTTAGAGCGGATCGCCGGCACATAAATACCAGTTCTGATTCGGAGGTTCTGCTAAATGTGTTTGCCCATGAGTTACAAAATGTAGCGGGTCTGCGTTTATCTCCGAACGATATTTTCAAGGCGATTGAGAGAGTTCACGAGCGTGCGGTGGGAGCCTATGCAGCAGTCGCGCTAATCACGGGGTACGGAATCGTTGGTTTTCGCGATCCGCACGGTATTCGTCCGATGGTTTTGGGTAAGCGTGAAACACCTGACGGTTTGGAATATATGATTGCATCTGAGAGCGTCGCGCTCGGTATATTGGGCTTCGACATGATCGATGATGTGGCACCAGGAGAAGCAATCTATATCCAGTCCAATGGACGTCTTTATCGGCAACAGTGTGCACGNAAGGCNGCTTATAGCCCTTGTATTTTTGAGCACGTCTACTTCGCCCGCCCAGATTCTGTTATCGACGGGGTTTCAGTTTACAAAGCCAGATTGAAGATGGGCGAGAAACTGGCGGATAAGATTCTCCGAGAGCACCCCGATCACGATATCGAAGTGGTGATACCAATCCCTGATACGAGTTGTACTGCGGCATTACCNATTGCTCATCGACTGGACGTTAAATACAGAGAGGGGATTGTTAAGAATCGTTATGTNGGACGCACTTTTATNATGCCGGAACAGGAGCAGCGGCAGAAATCTGTNCGAAGAAANCTAAACGCGATTGATNTAGAGTTTCGNGGNAAAAANGTGCTATTGATAGATGATTCAATAATCAGGGGNACCACGACGAAACAGGTGGTACAGATGGCAAGAGACGCAGGAGCGAANAGGGTGTATCTTGCATCGGCNGCGCCTGCNGTGCGCTANCCGAATGTCTATGGTATCGANATGCCCACGCCNAATGAATTTGTNGCAAANAANCGAACNGAGAAAGAGGTAGCGGAATACATTGGTGCCGATTGGCTCATCTATCAGGATTTGGATGACCTGGTCTCTTGTGCGGAAGGTATCAATGTTCACATTGATCGTTTTGACACCTCAGTTTTTGACGGTGAATATGTAACCGGAGGCGTTGATGCCACCTATCTCAATAGGATTGAAACACTTCGTAGTGATGATGCAAAACGACGGCGTGCAGCTGAGGCAGATGTTATTGAGCTTTATAATCAAAGCTAACGGATTCCTATACAGTAAGCTATAGACAAGAGAATCAGCAAAATGGGATCGATGCTTCTTGGAAAAAGCTGCTAATCGAACTAGCACACACCTGTCTTTTTCAGAAGAGCACTTGTTGATTAAAGATCTTCCAGGAATGGGTAAGGCCACCTTCTTATAGGCACTGGAGCTTAAGCTACAGCCCGATACAGTTTATCAGTGTCTTGTTGCAGGCAGACATTCTCGACGTTTCGACGTTCAACAAAAGTACGAATGACTTTGTATTTAATCCTGGGCCGATTATTAGTCAGTTGGTATTGGCGGATGAGATTAATCGGATCACCCCAAAGAATCAGTCAGAATTGCTGGCGGCAATGGAAGAAAAGCAGGTTATCGTAGAAGCTGAAACTCGGCTATTACCTCAGCCCACTAGCCGCAAATTAACTTCGTTAATTTACGGACCGATATATCCATGTATCAGTTGCTAGTTTCTCAGCAGCGATTTTAGGTGGCTGATGCACCCGACTGACCCGGTTTTGTCAACTCTACGATATTTACTGTCGGAATAACTGCCGTGTCGGCTGCGTCCTGGAAGGATGCCACCTCGTGGAAGTTTAGATACCGGTATATGTCGCTCGCCATAGTGTCCAGTTGGCTTGCATAGGACATGTACTCCTTAACGCTTGGCAGATACCCAAGTATGCTTGAGACCGCAGCCAGTTCGGCGGAGGCGAGATAAACATTGGCGCCATCACCAAGCCGGTTAGGGAAATTTCTGGTCGACGTTGAAACGCAGGTTGAATTTGGTGCAACGCGAGCCTGGTTTCCCATGCAAAGCGAACAGCCTGGCATTTCCATACGGGCACCGATTTTCCCGAACACGCTGTAGACGCCTTCTTCCATGAGTTGATGTTCATCCATTTTGGTTGGAGGAGAAATCCACAATCTTGTAGGAATCTCGCCCGCTTCATCTAGCATCTGTGCCGCAGCCCGGAAGTGGCCTATGTTAGTCATGCAGGAACCAATGAATACTTCGTCAATGTTCTCGCCTGAGACTTCCGACAAGGGTCTAACATCATCAGGATCGTTAGGGCAGGCGAGCAGAGGTTCTTTGATCTCGTTGAGGTCTATTTCGATCACTTCGAAATACTCTGCGTTATTGTCTGGTGCCATAAGAACCGGATCAGCTAACCAGTTTTCCATTTCGGCGATGCGGCGCGCCAGCGTACGTGCATCACCATATCCTTCCGATACCATCCACTTAAGCAGGGTTACGTTTGAAGTGATGTATTCGATAATGGGTTCTTTAGCGAGACGGATGGTACAGCCGCCTGCTGAACGCTCTGCAGATGCATCAGATATCTCGAAGGCCTGCTCAACTTTAAGGTCGGGCAGTCCTTCGATTTCAAGAATACGACCCGAGAATACATTTTTCTTACCTTCCTTCTCTACCGTTAACAGACCTCGCTGAATGGCAGCGTAGGGTATGGCATTTACAAGGTCCCGGAGGGTAATCCCTGGTTGCATTTCACCCTTAAAACGTACGAGAACTGACTCGGGCATATCTAATGGCATTTGTCCGATCGCAGCGGCGAAAGCCACAAGCCCAGAGCCTGCGGGAAAGCTGATTCCCATGGGGAACCGGGTATGCGAATCACCACCTGTCCCTACGGTATCAGGCAGCAGCATTCGGTTTAGCCAAGAATGAATTATGCCATCACCTGGGCGAAGCGCTACACCGCCTCGGGTCTGAATAAAATCCGGTAGCGTATGTTGCGTATCGATATCTACGGGTTTGGGGTAAGCCGCCGTGTGACAGAAAGACTGCATTACAAGGTCTGCATTGAAACCCAGACACGCGAGTTCCTTGAGTTCGTCACGGGTCATTGGACCAGTAGTGTCCTGCGATCCAACGGTGGTCATCTTAGGCTCGCAATAAGTGCCTGGCCTAACGCCTTCAACTCCACATCCCTTGCCTACAATCTTCTGCGCTAGGGTATATCCCTTGTCTGAATCATCAGCAGGAATCGAGCTTCGAAACGCATCGCTTGGCCCGAGATCAAGCGCTTCTCTGGAGCGATTAGTTAAACCGCGACCGATGATGAGAGGGATTCTTCCGCCGGCTTGAACCTCGTCTAGCAGAACCTCGGTTGCAAGTTCAAAGGTAGAGAGCTCTTCGCCTGTTTCTTCATTGACGATTCTGCCTTCGTAGGGATAGATGCTTATCACATCGCCCATATTCATCTTTGACACGTCACACTCGATCGGCAGGGCACCCGCATCTTCCATAGTATTGAAGAATATAGGGGCTATTTTACCGCCTAGTACCACACCACCATCGCGCTTGTTAGGGATAAACGGTATGTCATTGCCCAGATGCCAAAGTACGGAATTGGTCGCCGATTTACGCGATGATCCGGTACCGACGACATCACCAACGTATGCGAGGGGGTGTCCCTTTTTTTTGAGTTTCTCAATAGTGCCAAGGGGGTCATCCATTTTCTTCCCAAGCATGGATTGTGCATGCAGCGGAATATCGGGCCTGCTCCAGGCGTCTCCGGCAGGCGATAGGTCATCGGTATTGGTTTCGCCTTCTACCATGAAAACTGTAACTGTGATTTTCTCCGGTACTTTGGGTTTGTTGGTAAACCATTCTGCGTCAGCCCAGGACTGCAGCACGGCTGCAGCATGTTCATTGGTTTTTGCCTTCTCTAAGACATCGACCCTAAAGTCGAACATAAGTAAGGTTTTGGATAACGCATCCGCGGCAGTCTTTGCTACTTCCTCATCATCGAGTAGATCGATGAGTGTCTCGATGTTGTAACCGCCAAGCATGGTTCCCAATAGCTCAGCAGCCTTGACCCGATCAATAAGTGGTGAAGTGACATTGCCTTTGGCGATATCTGCTAGGAAAGCAGCCTTAACATAGGCCGCGTTGTCCACTCCTGCAGGGACACGATTCGTAATGAGATTCAGAATAAATTCTTCCTCTCCGGCGGGTGGTACTTTTAAAAGTTCCACCAGGTCGTTAACCTCTGTGTCGGATAGTGGTTTTGGGGCCACACCTTGGGCCGCTCTCTCAGCGACGTGTTCTCGATAGCGACCAAGCACTAAAAACTCCTGGGAAGGATTTAAAAATCGGGGTCCTGAGTCTACCCGATGCTTGTCGTAAAGTTAAGTGGAAAAGCGATGTAAGACTATGAATGTGAACAGTTTTTTAGCATGTGAAACTCCAGAGAAGTGGTTAGATGCCGTTCCGGATCAAATACAGACCTTGCTGATTGATCATGCGAACTGTGAGAAAAAAGCTGCATCTACTGCACTAAATCTTTTGTATCGCTATGTAGACAAGCCTGAGCTGATGCTAAGACTTTCAAAACTAGCGCGCGAAGAACTCAGACATTTTGAACAGGTGCTGGCGATCATGAAGGATAGGAAAATGTCTTATGAACATGTATCTCCGGGTCGATACGCGAGCACGCTGCATAGTCACATCCGAAAAAATGAACCCGATCGGCTGGCAGATGTCCTTATAGTTGGAGCTGTTATAGAAGCAAGAAGTTGTGAGCGCTTTTCAAAATTAGTAGAGGTTTTGGATGACGAATTGGCCGGCTTTTATCAATCGCTGCTTAAATCCGAAGCTCGTCACGCGAACGTGTACCTAGATTTTGCAAAGTCCTACTCCGGATCAGAGTTTGATGATCGATTGGCTGAGTTTGTCAGTATTGATCAACAACTTGTTACTGCAGAGGATGAGATCTTTCGGTTTCACAGTGGGGTTCCTGCTTAAGTGATCGGAAAAGATTCAAGCGAAAACCCGTTTTGGTCCATATCCAGATACCACCCATTTGCATCCCAATCGCCCAGGACCACTCGTTGCCCCTTGACCTCCGGTACGTCATGAATCTGTGGTCGGTGGGTGTGTCCGTGAATGAGTAGCGGGACGTTCTGCGTTTGCATCACTCTTACAACCTCAGATGGTGTGACGTCCATGATATCCATCGCACTTTCTCGAGTGTGCTGCTTGCTCTGGCTTCTTGCATCGCTGGCGATTGCGGCTCTTTCCTCCAGACTTTTTCCTAGTAGCTCCGCCTGAAACGCAGGGTTACGTAGCATCGCTCGAACTTCCATATAGTCTTCGTCACGGGTACACAAACTGTCACCATGCATAAGCAAAACCGGGGTATTGAACAAGGTGAGGCGAGTAGGGTCGGGGAGTAATTCGAAGCCGGTCTGTTCGCAGAAGTTCTGGCCGATCAGAAAGTCCCTGTTGCCATGCATGATGAACTTGGGCATCGAAAGAGAGGCAAGTGCTGTCATGATACGTTGATTGAAGGGGTTGTCGTGGTCATCACCGAGCCAGACCTCAAAGAAATCACCTAGAATGTATAATTTTTCCGCATCGACCGCGGTATTCTCTATAAAATGCAGAAATGCCTGTGTGATGTCCGGGCTGGTTTCATCAAGGTGTAGATCAGAAATGAAGATGTAGCTCACAGAATTAGTTCTCCGCCTGCGTCTTAGCGCTAAGTACCCGCAATTACAAGTAATTTAGGTGTAATGTGTTTGACGTGATCAACGCCCGTTAAGTAGAATGCGCCCGTCTCAAGCATTGGCTGGTTGAGTTTACCAGTCATTATCTGGTGCTTGGTGTGGATTATGCAATCCTGTTTGTATTGATGTACCGGGTTTTTGTATCGGGGTATAGCGCAGTCTGGTAGCGCGCCTGCTTTGGGAGCAGGATGTCGGGAGTTCAAATCTCTCTACCCCGACCAATTTACATAAGAGCGCCCGTAGCTCAATCGGATAGAGCATCGGCCTTCTAAGCCGAGGGTTGCAGGTTCGATTCCTGCCGGGCGTGCCAGTTTTAGTATCTGATCAATGGTGGGCGTAGCTCAGCTGGTAGAGCTCTGGATTGTGATTCCAGCGGTCGTGGGTTCAAACCCCATCGTCCACCCCAATTAGATCAATCACTTACGTGCAACTACTGGTTGATGAACAAGTTGCCAAAAGACGTAAGGCACTATCTCAGGCACTTCAGCTTGCAGGTGCGCGTAAATCGCGCTTGTTTCAGAAAACGGGCATTTGATCTCAACTTTGATCGTGCCGTCTTTCGTGATCGCATCGACCGAATACGCCAAATTGATAAATTCTCCAGCAAAGGAAGTTGCTGCAAAGAGAAACGAACAGGCAAAAGCCACAATGATTTTCATAAGGTCCTAGTATACGCGCAGATGACTATTTGGGGACGCTAACGAATTCACGTTTGCAGTTGAAGATGTCGGCTTCTGGCCGTACTCCGCCGTTATTGGCTCCTACAATCGTTAGTACTTTATTATTGTTATCGATACAATCATTATTGTTATCGATACAATCGCCGGCTTAATTAATGACGAAGCTAAAGATGCTTGGACGTACTTTTGCTGCAGTGCTGCTCGTTGTATTAGGAGCGACGGTCGCGCCCGCAGAGTCGAGTGATTCTGCCAATGGTTCTTTTGTACACTACGAATCCTTCCCTTCAAGTCGGGTAGAACCTCGTCCCGTTGATGTTTGGCTTCCTCCTGGCTATACCGGCTCGGGCGAGCGTTACCCGGTCGTTTATATGCACGATGGGCAGATGGTGTTTGACAAGCCAACATCACCTTTTACCAGTCTTTGGCGGAGAATAATGGGTTGGTACTACGGAGGCATTTTCTGGGATGTGAACAAGACAATGGCCCGCCTGATTCACGAAGAAAAGATTCGATCAGCAATTGTGGTATCTATCTGGAATTCGCCTGGCGTAAAACGCCGTAATGAATATATGCCCCAGAAACCGGTAACCGAGGAAGTGAGCCGGCTGATCAAGGCCGAGGGGGCGGATATCGCGCGCGATGAAATAACGTCTGACAACTATCTCAAATTTCTGGTGGAAGAACTCAAACCGTTCATTGATGCAACCTATCGCACCAAATCAGACAGGGAAAATACTTTCATCATGGGATCAAGTATGGGGGGAATGATTTCAGCCTATGCGATCTCCGAATACCCCGACGTCTTTGGCGGGGCCGGTTGCCTTTCCACACATTGGCCTCTGGGCGATGGCGCGGTGATTGACTGGTATGAGAATCACTGGCCCCAGCCGGGCACAAACAGGGTTTATTTTGACTATGGGACGGAATCACTGGATGCCGAGTACGAACCCTACCAGTTAAAGATGGACGCATTGATGCGTAAGAAAGGTTTCGTCGAGGGCGACGACTGGATGACACAACGCTTCGAAGGCGAGGATCATTCACCCCGAGCGTGGCGTGAGCGATTACACATCCCGCTCACCTTCTTGCTTGGTAAGAGCGAGTAATCCTTGCTCATTGTTTAAGCCTGGTAGAGTGTTCAAGCTCGCATTTGAACGGTATTCCTTTCCCTGCGAGAATCCTGAACTTCAAGCATTCGAGCTGATTGCCATGGTTAACCGGAAAGAAGTTTCTATTCTCATCATGCTACTCAGCACTCTCTCGTGTCTGAGCACTCAAGCGCAGGATTTTACACGCGAGTTTGACATCATCTACCACAAGCAAGATGGTTTCGCGTTGACCATGGAGAAGATCGCACCACAGCAAAGCAATGGCGCCGCCATCGCCTCGCAAGCGCGATAAACGCGGTCGGTTCGTAAAAAAATAGTTGGGTATATACAGTAGGTATCTGGCGCATTTTATATTCCCAAAACTGGCCTGTAGGCCGCATAAAAAGTGGATTGGCTCTTGGATTGTGATTCCAGCGGTCGTGGGTTCAA
>PASO01000052.1 GCA_002712135.1 Gammaproteobacteria bacterium
AAGCAAAAGAGGGAGGTGAAAACCGGAAAAGAGTTTTCGTATTAGATTTCGACGGCGATCTCCAGGCCTCGGCGGTGAAATCCCTCAGGGAAGAAGTCACCGCGATTCTTGCCGTTGCAAAAAAATCAGACGAGGTTGTTGTTCGTCTTGAAAGCCCTGGAGGGGTCGTTCATGGATATGGCCTAGCAGCATCTCAACTCAAACGTATCGTTAGCAATGATATTAGTCTAACGGTGGCTGTGGACAAGGTGGCGGCCAGTGGGGGCTACATGATGGCTTGCATAGCTAATAGAATCGTTGCTGCTCCTTTTGCATTGTTGGGTTCGATTGGTGTGGTTGCGCAGATGCCAAATTTTCACCGTTTTCTGAAAAATAGAGATGTTGACGTCGAGGTACATACCGCGGGAGAGTACAAACGAACGCTAACATTGTTCGGTGAAAACACCGATAAAGGACGAGAGAAGTTTGTTGACGAGCTGGAAGATGTCCATGCTTTGTTTAAGAATTTTGTTGCTGAAAATCGACCTCAGGTGAATATTGAAGCCGTATCAACAGGGGAAGCTTGGTACGGGACTCGGGCCCTGGAAAATGATCTGGTTGATGAGTTGATTACCAGCGATGAGTTTATAACGAGAAAATGTGTTCAGTCGGATGTCTTTCTCGTCAAATACGTCCTGCATAAGAGCAAGATTGAACGTCTGATGGATCGGTTTTCCGGAGTTAATTTTGAGGAATTTCTACAGAGATTCCTCAGCCGATAATACTCGCAGGTCTAGTTCTTGCGTAAATCTTCAGATACGCCGATTGGGGTTGGATACCTAAAGACAACCAGATAAGAAGACACAAGAAAGGTAATTATTGCAGTTGCCTGGATTAAGTGGGACGCGTTCTGACTAATAAGTGCCTCGGAAGTAGCAACGAAGGCGATCAGGAGTGAGAACTCGCTGATTTGCCCGAGTCGGAAGCCAATTTCCCAACCTACACTGACGGATTCGCTGACGCCATGCAAAAGAACTCGAAATACCAATGGTTTGATAATAAGAATCGTGCCCGCTAGGATTAACGCGGGTAGCGCCACATCCATGAGCAATCCCAGGTGAAACGACGCGCCTAGTGAGAAGAAAAACAGCACGAGAAAAAAGTCGCGTAACGGTTTGAGGTTCTCTGCAATATAGTAGGCGATGGGGCTCGTTGCGATTGATACGCCGGCGATAAACGCTCCGACCTCAAGTGACAGTCCCGCTAGCTCAGCGATCTCTGCTAAGCCGAGACACCATCCAATGGCGACCAGGAATATATACTCGTGAAAAGCGTCAAATCGCGCCAGCAGTTTGAGTAATACATAGCGAACAAAAAGAAACGCGAAGAGAATTATCAACGGAAGACTGACCAGTATACGAATAACCTTTGTAGCACTGGAGAACTCAAGGAATCCGCCGGACAGTATCAGCAGGACGATAATTGCGATTAGGTCCTGAATTAGCAGCAGGCTAACCACTAATTCCCCTGTGTGTCTGTGGTGTAATACTGTGGTCGGCAATAACTTGATACCAATTATCGTACTGGAGAACATCATCGCTATGCCAATGACAACGTTTTCCTGCCAGGTGTAACCCGTTAGGTGACCTATCAAAAAGCCTATCGCGAAGAACAACGCGGAGCTGGCTATTGCGACCAGCATCGCATTCTTCAGCATGTTTCCTAATTTTGATGGCTGCATATCGAGGCCAAGCAGGAATAATAGGAATATTATTCCGATTTTGGCGATACTGTTAATTAATGAAGGATCGACTATCAGAGATGTGCCAGATGGACCCAAAAGCACGCCTACGCCTATGTAGGCAACAATAAGAGGCTGTCGTGTGTATAACGCGAGGGTCGCTAACACTGCGGCGCTGGAGAAGATGAGAAAAAAAGAGGTAACTAGAGAGTCCATAGCCTCATTATAGTCTCTTGATTTAAAGCTCGCTTAAGAGATGTGGCTAACGACGCCTGAACAATGGCTCCGGTCTGTCGGCAGTCGGCTGATAGCTAACGCTGAATCCTGAAAGGCTCGCCAGAGAGGCTTCGATATCCTGGCTGTCTGCCAGTTCAAAGGCATCGAAGCCGCAACGGATCATTTGCTCTAGCNCATCTCTTCTAACATCNCCTATCGCTCTGATTTCTCCTTCATACCCGTATCTGCGTCGAAGAATGTGAGCGCTTGAGTAAGCTCTACCGTCATTGAACGCGGTGAAGTTGAGTGCGATGACATTGCAGTTGAGTTTGCCTTCTAGCAACTCGACTTCTTCGTCGCTATCAAGCCATACGCCATAGTCATTTCTACCAGCCAGTGCTTCCTGGTTTTCAAGGTAAACCGAAAGAGGCAGCAATTGGTTATCGATGGAAATATCCACATTATCACCTGTCGTAACAACGAGGTCGGACTCAACAATCTCACCATTCTTTATTATGTTAGTCATTNCGAGGATACACCGCGTCTTTGAATGGCTGAATGCCAAGTCGGTGAAAAGTATCGAGAAACTCTTCTTCTGCTTCGCGTTTCTCTGCGTAGAGATTTACTATGGTCTCTATGACATTTGGAACTTCCTCTCGCGCGAAACTCGGACCCAAGATCTTGGCAATTGACGCAGCAGAGTTGGCGCTTCCNCCAATTGAAACCTGGTAAAACTCTTTCCCTTTTTTATCGACTCCTAAAATGCCTATATTGCCNACATGATGNTGACCNCAAGCGTTCATGCATCCCGAGATATTTATGTGCAGTTCTCCAAGGTCATGGAGATAATCCAGGTCATCAAAACGACGTTGAATNGCTTCTGCAACTGGAATNGACTTCGCATTGGCGAGGGAACAATAGTCNCCTCCTGGACAGCAGATCATATCTGTGAGGAGTCCAAGATTTGGCGATGCNAGTTTCGCATGNACCAGAGNCTGCCACAGNGTGAANAGATCTTTTTGTCGCACATCAGCTAAAGTTACATTCTGCTCGTGAGTTACTCGTAATTCACTAAAACTATAGNTGTCCGCAAAGTCTGCTATCAGTTCCATTTGTTCGTCTGTTACATCGCCGGGGGCTACNCCNGTCGACTTAATTGCCAGATTGACAATGGCATATCCTGGTACCNTATGTGGTAGCACATTGTGANCGAGCCAGTNACCGAATGCGCGATTATCTGAAATTAGTTCGTCCTGAGGGTCCAAGTCTTCAAGAGATTCATAGGCAGGTGGCATAAAACACGACTTAGCACGGTTAATTTCGTCGTCCGTTAGTGTGCCAGGCCCATCTTTGATATTGGCCCACTCTTCTTCTACCTTCTCGGCAAAAACCTCCGGTGTCATCGCGCGGACCAGGATCTTGATTCTCGCTTTGTATTTGTTGTCTCGTCGACCGTATCGGTTNTAAACCCTGAGTACTGCTTCCACATANGTAAGTAAATGTTCCTGTTCGACAAAATCTTTAATCAGGCTGCCAATAACTGGTGTTCTGCCAAGGCCGCCACCGGCGAGAATCTGGAATCCTTTTTCACCGTCACGTTTAATGATCCGAATGCCAATATCGTGCACTTGGATTGCAGCGCGGTCTTCGGTCGACCCTGTTACCGCGATTTTGAATTTCCGTGGCAGCCAATTGAACTCCGGATGAAATGTAGACCATTGGCGCAGTAATTCAGCCCATGGTCTGGAGTCCTCAATCTCGTCCCTGGAAGCGCCCGCGTATTGATCTGTTGTTACATTTCTAACGCAGCTNCCGCTGGTTTGAATGGCATGCATCTGCACGCTGGCNAGTTCCTCCAGGATATCGGGGACCTCCTCCAGCAGTGGCCAGTTAAGTTGGATATTTTGTCGTGTGGTGAAATGACCGTAACCTTTGTCATAGTGTCGGGTGATATGNGCCACTTTGCGCAACTGCTCTGATGACAGCATTCCGTAGGGGACAGCGATACGAAGCATGGGGGCCAGTCGTTGAACGTAGAGTCCGTTTCTCAGACGTAACTGCTGAAACTCATCGGCCGGTATTTCGCCAGCTAGAAATCGCTCGGTCTGATCGCGATATTGAGCGACACGCTCATTGACCATCTTCTGATCGTNTGCNTCATATTGGTACATANGAATGTCTTGACTTGGNAAACGNCCAACTATANCAGNCTTGGGTTGGGAACCNTACCTTTCACAGATGCTGNATTGCTATAAGTATATAGCTGCCCGTTTTAGTGGTAGGTAACCTTCTATTTGTATAATTGTAGAAAAAATTCCGTAATAACCATGAATGCAGAGTCATCTAATATCGCTGCTGTTGCGCTGGTTGTGATACCGGTGATTGCCATTATCTTTTGGCTATATGGGCAGTAGGGTGGGTTACTGCTGGCGACCTATAGTTGTCAACTATCTGTACTTAAGAACCGGTTGTAACCACTTCTCCACATCACTCAGCGACATTCCTCTGCGGTTCGCGTAATTGGCAACCTGGTCATTTTCTATCTTGCCAAGTCCAAAGTAACGCGCTTCAGGGTGTGAAAAATAGAAACCGCTCACGGAAGCTGCAGGGGTCATTGCATAGTGCGATGTTAGTTTGACGCCAATTTCCTCAGGTGCGCTTAGGAGAGCAAACAGCGTTTCTTTTTCCGTGTGATCAGGACAGGCTGGGTACCCAGGAGCGGGGCGAATACCTTGATAATTTTCCTTGATGAGTTCTTCGTTTGATAGTTTTTCCCCTGAGACATAGCCCCAATGTGTTTTCCTTATGTCCTCATGTAGTTTCTCTGCGAAAGCTTCAGCTAAACGGTCAGCGATAGCCTTAAGCAGGATAGCGTTGTAATCATCCTTATGTTCCTCATAGGTTGTTACCAGTTCTTCGACACCTATACCCGCGGTTACTACGAATCCGCCAATATAGTCCAGAAGACCAGTTTCAAGAGGAGCGACAAAGTCTGACAGGCAGAAATTCGGTTGCTTGTTTGGTTTATCTGTTTGTTGACGCAGATGATATAACCTAGTCAATTCTTCTGTTCTGTCGTCATCCTTGAACAGGATGATGTCGTCCCCATCAGAGTTAGCTGGCCAGAAACCTATCACCGCTTTGGCGGTGAGCCTTTTACTCTTTGTCAGTGACGTCAGCATCTCTTGTGCATCGTCGAACAAGGATTGGGCAGCTTCACCAACCACTTCGTCATTGAGTATTTTTGGGTACTTTCCCGCAAGTTCCCACGCGATAAAGAACGGCGTCCAGTCTATATAGGGTATTAGGGTTTCAAGGGGATAATCGACAAAGGTCTTGATTCCAATGAGGTTCGGTGTCGGCGGTTTATAGTCTTGCCAGTTCAGTTCCGGGCTGTTTGCGACGGCGTCGGTATAGGACAGAGTATTGCTTTTCTGTTGTCGCTTTTCGTTGCGTTGACGCACGGTTTCGTATTCGAGACGGATTTCCTCACAGAAAGTGACTTTGTTTTCAGCACTCAAAAGTCGTGACGCAACACTAACCGCACGAGATGCATCAGAGACGTAGACCGTTGCGTCATTCTCATAACACGGTTCTATCTTCACTGAAGTATGTGCCTTTGAAGTCGTGGCGCCGCCAATCAACAATGGAAGAGCAAATTCCTGTCGCTGCATTTCACTGGCGACATGCACCATTTCGTCCAGGGAAGGCGTGATGAGCCCTGATAGGCCAATTATATCGACCTGTTCATCACGTGCTGCTTTGAGTATCTGCTCTGCTGGTACCATAACGCCAAGGTCCAGCACTTCATAGTTGTTACACTGCAACACTACGCCGACGATGTTCTTGCCAATNTCATGGACGTCACCTTTCACCGTAGCCATAAGAATCTTCCCCTTGGTACTTGAGGTTTCATCTTTCTCCGAATCGATGAATGGTATTAGGTGGGCAACCGCCTGCTTCATTACTCGCGCACTTTTTACAACCTGCGGTAAAAACATTTTTCCCGAACCAAATAGGTCACCTACGGTGTTCATACCATCCATTAGTGGGCCTTCGATGACCTCGATGGGACGAGCGCATTTAAGACGGGCCTCTTCTGTATCATCAACAATATATTTGTTATTTCCNTGAACGAGCGCATGAGACAACCTTTGTTCAACNGGNAACTCTCGCCAAGCGAGGTCCTCAGCNTTTGTGGTGCTTGATCCTCCGGTATACTGCTGGGCAATTTCGAGCAGGGCATCCGTAGCATTTGATGTGCGATTGAGAATAACGTCTTCGATACAGTTTTTAAGGTCCTGCGGGATATCTTCATAGATTGCCAGTTGCCCGGCGTTAACGATNCCCATGGTTAGTCCTGCCCTTATGGCGTGGTACAAAAAAACCGCATGTATTGCTTCTCGGACCTGATTGTTGCCGCGAAACGAAAACGAGACATTACTGATGCCACCAGAAATTGATGCGCCAGGGAGGTTTTCTTTGATGTATTTGCAGCACTCGATAAAGTCGACGCCGTANGTATTGTGNTCTTCAATGCCGGTGGCGACTGCGAACACATTTGGATCAAAAATAATGTCCTCAGGCGNGAAACCAACGTCATTCACCAGAATGTCGTAGGATCGTTTGCAAATCTCCTGTTTTCTTTTGAGGCTATCTGCCTGCCCGGTCTCGTCGAAAGCCATGACTATAACTGCGGCGCCGTATTTCAGACATAGGCGTGCTTGCTCCTTGAACTCTTCTTCACCAGCCTTGAGGCTGATAGAGTTAACGATCGATTTGCCCTGTACACATTTAAGACCCGCTTCGATGATTTCCCACTTAGANGAATCAATCATGATGGGAACTTTGCTTATATCAGGTTCGGCTGCGATTAGATTAAGAAACTTGATCATTGCTTCCNTGGACTCGAGCATCCCNTCATCCATGTTTACATCGATGATCTGTGCNCCGTTATCGACCTGCTGTTTTGCAANCTCCAGAGCAGTCTCATAGTCTTCTTCTCTCACCAGNCGAGCGAATCTGGCAGAGCCCGTGACGTTGGTTCTNTCACCAACATTCACGAATAAGGAGTCGCCTCTGATCGAAAATGCTTCAAGTCCGCTAAGCAGGCAATTTTGTGNGCCAGCTACTAAGTTCCGTGGCTTATACCTAGCGGCGAGTTCGGTGAACGCTACTATATGCTCTGGTGTTGTTCCACAGCAGCCGCCAATTATGTTAACGAGCCCGCTGCTAACATAGCCTTCTATACTTCTTACCATTTCGTTGACGGTTTCATCGTACTCTCCAAATTCGTTAGGCAAGCCACGATTTGGATAAGCACTGACAAAGCAATCTGCGACCCTAGAAATCGATTCGATATAGGGTCTAAGTTCTTCGGCCCCAAGGGCACAATTGAAGCCGACACTTAACGGCCGAGCATGACGAACCGAAGCCCAAAATGCCTCAGTTGTCTGTCCCGATAGAAGTCGACCGCTTGCATCGGTTATCGTACCNGACACCATGATCGGAAGGTCTAGTGAACGNGTCTCAATAGTGGACAAGGCTGCAAATATTGCTGCTTTTGCATTCAAGACGTCGAATATGGTTTCGATGAGAATGATATCTGACCCACCGTCNATCAGACCGCGNATACCTTCACTGTAGTCTTCAACCAATTCATCGAAAGTGATATTTCGAAAACCCGGATCATTCACATCCGGGGATAGACTTGCCGATCTGGTTGTTGGTCCTATGGCGCCCGCCACGAATCTGGGCTTATCATCCTCAAATTCATCTGCAGCCTGTCTTGCCAGTTGGGCAGCAGCGCAATTGATTTCGTGGACTAGNTCCTGGGTACCATAATCTGATTGAGANACCCGGTTGGCTGTAAAGGTATTGGTCTCGATGATGTCAGCNCCCGCTGCAAGATACCCACGATGGATATTGCAGATCACGTCAGGTTGGGTTAACACTAAGAGCTCGTTGTTTCCGCCCAAGCTAGAAGCGTGATCGGTGAAGCGAGACCCGCGATAGTCCGACTCAGTCAGTTTATGTGCCTGAATCTCAGTTCCCATAGCGCCATCCATCACTAGGATGCGATTCTTAAGGGTTTCCCGAAGTAATGTGGATCGGTTCATCNGTTTNCACTGTCATGATTCGAAGAGNGCGTAGTCTACCAAGATCGANACAGATGTTTTTGAAGATCATTACCGATCAGGATGAATGAGTTTCATNCAAAAACNCGTTAATAAATAGGGGCTTACTNAGATTCTCNTGGTGCCTGNAACTGAGCTGGAGTACAATGTATTNAATGCNGCAGCGATTATAGGTGAGAAAAAATCAATGGTTGAGATAACCGAGTCAGCGCAGGGCTACCTGCGTGACCTTTTAAGCAAACAGGAAGGAGATAAAGTGGGCATCCGTATTTTCATTACGGATCCGGGAACACCTATGGCGGAGACCTGCATCGCTTACTGTCCGGAAGGGGAAGAGCAGTCTACCGACGAACGTGTGGAGTACGATGGATTCGGTGGTTGGATAGATGACCGCAGCAAACCATTTTTGGATGAAGCACTAGTGGATTATGCTGAAGATAGAATGGGAGGTCAATTGACCATAAAAGCACCAAATTCAAAGGTGNCGAAGGTTTCTGATGACAGCCCGCTTGAAGACCGAATTAATTACTTGCTGCACAGTCAGGTCAACCCCTCACTTGCGGAACACGGGGGAATGGTAACGCTGGTCGAAGTCGCCCAGGACAATGTCGCCGTTCTTCAGTTTGGTGGCGGTTGCCAGGGTTGCGGAATGGTCGATATGACGCTTAAAGATGGTGTTGAGAAATCTTTGTTGGAGCAGATTCCGGACCTCAAAGGTGTCAGCGATGTCACTGATCACTCATTGCGCGAAAACGCCTACTTTAAATAGGTTATATGCAAGTCGAATTTAGTGTTTCAGGCTGACTGCTCAATCAGGTCATCGTCATTAAGGGGTCGTCGCTTCGGCAAGATGTCTTTTACGCTATCGCGAAGGTCGTGCATCATCTCTTCGGTAGTCTCCCAATCGATGCACTTGTCGGTAACTGATACACCGTATTCCAGCTTGCTGCGATCTTCAGGAATGGATTGATTGCCAGCTTTGATGTTGCTTTCAACCATTAACCCAATAATCGAGTTGTTCCCATCGATAATCTGATTAGCGACGTTTTTCATCACGAGCGGTTGCAGGTTGTGATCCTTGTTGGAATTTGCATGACTGCAATCAATCATGATGTTCGCTGGGATGCCCGCTTTAAGTAGTTGTTGCTCGCACACAGACACGTTAACGCTGTCATAGTTAGTGCTCCCACCACCACCACGTAGAACGATATGAGCGTGTCGATTGCCTCGGGTGTGGATGACCGATACCGCGCCTTCATGGTTGATACCTAAGAAACGGTGGGGTGCAGATACTGACTGTAACGCATTGATGGCAACCTCAAGCCCGCCATCGGTTCCATTCTTGAAACCAACAGCGGAGGAAAGACCGCTCGCCATCTCACGATGAGTTTGTGACTCTGTAGTCCGAGCACCGATAGCACTCCAACTGATCATGTCCTGCAGGTACTGGGGGGATACCGGATCGAGGGCCTCGGTGGAGGTTGGTAAGCCCATTTCGGATAGATCTACCAGGAGTTTGCGACCAATTTGTAGCCCTTCGGTGATATTAAACGAGTCATCAAGATGCGGGTCATTAATGAGTCCTTTCCAACCCACCGTCGTTCGGGGTTTCTCGAAGTAAACCCTCATGACTAGGTAGAGACTGTCGGATACGTCATCCGCAAGCTTTCGTAGCCGTGACGCGTAATCCATAGCGCAGTCTACGTCATGGATGGAGCAAGGNCCGACGACGACCATCAGGCGAGGATCTTTTCTTTCGAGAATNTCCTTGATAGTCGCTCTGCTGCGCGCAACGGTAGCGAGGGCATCATCCGAAGCTGGAATGCTGTCTTTCAGTTGATTGGGGTTTACTAATGTCTCTTCACTTAACACGTTTAAATCGTCCACAATTAAATCAGTCATTNCNGCTCTCCAGTTTCATCNACTGATCGATCTGCTNAAAAAAAACCTCGATTCGGCGTCCGCCTATCGAGGTTCGTTATANGGCGGACGACCACCCAGATATTGGGCGATTANATGTCGATAAAGTAGTAATAACCCAGCCAATACNCTTTCGTTTTTCTTACACACGNACTAANTGCCGTATTGATTGCAACGGAAACGTTGGCCGGGCCTGTAAACTGCCGTCTGTTGGTTTTCATCATGGCGCTAATCATAGCCGCAAAAAGTCCTATTGCAAGTTTTTCAGTCAGGAGATCTGACGATTTGACATTGCTTTGAGCATCTATACCATGCGTTTCCTTTCGTGTGTGCCCACAAGAGAGACTCTCTTTGATGGAATACGAACTGACTTTGCTCAGTCTTGTTGCGCTGGTGCTGGCNGGATTCATAGGAGGCTTTGTAAACACTTTCGCCGGCGGCGGTTCGATGCTGACGGTCCCTGCCTTATTGTTTCTTGGCTTGCCGGCTGATATCGCAAATGCGACCAATCGAATTGGTGTGTTGCTGTCCTCTGTAACTGGTGCCAAAGGATTTCATAAAAATAACTATCTCGACACTGGTGCGATAATCCCAGTTCTTGTGCCTACAGTCGCTGGAGCCTTTCTCGGCGCCGTACTTGCGTCGTACCTTCCGGTTTGGCTGCTTAAGCCGGTTTTGTTAAGTACGATGATTGGAATGGCATTTATCATGCTGGTGTTTCCCACCATGGTTGCACCGGTGGAAGGGACGAAGTCGTATTCGCTGAAAGAACGCCCCATCGTTGCNCTAGGTTTGTTTGCTGCGGGAATATATGGCGGATTCGTACAAGCCGGTGTTGGTTTCGTGCTGATTGTTGCATTGGCGGGTGGGTTGCGATATGACCTATGGCGAACCAATGCGCTGAAAATGGTGTGTACCAGCGTTTTCTGCTTCGTGGCCCTTGTAATATTTGTCTCGAGGGGGCAGGTTTTATGGATTCCCGGTTTGATACTTGCCGCTGGTATGGTTACAGGTGCGTTGCTCAGCGTAAAGTTTGCGCTCAATGTATCCCAGAACACGCTAAAATGGCTCCTTTTTGTCATGGTGACACTGGCGTGCGGAGGCGCGTTCTTCTCCTAGGAAAGTAAACATGGAAGACGATACAGAAAAATATCCTGCCAATTTTATCCGTCACATCATTGAAGAGGATGTGGCTATCGGAAAAAATGGCGGTGCAGTAATGACGCGGTTTCCGCCTGAGCCGAATGGCTATCTCCATATTGGCCATGCCAAGGCTATNTGTTTGAGCTTTGGTTTAGCCAAAGANTTNGATGGCANNACTAACTTGCGCTTTGACGACACCAATCCGCTAAAGGAAAGTGCTGAGTTCATTGATGCCATCAAGGAAGATATTGCGTGGCTTGGATTCTCATGGCAGGAAGAGCGCTTCGCCTCCGACTATTTCGAAGAGTTGTACAATTTTTCAGAGAGGTTGATTGAGGAAGAAAAAGCCTATGTTGATTCTCTCAGCGCCGACCAGATCAGGGAGTATCGAGGCACGCTGACAGAGCCGGGCAAAGATAGCCCTTATCGAGATCGTCCTGTGGAAGAAAATCTCAATCTTTTTCGCCGAATGAAATTGGGTGAATTTGCCGATGGTGAGCATGTATTACGCTTGAAAATAGACATGGCGTCTCCCAATATCAACATGCGCGATCCGACGATTTATCGAATTCGACACGTTAAGCATCATCAGACTGGTAATGAGTGGTGTGTCTATCCAATGTATGACTATACCCATTGTATTTCTGACTCTCTTGAAGGGATTACGCACTCCTTGTGCGATCTGAGTTTTGAAGACCATCGGCCTTTATATGACTGGGTTTTGAATGAGCTTTCAATGAACGTGCACCCGCAACAGATCGAATTTTCGCGTTTGAATCTGCAGTACACGTTGATGAGCAAAAGAAAGATAAAACAGCTGATCAATCACGAGATTGTAGATGACTGGGACGACCCAAGGTTGCCTACCATCGTTGGTTTGCGTCGCAGAGGATATACCCCTGAAAGCATCAGAGATTTTTGTCGTCGTATAGGTGTCACTAAGAGTGATAATAATGTTGAGTTAGCCTTGCTCGAAAGCTGTATTCGTAATCACCTTGATCGTGATGCTCCACGGGTAATGGGAGTGATCAGGCCTCTTAAGATTGTCATCGAGAACTACCCGGAGGATCGCACAGAGACGCTTGATGCACCAAACCATCCTAAAGATGAAACCATGGGTTCTAGACAGATTCCTTTCACGCGTGAAATCTATATCGATCGCGATGATTTTCGCGAGGGAGCAAACAGGAAATATAAGCGTCTGGTTTCAGGAGATGAAGTTCGCTTACGTTACGCCTATGTCATACGCGCAGATAAGGTAATCAAAGACGACGACGGCAATATTCTGGAACTGCGTTGCAGTTATGACGAAGATACACTGGGTAAAAATCCAGAAGGAAGAAAGGTTCGCGGTGTCATCCATTGGGTTTCTGCTAGCGAGGGATTACCGGCGAAAATTCGATTGTTCGATCCATTGTTCGTTGTAGATGACACTGATCAGAGTGATGCGGACTATGAAGAACTGGTCAACCCGGATTCTCTTCATCAATACGATGGGTTCGTAGAGAACAGTCTGAGGAATGCGACCAGTGATCAGCGCTTTCAGTTCGAACGAGAAGGCTACTTCTGTCTAGACAGCAAACTGTCTTGTCCAGACAACCTGGTGTTCAACCGCGTTGTTTCTTTGCGAGACGCCTGGGCAAAAATTGAGAAAAAGTCAGCCTGAATAACTCACCAAGAGAGCTATGAGATAGATTTTATGAGAATACCGTTGAAGTACGGCGTGAATCCACACCAGGGCAACGCATTCGTATCTAATGAGACTGAAGATTTGCAGGTGCTGAACGGTAAACCGGGGTATATCAATTTCCTGGATGCACTTACCGCCTGGCAGCTAGTTTTGGAGCTCAGTCGAGCAACAGGAAAGGAGGCAGCGGCGTCGTTTAAACATGTTTCCCCTGCCGGAGCTGCAGTAGCCAAGCCACTTTCCAACGAGTTCGCTAACGCGCAGTTTCTGCGCTCTGCGGATCTTTCTCCCGTAGCGACGGCTTATGCTCGCGCGCGAGGAGGTGACCGAATGTGTTCTTTTGGTGATGCTCTGGCAGTGAGTCATAAAGTAGATGAAAGCCTCGCACTTATGCTCAAGTCAGAGGTATCCGATCTGATCATCGCACCTGACTATGATGACAAAGCACTCGATATCCTCAGCAGCAAAAAGTCGGGCAGTTACATCATTATGCAGATGGACCCAGAGTACTGCGCGCCAACCAACGAAGAGCGGCAGTTACTTGGTTTTCAGTTTGAGCAGGATAGAAATGCGGCCGAGATAACCCGTGATATGTTTTCAGGAGCGACTACTGGGAGCGTAGAAACGTTGCTGGTTGCAACGATCGCCTTGAAGTACGCTCAGTCTAATAGTGTCTGTGTCGCCTACGATGGTCAGGTGATAGGTCTGGGCGCAGGACAGCAATCACGAATTCACTGTACTCGACTTGCATGTGACAAGGCAGATAAATGGATGATGCAGTTTCACCCCAAGGTTCAGTCCCTGGGATTTCGAAAAGGTCTCAAGAAACCCGATAAAGCCAACGTGGTGGATCAGTATCTTTTGTGGGACGAGCTTTCCGACAGTGAGAAGCATGATCTGTCATCAAATCTGGAGTCGGTCCCAGACTCTATTTCCCGCGATGAAAAGCTCAGCTGGGTTACGAAGTTTGAAAACGTATGTCTCAGTTCGGATGCTTATATCCCGTTTCGCGACAACATTGATCGGGCTGCCCGCAGTAACGTACGGGTTATTGCTCACCCCGGAGGATCGGTTCGCGATGAACTGGTTAAGCAGGCGTGCGTTGAGCACGATATCGCACTGCTGGAAACCGGTCTTCGGTGTTTCTTGCACTAGCTATGTTCGATATCAATGATGTGCGAGAGGCGCAGCGTCGCATTGCTCCGTATGTCCATCGGACGCCGGTTTTGCAAAGTAAATTGCTGGATGAGCTTGCGGGGGCCCAACTCTTTTTTAAGTGTGAGAATTTCCAGAAAGCTGGTGCGTTCAAAGCGAGGGGCGCAACCAATGCGGTTCAGTTACTTTCACCTGAGGGCCTTTCTCGGGGGGTTGCGACACATTCCTCCGGGAATCACGGGGCAGCGCTCGCGTGGGCAGCCTCGGCGCGGGATGCCACCGCCTACATCGTTGTCCCGAACAACGCCAAGCAGGTTAAGAAGGACGCTATTTCTGCTTACGGTGCGGAGATTATCGAGTGTGAGCCGACGTTACAGGCTCGTGAGTCCAGGTTGCAACAGACAGTGAAGGAAACTGGTGCGACTTTTGTTCCCCCATATGATGATGAGCGCGTAATTGCGGGGCAGGGTACTACCGCGTTGGAGATGCTTGACCAGGTAGAGAGCCTGGATGCGGCACTTGTTCCCGTCGGTGGTGGTGGTTTATTGGCAGGTTGTCTCCTCGGTTTTTATGGCTCCAATGTTGAAACATATGGAGTTGAGCCAGAGGGCGCTGATGATGCGTATCGATCAATGGCGTCGGGAAAGCGAATTAAAGCACACAGCCCGGAGACCATCTGTGATGGATTATTAACCACACTTGGAGAATGCAACTTTCCAATAATACGCGATCGTGTCGCAGATATTCTTCTTGTTTCCGACCAGGAAGTTATCCAAGCGATGTATCTTCTTTGGACCCGATTGAAAATTGCGGTAGAACCGTCGTCCGCGATAACTCTTGCGGGCTTACTGCGGCACAAGGAACTGTTTGCCGGAAAACGAGTTAGCCTTGTCTTGACCGGCGGTAATGTGGATCTGAAGCATTTACCCTTTAACCAAATCACCTAGCAGTTCGTCAGCCGCATCGAGAATAGCGGTTTACTCATATTGGCGTAGCCATTCGTTGAAGGAAGGCGCCCGTTTCTCCCTAAATGATTCTCCGCCTTCTTTTGCGTCAGGGTGGTGATCAGATATCGCGGTTCGAGCGGCAATGTCTTCACAGGCCTGTTCGAAACTAAGTTCTGCTGCCTGGTATACGGATCTCTTCAAAAGGCGCATTGAAACCTGTGGTCCGGCCGCGAGTTCCTGAGCGAGTTGCGCACATTCAGCGCGTAGCTGATCACCTGGAACCACCTGATTGATAAGACCTAGCTCAAGGGCTTCGTCTGCGGACACGATGCTTTTGCGAAGCAGGAAGTCGATGGTTTTTGCCACACCCATATGCTGAACCAGTAGGTATTGACCACCTTCATCCGGTAACAATCCAAAGCGTAGCGTGGCGCTTCCGAGCCGCGCTTCGCTACTAGCGATCTTGAAGTCGCAAGCCAAAGCAAGCGACAAACCGGTTTGAATGGCCACACCATTTACTGCCGCGATACTAATCTTGTCCAATTTTCGAATTGCAAGGTTTAGGGCCTGGGAAATATGCCGCAATCCGTTATAAGTACCAATACCCGAGTCATGGCCATGGGGAATATCTGGCATCTTGGAGTCGGGGTCATCTTCTCTTGCATAGTCTTTCAGATCGTCACCAGCGCAGAAGGCTCTACCGGTACCGATGAAAACGACCACTCTTACGGCGTTGTCCATCTGCGCTTGGGTAACCGTCTCTATGAGATCCCGCTTTTTAGGAGAATTCATTCCATTGAGTCTTTCAGGCTCGTTGAATTCAATCCAGGCAATGCCTGGTTTCTCCAGCGTTACTTCGAAGCCAGTGAATTTCCCTGTATCCATGTCTACTCCTTTATTTTTGTATTCGCTAATAGTCGTGTTTAGTTATCTTGAACCATCAGGTCGCACTGATGTGCCATGTAAACGTCATTGCTGGTGATTCCTGATGCTGTGTGAGTCCACCAACTAACCCTGAGATTACCCCAAGTTATGGTGAGTTCTGGATGATGATTGTATTTTTCCGCCAAGGCACTGACCTTTTCGGCGAGTGCCATCGCCCCGAGAAAGTTGTCACACCTGAAATCGCGAACCAGCGAAGCGATAGACAGGCCTTCGATTTGCCATTCTGATAATTCTGGAAGAAAACTATCGAGTTGTGGAGGTTTTATACGGACTGTAATCGGGTCTGATTGAAAACTTAGGTCACTAATTGCCATTGGATGTCCTGAATCTATTTAAATCAATTTGCAGCGCGTATAAACTCTACTCCTTCACATGACTGGCGACTAGGGTGGAAGTGACCACCGGGAAGTGTGAATATGTTGAGCCGCTCGCCTGGGCATTCGGACCATATTGATTTTTAACCACCGGAGAATGCCCGTGCCTGACAATCTTGCAATGCTTGAGCAAAATGACCCTGCTGTTTTTGCCGCCCTGAAAGGCGAGGAACAGCGCCAGCGGTCTGGAATCGAATTAATTCCATCTGAGAACTATACGTTTCCCGAGGTTCTTGCGACCTTGGGTAGTGTGTTTACCAATAAGTATTCGGAAGGGTATCCAGGGCGCCGTTACTATGGCGGCCAGGAGTTTACCGATGAAGTGGAAACGCTAGCCCGAGAGAGGGCTAAGGCAGTATTCAGATGCGAGCACGCAAATGTCCAACCCTTGTCAGGATCTGCCATGAATCAGGCGGTGTACCTGGGCTTGCTAAAGCCTGGGGACACGATCATGGCCATGGATCTTTCCCACGGGGGTCACCTGACACATGGGGCACCCGTATCACATATGGGTAAGCTATTTAATTTTGTGCGGTATGTTACGGATCCTCGTGATGGTTCTATCGACTATGATCAGGTTCGCAGAGATGCACTTGCCAACAAGCCCAAGCTAGTACTGTGTGGATATACGTCGTATCCAAGAGATATCGACTATGCCGCGTTTAAAGCGATTGCAGACGAAGTGGGTGCGCTGACTATGACCGATGCCTCTCACTTTGGTGGACTGGTCGCTGGCGGCGCAATGAATAATCCATTTGATTTTGGTTTTGATGTGGTGACTACTACGACTCATAAGTCGTTGCGAGGTCCCAGGGGAGGTATGGTGCTCTGCTCCAAGGCGCTTGCTTCCAAGGTTGATAAATCGGTTTTTCCAGGTCTTCAGGGTGGTCCTCACATGAACGCCGTTGCCGCTATTGCTGTTACCCTATTAAAAGCGCAGAGCGAAGAGTTTAAGGGCTACGCAAAACAGGTATTACTCAACGCCAAAACGCTGGCAAAGTCGCTGATGGATCAACAGGCAACGCTAATAACCGGCGGTACCGATAATCATATGATGGTGGTGGAAACTACTTCTAGCTTTGGGCTTGATGGTCGTCAGGCGGAAGAGGTGTTGGACAAAGTGAATATCACAACGAACAAACAAATCATTCCGGATGACCCCAATCCGCCGCTGAGGCCAAGCGGCATCAGGATAGGCACGCCAGCTGCGACAGCACGTGGCATGGCAGAAAGCGATATGCAGCAATTAGGGGAGTGGATTGTGACCTGTTTACAGAATTCTGAGGATGAGGGATTACTCCACGACACACGAGAAAGTGTTAAGTCGTTTTGTGGACGGTTCCCAGTTCCAGGGATCTAAAAATAGCCAAAGTTCTTGGCTTTGGTGCGGATGGGAACGAAATAAGGCTGATGAATTAACGGAAGCTATCAACCGCTAGTTGGAAGCGCTACTGGAAAACGTTTTTTCTGAATCTGTCGCACGCATGACTGAGTGGGTTGATGCTAGAAAACCATAATTGAGCGGCCAGAAATATCCCCATTCTCAAGTGCTTGGGTGGCCTCATTGATGTCATCTAGAGCGTAACGCTCAGTCACCAGAGCATTCAGGTCCAGCAAGCCCCTTTCAAACCACTCAAGGTACCGTGGGAAGTCTCTGTCGGGTGAACAGGAGCCACCAATACTACCGATGAACTTTTTTTCGCTATGCAATATATCGGCAGCATTTAATTCCACCGTGGTCTGAGGTACCCCTACGAGCACTGCGGTGCCTCCAGGCTCTGCGCCAAAGAACCCTGTTCGTGCTGATGGCACAATCTGCTCCATGGTCTGCTTTAGTCCGATGCAATCGAATACAAAGTCTGCGCCAGAAACGGGACGATTATTAATGCTCGCCTTTGTTTCGCTTGTGGTTAAATTTTTGATAGCTCGAATGGGGTTCTCATCACTTGCGTTAATGGTGTGGGTAGCACCGAATTGGCGTGCAAATGCCAATTTTCCTTCATCGAGATCGACGGCGATAATAGGATCTGCCTCTAATGTCTTGGCAGCAACCACTGCGGATAATCCAACACCACCGACACCATAGATAGCGACGCTATCACCTTTCTTGACTGCGGCAGTATTTTCAACTGCACCAGCTCCGGTCATCACGGCACATCCAACTATGGAGGTCACCTCTTTGTCTATGTCAGCACTGACTTTGACGACGTACTGTTCGTCTGCAATCGTGTGATCTGCCCAGGTAAATACGTTTTGAGAAAGTGCTGTTTCTCCGTTTGGCAGCTTAAGTGACGCAGGTTCAGCCAGCCGGCAACCTTCTGTGACATTGCGGGGAACCCAAGTAACAAGCACGGTGTCGCCGGGTGCCACATGAGTGACTTCTGAACCGACCGCTAATACGCTCCCAGTGGATTCATGTCCTAGCAATACGGGTGTCTCGCGAGGATTGTGCATCTGGTGGAGCTGGCTGTGGCAGATACCGCTGGCGAATTGCCTGATAACGACCTGAAACGGACCGGGATCTGGCAACTCCAAATCGATAATTTCCAGTGGCCCAGTCACCTGGCGCATGACGACAACTCTAGCGGGCGTAGGCATGTTTTTTCCTTAATTATGCTCGTTTAACTCTGATATCCAGCTTGCAGCAACCCTAGCAGCTTCGGCATAGACATCTTCCTTCGATTCTCTTGTTCGTTTCAGGATTTTATAGCTGTGATCCGCGGTATCCAGTTCATGCAGTTGTGCATGCATGATCTTCTTTACGGTCGGTTTTAGCAATACAAGATCCGCCATTGGGTCCCGTGTGCCGGATAGGAATAGCATAGGTGTTTCTACCCCATAGAGGTGTTCTGCACGCGTGGTATCAGGCTTTTTTGGATTATGTAACGGAAAAGAGCAGAAGATTAGTCCGGACACTCGTGTGTCGCCTGTTTCAGCTTTGTAATGGGAAGACATTCTACCACCGAATGAATGTCCACCTATAAATAGGGGTAGCCGTCTTACTTTCTTCCGTGCGGTCGCGATTGCATTTTTAAATGTCTCGATACAAACCGCTGGCGTGTCTGTGCGAGGTTTACCTTGTTGCGTATACGGAAAGTTGAATCGTAATGTCGCAATATTTCTTCCATAAAAAGCTTCAGCGAGCGCAGCCATGTGACTATGATGAAGGTCACCACCAGCACCGTGTGCAAGAACAAGAAGTGCAGTCGTCTTCTTTGGCCGCTGTAAAATGGCATCAACGTTACCTTTTTCGGGGGTTGCAAGAAATGAAAACTCATACACAGGTAGAGTAGATCCTATCGACTCACGTCACCGCAAGGAATGCTTGGTCTAGATAGTGCGTCGTTTAATGGCTTGACTATAATTACTTGCGCTGCTTCCCACGTCGTTTGGGTAGTCGTTTCTGGAAAGAATATCGATGTTGCCTGTAATATCAAACTAGGTTTTGTCGTTAGATGGGTTAACGCGACTTGGCGGTTGGCCTCACAAAACACAGGCCAAGTTTCTTTGTCTTGGCGAACAGGTGGTCTCGTGCCATCGGGAGCTGTTCCGCTGTTAAATGCTCGATCATAAGGGGTACGTCATCATGGAGTTTAGCGAGTTCTGTTAGATAAACGTCGTGATCAAGCCAGCCATTTCCCGTGTAAGTCTCAATAATGTGATGTGGGTATGTATCTGTTGTCGTGAGGTCTTTAGAGTGACAGCTGACAATGTGTGGTCCTAGTATCTCGAAACACTGCTTTAAGTATTGCCCATTCTCGTATAGACGCTTTGGACTGAAGATCATGTTGATGGGGTCGAGATGTACACCAAATTGAGGATGATCGATAGCCTTAATTAATCTGATGTAAAGATCTGGCTCGTTGGGGAATACGTACTTCTCGGTTTCGATGACGAGCTTGGTTCGCTTAGGCTTTACCCGCTCTAGAATATTCCGGATGGCCTCGACCGTTTCATCAAAGGCTTGCTCACCGAAGTTATCCGGGTTTGGTGAACCCCAGCTTCCGGTTTCATAGGAGCCACCGTGGATGACGCAGCAAAGAATTCCCGCTTCATCGGCATATTCCAGCCGTCGACAAATCTCATCAATGAATGCCTCGCGTTTATCAGGATTCGTATCCAATACGTTATGGCGATAGGCGCCCAGTTCCGCCGGCAGGATATTGGCTTCAGCGTATGCGGCACAGATCTCGTCGCGTCTAACCTTGTCATGATCATGGCGCATAAAAGCAGCAGAAAACCCATGCTCTTGGTGGTACGCTACTAACGCTTCAGGGTCTGAGTTTGTGTCGAATATTGGTCCACCGAGTCTCATCGTTCAAGCTCCTATATCGATGGGCTCACCTGTCCTTGCGGACTCGTGAACTGCATCAATGGCGCGCATATTCGATACGGATTCATCTGGTGTAAGCAAGGGTGGATGGCCAGTAGTAAGCGCATTACATAGATCGAGAAGCTGTTCACGATAGGGATTGACCCCTTCAATTTCGACGACTTCTAGGGGCTGCTCCGAGCCATCACCACGCGACATAGTAAAACTGAATTTTTGATCTTTTGGCATAGACCACTCAGCTTTAGGTGCAACGATAATTCCCTCTGTGCCAACAATCTCGTAAGATCCGCGACGAGGCCAACCGAAACTGCAATCGAACTGTGCGTTGACTCCATTCGCAAAATGGAAGGTGCCCATTAGAGTGGCCCAAACCCCGGCTTCCTGATCGAACGTGCCGGTTGCAGAAACTGAGCGGGGTTCCATTCCCAGTTGATGTCGAATGCCGCTGACGCAGTAACAACCGAGATCCATCAGTGCCCCACCACCAAGCTCACCTCGCAGACGCCAGTTTGCTGGATTTGCCGTGCCTGTAGAAAAACTTCCTCGCATAAAACGAACTTCACCA
>PASO01000053.1 GCA_002712135.1 Gammaproteobacteria bacterium
CTCGCCGGTCTAGAACCACATCAAAAGCGGGCATAGCCTGTCCCATACAAAATATCGGCTATACTACCAGTATTAATGAAAACTCAATCATTGGAGTATTCCTGTGGAATTCTTTACCAAAAAGATGAAGTTTCCTGATGCAGATAATGCTTTACCCGGACGGAGTAAAGAAATGTCCGTCCCGGAGCGCCACTTTGTTAATGGCAATCTAATGAAGCCACCCTTTCCTGAGGATTTTGAACAGGCCATCTTCGGTATGGGTTGTTTTTGGGGTGCCGAGAGACACTTCTGGGAACAAGAAGGCGTCCACATCACAGCAGCAGGCTATGCTGGCGGCATCACACCTAATCCAACCTACGAAGAAGTATGCTCAGGACTTACTGGCCATAACGAAGTTGTTCTTGTGGTTTTCGATCCTAAGGTAGTTAACTTTGAAGTACTATTAGCGTTGTTTTGGGAAAGTCACGATCCTACTCAGGGAATGCGTCAAGGCAACGATGTAGGTACTCAATACCGCTCGGGTATTTATACCTTTTCACCAGAGCAGTCAGCACGAGCTGAGGCCAGTATGGCCATATTTCAGAATAATCTACGGAAAGGGGGCTACGAAGCGATTACGACGGAAATATACTGTGCTCCCGAGTTTTACTATGCGGAACACTATCATCAGCAATATCTTGCCAAGGTACCGAATGGCTATTGTGGCCTAGGGGGTACTGGCGTCTGCTACAAAAGAGAGGCAGCGAAAAGCTAGGCGGTTTTGCAGAACCGAAATATTGAAAAGAATATAACGCTAAATTGCTAAGCCAATGCTCGTTCAAAGTCCGCGATCAGATCCTCGGACTCTTCAATACCGATAGAGAAACGGACCAAAGAGTCATCGATACCCATTTCTGCGCGTCTCTCAGGACCCATCTCATAGTAAATTGTATGGGCCACCGGTATCGCCAACGACCGGGTGTCTCCAAGATTGCTTGTGCTGATGACAAGATCTAGCTTGTTGAGAAACTCGAAACAGTCTAGATCTTTTAGCTCAATGCTAAATAGTGCACCAGGATACTTAAAGAGTGACCGCGTCAGCTCATACTGTGGATGATCTTCAAGCCCGGGGTAGTAAACTTTATTGACTCCCGGATGCGATGACAAGAACTCAGTCAGTACTCTCGCATTGCTACAAGCTCGGTCCAATCGTAACGCAAGCGTATCGGACCCGACGGAAATGTGATGGGCTGCTTCTGGTCCGAGAGATGCGCCAAAATCACGCAGCCCTTTTTTCTTAATCTGGGTGATTGCCCAATTGGAAACATCCCCTTTGTGATAGATGTCATAAATATTGTCGAACGTCTCCCAGTCGTAGTTAGCAAGTTCTGTCACCGCACCACCCAGCGCATTAGCATGCCCACCAATATATTTGGTAAGACTATTTATTGAGAGACTCGCTCCAACGTCTTTAGGTTGGAACAGATATGGTGTCGTCATAGTGTTATCGACGAAGTAGACTAGGTTATGTTCGCGACATAGCTCCCCAATCTTCGTGAGGTCGGTAACCTGGGTTCGTGGATTTGCGATGGTTTCCACGAATATAATCTTAGTATTTTCACGAATCTCAGCGGCTACCGCATCGACCGACGTTGCATCGACAAAAGACACTTCAATACCGTGGGCTGCAAAGGAATTGAATAAACTATTGGTATTACCGAAGAGAAAAGACGATGAAATGAAGTGATCACCATTGCGCAGCAACGAAAAGAGTGTCGTTCCAATCGCCGCCATGCCAGTGGAGAAAGCGGCTGTGGCCACCCCACCCTCCATCAGCGAGATCTTATCCTGCAATGCAGTTACCGTCGGATTAACCTGTCGGCCATAGGAATAGCCCGTCTGCTTGCCCTGAAACACCGCAGCAAGGTCGTGTGCATCATCGTAAGCATACGTTACTGCGTTATGCACTGGTTTGTGCAGCGCCCCATGCTCAATCCCACCGCGACGGTCTGAGTGTAGAATCCGCGATGTAAATCCCATTTTCTCCTCCTCTGCCCAATTAATGAACAAAAAAAAACCCGTTTAGTTATCTCGCATCAACTAAAGCAGGTTTGGTTTCTCTTTAGCTGTACTTTTATCGCGCCCGCAAGCTGATTCAAATCGGCGCGCACCTATTGTAGAAAACCCACCACCGCAATAGCAAGGGGCTAAGGAAAAGATTCCGGCAATCTGACTCTGTTAGAATCGCTGGTTAACCAAAGGAATATCTATGTCTTCAATTAATAACGAACTATTAACTTTTCTTGGGAAGTCTCCAACACCGTTCCACGCCGTCGAAAATATGAGCGTGTTGCTTGATAAAACTGGATTCAAACAGCTCAACGAAAGAGAAGACTGGAGTCAAACTAAACCCGGGCGATACTACGCAATTCGCAATCAATCATCGATCATTGCGTTTGTACTGGGAAGCACTGACCCAATAGAAACAGGTATTCGACTGGTCGGTGCGCATACGGATAGCCCCTGTCTGCGGGTAAAGCCAAATCCTGTCATCCATAAGCATTCGTATCTGCAATTGGGTGTAGAGGTATATGGCGGGGTACTACTAAACCCCTGGTTTGATCGAGACCTTAGTCTAGCTGGACGTATCACGTACTCTGACGGAGCATCGATCCACAACCGTCTTATCGATTTCAATCGACCAATTGGCGTAATTCCTAGTCTTGCGATCCACCTGGATCGGAACGTCAACGATTCGCGTAGCATCAATCCACAAAAACACATTCCACCCATCATGCTACAAACAGACGAGCAATCTTCTATAGAATCGCTAATCCAGGATCAATTAGAAGAGGAACATGGGACCGCGGGGAAGATTCTAGGCTATGAGTTATCTTTCTATGACACCAACCGACCAGCTTTTGTAGGGTTAAATAATGACTTTATCGCCAGTGCACGGCTTGATAATTTGTTGAGCTGCTTCGTCGGTCTAAAAGCACTGCTATCAGCCGATGAAACCGTCACCAGCATGCTGGTCTGTAACGATCACGAGGAGGTGGGCAGTGCTTCCGCGGCCGGAGCACAGGGACCGTTTCTAAAATCGACAATTGAAAGACTATTCTCTGACAACGAGTCGCGTCACCGCATCACTGCAAATTCATTGTTGGTATCAACAGACAATGCCCATGGAATCCATCCAAACTACGCCGACAGACACGACGCAAACCATGGTCCCATTCTTAATCAGGGCCCGGTCATTAAAATCAACGCCAATCAGCGTTACGCAACAAACAGCGAAACACAAGCTTACTTTGCACATCTCTGCGAAGAAGCTGATGTCCCTTACCAGAAGTTCACCAATCGTACAGATCTAGCGTGTGGCAGCACAATCGGCCCAATCACCGCTACAGAAATCGGTGTCAAAACCTTAGACGTCGGCGTGCCAACCTTTGCAATGCATTCCATTCGCGAATTGGCAGGATCAAAAGATTCAGATCTTCTTAACAGCGTACTGTCTTCCTTCTTCAATATTTCCGAGGCACCTCGCGCCAAATGAAACTACTGGACGAAACGGCCACTGCGACCAGCCTCCGTGAGGGAGCGGAAGGAGTTCGAAGCATTCTCGCTGCTGCCGCTCGGGGCAGGAACACACCGCTAAAGGAATTGGCGAAACAAGTCCACATGCCACTGCCAGTAGTCTCCGCGGTACGCCGCGAACTCGAGAAGCGTGGCGTTTTTGCCCGACAAAAAGGCGTTTGTCTTACCGAACAAGGGACCGCTATTGCTCACGAACTAGGTGTCATAGTCACGGAGACAGAGACCAATGACGCACTTTCGACACTACAAATGATCAGCACCGAGATGCCAGAGGTAGATGTTGCGCTCGACCAGGCATTCGCACTACCTGAAACATCTTTGCGACGAGCCATCTACGCAAATCGCCACGATGCACTCGTGGGACGTAACGTCATATTTATCGGCGATGATGACCTAACTTCAATTGCCATCGCCCTACTATTACGTGCAGGACAGCAGACTCAAAGATTGGTCGTCGTGGACATCGACCAGAGAATAATTGAGCTAATCAGTACTGCTTCTGAACGCTACGGCCTCAATATCGAGTGTTTTCTCCATGATGCCAGAGACCCTCTACCTACCGAGCTTCAGGGTGACTTCCACACATTTTTTACCGATCCACCCTATACCCTAGGAGGCCTCGAACTGTTTCTAGCCCGCGCTAAGGAAGCGTTGCAGGTGGGTCCTGGGAAACAGGGCTTTCTCTCGTTCGGTCACAAAGATCCGGACACTGATCTCGATGTTTTTCAAAACATCAGCCGTTTCGGACTAGTTCCGAAAGAGATTATTGATGACTTCAACACTTATCATGGTGGTGCCATCATAGGAAACGTTAGTAGGATGATACGTTTGACTAGCACCTCACTACCTACCCAATCAGTTCCACGTTATGAAAAATCAATCTACACCGGCGATGTTAATCCATCACATCGAATCTACATCTGTAGAAATTGCGGCGAAAGAAATGGTGTCGGTATTGATTGCTTCCATATCAACATAGAAACGCTGAAAGCCACTGGCTGCCCGAAATGTAAGCAGACCAAATTTACTCTGGCCAAAAAAATATCTAAGGAAGAGAATAGTGACTGATACATCTACCCTGATGACCTATAGCCAAGTGATGAGTGAGGCGGATCGCAAGCTTGTTTCGAGTCTCGGTAACCAAGTAACGCTATGGTGTTTCGACTGCAACCCGATCAAGATAGATGATGCTGAGATACTCTGTTCGGAAATGGTGGATTACATCGAAAAGAACAAGCTTACTGTTCGAGATAAATGTATTTCCAAGTATGAGCCGCAAGGAGTAACCATAGCGTTAATTCTGGAAGAGTCGCACCTGATGGTTAATACCTGGCCGGAACATCGCGTACTCCAAATCGAATTATTCGCCTGTACAGAAATAAATAGAGAAGCCCTGGAACAAATTGCTCGCGAGATTTTTGGCGCGGATCGGATATACACATACCGTTATGAGTAATGAACATGTAACTACTGGAACACACTAGGTCGAAATTCCGCTCGACCCCCGAGAAATCGATGAATCGAGACGCCTGAGAGTCCGTTTTCTGAAATCACTTGCGGACAAATTGATCTAATCGACCAGACTTATAAACGGTGAAGATTACACCCAGGAAAAACCTAAGTAGTGTCTCTGATTAAGTCTTTTCGCGATGGCATAGACTCTATTTGAGCTAATCTTCACTCCTACCACTCACCAAATTCGGGCAGGTTTCAGAAAAATGAAGATGGTCATGTCAAGGGTAAACCATATATAGCTAGTTCTGCCAAAGGTCATGCAAAAGCTGGCGTCGAAAAGAAAGATGGAGTCTTACTAAGACGCATCGTTATAGGACTTGACAACCCTCAGATTATAGATCTCTCACCAATATGTAACTTTCCAGTGTTTTTTTATCCTATTCTCAGCTTGAGCATCCAGTAGACATAGCATGTATCCGATGTTAGTCGATCGCTTCCGGCTTTTTGATAAGGAAAAATACTCTAACCCCTTGGGACTAAGGGGCAAAACACTCGATCTGTAGATCAATGAAGTATCTGCAGAAGACATGCAGAAAATCTTCGTGCCAATCAAACAGCAGGTAACAGAGTAAAACTGTTAGTCAGTTAGCTGGCCCTGAAGCATATGCGGTTTTACCAGCAATCGCTCAAGAATCTCAAACAGAAGTTCTACACAGATCGCCAGACCAGCAGCTGGTAACGCGCCCTGCAAGATTAAATTCGTATCGTTAAGAGCAAGCCCCGTAACAATCGGTTCACCTAGGCCTCCTGCTCCAATAAACGCTGCCAGCGTCGCGGTACCAATACTGATGATCGCCGCAGTCTTGATTCCAGCCAGGATAGTAGGCAAGGCCATCGGTAAAAGCACATATCGTAACTGCTGAGATCGAGTTAATCCGATTGCCTCTGCGATACGTTTTAATAGCGGATCGATCGTTACGAGAGCCGTGATCGTATTGCGTAAAATTGGCAGGATAGAGTAAAGAAACAGCGCTACAATCGCGGGTACTTCACCAATTCCGAATAGCGGAATCATCAGCGCTAACATTGCAATGGACGGTATTGTCTGCAACAGGCCGGCGATATAAACCGTTATTCGTGCAGCAACGTTAGCTCTGAAAACGATAATACCTAGAGGTAGTCCGAGCAAACAACCGAGCAACAGCGCAATAAACGTCAACTTCAGATGCGTAATAGTATTGCCAAGTATTGAGGATATTACTTCTGCCTCTATCCGCGTTTCTCCTAGACCCTCCTCTGCGATAAACCTGCTAGCAACTTCCGCAAAACTCTCGCCGTAAATCACCGTTCTACTGTTGAGTTCACGCATCCTCTCATCGTCGATTATCCCCTCCAGTCGTGAGATTACTGCAAGCACCTGATTGGGCAGAGCAGCGCGAACAAATGGTACTGCCAAATACTGGGGGAAGTACCCAAGATCATCATCTAGTACGGTAAGCCCATATCGCTCAAGATCACCATCCGTAGAATACGCATCGGTAATGTCAATCTTGCCTTGATCAATCGCCTGATACGCTAACCCATGCTCAATTCCAGTAGGCTTGCCCGACAAACCGTAGGTTTTTGCCAAACCAGGCCACCCATCTTCGCGATTAAGGAATTCAAGACTAAACGCCATCTTAAGATCAGGATGATTGGTAAGCTGCGANACCAAAGAGACACCAAGTTCCTTAGCAAAGTGCTTCTTTAAGGCTATAGCGTAAGTATTGTTAAACCCAAAGGATCCAAGCACTCGNAGTGCCTGTTCCTCGACAAGACGGTTAAGCTCTGCAACCTGTGGCGTAAGATCGTCNGTCTTCAGAATGACATGGGAAAGCGTCCCAGTGTATTCCGCATAGATATCAATCTCGTCATTGACAAGCGCCTCATAACAAACAAGTGTTCCACCAAGGCCAAACTTGCGCTCAACCTCAAAACCTTCGAGCTCCAGGAGTTGCGCCATGATCTCGCCCAGAAGGTAACTCTCGTTAAAGTTCTTGCTNCCTATGGTTATCGTGGCGGANNCAGACCCTATTAGCGATAGATANAAGAATACCGCCCAGATAATTCTAAGCATTAGCACCACCAAAGAACCGCGCCACGTAGTCATCNACTGGTTGGTTTGCAACNTCATCGGGAGCGCCCTGCTGCACTACTTTTCCATCTTTAAGAATGACCAGGTAGTTAGCGAGTTTCAACGCTTCCTGCATATCATGGGTCACCAGCAAAATAGATTTTTCACCGTCGATAAGCTGCAGCATTTCTTCATGGATGGACTCGCGCGTAATCGGATCAAGCGCTGAGAAAGGTTCATCCAGCAACAATAGCGGTGGGTCAAGCATCATCGCGCGACACAACCCAACGCGTTGTTGCTGACCCCCTGACAAACTGTGTGGATACCTCTCCGAGAGTTCGTCATCTAAACCAAAAAATGAGAGAAGGCTAACGTATCTTTCGTCTAACTCCGTTCGCTGCCAGCCGGCGAGTTGGGCAACCAGGGTCACATTCTCCTTAATAGTAAGGTGAGGAAACAAACCGGTACCCTGCACAGCGTAACCCATATTCCGCCTTATACTTGGCAACGCATCGTAATCGATTTCAGCCCCGGCTATCTTCACCTTGCCTTCATCAGCAACGACTAGGCCATTCACTATCTGNAATAAGGTAGATTTNCCGCTACCACTCTCNCCAACAATAGCCGTGGTTTGTGAANCGGGCAGCNNGAGAGATACATCATCCACCACCCTATTCTGATTGTAGGATTTGGAAATATGATCAAACTCTATAGACGACATAGATTACTCGTACACCCCATCCCTGACTTCATCCACATAAGTTCTAAGATCAACCAGNCAGCTATCATCTGAATTTTCCATAAGTGTTTCTATCTGCTCCTCAACGTCTTCACTACCAAGCCATCGCTCCTGGCGGTAGCTATTCCATCGTTGCCGTTCGTCCCCAGACAAGGTATCCAGAAAGTTACGCGCCCGATAACGAAAAAGCATCTGGTCAAGACGCGAATCTTCAAATCGACCTTCAAAATGCTTAAGTTCATTTGGGCTAGCTTCACGGACCTGCTCCATCACCGCCTTATCGTTGGGGCCAAAGAACCCTCCCTGATATAACATTCGATCCGGATCATCCACCTCTGGAAACTCCCGCTCAGAAAATGCGGCACTTACCTTCTCTACCAGACCACTCACAGTCTGTAGCTGTTTCACCCGCTCCTGGCAAAGTGGCAAGGAAATATCCAGTCGCGCCGCATCTTCGACTCCTAGCGTGACCAGTGGTGCGATGGCTGGACAACGATTGATATGAAGTGTCTTCAGCGGAATCCGCTTTTCTCCTTCCTCAAGATCCTGCAACGATGTAAATACTAGGCGGGATATTTCCAATGGCGTCGCGCCAATAAGAACCTCCGGATCTACCGATAAGTCATAGCAGATCACACCATTGTTGTTAGTCGGGTGTNTACAAATAGGTAACACCACGGCAATGCAAGATCTCTTGGCACTGGACATAGAGGAAACATAAAGAANCGCTCTCTTTCCCAGTGGATAAAGTTGTTTTAGCACTTCACTTTTCTGACGCAGCGTATACAGAAACTGATAGAGCTTAGGTTGCTTCTTTCTCAGCAACCTGGTCAGTTCGACCGTAGCCAATACGTCTGACACCGCGTCATGGGCATCGCTGTGCTCTATACCGTTAGCTGCAGTTAACGCTTCAAGGCGAAAACGTGGCACTCCAGCATGATCCAGTGGCCACTCAATGCCTTCGGGCCGCAATGCAAACGCCATACGAAACATATCGATAACATCCCACCGAGAGTTTCCGTCACGCCACTCTCGAACATAAGGATCGTAAAAGTTTCGATAACACATCTGGCGCGTAAACTCATCGTCAAAACGCATGCTATTGTAGCCAACAACACAAGTTTCACCCACCGACATATGCGACAAAACCTGACGACAGAACTCTGNCTCTGTCGCGCCAATAGAACGTAACTGCAACATACTAATGCCCGTCACCAGAATAGCTTCGGGGCTGGGTATGACATCGTTTCCAGGCGCGCAGAAAATATTGATCGGTTCTTCCACAGGATTGAGATCCACNTCAGTACGAACACCAGCAAATTGAATAGGTCGATCCAGAACAGAATCGATCCCGGTTGTTTNAAAGTCGTACCATAAGAACGTCGAGGACATCTAGNGAGTATAGCTATNTTNGNCACATGCATGTCACCGAAGTCACGCNTATAATNGCGTTTTTTGCGCAAGCGGAAGTCTGATGAATCGAATTTTCCTTGCCCTGGGCCCCGCCCTCGGCGCTACGGTGTTCTTTCTACTTTCATCCACCGGATGGGATGCAAAGGCATGCTGGACCGCTGCGGTTGCAATCAACTGTGCCGTCTGGTGGGTATTCGAACCAATACCAATTCCTGTTACNTCTTTACTACCNTTCGCGGCGTTTCCCATGTTNGGGGTACTGACTCCAAACGAGATTGGCCAATCTTACGGCAGCTCTCTAGTGCTACTTCTNCTTGGTGGTTTTATTTTGTCTACTGCCATGGCAAGTAGTGGCGCCCANAGACGTGTCGCATTGNCTATGGTGAATTTGTTTGGAGGCTCGAGCAGCAAAAGNCTGGTATTCGGNTTTATGGCAGCATCCGCATTCCTCAGCATGTGGATCTCCAATACCGCGACGACCCTAATGTTGTTGCCAGTAGCGCTCGCAGTAATTGAGAAAGCTGAGGACAGGTCTTTAGCTGTTCCGTTACTACTTGGCATCGCTTACGCGGCGAGTGTTGGCGGGATTGGTACGCCGATCGGCACACCTCCAAATCTTGTGTTTCGAGAAATCTACGAGCAAACCACTGGGATTGAAGTTCCATTTTTGACTTGGATGGGCTGGGGCATTCCGGTAGTAATCATTTTTGTGCCAATTATCGGTATTTATCTAACCCGGCGTCTTAGTTACACAGGCCTAGTAAGCCTTCCTGCAGTCGGAAAATGGGAGTCATACGAAAAGAGAGTTCTGATTGTCTTCGGCCTGACAGCCCTCGCATGGATGACCCGTGGGGAGCCATTTGGTGGCTGGAAGACGTGGCTGGGCGTACCTGGTGCTAACGATGCTAGTGTGGCGCTTATCTCCGTCGTAATCATGTTTTTGATTCCCAATGGTNAGGGTGGAAAATTATTGGATTGGGATACGGCAAGCAAGATACCATGGGGTATGCTTATTCTGTTTGGAGGTGGCATCGCGATAGCAAAAGCTTTCGTTGCTTCCGGACTAAGTAGTGCACTGGGGGATGTGCTTTCGGGGATAGCGACGTGGCACATCGTATTTATGATTGGAGCACTGTGCTTTGCCATCACCTTCTTAACAGAACTCACCAGCAACACTGCCACGACAACCCTGATGATGCCNATCCTTGCCGCTGCTGCAATCGCAGCAGATATCGAGCCTGCACTACTAATGGTCCCTGCCGCTATGAGNGCCAGTTGTGCCTTTATGCTACCGGTCGCTACCGCGCCTAATGTGGTGGTCTACAGCACCGGGGNATTCCCCATTAAGACAATGGCACGGGAAGGTGTTGCNTTAAATATGATCGGCGTNTTCATAGTAACAACTACGTGCGTACTATTGCTTTAGTTATCTTCCACTAGCTCTCTTAACTTTCGNTCACGGGACACCTGGTCCAACTTGGCGAGCTCCTTAACTCGAGCAATAAAAGAAACAAGATCAAAGTTTTCCTGCGCCAGAATCACGTTGAAGCTGTCTACCCAATGGTTGTAGGTGGANAGTGTTCCTAGCTTTGCATTATTCATTTCTGCCATCATCCACGAGTAGTAATCATTGCTCCCTTGCCAGCCCGAATGAAGTACAAGATATTTTTTCCGCAGCTCCTCCAGCAAGTCATGTTTCGCCTGACGTTTTCTTTCTTCCGATCTATTGTTTTGGTAAACCTCGGCCAAATCATGCTTAGTGCGATTAACAAGATCGAGCAATTCATGCTGTCTGATCCATGCCGCATTTAATATATCCAATTCACCCGAACGTCCTTCCTCCTGGAGCCAGCGCTCCACCAGAAAACGCTCTATGGACGTCGCAAAACTTTCATTGAATTGTGAATCGCCCTTAACATAAAGCTCTCTATGCGCCAGTTCGTGAAATAAAAGCGCTGCGAGCTGCGCATCCGTTCGAAGTAGAAATGAGTCGAGAATTGGATCTGAAAACCACCCTAGGGTTGAATAGGCACTTACTCCACCAACATACACATCGTATCCTTCAGCCCTAAGCCTTGANGCCGCCACAGCCGCATCTTCCTGTTTGAAGTAGCCTTTGTAAGAAGTGCAACCAACGATTNGAAAACAAAACTGCTTCATTGATAGCGAAAATTCAGGTGCNGCAAACACATTCCACACAATATAGGGCTCCCCTNTACTAACATAGGTAGCGTAAGCATCACCTGTCTGCAAACCNGCATCAGTGGCATATTTTCGGATATTTCTGGTCAAANCCAATTTATCCCGGACAGAGGANNTCATNTCCAGNTTTTCGATNACCTTCTCNANCGGTTCACGTTGNAACANNAATTTNGTATGCCCACTAATCGCCTGGGCATAGTAATGCAACGATGNACAANTACTTAGCGAAAGTAATGACATNAACAAAGCTGGCTTNAGCNACCTGGCAAGCTTTTGTGCTCTTAAGAACAAGGTGGCGCTCGATATATATTATTNAAGTACAATGGTACCCCGACTTTATGAAGAGCGGCCATGTACGAGGAATATTTTGGTCTAGCCTCAGCGCCATTTTCAATCGCGCCTGATCCTCAGTACCTATACATGAGCAATCGACACCGAGAGGCNCTAGCACACCTTCTCTATGGTATCGAGAATAACGGTTTTATCCTNTTAACGGGCGAAGTCGGCACCGGAAAGACTACTATTTGTCGATGCCTGCTAGAACAATTACCCGAAAACGTAGATACCGCATTCATAATCAATCCAAAAGTTAATGCGCATGAGTTACTCGCCTCTATTTGCGACGATTTACGGATCGCATACCCAGCAGGCGCCACAACAAAGATATTGATAGATTGTCTGAATACTTATCTTGTCAGCACGCTGGAAAGCNGTAGAAGAACACTTCTGATAATTGACGAAGCACAGAACCTATCTATCGAAGTNCTAGAGCAACTNCGCCTACTAACNAACCTCGAAACCAATCAAAGAAAACTTTTACAGATAATTCTTCTCAGTCAACCAGAGTTACTTGAGACTCTTTCAAAACAGTCACTTAGACAGCTATCTCAAAGAATAACTGCGCGCTTCCACCTGGACGCACTAAACAAAAAAGAGGTTAATGATTATATTGCGCATCGATTATCTGTTGCCGGTGCGAGAGGAAACTTCTTCAGTCATTCAGCAATGGATCTCATCTACAAACTGAGTAACGGAATACCGCGNGTAATAAACCTGATCTGCGANCGGTGTCTACTCGGCGCCTACGCCGAGAACCGAGCCACCGTCTATCCCCGTATCGTTAAGAAAGCCGCCAAGGAAATTCTTCAGTCAGGTAACCCTGAGNACCTAACAAGNAGCCGCCACACAGCGCTGCGCCGCACCAACTGGCGTTTACCCGCCACAATAGTAGCCTCTATAGTCGGCGTTGCCATCACCATCTCCATGTTTCTGCCCACAAAAATATCCTATATCAATGTTGACAAGCCACCTGATGCAACAGTAACAAACAGCATGTCGATAGTCCCCTACCCAGGCCCATACNCCACCCTAATCCCAATATCAGAGGCACTAGGCCACACTAGTAAAAGGATGGCGTTCGACGATCTCTTCGCCTTGTGGGGAATATATATTGAAGANCAGACAACTGACCCATGCAACACCATTCAATCCATAGGACTCTCGTGTCTGCAGGGAGTGAACGGATTGCGAGAAATTCATAAACTGAATCGCCCTGNTATTTTGCAGCTTCATAATTCACAATGGGTCACCATCAGTCATTTGAGTGACGACTCAGCAACCTTACTTGCGCGCGAGCGTGAGTACTACATTTCTCGAAACGAGCTTGCACAATCGTTCAATGGTTCTTTTACCGTTTTGTGGAGGATGCCTCCAGGCTACCAGAAACCGACCATCCTTGGTGATAGTGGTGCCGATGTAGACTGGTTGGTTTATCAACTCGCTGTCTTCGAACAGCGAATACCTGATAAAACAATAGGCTTTACCTTTGATGAGGCTGTTGTGATGCGAGTAAAGCGATTTCAGGAAAGTGTGAATGTTCCTGCAAATGGTGTGGTTGACCCAAGGTCCTGGATCCACATCAATAGCATCGAGGGCGTGAACATCCCATTCTTAACAGGAGGCGCAGAATAATGTCCTACATCCTGGATGCCCTAAACAAGACGGAACAGNCAACACGGAATCAGCAATCACCCAAACTGGATGCAGTGCAAATGATTCCACAACATCCGAACACAGGTCTTTGGTTTTTTGTACTAGTAGTCGCAGTNGTCGTTAGCTCAATTATTATTTGGTATCTACCTAAAGAAACTGCNCCAATAGCTGTNACCTCAAGAACGCAAACGTCAACAGNAAACGTCGAACCGATGACCCAAGAAACACAGCTTGTTCGACTGTCTGCTTTACCAATTAGCGTTCAGAACAAGATCCCGAGCATGACGTTCTCTAGTCATATCTACGCTTCCGATCAGAGTTTAAGAATGGTAACTATCAACAATCAACTCTATCGTGAAGGCGATACGATCGCGGGCGGGATAAAACTTAAAGCGATTAGCGAAGATGGAATAGTACTGAGGTACCAGCACTACATCATTGAGATGTCAATTTTGCACGACTGGTCGAATGATAACTAACTTCATCGCTTACTGCGTTGGTGNGGCCTGCACCTGAATCTGTTTTTGCAAATCGACAATACGCAGATTAATCTGCCGCCGATAGNTATCAATAGCGTCTATCGCTTCCTGGGCTTCAGATAGTTCCTTCTTAAGGGAATCAATATTGCGAGAGTTTCTGGTAACGTTCGAAAACTGATCCTGAACCTGGCCNCGGATCAGAGCAACCTGTGTAGTCATCTCTTCCGAATCATCTCTTAACTCCTGCTGTGTGCGCGCCACATCGTCCAACAATGAGGTAAACCGAGATTCCACGCTGCGCACCGATTGCGTAAGAGGTTCAAGCTCGTTATCCAATTGCTTGCGGATTCCTACAATAGCATTGGTGTTTTTAGCGATGTTTGGTTTATTGGTTCGATAAGCATGCTCCCACAACAAATCTATTTGCTTGAAGTTTTCGCGTATCTGACTCTGCATATCTTGCAGCGTTTTAGAAACGTCAGTGCCCGTCGCAGCCAACCGATTTTCCAGATCCTGAGTATTCTCCTGACCTTTAGCCAATAGTAAATTGGCCTGATCCAGTTTCTGTTGAACCTCCCATAATATGTATCCACCGTAGCCCATCATGATAACCATCATCAGAATGACAAATACCAACAAACCATTGAAGTTACTCTGCCGCGGCGCTTCTCCCTGACCACTTCGACGATATAGTGCATCATCCTGCCCCGGCTTGATTGCAGGAATACTGCCTAGTTTGTCGTTCCCTTCCTCTGCCATATATTAAGGCCTATACAAAAAAGGCCCCCGCAGGGGCCCTTTAGATCCTTTGTTCTCGCTATAGAAACACCATAATGCAGTATAATAAGACGGTTAAACCCACACCNCAGTGAATAACGCCCCTCACCGTNGTCATCGGGCCCTGCTTGCCAAAAATCGCATTACCTTCTAGCGCGAGGATTAACAAAATGATGATGCCTAGCGCNACAGTACTAGCATCAATCAGAAGCCCATGCGGTAAATGTGCTGATGAACCCATGAAGAACAGCATCGGTAGGGAGAACATCGTGTTGGTTCTTGAAGCTAACCCTGCCTTGGCAAGGGANCCTGCGGCTTCAGCCAAAGCCTCTCCACCTTCAGCNACCTGCACAGCAGATGCGACAACAACTTTCTGGTTTGGCCATATGATAAGCCACACGTTGAGAAACATCAGCGTACCTAGCAATGCGCCAACAGTGATGTCATAGGAAATGGCCTGATGACGATATGCGAGCAGGGCAACACCAGATAAGAACGTAATCATCGCACCCCAGCGAAACCACCANAGTGCCCGAGGAACAAGCTTTTGAATCGCCCCTGATTTGTGGGCATCTTCCGCTTCCTTAAAGTACTCGGTTTGTACGAAGTTAAAATAATANAGAAGGCCGATCCAGGTAACACCTGCCAACATATGTAGCCATCTGACCAGATAATCTAGACCGTATCCGGTAAATAATTCCATGGTATATCCCCTCTTTTAGGTTTTTGGTTGTCGATTCAAGGTTACCAAGCGTAAGAAACCTTTTGTTCTCCCCGGATTAATGTAATCTGCTGTTCTATCGTTATGATAACATTGCAATTTTTAAAACACTATTATCTTGCTGCGGGTCGACGAAACATTGCCAGTTGCTCTTTCAGTAGCGCCTGATAAACGTTAGTATCCCTGTCCTATGTCATCCCCACCTACTGATCTATTCGCCTACTCCGCGATACTTAAACGTTAGTATTTCTGTCCTATGTCATCACCGCCTACCGATCGATTCGCCTACTTCGCGATTCTTATTGGCCTCATTTACTGTGGCGAGAGCATCGCAAATGACAAAAGATGGCAGATTCATAGTGACATCGACTTTTTCGCGTTTAGCGAGGTCGTTTCAATCAATCAGTTTGCTAAAGACTTTAAAGATGACCTGGTAAGCGGCGAGACTGCTTTCACCCATGATAAGTTTGAGATAGGAGCAAGTTACAGTAATTTTGACGTGTCCTACATCGCCAGATTCGACTACATCACTGAATTCACAGAAGATACTGCTTTTTTTCATCACAGTGAAAAAAATCTNAACCCACTACCGACTAACCGGGANTACGACCTGTTNCTNAATGTGGATCGAGCCAGCGCCNAAGGAATAAAACTAGGCTACTCTTGGGNAATANATGATAGTGTCTCGATNGACTTTGCNGGAACCTATTACTACAACGCGACTGATCTCCAGTCCGGATTTGCTNGCGCCTCAGGTGATGTCGAACCAATTAATGACGAACTAATCGCCCAATTCAGAGAAGTGACCGATGGGTTAACGACAGACAACAGGAATCTGTCACCCCTNATTTCTCTTTTATCTGACGTGCAGCTCGATATTGATATCAACTACGCCTACGATGACCCTAAGTTCGGTGAGAAATTTTACCGCAAGCCCGTTTTCGTAGGGGACCTAAANCCGGTTATAACTGGCGTCAATTTCTCCGAACCTAAAGGGACTGGTTANAGTTTTCATATCAGCATTAACTGGCAGGCAACAGAAAAGATAACCGTTAATGCCGAACTTATTGACCTGGGATACATCATATCTTGGGAAAACGCCCCGCAATCAAGAGCAAGGTTTAGCCTAAACCCTGCGTTAATAGACGTAATTGAGGTTGCCCAGGTCTTTGTANATGGTGGGGTAGTTGCTCCGAATGAGATTATCGACCGACATGTGTTTGTCGAAATCTTCAATGCGGACTTTGATCAACATATCCCCTGGCGTGCCGACCTAAATGCAGCTTGGTTACTGGACCTACAGCCCAATCTATTCGGTTGGACTCCCCAAGTTTCAATGTTAGGTGGGTACTACCATACGAACGTGAAAGACTTTCCGCGCCTCGGTATCGGTTTAAACGAGACACTTCAAGTCTTTTACGACTTTGGTGGCGAAGCGATTCACGTCAAATATACTGGTAAATACGGATTCGCCAAGATCATTGCAGACCGGTTCGACTCCAAGAAGGCGCACACATTAGGCATTGCGCTAGGGATAAATATCAAATTCTGAACAGGCAAAAAAAAGTCCCGCATTGGCAGGACTTTTCTTCGTCGTGTTGGGCGAATTTACATCATGCCGCCCATACCACCCATACCACCCATATCTGGCATTGGGGCAGGAGGAGTATCTTCTTCAGCTTCGGTTACCATGCACTCGGTAGTAATCATCAATCCTGCAACTGATGCAGCAGCCTGAAGCGCAGTGCGCGTAACTTTCGCGGGATCAGGAAGGCCAAATTTGATCATGTCACCGTATTCACCGGTAGCAGCATTATAACCGTCGTTGCCTTCGGATTGCTTGACTTTGTCGACGACCACTGATGCTTCATCACCAGCATTGCTGACGATCTGTCGCATCGGTGATTCCATTGCCTTACGGCAAAGGTTGATACCAACGTTTTGATCTTCGTTTTCACCTTCGAGGCCTTCAACTGCCTGCAGCGCACGGATAAGTGCAACACCACCGCCAGGCACGATGCCTTCTTCTACAGCAGCTCTGGTTGAGTGAAGCGCGTCTTCAACACGNGCTTTCTTTTCTTTCATCTCGACTTCAGTAGCGGCACCAACCTTGATTACCGCAACCCCTCCAGCAAGCTTGGCAACGCGTTCCTGAAGTTTCTCGCGATCATAGTCAGATGAGGTTTCTTCGATCTGGGCACGAATCTGATTTACCCGAGCTTCGATACCACCGGAATCACCAGCTCCATCAACGATAGTGGTATTTTCCTTAGTCATGCTGATTCTTTTCGCCTGACCCAGGTCATCCAGAGTAGCTCCTTCAAGAGACAAACCAACCTCTTCAGAAATGACGGTGCCTCCAGTAAGCGTAGCAATATCCTGGAGCATTTCCTTACGACGATCGCCAAACCCTGGAGCTTTCGCTGCAGCCACTTTAACGATACCACGCATATTGTTGACCACCAATGTAGCAAGCGCTTCGCCTTCGACGTCCTCTGCGATCACCATTAGCGGTTTACCTGACTTAGCAACTGCTTCGAGAATCGGCAGCATGTCACGAATATTGGAGATCTTCTTATCAAATAAAAGCAGATAAGGTTCCTCCAGCTCGGCACTCATGTTGTCTTGATTGTTAATGAAATAGGGAGACAGNTAGCCTCGATCAAACTGCATACCTTCAACAACATCCAGTTCATTTTCCAGACCGCTACCTTCTTCAACTGTGATAACGCCTTCCTTACCGACCTTATCCATAGCCTCGGCAATAATTTCACCCACTTGGGTATCGCTGTTGGCCGAAACGCTACCAACCTGGGAAATTGTGCTGCTATCGGAACAAGGCTGTGCCAAACCCTCGATATGCTTAACAGCCGCAGCAACAGCCTTGTCGATTCCACGCTTGAGGTCCANGGGGTTCANCCCTGCCGCAACAGATTTCAGACCCTCGTTCAAAATCGATTGTGCGAGCACAGTTGCCGTGGTCGTACCATCACCAGCGACGTCAGAGGTCTGAGAAGCAACTTCCTTCAACATCTGCGCGCCCATATTTTCAAATTTGTCTTTTAGCTCAACTTCCTTGGCTACTGATACGCCATCTTTAGTCACTGTCGGTGCGCCAAAAGATTTGTCGAGTACTACATTACGGCCTTTGGGGCCAAGCGTGACCTTTACTGCATCAGCCAATATGTTGACGCCTGTCAGCATACCTTGACGTGCTGAATCACCAAATTTAACGTCTTTAGCTGTCATAATTGTTAATCCTTAAAAAGTTACTTGTTTACGATTAGCTTGCTCTACGAGCTGATTCCTCAACTACTTATTCACCAAGCCTTATTCAACTACGCCAAATACTTCGCTCTCATTCATGATGAGCAATTCTTCACCATCGAGCTTGACTGAACTCCCGGCGTATTGACCGAAGAGAATCTTGTCCCCAGCGCTGAGGTCTACTTCTTGGACAGAACCGTTATCCAGTTTCTTGCCTGGTCCAACAGCGATTACCTCACCCTGGGACGGCTTCTCTGCCGCAGAGTCAGGAATTACAATGCCACCAGCCGATTTGGTTTCTTCTTCGGTGCGACGCACGACAACACGATCTTGTAGTGGACGGATACTCATTCTTATCTCCCATTTACAGTTCAGGCAGCTATCGCTCCCTAGTTATTTAGTGTGTAACAGCACTAACTCAACTATATCGAAGTCCAAATNAACACGGACTTNATAGATATTATTAGCACTCTAATTAATGGAGTGCTAATAATAGGGATTCATTTAGCAGAGTCAAGATGAGAGTGCTAGTTTTTGCCAGNTTCAATTNCTAAAACCCAGCAAAAAATCTGGGGGGTAATCGCGCTAATACCGCAAGGTAAGGTTACGACCTACGGTCAGATAGCCTTTCTGGCAGGCCTGTCCCAGCAGGCAAGNTTGGTGGGGCGCATTTTGTCNAACCTTCCGAAAGGTACTAGGCTACCCTGGCATCGTGTGGTCAATGCAGAAGGAAAGATAGTTAGTCCGTCTCGAGACAAACAAATTAAACTGCTGGCAAAAGAAGGTGTCCTACCCGTCAATGGTCGGATTGATTTGAAAACCCATCAGTGGCAACCCTGACGTGGCGCATCAAGACTAAGACTAGGACGATAGCCGGCACGCCTATCAGGCCAGCGATGATAAAGAACTCAAAGTATCCGAAACTGTCCACTACCACACCGGAAAAACCACTAATAAATTTCCCAGGTAATGTCATGAGTGAGCTAAATAGCGCGTACTGGGTTGCCGTATACGCNCGATTCGTCAGACTTGACAGGTATGCAACGAAAGCCGTCGCCGCAAATCCACCGCTCAAATTATCGGCACTGATTACTATAGTCAGATAACTGATTTCAGGATCCAGAAGCGATAACACTGCAAAAAACACATTAGTCAGCGCGACCGCGATCGCGCCGATGAGCAAGGGTAAATAGATCCCCCACTTTACGACCAAAACACCGCAGATAGCTGAACCTGCAATGGTCATAAAAAATCCGAATACTTTCGCAACACTAGCGATATCACTTAGGCTGTATCCCATATCAAGATAAAACGGGTTAGCCATAATTCCCATAGCAATATCGCTTAGTCTAAAGACGGAAATAAAGAGCAAGATAATCAGCGCGAATTTGCCAATTCGTTTGAAAAAATCAACAAATGGACTAACGACGGCTCCTGCGAACCATGCAATCACCGGCCACGCTACAAGACCAGATACTATTGTCTCCTCCACGCGCTGATCAGTCTTGCGTTTCTCTCTTTCAGGTTCGGAAATCAACAATACCGTGACCATTCCCACAACCAGACATAAAGCCATAATCTGATATGCCACAGACCACCCGCAGTGCTCAGCAAGATACAGGCAGCCCGCTCCAGCGACGAGTAAAGCAACTCGATAACCGAAGATATAAGACGCAGACATTGCACCCTGGTATTCGTCGACAACTGCCTCAATACGGTAGGCATCAATCGAGATATCTTGCGTAGCGGAAGAAAAAGCGACGAGCAAAGCAAAAAGCGACAACAAAAATAAATCTGTCGGACCTATGAGCGACATCAGCAACAAACCGCTACTAATTCCAATCTGTGCTAACAGCATCCAACTTCGTCTCTGGCCAATTCGTTCGGTCAAAGCAAAAATAGGTATGCGATCGACCACAGGGGCCCAGAGCACTTTAATGGAATAAGTGATACCAACCCAGGCAAAGAAGCCAATTGCACTTCGAGAAACAGCTTCTTCTCGCAACCACGCGGTCAACGTGGAGAACACCAAGAGATATGGCAGACCGGCTGAAAATCCAAGGAANGCCATCGCAACCACTCGACGATCAGAGTAAATCGTTAGGGCTTCACGCCAGGTAATGCTCACGCCAAGGACATCATTAGGACTCTGCACCAAACGAACTAATCTCGAAAATTATTGAATTGAAGTGGAATCTTGATATCTGCATCCTTCAAAAGCGCTATTACCTTCTGCAGATCATCCCGCTTCTTGCCTGATATTCGCACCTGGTCGCCTTGGATAGCGGTCTGTACCTTTATCTTCTGCTCTTTAACCATCTTCACGATTTGCCTCGCTAAATCACTATCGATACCCTGCTGAATCGCTACGTTCTGGTAGTACTGCTTTCCGCTATGCTCACGCTCCTTGATATCCATCACAGAAGGGTCCACCTGGCGTTTAACTAGTTTGTTGCGCAAAATATCTAGCATTTGATCCAGCTGAATCTCAGCTTCGCCTGAAAGGCGTATATAGCCATCAGCTTTTTCAAAGCTTGCATCGACACCACGGAAGTCGAATCGAGAGCTNATTTCCCTATTAGACTGATCAACCGCATTCATTACTTCCTGATCATCAACCTCTGACACCATATCGAAAGATGGCATTATTCCCTCCTATCACCCTTGCTAAATGTCTCTTTACTCGAGATTTTATTAAACTACAATTGCACGTTCGCTAAAAAAGCATAACAGACCAGCTAAATCATGTTTGACCTACCTATCTTCGNGGTAAAAGGCGGGAACTGGATTCTCGATTTCTTAAACCATAATTTGATCAAATTCACGAACAATCGTGTCTGCGTTAGCGTGGTCAATGCGGCGCAGCTGCTGGAGGAGTCTCCNGCAAATGNAGAATCCCNCGATGAANTCATTGTGAATAACCTTTCCAGTTAGCATGGGNAATNGGCTNTCAAAGATCTATACACGCACTGGTGACNCTGGAGAAACTGGACTAGGGGATGGATCACGAANATCCAAAATAGAACCTAGNGTGGAAGCAATGGGATCTGTTGATGAGCTAAATAGCTCNATTGGTATCCTGGTAGAAGAGTTAGTCGAAGTCGGGAACCCGGAACTCGATACCATCGCCGATTTCCTACGCTACTCTCAACATCGGATTTTCGATCTCGGTGGAGAGTTGTCCATCCCAGGTTATGCAATCATTCAGGATACCCATGTCGAGCGAATTGAAACGGAGCTCGACACCCTAAANGACTCACTACCTCCACTTNAAAACTTCATCCTGCCNGGTGGTTCACATCTTATTGCTAGCGCACATCTGGCACGTGCAATCTGTCGACGAGCTGAACGTGCCGTAGTAGGCATTCATCAAGACCAGAATATCAATAAGAGCGCNCTAAAATACCTCAATCGGCTATCTGACTATCTTTTTGTCGTCGCCAGAACCTCTGCCAGAGTTATAGGGGTCCCGGAAGTATTGTGGGAGAAAGACTGATAAAAGCTTTTAGGAAAGAAACCGGCTAGAGAATAATTTTTCTTAGGTCACTCAGGATCGAAGCCAGGTAAGTTGTAAATCTCGCCGCCTCTGCTCCATCAATCGCGCGGTGATCATAAGAGAGCGAAAACGGCAATAACGTCCGCGGTACAAACGAGTCTCCGTCAAACACCGGAGCAACCTTCGTTCGGGAAACCCCGAGGATCGCCACCTCAGGCGCATTAACGATTGGCGCGAATGCAGTGCCTCCAATCCCACCAAGACTAGATATCGTNAACGTAGCACCTTGCAACACATCGAAGGACAGATTTTTATCCCTTGCTACTGCGGCGAGCGCTGCACTTTCTTCGGCCAGCTGTAGTACTCCCTTTTTATCGGCGTCTTTTAACACCGGCACGACAAGACCATCGTCGGTTTCGACCGCAATTCCAATGTTGAAGTACTTCTTAATGACCAAATTCTCAAAACCTGGCTCGATCGAGGCGTTGAATTGTGGATACATTTCCAAAGCGGCAACACACGCCTTGATTAGAAAGGCCAGCGGGGTGAGTTTCTTGCCAGAAGTAGCAAGCTCTGTGTTTTGTCGCTTTCTGAACGACTCAAGATCGGTCACATCAGCCTCATCGAACTGGGTTACATGTGGAATGTTGAGCCAGCTTCGATGTAAATTTTTTGCACTGGCTTGACGAATCTTCGGCAACGGTCTTAGTTCGATTTCACCAAACTTTGTNAAGTCGACATTCGGGATTGAAGGAATCCTACCACCTNCGGAATTATTTAAATGTGCCGCTGCNTACTNCTGAATGTCTTCCTTNAGGACTCGACCATTGCGCCCGGTGCCTTTAACCTNTGAAAGGGGCACACCATATTCTCGTGCCTGTTTCCTTACTGCGGGTCCCGCATGAGCACCGTCAACTGCGGACTCCTCTANAACCTTTTTGTCCGATAAGGGCCCTTTATCTTCCAAGGGCTCCTTATCCACTGAGGGATCTGTATCGGCTGAGGGCTCATTATCCGCAGAAGGCTCTCCAGATGAAGGCTCCAATTCCAAAATGAGATGGCCTTCATCCACAGTATCACCAACTGCNACATTGATATTGGCAACCTTACCCGCAATAGGCGATGGGATCTCCATGCTCGCTTTATCTGACTCCAGCACTATCAGTGACGCATCCTTATCTATCGAGTCCCCTACAACCACAAGAATTTCAATAACCTCCACGTCATGTGCCTCACCAACATCTGGGACTAATACCTGCTCCGTCATAATCTAAACCGTCGTCGGATCCGGCTTTTCCGGATCGATCCCAAATTTTGAAATNGCCTCATNCACCACAGCAACATCAATCATGTTTTCTTTCGCCANGCNACTTAAAGCACCTACNAAAATAAAATACCTGTCGACCTCAAAGAAGTGCCTCAANCTTTCGCGCGTATCACTTCGCCCAAANCCGTCCGTGCCCANGACCATGTAACTACGNCCAATATATTCTCGAATCTGATCAGCATAACTTTTCACATAGTCGCTANCCGCAACAACCGGNCCCTTCGTTTTACTCAAACAGCGCTCCACGTGACTCTGCCTTGGCTTTTCTTTCGGATGCAGCATATTCCATCGGGTANTAGCATTCCCATCGCGACTCAACTCATTGAAACTGGTTACACTCCAGATGTCCGCATCGACGCCAAATTCTTGAAGCAACTCAGCAGCAGCAAGCACTTCTCTCAGTATGGTTCCGGAACCAAGCAACTGTATAACCAGCCGCGAATTTCGCTTCGAGTTTTTCTGAAGCAGATACATTCCTTTGACGATCCCTTCTTCCACACCGATAGGCATTTNCGGATGTCGGTAATTCTCATTCATTACCGTAATATAAAAGTAGCAAGGTCTTTTCTGCACAAACATCACGTCGAGGCCATGTTGAATGATGACCGCTAATTCATGAGAAAACGCAGGATCATAGGAAACGCAATTAGGCACAGTTGATGCCAGCACATGGCTATGTCCATCCTGATGCTGCAGACCCTCCCCGTTAAGCGTGGTGCGGCCCGAGGTTCCCCCCAAAAGAAATCCTCGCGCCTGAAGATCTCCGGCAGCCCAGCATAGGTCTCCTACTCGCTGAAAGCCAAACATCGAATAGAAAATGTAAAATGGAACCAAGGGTACACCCTGATTACTGTATGACGTCGCAGCAGCTAACCATGCGGCGAAAGCGCCACCCTCATTAATTCCTTCCTCCATTACCTGACCATCCTGGTCCTCACGGTAATACATTATCTGACCTGTATCCGCGGGCTCGTAAAGCTGCCCCGCAGACGAATAAATACCCAGCTGTCGAAACATGCCCTCCATACCAAAAGTGCGCGCCTCATCTGGAACTATAGGGACAACGCGTTCTCCGATGTTCTTATCTTTAACAAGGGTCATTAAAATGCGCACAAACGCCATCGTCGTGGAGATCTCGCGATCGCCGGATCCCTTAACAACATTCTCAAATTCACTAAGTGACGGAATCTTGAGTGACTCAAAGTCGGGAATGCGCGCCGGCATGGAGCCTCCCAATGCCGCTCGACGCTCCCGCAGATATCTCATCTCGATACTGTCTTCAGGTGGCCGATAATAGGGCACCGTCTCAAGTTCCGAATCTGGCAATGGAATATCAAATCGATCGCGAAATTCCCGCAGCGCGCTGAGATCCAACTTCTTAACCGAATGCGTAATGTTCTGGGCTTCTCCAGCCGGGCCAAGTCCATATCCCTTTACAGTTTTAGCAAGGATGACCGTTGGCTGGCCTTTGTGTGAAGTTGCTGCGGTATAGGCTGCGTATACCTTATAGGGGTCATGCCCGCCGCGATTAAGCCGATATATTTCNTCGTCGGACATATCCTCGACTATTTTTAATAACTCAGGATATTTACCAAAAAAATGATCTCGCGTATAACCGCCATCACGACTCTTGTAATTCTGGTAATCGCCATCAACAGCCTCATCCATTCGCTGCTGCATTAATCCAAGGGCATCTTTTTCAAACAACTGATCCCACATTCGACCCCANACCACNTTGATCACATTCCATCCGGCACCACGAAATACACCTTCNAACTCCTGAATGATCTTGCCATTGCCCCGGACCGGACCATCAAGTCTTTGCAGATTGCAGTTCACTACNAAGATCAGATTGTCTAGTTTCTCTCTGCCAGCCAGCGCAATTGCCCCCTGAGATTCAGGCTCATCCATTTCTCCATCGCCGGCAAAGCACCATACTTTTCGGTCACCTGGGTCCGTCAAACCTCTAAACCTGAGGTACTTCATAATATGAGCCTGATAAATAGCTTGTAAGGGACCCAGCCCCATCGAAACAGTTGGAAATTGCCAATAGTGCGGCATCAACCAGGGATGCGGGTAGGAAGACAAGCCATCCCCATCTATTTCCTGGCGAAACTTATCCAACTGATCTTCTGTTAACCGACCTTCCAGGAACGATCTCGCGTATATACCAGGTGCACTGTGTCCCTGGATATATATGAGATCTCCCAACTGATCGTCCGTATTGCCACGGAAAAAATAATTAAAACCCACGTCGTACAAAGTAGCGCTGGATTGAAATGTGGAAATGTGCCCGCCAAGTGTAGAATCCTTTAGGTTGGCACGCATCACCATGGCCATTGCATTCCACCGAATCAAAGAGCGAATGCCTCTTTCTATAAACAGATCACCAGGCATTCTTGCTTCCTGGCTAACCGGAATTGTGTTTCGGTAAGGGGTATTGATTGCGTAAGGTAGCTGACCGCCAGTTTCTGTCAACTTGGCTGATAATCGCTGCAACAAATACTGTGCTCGTTCATGTCCATCTGTCTTGAGGACCGATAGTATTGACTGGACCCATTCCTCTGTTTCAACGGGATCTTCATCAACTAGCTCTTCCGTACTCATGACGATTCTCCTTTTAGGCTTGCTGTAATTGAAACAAGCCGGCACAACTCCTTTATGCCTTCTAACATTCGCATACTGGGCCGTGAGATCAACGCAGGGTCAATTAACCTGACCTTAGGTCCAAAACCTTCAATCTCCGACCATTTTTCAACCCAATGAGACTTTTTCCCAACCACGGGCTGCGAGATAATAATAACGTCCGGATCTGCGATCAGGACACTTTCTTTCGAGACAATGGGTATCGAAATATCAGATGCGCCATAAATATTCTCAACACCACAAATCGTCATCGCCTGACCAATAAGATGTGAGTCATTAACTGTATACAAACTCTGGTCCGATATCTGGAAAAACACACTTTTAGCTACACCGATGTTTGAATTTCGTAACTCCTCCAATTGATTAACAAACGTAAGGTCAAGTTCCATACCACGCTCACCCTCACCGACAAGTCTCCCAAGCTTCCTTACCGACTGACCAATACTCTTTAGGTCGGTTGCTTCATTAACATAAACCGGGATTTTCAAGGCCCTCAATTTTTTAATTACGTTACTGGCACCACCACTGTGCCATGCGACAACCAGATCGGGTTTTAGCGCGACGATCGACTCAAGACTCACCGCAAACGCATCCCCCAGCACGGGAATTTGTTGGGCGGCCACCGGGAAATCAGAGAAACGTACCGTGCCCACGATTCTTGAACCAACTCCCACACTGAATAACAACTCAGTTAGATGAGGAGCAAGCGATACTATTCGCTCTGCCGGCGTGTTTAATACGATCTGTTTTCCGGTGTCATCGACCACGTGTATCTTGGCTTGAGCGGAAGTAACTGCTAGGAAAAGAAACGAGAAAAAGACGAATCTGGTGATCACCTCACCATCCCATTATGGTTAATACTGCAGCAATCGCTACCCAGCCCCACACGGTGTTTTCAAGTAACCACTGAAGCTCAAGCAACTGGGTTTCGTCATCGCCTTCTACAACAATAGAATCACGAAGGACATTACTAAGAATCAGGGCGTGAGAGTTCTCTGTGTCCGAAAGCGTATCCAGAAACGCGGCGAACCCGCGACGGAACTCTCCCAAAAATGCAAAGATCAAACCTGTCACTCGGGCCGGAATCCATTCCATCCAATACAGTATTTCTCCAACAGGAGAATAGTCGTTTTCATCATCACCAAGCTGACCCTGGTATCTATCGGTCAAGGCATAAAGCAGTGCTCCCACTGGCCCCAACATCAAAAACCAAAACACTGCCGGGACTATGCTCTTGAAAAACTCATAGGTTACCTTGCCAACGAAAGTCTCATCAGATTCACCCTGATTAGAAAGCCGGATCCTATGATCATCAATCACAACGTCTAAATCGACAATCTCAATCGCGAAAAGCAATACCGCGAGGCAGAGTGCGAGATATACAAGTCCAAACAACCAACTATCGATTACCAATGTCAGCCAAAAGAGCAGCAGAGCGGGGAGGACTACTGCTAGACCGTAGCGAAGATTATCAGATGCAACACTATCTCGCAGAGCCTGAAACCACTGATCAGCAAAAAACACATCGCGGATAGGATTACCTCCGAGCCAGTTCCGGTAGGCCAAAACGACAAAAATGACAGCAAGAAACTTCATAATTTAACCAAAAACCAAAGGCCTGAGTATTTTACCTTGTGGGCCGTAAAACAGGCAGATTTCTTGGTCACTAAATCAGCGACCTAAAGTGATCCCAGTCAAAAGAATCGCCAGGATCAGTTTTTCTTCCAGGTGCCACATCCTTGTGACCGACAACCTCTGAGACACCGTAGGTCTCTCGTAGAAGCTGGCATACATCTGCCAACTTTATATATTGCGCCCTCGTATAAGGAACGTTGTCCGACCCTTCAAGCTCAATACCAATGGAGAAATCGTTGCAGTTCCGACGCCCTTGGTAAGATGATTCACCTGCGTGCCATGCTCTGTCCAAGAAAGACACGAATTGCTCGATATAGCCTGCGCGATCAATCACTAAATGACTGGAAACTCGCACGTCCTCAAGGCTAGCAAAACCGGGGTATCGCGAGCAGTCCAGCGTGTTACAAAACAGCTCTCTTATGTGTGGACCACCAAATTGACCCTCTGGCAAACTAATGCCATGAATAACTATAAGGCTGATCTCTTCCTGAGGTCGTTCATCTTGATTCTCAGAGGGTATTTGTGTCGCTTCCGCCAACCGACCTTTATCTATCTCCAAAGCAACTCCCCGATAAATCGCAAATGATGATAGTACACAGCTGTTTACAGCACCACTGTATAATCAGCACATACTTTTGATTTGCACATACTATGGATACGAAGAAAACTGGCACAGGGATGATTTTTGCAGCCTGCATTCTAGGCATGTTCTTCCTGACCTTGTTCTTTAGCAATGTGGAGAAGGACCAACATAATCCAAATCGCGATCCAAAAAGCCATATCATGCAAAACGCCGTCGAAGTTAAGTTGAAAAAGAACCGGCAAGGGCACTATCTTGTGGCGGGGGCTATCAATCATCGACCGGTTGAATTTCTATTGGATACAGGGGCAACGGATGTTGTCGTGCCAGCTGGACTAGCAGACGACCTGCAACTCAATAGAGGTCGACGAGGCAGTGCCATGACAGCCAACGGCTCGATTACAGTTTTCGAAACCAATATCGACGTTCTCACTATCGGCGAAATCAATCTTTACAATGTGAGAGCCAGTATCAATCCATCCATGCCCTCACGCGGGGTACTGCTGGGCATGAGTGCGCTAGGACGAATTGAATTTGCCCACGAAGGAGATACGTTGACCCTAAAACAAAAATCTCTATAAGGAATCACGTGGATTACTTTGAAAACTTAGACGCAACAGTCAAAGCAGCTCTGGATGAAGACATAGGATCCGGCGACATTACTGCAGAGCTCATTGATGAAAACAACATATCCTCGGCTACCGTGATCACTAGAGACAATGCCGTCGTTTGCGGTAGACCATGGGTGGACAAAGTATTTTCGCTTGTTGACGCCGAAGTAGAGATAACCTGGTTAGTCGACGAGGGTGATCCTGTAGCAAAAGGAACACAGTTGTTTACGGTCCAAGGCGCCACACGAAGTCTGCTTACTTGCGAACGAACCGCGCTGAATTTCCTGCAAACCCTATCTGCCACCGCTACCGAGACCCGCAGACTTACTGAGCTTGTTGCGCATACTGGCGTTAAGTTACTCGATACCCGGAAAACAATACCAGGGTTGCGACTCGCACAAAAATATTCGGTTAGAACAGGCGGAGGTCACAATCATCGCATCGGATTATTTGACGCTTTTCTGGTTAAGGAAAACCATATCGCCGCAAGCGGGTCCATCTCCGAGGCAGTACGTCGAGCCCGGAAGTTATCACCCGACGCGAGATTGGAGATCGAGGTTGAAGATATTGACCAGCTTCGATTGGCACTTGATAGCCAGCCTGACTGGATCATGTTGGATAACTTTACGGTCGCTGACGTAGCGACAGCAGTAAAAGAGGCCAACCAAGCTATAACGCTGGAGGCATCCGGGGGTATAGAAAAAGATCACGATTTGATCAAAATTGCCGAGACTGGGGTGGATTGCATCTCGATAGGCGCCCTTACGAAACACTGCCGAGCTATTGATTTATCCATGTTATTAGATTGAACCGATGTTTGATTATCAACCTGCCTTTTATGATCTATCAATCAGCCTAGTGGTATTTGCCTTTCTGGCTTACCTTATTGTCTTTATCTGGTACTCGGACTTTTCTATGCCATCAATGGCGGCTGGGAAGGTATGTGAATAATCATCGCAGTCAATTTGGTGCTCGGTCCAATGCTGACGCCAGCAGTTTTCAAAGCAGGAAAGCAAGGACGAAAGCTTCACATGACTTTAATTGGAGCTTTCCCGGGACTTTTACAAGAAATTAATAAATTGCATACAAAAAAGGTCGGGGTAACATTCCCGACTTGATGGCCTACGATGACAGATACCGAACACGCATAGGCATCTATGCTAAGCTTAATGGTGAGGGTCTTACAGGGCGACCTTTGTCTTTCTCATATTGTTTGAATAAAACTTCTCCCGGGTTGTTCATACGTCAACCAAATGTGGTTTAATCGATGAACGAAGCCAGCGCAATACGCCTTTGCCTAGCGTCAGGCGACCCGAGAGGCTTTGAATTCCTGGTCAAGCAATACGGTCGAGAAGCCTACTTTCATGCCCTTGGATTCGTAGGAGATTCTTCAACCGCTGAAGATATGTGTCAGGAGTCCTTTGCCAAGGCATACGCCAATATTCCAAGGTTGAAAACACTGGGTGCCTTCTACCCCTGGTTTTATATCATTCTCCGGAATACATGTTTCAACCATCTTCGTTCACTCAAACCACAGGCGCCTGATCACGGGTTACTCGATTTTTCAACCGATCCTATTAGTTTAGTCCAAGGTGGCGATGAAAGAGAGATGGTTTGGGAAACATTAGGATGTCTAAAGCCCGAGTTTCGTGAAATTTTGATATTTAAGCATCTACAAGATAAGTCCTATGCAGACATCAGTAACATATTACAGATTCCCAGAGGGACCGTAATGAGTCGTCTCTACCATGCACGTAAGGCATTTCGAATTACATACCAGCAACTAGAGGAGAACAAACATGGACTGCGAACACTACCGTGAAATGATTTCCGGATTAATAGACAACGAGTTGAATGCAGAAGAGGTAAACACAGTGAATCAACATCTTAGTCGGTGCACAGAATGTCGTGCAGAATACGATTTCCTTATAGAAAACACGGAGCAGCTAAACTCTTTATCTTTCAGAGAGCCCCAGGACGTCGTGATGCAAAACTTCTGGCGACTTCCGTTTAGCCGCTTTGCACGCAATGCCGGTCTGGTGCTAGTGGTTATAGGATATCTCTTTCTGGTAGCGTACGGTTTTACTACGTTCTTTTTAGATCCCGAAGGAGGTTTGGTGGGAAAGATTGCGCTAGCCACATTCATTATCGGCGGACTAATCGTTTTCGGAATTGCACTCATAGAGCGCTTGACCACCTACAAAACAGATCCATATAAGGAGATCGACAGATGATCATTAGCACCACAGAGACTATTCAAGGCAGGGAAATCCAAAAGACTATCGGTCTTGTTCGCGGCAACACCATCAGAGCTAGACATGTTGGTAGGGACATCATGGCAGCGATACGCACACTTGTCGGTGGAGAAATTTCGGAGTACACCAAGCTGATGGCGGAAGCTCGCGAACAAGCTTTAGACAGACTCGAAGCAGAAGCGACTCGATTGGGTGCAAATGCCGTAGTGGGTGTCCGTTTCAGTACGTCAGTGGTTTTAGGTGGGGCTGCAGAGTTACTTGCCTATGGTACCGGCGTTGTGATCTCAGACGACTAGGAATACCTAATCGTAACTCTGTCTGCGATGGTTTTATAAGGCCCCTCTGCATGGAGGTGGGAATGTATCGTCGGCTGTTCAGTTGAAGCGGGACGATCCAAAATTCGTAGATAGGCTGAAGTCNTCACTCCCGAAGAGCGCTCGNCGATGGGCTGTCTAGTGCCTAGTGACTCTTACTAGACCCATGAAATCTGATGGAGTGTCAGCNCACGCTATCAGGGTATAGTTTTGTCTTTTTATCCCTAGGCCGAATCCAGATACACTGCGTACAGCCTAACATCCTCTGGGCGCACGCCTTCGAAATTTACACGTACCCGAATGGAGCCTGCCACATTCTCAATAAGATCATGCCTGTGCCATCTTATTGATTGCGCCAAACCTCCTACGCCTGGCGCTTTGCTAGCATCACTTTCATAACCAGAAATGACGTGAAACGCCTTATCCTGGATTTCCACAGAGATGGAACTATATTCGGTAATACCGTCCACATTCACTGTAAGTCGTGCAGCACCGTCTTCAAGGTCAATGGGAGCAGAGACAAAATATGCATTGTCTTTTGAGTAACTCCAAGCACCGGAGTCATATGAAGAAAAGTAACCTAATCTATCGCGTTGCCAACTTGTCACACGTACTCCGTTGCCCGCCTCTTCAGGCCATGCACCGTACCAAAACAAAGTTTCATCGCCGACATTTTCAAATCCCTGTCCTTGAATCAGAGCAGGAAAGTTGAGCATAAGGGACTCTTTGCGCTTAGAACCCCAACCGTCTTCCGCAGCTGAAACAATAGGAAAGTTGGGAATAGGCTCTCTGTAATGTAGAGCATCATGGGTTATTGCCAGCCCCAGGTCCATGGTCAACATTCGTCGGTCGTTAGATTCATGACCATTCCATTTTCCATAGAAGCCAACGATGACATTGCCGCGATTCCATAGCGCCGCACCCAAATGAACCTGTTCACCAGAATTTTTTCCCATATTCGGCGGATGAAGTGTTTGTAACCCACGTCGAAGTCCGGAACAGGTCGCCTCAGACCAATGTTCAAAGTCGTAGGAAGCAACAGAGACCAACTGGCGCACGCCAACTGCGTGCTTACCCCCTTGACCTGCCAGATAGTAGCAACCATCAAGCTTGGTACCTCCTGCCATCTCAATCCATCCATCTACCGGGTTGTTGGGTGACTCCTGCCAGCTTAGGCCGTCCGCGCTATATGCTACACAAAGACCGGTATGCTTTCGCGTCTCGTAGCTCATCTTGAAACGCCTATCCGGATCTGGATCTTCGGGTTCATAAAAGATGACGCACGCCTGGACATGGAAATCCTCTCCCATATCCACCAAGTTGTTGTGTTTACTACCATGATACTCAACCAGACCCAGGTCTGGTTTCTCCCAGTTACGGCCGTCCTTACTTTTCGCGAGGCAGATTCGCTGGTGCCAGTGCTCGTCTGGTCCTTGGCCTAGGTACCACATCCAAAGTTCATCATTTATTCTGAGGACGGTACCGTAAAAGGCAATCCATTCACTATCATGTGCCCCTGGCTCGCCGAGCGTTACCACTGGTTCGTTGCCGTGACCACCTTGCTTGCCCTGCAATGTCAGCTTCACGCCACTTTGAAATGGAAGGCTCTGATCGTCGAATGGAAAGAGAACGATGGAGTCGAGACTGACAGAGGGGCCACCATTATTTATACGCATAGTCTACCTTGATAAACTGTTACAAATCTCATCAGTGCTACATAGGGGGGTGTTGCATTTCATGTTATAGGATCAATTGCTAAAGCGAGTCTGCATTGACGTTCTCAGCCAAAATAATTCTCTATTTTTTAAAACTATTTCGATTCCCCTTTCCGAAATAGGAATATACTACCTAACCATAGGGACGCAATGTTGATCATTTTTGAGAGTGACGGCTAAAGTTCTTTTAGTTTATTACGTTGAGTTAGCGAAAACTGTAATTCGACCGAAAGTAGAGT
>PASO01000054.1 GCA_002712135.1 Gammaproteobacteria bacterium
CTGCCCCGGTAATAGCCATCGTCATGTTATGCGGCGGCATCGGCGAACCGGGAAAACCTTTCCTAGCTCCCATCACCAGCGCAGCTACAAGAGCGGCAACACCTGCATTAACGTGGACCACAGTACCCCCTGCAAAGTCCATGAGTGCAGCGCCCTCTACGCCGACTAACCATTCCATATCGCTAAGCCAGCCGCCACCCCAAACCCAGTGAGTCACCGGCGAATAAACAACCAGCGACCAGAGTCCCGAGAACAGAAGCATCGAAGAAAATCTCATTCGTTCCGCGAAGCCACCGACAATCAAGGCTGGCGTAATTATGGCAAAGGTAAGTTGGAACATAGAAAAGACACTTTCAGGGATATCACCACTCATCGTGCCTTCGAGAATCTGACCCATGAATATGTTGGAAAAGCCTCCGACAAATGCACTACCTTCTGAAAATGCTAGGGAATAACCCACCACCAGCCATAGGATCGAAACGAGACAGGTAATCGCAAAACACTGCACCAGGACACTCAATACGTTCTTAACGCGGACAAGGCCCCCATAAAACAGGGATAACCCGGGGATGGTCATAAACAGGACCAGCGCTGTCGAAGTCAATATCCAGGATGTATTACCAATATTTAGCCCGTCTTCCGCTAGCGCGGTGCTACTAAACAGTAGGACGACAAAACCAAATATTGTCGGTATTAGATTTTTCATAAGGCACTCCTCTAGGCGCTTCAGTTCTTCTTATTGGCTACTTGTTCTTGTTTTAGCCTTTCTTTGCGGCAGGATTCTCGCCCTCATGGGCAACTTCTTATTCTACTCCGTGCAGTGCAGTGTACTGATTCGCAGCACCACACTCAACTCGCTGATATTTCTAGATTTAACGAGCAATAAACGCACCAAAACGGTACACTTTTGCGCCCAATTATCGAGCATAATCAGATCGCGGGCTGACATTCCTCCCCTGGATAAGGCATCACGGTAAGCACCGAAGGTGGTATGCTCTTTTATCTAGCATATATTTTTTACCGTTGGGCTTTACTACCGGTTGACCTGGTAGTTACCACGCTTCATATCACCCGCATTCAGAAACAGGTATCATCGATTTGGGGAACCTGCCTCGTTTGCGGGTGTCTATCATATTTTCAACCACATAAGTCCTCTGGATATGCANCATAGAGAGAATATTCTTGCCCTTGAAAACTGGTTATCCTGTCAGATTATTGGGCAGGAAAAACTAGTTAATCGCCTATTAATAGCGCTACTGGCAGATGGTCATCTGCTGGTAGAAGGTGCACCCGGTCTTGCTAAGACCAAAGCCATTAAAACCCTGGCAGAAGGTATAGAAGGAGACTTCCATCGTATTCAGTTCACCCCAGACCTTCTACCATCGGATATTACAGGAACAGAGATTTATCGCGCCCAGGAAGGCACTTTCGAATTCCAGCAAGGACCCATCTTCCATAACCTGATTCTTGCAGATGAGATCAACCGGGCGCCAGCAAAAGTACAGTCTGCACTCTTGGAAGGCATGGGCGAACGTCAGGTAAGTTTCGGCAGGCAAACCTTCACATTGCCGGACCTTTTCCTAGTGATGGCAACCCAGAATCCTATTGAGCAGGAAGGTACCTATCCGCTGCCAGAAGCTCAGCTAGATCGTTTTATGATGCAAGTGAACATCGACTATCCTGATGCCTCGTCAGAACATACCATCTTGCAGCTAGTGCGCGGCGAAGCAATGACCAACAGCATTAACGAAAGCCAAAGGCCCCCGCAGGTTAGCCAGCAGACCATCTTTGACGCACGCCAAGAAATGCTACATTTGCATATGGCACCGGTGGTGGAAGACTATATAGTAGAACTAACCATGGCGACGAGAACGCCAGAAGCTTACGGAGAGGACCTCGCTATCTGGCTCGACTTCGGAGCATCACCCAGAGGCACAATCGCTCTTGATCTTTGTGCTAGAGCTAATGCATTTCTGTTGGGTAAAGATTTTGTAAGTCCCAATGATGTCCAGGCCGTGCTACATGACTGCTTTCGCCATCGCATTATCGTTAGTTTTGAAGCCGAGGCAACTGGTGTCACGCCTGACCAGGTGCTGGACACCGTATTGCAACGTGTCGCCGCCACCTGAACCTCGGGGCGGGAGCAATGGCACAGTCAAGCAAGACAACTCAAGGCTTCAAGCTGGAAGGTGGCGCGCACACTGACATTCGCGAACTGATTCAGTTGCGCTATGCAGCACGAGAGCTGGACGCGCTTGATTCAGATACCACGCGTAATCCCCTCTCAGGATTGCTGACCTCTAAGTTTCGTGGCCGCGGCATCGACTTCGCTGAAGTAAGAATCTATCAACCGGGTGATGACGTCAGAACGATTGACTGGCGAGTTACCGCACGCACGCAAACACCCCACACGAAGTTGTTCCAGGAAGAAAAAGAGCGGCCCGTACTCATTCTGGCCGATCAATCGATCTCAATGTATTTCGGTTCCAAACAGGCTTTCAAGTCGGTACTGGCAGCAGAATGTGCCGCGCTGCTGGCCTGGACTGCGCTGGAACGAGGCGATCGAGTGGGCGGCATCGTATTCTCTGAACAGGGTCACCGGGAGGTACGTCCACGTCGCAGCAAAACATCGGTACTCCGCCTGCTGCACGAGATTGACGACTACAACAAAGCATTGTCCAAAAAAGCATTGCTTAAACAACCCAATAGCGGCACGCAGACATACCTGGCAGATGCCCTGCGCAACGTGCGTCGAGTGGCCAAACACGGCAGCACTATTGTGATCATCTCGGACTTTCTGACCCTCAATGACGAGGCCAGGATTCACCTAAGTCAGCTGGCGCGCCACGACGAAGTGATCGGCGTACATATCTCGGACCTCCTCGAAAAAGAACTACCAAGACCGGATCTATATACCATCACCGATGGCGTTGCGAGATCGCGAATCAATACCTCGGTGCGTCGTCACCGCAGGGACTACGAACAACGCTATGAGGATCAACTTGATGGCGTTAGAGCAGCTTTCGCCCGGGTCAAATCTCCTCTGGTGGAAGTTTCAACGGACCAGGCGTTGGTAAGCCAGATATCCACCCGATTCACTGAAAGTGGGCAACGCTGATGGCACAAGCACCGAACATGCCCCCAGGAATGTCCGGGGCCAGCCAAATGCCCCAGGGCGGCATGGCGATGGATCCGCTAGCGGAACTGCGTGACATCCATATCCCAGGTCTCCTCGAAGTATGGCCGCCAGCAATTGGCTGGTGGTTTCTGCTCGCCCTGTTCATGATCCTGGCATGCCTCGCTGTTTACTGGTTATACCGACGCTGCCGCAGTAACCGTTATCGCCGAGAGGCCATCCGGGAACTCAGAAAACTCCGCGAAGACTATCAACAACACGGTGAAGACAGCATCTATATCAATGAGCTCCAATCGCTACTGAAGCGCGTCGCACTAACGCGTTTTCCGCGCGAAGACGTGGCAAACCTGACTGGCGAGTCCTGGGTCGCGTTCCTGGATCACAGTTCACGCACTCATGAATTCTCCGTGGGCAAGGGTCAAAGTCTAATCGATAGCATCTATCGCAAGGAACCCGAAGTGGATGTTGCCGCGCTGCATGAGCTCAGCAAACGCTGGATCAAGTGCCACCGGCTGGAGCTTGCGGTATGACCGCCGGGAGCTACCTATGATCAATTTCCTTTGGCCCTGGGCAGTGGCTTTCCTGCCCTTACCGCTCCTGGTGTACTTTCTCGTTCCGGCTGCCAGTCGGACCGACGCGGCACTGCAAGTTCCATTCTATGTTGTAGCGTCTCACTATGAAGGCGACAGCTCGTTCAATCAGCGTCGAACGCTGCTACGCAGAATCATCCTCATGCTGATGTGGCTATGCCTGATTCTTGCTGCAACACGACCGCAATACATTGGCGACCCCATCGAGCTACCTACCAGTGGTCGAGACCTTCTACTGGCGGTCGATATCTCTGGTTCTATGGGTTACGAAGATATGGAATTGGCAGGCCGCACCGTCACGCGACTCATGGTGGTTAAAGATGTAGTCGGTGAGTTCGTGGCACGCCGCAAGGGAGACCGGCTGGGACTCATACTCTTTGGCAGCCAGGCCTACCTGCAAACACCGCTTACCTTCGACCGGTTTACGGTCAGGTCACTCCTTCAGGAAACACCACTCGGCATCGCTGGGCAGAAAACCGCCATCGGCGATGCAATTGGTTTAGCCGTCAAGCGACTGCAGGATCGTCCTGCGGAGAACCGGGTGCTCGTTCTGCTAACCGATGGTGTAAACACTGTCGGCGAAGTAGAACCATTGCAGGCGGCCAAACTCGCTGCTCAGGAAGGTATACGCATCTATACTATTGGTTTTGGGGCGGAAGAACTGGTCGTTCCGGGTTTCTTTTCCAACCGCCGAATAAACCCCTCGGCAGAACTCGACAGCGAAACTCTGACTGAGATTGCACAACTCACTGGCGGCATCTTCCAACGTGCCCGCAGCTCGGGCGAACTAAAACAGATATACGCGGCTCTGGACAAACTTGAACCCATCGAACAGGACCATGAAATTTATCGGCCTGTGAAGTCGCTGTATTACTGGCCACTCATGCTGGTCACACTGCTCAGTCTTCTCTATGCCGCAATGCACCCCATGCTTACAAGCTGGCTGGTCGCCGGTATGGCCGAGCTTAGAGAAAGACGACATAAACAGGCGGAGGCCGTTGACGCGTGATTGAGCAGATCCTTACTGACTTTCACTTTCTCCGACCGGAATGGTTCTACGCGGTTATCCCGGCACTGATCCTGTACCTATTGCTCAAATATCGACAAAGCACCAGCAGCAACTGGGAGAAAGCGATCGATGCATTGCTATTGCCGCACCTACTAGATAATCCTGATGGGGAAATAAGCAAGAGTCCGCTTAATCTGGTGTTCGTGGCATGGTTGCTCGCCATCGTGGCGCTCGCCGGTCCCGTCTGGCAAAAGACCGACCAACCGGTGCACCAGCGCGAAGATGCACTGGTTATCTTATTCGACCTCACGAAATCGATGTACGCTGATGACGTCAAACCAACACGACTGGTCCGCGCACGACGAAAACTGCAGGATCTTCTCAACATGCGCAATGAAGGCGTCACCGGGCTTATAGTTTTCGCAGGTGATGCGCATGTGGTATCGCCATTAACAGACGACACTGCCACTATCAGTTCTATGATTCCTGCCATTACCCCCAATATCATGCCAGCCACGGGCAGCCAGATTGCACCAGCGCTGGAGCGCGCCGTCACCCTGTTTGAAGATGCCGGCGTTGCGAGCGGGCGCATTCTCATTATCACCGATGAAATCCGTGACGTTGCCGAAGCTCAGTCCGTCGCTCGATCCCATCGCTTTTCTTATCCCGTATCAGTTATGTCCGTCGGTACCAGCGATGGCGCACCTATCCCACTGACCCTAGGCTCACCTGACTCAGGGTTTGTTAAAGACCGTAGCGGCAACCTGGTCATTGCGAAAGTGGAAGTCAGCGAACTGCAAGACTTTGCTACCGTCGCGGGTGGTCGCTTTACACCCATGACATTGACGGATGAAGACATCGAATATCTGATTGCACCTGACCCGCTACTGATCAATGAGGAGTTTCGTACGCTGGAACGTGACTTCGATATCTGGCACGAAGAAGGCCCCTGGTTGCTACTGCTATTGCTACCCCTAGCAAGCCTAGCATTCCGACGCGGCTGGGTTTGGAGCATTATTCTGCTGTGCGCGCTACCGGCGCCACAAAGCTATGCCCTGGAGTGGGCCGACCTGTGGCAGACCAAAGACCAACAGGGCCTCACGGCTCTACAGCAAGGTGATGCCGAACGAGCGTCGACGTTATTCGAAAGCCCCGACTGGAAAGGTTCTGCGCTTTATCGTGGGCAAAAATTCCAGGACGCAGCTAGCGAATTTGCCAACATTGAGACCACGGATGGTCGATATAATCTAGGCAATGCTTTCGCCAAACAGGGTCGGTTAGAAGAAGCCATTGAGGCATACGATGAAGCACTTGCCATGGATCCTGACAATGAGGACGCCGCATTTAACAAGAAACTGGTAGAAGACCTGCGGCAACAACAGCAGCAACAAAGCCAGGATCAGGAGAACGAGCAGGATCAGGAGAACCAGCAGGACCAACACAATCAGCAAAATGCTGAAAGTGAGGAGCAGGAAAGCGACCAACAAGAGCAACAGGAGCAACAAGAGCAACAGGAGCAACAAGAGCAACAAGAGCAACAAGAGCAACAGGAACAACAANAGGAACAACAGCAGCAACAGANANCAGACACAGCAGGAGCTAGCCGAGGAAGACAAGTCACTAGATAGCGAGGAAGAACAGGCATTGAAGCAATGGCTGCGCCGTGTTCCCGATGATCCCGGCGGCCTGCTACGCAGGAAATTTCAGAAGCAGCATGAAGACCGATTACGGGAAGGCGAGATCATGCAGTCGCAGTCTGGGGATTGGTAGGAGGGAATATGGGCCGAAACATTTGTATTGGACTGCTTACGCTAGCATTTGCGGCATCCAGTTACGGCAAAGTTACCGCGAGTGTGGATCGAACCGTAATCAGCGAATTGGAAAGAGTGACGCTAACCATAAGCATCACAGATGGTGACGAAGTCCTGCCTGATTTTTCTGTGATCCGTGACTTTCAGATTCTCTCGCAGCAACAGGGAAAGAAAACGGAGATCAGCATGGGGGGCGGTCGCCAACAGATGGTAAGCACCCAGACCTACTCTCTAGTGCTAGAACCCACGCGAACAGGCAAACTCCTGATACCCAGATTGACTATTGGTAATGAAACTACCAACGCAATTGTGATCGATGTGGTATCCCCCTCAGCTGCAGCGCAGCAGAGAGACGCTCGTTTTGTGTTCTTTGAAACCAAAGTAGATAGGACTACGGCCTATGTACAGAGCCAAGTCATCTATTCAGTCAGACTGTATTACTCCGATGCGATCAGTGGTGACTTCCCACCAGCGCCGGATCTACCGGAGACCGTTGTCGAACCTCTGGCAAGCGAGATACGTGACGAGGCCATGGTCAACGGTCAGCGATTCGTATACCTTGAAAAACGTTACGCGATTTTTCCACAGAAAAGTGGGTCTCTGACCATCCCAAGAGAAATATTTCGTGGCGTACGCGGCCGAGGCGGGTTCTTCAGCCAGCGGCAACAGGTTACTGCCGCATCAACACCGATCACCATCACAGTCAAACCGACACCAGAATCCTTTACCGGAAACACATGGATCGCCGCCAGATCCTTCAACCTGGTAGCGCGATGGACCGAAAACCCGCCACAGTTCAAGGTTGGCAAGCCCATCAATCGTATCGTCGCTATGCACGCGGTGGGCCTCGCTGGCTCGCTCCTGCCATTACTTGAGGAATTGTCACTAGACAATGTAAAGACTTACGCTGACCCACCCGTTACTGATAAGAATGTCAGCGAAGCCGGGATTGTGTCTTCAAATGTGACCACGGTCGGTATCGTGCCTACCAAAGCGGGTGAAATTACACTGCCGGAGATCCGCATCCCCTGGTGGAACACGGAATCAGACCGGAAAGAAGTCGCCGTCATTCCGGCAGCAACATACCAGGTAATGCCCGCAGATAGCGCCGCAGTTGCCCCGCCCACAGTCGCCGTCCCGCTGACTCAGATCAATCAACCAGCCATTGCAGAAGAAACCATTTCTCATGTCTGGATCGNAGCTCTAATCGCGCTTGGCTTCCTGTGGATTTTCAGCACCTGGCAATGGTTTGCCGTGCGCCAGGAATTGAGAGAATTCAAGGAAGTGCATCAGGATGACACCTTCGNGGTGGTCAAGCCAAACGAAGACAATCTGTTTAAGGAACTCACCAAGGCGTGCAAGGCTAATCGCGCTGCCGACACGCATCGCTACTTGTTTCTGTGGAGCAACGCTCGATTCAAGACCGGCTCCCTTCAGGAACTGCGTGCACAACTGCAACGTGATGACCTTGATGACGAAATCGATGTTTTGGAAGAAGCGCTGTATGGCGAAACATCGAACACAAGTTGGCGCGGCGCAAATCTACAGCGCATCATCAAAGACCTAAGAACAACAAAACAAGAAAAAGTGAAATCACGCGATTTGCTGGCAGCAGCGAACCCGTAACGGCTATCCCCTACACCCGCTCAGGGCTGCAAACAAAGGCTCATGCCAGGCTCTTGGTCACCACCTCATACACGTCTGGTGACAAGTTCGGCGTATCCTTAATCCTGGCGAGTTCGTTTTTCATGAGCGCCTGTCTTGCCTGGTCAAACTTATACCAGCGCGTTAACGGCCCCAATATTCGTGCCGCGATCATCGGATTGATGGCATTCACCTCAATTACACGATCAGCTAAAAACGCATAGCCCGCACCACCAGCCTGATGAAAGTTTACATTTTGACCCGTGAAGCCGGTAATCAGCGAACGAAATCTATTCGGATTCTTGATATCAAACGCTTCGTGCTGCATTAACGCCATAACCTGATCCAGCGTTCCGGGCAACCTGCATGACGCCTGAACGGTAAACCACATATCAATCACCAGCGCCTCATTTGCCCATTGATTGTAAAAGTCGACCAGCGCCTTCTCTTTTGAAGGCTGCGCATCGGGCGCAGTAGACCCAACCAGTGCACGTAGCGCCGCCAAGGTATCGGTCATATTGTCCGCACGCTCAAACTGTTCTACGCAGGCAGACACCAGGTCTGTATCGTCAGGACACATTAAGTAGGCCAGCGCGGTATTCTTCAGCGCACGACGCGCCATCGCCTCCGCCGTCGGTTCGTAGGGTTCATCGGACTGATTCATTCGATACACGGACAGGAGAACCCCGGATAACTGGCGTGCAATCTCGTTGCGGACCACTTCACGGGCCCGATGGATTGCGTCCGGGTCGGCAACCGTTACAAGTTCTGCCAGATAACCTTCGTCCGGGAGGGTCAGCATCTCCGCGATCATGGCTTTATCCAGGGAGGAATCACTATCACGGGCAATCGCCTCGCTGAGGTTACTATCCAACGCCTCGATCAAACGCTTGTCGACGCTCAGTTCTTGCTCGCCCGACTGCACCTGCGAAACTACTTCCTGAATTACTTCGACACCTAATCGTTGCCCGGCTTCCCATCTAGCGAAACCATCACTGTCGTGACTCATCAGAAATGTGAGCTGATCTCGCGAATAGCCATAGTTGAGTTTTACTGGCGCCGAAAAGCCCCGTAACAAGGATAGTGTCGGCGCCTGTTTGATACCAGTAAACCTATATTGCTGGGAGACCTCTGTAAGATTAAGCACGGCTGTATAGGATCCTTCATCCTCATTGATACTGGACACATCCAACCCGTCCGCACTGAAACGAATATCATTTCCCGTCGCGTCCAGCAGACCCACTGCAAAAGGCATGTGATAAGGATCCTTCTCAGCCTGACCCGGCGTCGGCGGACAGGACTGCACAACGGATAACGTCAACGTTGCTGCACCGGCATCGTAGTCACTAGTAACATCTAGCAAGGGTGTACCTGATTGACGATACCAGGTGCGAAACTGGGCAAGATCCACTTCGTTAGCATCTTCCATGGCTTGCACAAAATCTTCCGTGGTTACAGCGTGCCCATCATGGCGGTCAAAATAGCAATCGGTACCTTTACGGAAACGCTCGGCACCAAGCAGCGTCTTGATCATGCGAACCACCTCGGCGCCCTTCTCATACACCGTGGCAGTATAAAAGTTATTTATCTCGATATAGGAATCCGGCCGGATGGAATGCGCCATCGGACCCGCGTCCTCTGGGAACTGAGCGTTACGGAGCGTATCAACATCAGCCACACGACATACCGATTCAGAACCAAGATCAGAAGAAAAATGCTGATCGCGCATCACAGTAAAGCCCTCTTTGAGACTCAGCTGAAACCAATCCCGACACGTGACTCGATTACCAGACCAGTTGTGAAAATACTCGTGGGCGACCACAGACTCCACACGATGATAGCCAGCGTCAGTGGTGGTGTCTGGTCTTGCCAAGACACAGGACGTATTAAAGACATTCAGGCCCTTATTCTCCATCGCCCCCATGTTAAACGTATCCACCGCAACAATCATAAAGATATCGAGGTCATACTCTCGCCCATAGGTCTTTTCATCCCAAGCCATAGCATTCTTCAGACTCTCCATAGCGAAATCAACCTTGTCGATATTGTGTGCTTCGGTAAATATGCGCAGCGCCACCTCACGACCAGTCATGGTCGTAAACGCGTCCTCCATGAGCTGAAGATCACCAGCGACCAGTGCAAAAAGATAAGCTGGCTTCATGAACGGGTCTTCCCAGGTGACCCAATGGCGGTCACCCTCTTCTCCGCGCGCCACATCGTTACCGTTGGAGAGCAAAATTGGATAATTTTCTTTGTTAGCAACCACAGTGGTGCAGAACTTCGACATCACATCAGGCCGATCTGCATACCACGTAATGTTACGAAAACCCTCTGCCTCGCACTGGGTGCAGAACATATCGCCCGATTTATAGAGACCTTCAAGTGCTGTGTTTTCCTGCGGTTTGATCGCCACACTGGTCTTGAGACAAAATGATTCCGGCACATCAAAAATTGTCAGAGACGAGTCATCCAGGCCATATTCGTTGGACAGCAACTCACGCCCATCAATCGCCACGCCAAGGGTCTCGAGTGAGACACCATCCAATACAAGTTCACTCGCTGACGTCGTCGCGTCCGGGTTACGTCTAATCTGCAATGTTGCGGTTACTAAGGTGACATCTTCATTAATGTCGAAGTGCAGCTCCGTTTCATCAATCAGGTAAGTAGGTACCTGATAGTCTTTCAGATAAATTGATTTGGGCTGGCCTTCTTTCATTTGGTGTACTCATTTACTTCACGATCGCTAGATTGTAACGGACTCTGGCTGCGCACGCATGGCATTCTACCTTCATGCGTGCTCACCTAGGCCAAAAATGCTCTTCGAAGGCAACGACTCTATCGACTATCACCTGAAACTGGATGACGCATGCCTCTACCTCAACCCTTATATCGTGAGAAAAATCACACTCACCTGGACCGCCACCATCAACTACGGCAATGAAACGCCCAAGAGTTACAATCAGAAACTGCCACCGTTACCAAAAGAAAATTACTGCCTGCCACCTGTACGTATTGAACTCAGAGCGCTATCACTATAGTACCGGAATCTAGCGCTCCCCAGTTTGGAGTATATCATTTTGCATACAGTCGCTTTTTTTATCTTTCCAAATCATCGGGTATCAAGGTGGGTATCACCAAAGAAGAAAACCTCCCGATGTACTGGATTGATCAGAGCGCTGTAAAATCATTGCCAGTGATCACAGTGCAGGCCTAGCAACAATCCGGTTTTGTAGAAGTGGCCTTTAAGAACCATATCAGTGACAAGACCCAGTGGCAGAGAATGCTCAAAGCTTATGCACATGGCGTCGATATGCAAAAGGTCAGAGNAGCTTTTTAAATAACGTCAAGCCCGAGCTGAATNCACTGCGGCTGAGTTTCGGTNTTCAGGCTATCGATNCTCTCACAGGCGATACTCAGATATCCCACTATTCGGTCCAGNAATANCTCACCAAGCTCAGCTANGTGGGCTTTNACAAGATGCTNGCCATTAGCGGGGGACCTTACTGGGCATCAAGAGTCANTANCTGATTTTNAGGCACCGGGATGAAGAATCTAAGCAAGTTCACAGGGTATGAAATCGAGTTTAGTGCCGACAGTGAGAAAGCAGAGTGCGGCAG
>PASO01000055.1 GCA_002712135.1 Gammaproteobacteria bacterium
CGAGTAGTGGTTTGCCGGTGGTTGTTAGTCGACCACACTTAAACGGTTTATAGATTGACTGAGAGTCTAGAGATCAATACAAGCTCGTGTTCGGGGCAAGGCAGTTAGTCAAGCGTTTGAAAGCACTTGGTATTAATCACAGACACGAAGAGTTTGCGGATAATCATTCTTCCGTAGACTATCGAATGGATGAATCGCTGCCTTACCTTTACGACCGGTTGCAATAGTTAATCGATCTGATCCATGATGGTGATTTCGGGCCGCCCGCCAGAGAGGGGGCCTAAAGCCTTGCTTGTCTGACGAAACTCTTCATAGCTACCGTGGAACTCAATCGCCTTGGCGTTCGCATAACTTTCCATGACATAGTAGGTTGTGTCATCGTCACGCGATTTGTTTAGCAAATAAAAGAGGCAATCGGCTTCGTTTTCTTTCACAACTTTCTGAAGTTTTTTGAATCCAGCTTCGAATTCTGCATTCGCCCCTTCTTTGCATGTTAGTTTTGCAACGATACCTATAGCCATGGTGATTCCCAAAAAATGTTGAAAGGTAATTCTTAATGGGCAAGCGGTTGGCGTCAAGTTTTCTTTGAGGTGGTTTACCTTTTTGTCTGTTCTTTTGACTGTCTGATGAGATTGAGTATAGAAGAGGCTCGTCTGAGGTTGTTGGCGTGATGATTAATTCAGAAATTTTGACTGAAGGTGCCACCAGTCATACCGTCATCAAGGTGGCAGTTACCGGAACAGTGGGTATTTCATGGCTGCTGTAAATTTATAGCAGACTTTGGATAATAAATGTTTTATACCTGATATGAATTCGATATGAGATCTCACCAACATGGCCATTACACAAGTCGAGATTGATGATCTTTCGCTACTTTTGAAGCGGTTTTAGAAAGATGAGGGTGGGACTATAAGGTCGCTCTGGTAACACTAAGTTCGGTGGATTATTACCTACTAAGAATCCATCTCAAAATCCTGAATCTCACTGCTGGCATTGATGACCGTCGGTAAAGTTTTAGCCACGAAAGGTGAGTTTAATCTGACAGGAGATAGCATAGTCCAAGTTGTGACTTGCTTAGGGTAATATGGTGATCAAAGCAGAATATATTAATTTAACTACGGTTGTAATAAGTGCCAAAAGCAAGTGAACTAAAAAAAGGGGAGGTCGTCGACATTGACGGAACGCCTTATATTGTTAAACAGTTGGAGGCAAAAAGTCCGTCTTCAAGAGGAGCGGCGACACTCTATAAGATCCGCTTTTCTAATTTGTTAACCGCCCAGAAACGTGATGAATCTCTTAAGGGAGATGACGTGCTGTCTCCCGTAGACTGTGAGAAGACTGCGGTTCAGTTCTCCTATATTGATGGGAGCCATTACGTGTTTATGAACAATGAAGACTATTCACAATACTCTCTTTCCAGAGAAAGTCTGGAAGGGCAGTTGGAATACATTCATGAGGGGCTTGGTGGCATTATGGCCTTGTTAATAGGAGGTCACATTGCCGCCGTCGAATTGCCTCAGTCTGTGGTTTTGGAGATTGTTGAGACTTCTCCTGCTATCAAGGGGGCGTCTACCAGCGCAAGAACCAAACCAGCTACGCTTTCGACTGGCCTAGTAGTACAGGTGCCTGAATACATTGTGCAGGGGGAGTCGATTAAAGTTAATACGACTAACGGGAAGTATATGGCACGATCAGGATGATCACGGTTGCAGATATTCCCGAAGATGAGATCGAATTGTCAGCGATTAGGGCCAGCGGCCCGGGAGGGCAGAACGTCAACAAGGTGTCGAGCGCGATTCATCTTCGATTTGATATCAATGCTTCCTCTATCCCCGAGGACATAAAGGAAAGCCTTGCGATTCTGCGAGATAGGCGCATTAGCTCTGACAAGGTTGTGATTATCAAATCACAGGGGTCTCGGAGTCAGGAACAGAATCGTCTTGATGCACTTGACCGCCTGGACCATTTATTACGAAAGGCGCAGGAGCGACGAAAACCCCGTAGAAAGAAGCGTCCTGGTAAGGCTGCGGTGAAGCGACGCTTAGATAATAAGACTCGACATGGTAGAAAGAAGAATTTGCGAAAGCCTGTTGGGCCAGACTCCTAAGACCTAATTTCCAGTGAAATTTCCAGGCCGTCGTTCCGCGACGGCTTTCACCCCTTCCTTGTGATCATTTGTTGTTTGAAGTGACTGTTGTGCGGCTCCTTCAATGTCTGTAGCAGCCTGTACCGCTTCCGCCAGCTCTGGTCTCATCTGTTCGCGCATCGAGACAAGTGCCAACGGTGCGTTTTCGGCGATTTCGCTGGCAAGTTCAATGGCTGCTTCGCGGACATTGTCGTTATCTGTGTAGATGTCACCCAGTCCCCACTCAAATGCTGTTTCTCCATTTATTCTGCGTCCAGTCAAAAATAGTAGGTTGGCCTTTTGTAATCCGATAATCCTAGCCAATGTGTGGGTTAAACCAAAACCAGGAGTAAATCCCAGCTTCACGAAGTTTGCAGCCATCCGACTATTAGGGCAGACCACGCGAAAATCAGCCATGACCGCCAATCCTAATCCGCCACCAATTGCTGCGCCCTGAACGGCAGCGATGACTGGGGTCTTACCGTGGAATAGACGAACAGCCTCTATGTAAAGGGGGTTGCGCGCTCCTTCTTCGCGATCGGCGCCGGCTGATGAAGAGGTAAAGTCGTTACCCGCACAAAAATGTTTCCCCTCGGAACACAGTACGATCGACCGAACATCACTGCTGTTATCTGCGTCTATAAAAAAGTCGGCGAGATCGCTGATTAGTTGCTGATCAAAAAAGTTGTTGGGTCCTCTTTGGATTTCAGCGATCCCAACATAACCGCCAGGAAGGGTGATTTTGATATCACCATACTGGTCTTTCATGGGCGTATTCCTATGAGCAAAAAATTGCCTATAAGTTAACCATATCGATAAGCTCGGCGCCAGATCGCGCCTGATAGGTGTCCAAGATATAGCTTTGGTCGTGCTTAGTCTACTCTATTGCAGCCGCCCTTCAGCGGCTTCGGTTTCAAAGTTAAACCAGTTGTCCCTGTAGTGGATCAGAACGATTTTTACTTTTAATTCCGGAGGTAGTTCTGACTATTCATCAAAAGGAATATGCACATTGCCGGTCCATAATTAACTATATTGGCAAGTTAGTTCAAGGCCCATGAAAAAGCCTAGGAGCATTCGTTGACGCAAACGATCGGCAAGTGGTTACCACCCCTACTGATAATTAGATTGTTCTAATTCAGTGTTTTGGCNAAGGCTTAACCAGTACNANTAAGGTATAGCGCCAGTTCCCNGGAGCTCTATATTTCAACTCTGGATGATATGTTGAATACGAATAAGGAAAAGTAGTANCGGTATTTTTGCCATTATATGGCTTTTAATTTGGCAAAACTGTGCGCTACTTCTTATTTTTGCCCCCTGCACGTTCCATTTCGAGTGCAAAATATCTGTTATTTATAAGTTTGCACTCAAGTTGCGCAGGAAATTCCTNACGTCTTTTGCGGAGGTCTCAGGTATCTCTTCCATGGGAACATGCCCCGTTTCTTTATAGATAACCAGCTTGGAGTTTTTTAACGTCTCATCGAACTTTGAGGCAATTGATGCGTCAATGATTGCATCGTCTTGTCCCCAGAGGATCAGGGTCGGGTGCGTTAGTGTCTTGAGGTCAGCTTCTGTGTAAACGTATTTTGATGAAGAACTCGATCGAGTGATGATGGCTTCTCGAGAACCTTCGCGCATGATCATATGATAGTAACGTAATATCATCTCGTCGTTAACTATAGNTGAATTATTGTATGCTAAATCTANGGCTTGGGAGACAAGGTAGTAGGGATCTAGAATGCTGCCAATGGAGCGGAACCATTCTTTTTTCAAAAGATTAAATACGAGAGGTTGCTTGCTGGGATTAGGCCATTTGTTAATACCATCAGCATTAACAAGAATGATGGATTCCACACTCTTCGGATACGTTAGTGCGAAACGCCACGCTACGCTACCACCCATTGAGTTGCCGCCAANAGTGAACGACGTCAACCCCAAGTGGTCTACCAATAACTTTACAGTGTCTACAAAAGCGGTTGTNGAATAATCGCCGTTTGGTNCGGCACCTGTTAAACCGTGTGCAGGTAGATCCAATGATATGAACCGAAATTCATCACCTAGCAATTCTACCCAAGCTGACCAGGTGTGTAGCGACGAGCCAAATCCGTGCAGTAGGACGATGGATTTACCTCGACGGTTACCTTCGTCGCGATAGTGAACTCGGGTTTCGTTTTCCAGNGTGACGAACAGGGANGATGGACTACTATATTTTGCGTCAACGACATCGGCTGGGATATCAACCTCATANAAGAGAATAAGCGCGAAAGTGAGGATGGCAAGCACACATAACGCTAGAAACTTCAATATTTTCATTGTTTTAGATCTAGCAATTGTTGCGGGAACAGCATAACTCATTACCTGAAACTAACAAAGCAACCGNGGTTCTGTTTGTTAAGTTGATTCTNCTAATTAAGATCACTGCACTTGGATCTATTTTTACTAGAGCCAGAGGNTATTCGTGGCGCCGGCACTTTCCATAGTTAAAGCGGAAGACGAAGACGTCAAGCGGCTTATTCTAGAAGCGCTGGAGGTTATTCNTTCAGNCGGCTTTAATTGTTACTTCNAGCTTTTCGCAGACGATGCAGTATGGATGGCTTGTTGCTAACCGATTTGAATTGGTTGCCTGCTAAAGGCTCGTTTTTGACCAATCAGGTTGGTGATGGTGAGAGCTGTTATCTTTTCATCGATGTTGCGAATAATCTTTGAGTCTACATCTATGAAGACCTGCTAAGGTTTACGTAGCGGAAATTATTTTCTCTTTCTCNCTCCAGCGCTCNTTCAGCCATTTTCTTAAGTCATGAATATCTCGAAGGCGATAAACCTTCACAATNACATCAACATCTTTTGTTGCACCGTGCATGCCTTCCCAGAAGTTGTTTTTACCACCGACATATTTAATCGTGACGTCGATAATCGGTGTATCGGGATTTGCGGCCTCCTTAAGAATACGGAGNCCACCCATCCTTGGTTTCAGAAGGTGTTTATAGGGCGAGTTTTGTTTTTCGCGTTTTGTTTCCGTNAATCGCGTACCCTCAGGATAGATCAACACCGCGCCAGGGTGCGTCATTGCTNGTTCAGAAAACTTTCGAATTGCTTCGTAATCTTTTTCCCGCGCTCGATGTCCTTGGCCTCGATACAACCGTGGGAATCCTAAAATCCAACATAACCAGCCAATTATAGGTACCCACACTAACTGTCGTTTGATTAGAAATTTAATAATCGGACCGTGGTCAGTAATGACGTGATGAATGATTGGAATATCAAACCAGGATTGATGATTACTGATTACGATGGGTGAGGGATGGATNCCAATATCGCCGCGGATATTAATCCGCACGCCCACAACGTATAACATCCATAAACTGTTGAGGCGAACAGCACTGTGATAGCAGAAAGCGATTAACTTTAGCCAGAATGATCCAATGCCAGGTAGGAGCAACTTGCCTGCGGCGATCATGAGTATCGGGATCATCCAGAACCCGAGATTGAAAATTATCCAGCTCGACGAAATTGCGCTGTAAATATGCAGTGCAATTTTTTTCATTCTTTGCTTCTCAAAACAGACTCAGTTATTTGTCTGATGTTGTATCAAATGCTCAGTTGCAAGAAAGTCATTCAGGCCACTCACTCTAGATTCTCTGGTTGTAACGCATTGTCGCCATACAGTTTGTGTGCAATAGAGTTTAACCTTTGAGCGTGCTCGGGTAACGGCGGTATATAGTAATTCCTTTGACAGCAGTTGTTCTGAACTGTCAGTCAGATCGGTCGGCAGGATCAATGTTACTGCGTCGAACTCAGACCCTTGAGACTTGTGGACTGTCATGGCGAAACANGTCTCATGGGGTGGAAGGCGCGATGTGAGAAGAAGCCTAGTTTCCCCCTCACTACTATCCTTCCCCGTAGGGAAGGCGACCATAGTTTGTTGCAGGTCATTACCTTGGATACAAATGCCAATGTCACCGTTATAGAGCTGCAGATTGTAATCGTTTCGTAGCACCAGGATTGGTCGCCCGTGGTAAAAATCATTGAACTGTGTCTTGAGCCCTAGTTGTTCTAGTTTCTGCTCGATGGTGTCGTTAAGATGCTGCACGCCAAGAACACCTTCGCGCATTGGCGATAACAGGCGGACACGATCGAAAGCCTGCCTTAAAACGATCGGGTCAATCTCTTCATTTCTTAGAAGCTCGACATAGTCCTTATAGTCTGTATGCAATAGCGTGCTTCTGTCATTAGATATTAAACGCTGAGGTTCGTATAGCTCAATTTGATCATCCTCCANGGGGAGGTCGGNGCTTTGCTCGATGATGTGTTGCGCGATGCGGCCAATGCCATTGGTCGTGGAGAAGCGATGATTGACTGTTAGGCGACAAATAGCATCCTGCAGTGGATGTAATACTGACGCGGTGGGAAGTNTGATATTTAATACTTCTTTCGCCAGATCGACTAATGTATCGCTGTAGCCAGCGGAATGAGAGCATAGGTCTGAGAGAACGTTCCCTGTTTCTACTGAGGGCAACTGATCAGGATCTCCAACTAGGATGAGGCGGCAGTGATCTGGGAGGGCAGTCAACATGCGATACATCATAGGCATATCAATCATTGATGCTTCGTCCACAATCAGCACATCGCAGACAACCGGGTTATTAGCATTAAACCTGAAGCTTCGACCGTCTCGACGTACGCCTAGTAAACGGTGAAGTGTTTGTGCCCGCATGTTTTCGTGATCAGCAGGTGGTATTGCTTGACTCAGGCGCATAGCGGCCTTGCCTGTGGGTGCTGCTAGGCAGATTTTTAAACTNGTAGCCGAGAGCTCGTTTAGGAGCTCAATGATCATCGTCACCGTCGTGGTTTTGCCGGTGCCCGGTCCGCCAATGAGAATGGTTAGTTTTTGAGTCAGTGCTTGTAGTGTTGCAAGCTGTTGCCAGTCAATCTCTTTGTTAGGCTGGAATCGTTTCCATAGTGCTGAGGAAAGTTTCTCTAAATCGGTAACCGGCAGTTTTTTATTGAATTTAATGAGTTGTTCCACGATGGTTTTTTCGTAGTGATAGAACCGACTGAAGTAAAGCTTCTCCTTGTGCAGTGACAGGGGGGAGTTCGTGGAACCGACAAGTTGAAGGGTCTCCAATTCTTGTGTTAGTTGATGTTTATCGTGTCTTGGCGAAAGATCAAGGCAACTATGTTGTTTAGACAGTGCTCGACTTAATTCAGCCATTACTTGTAGCAGGCCCGCACTGCATTCGGGCGCGATGCGGGAGATAAAATCGCGGAAATAGTAGTCGATGTAACGAAGCTCGATAGCTGGCATTAATGGGTACTCCCTACCAATTGATCTAGCTCGTTGATTAATTCGACGGGGGGCAGGTCACTGAATACGCCGGTAGAGCCATCGGCGGCTCCCTGCATACCTCTGAGGAAAAGGTATCGTACGCCTCCGAAGCTGCCCTCGTAACTATAATCGGAAATCTTTCGCCGTAGAAAGCGATGAAGTGCTAGACAATAGATCAGGTATTGTAGGTCGTAGTTGTGACGAGAGGCTGCTGCATGCATGGAATCCTGGGTGTATTTATCGTATGTATTTCCAAGATAATTAGACTTATAATCAATAAGGTAGTNCTTATTATTAAAGCGAACTATTAAATCAATCAGGCCAGTCATCATCCCTGATAAATCAACCTGATGTTCAGTGGTTGTTTGCGAGAGGTATCCCGCCTGTTTAGCCAATGCCAGGAATTCATCATTTATTGTGACTGGGTAATGAAACTCCATTTCGTTGATACGATCCGAATCCGGTATATCTACAAGAGAGAAACCAGCGCCTAGTGGCGTGTGAACGATGTCTATNANCCAGTTGGAAAGCACATCGAGCCATTNAGATTCCTGTATACCCAGACGCAACATGCAGCGACTGCAATAGGATGCNATTTCTTCTTCTGATGCACCAAAATCTATATCTTCAAGCAGTGCGTGCAGANCAATCCCGATAAGTGGCCCGCGAGGAAAGGTAAATCGACTGTATTGGGTTTCCATGACAGTTGGCGCCGATTTTTCCTCATCGTCACCGTAGCCGGCGATGGAAAAGGTGTCTGTTGCTTCCTCTAGTTTATTGAGGTTCCGGGAGAGGCCCGTATAACTGTGTACGCGCCATGTATCGTTAAGAATGGGTGTTGCCGGTGGAGCAATCAACTTGCTTGNATCGAATGTCTCTTCGTGGCGCGTCACAGCAGGCTCGGTTACCCCGGATACCCTGAATAGTTGCGCTGGGAGATGGTCGTTCAGGTAATCCAAGTGACGGTTTTCTTTGTCTGACAGACCAAGCATTTTACCTATTGCGGCGTTCGTCAGGTCTGCCATATCCGGTATACCGAGATATAAGAGGTAGCGCGCCCGGGTAATAGCCACATACAAGAGACGCATATCCTCTTCGTATTTTTCCTGTTTTGCATTCTGTTTCAGCACCTCGTCGGGTGAAAAATTGAGGTGTGTTTCATAAATCCCGTCGACTACATCGTGATAAAGGGCCGGCTCTCCACTGCGCTGTCCCGCAATAAATCCGGCCATTGGGATCATGACAATGTCGTACTCCAGCCCTTTTGCCGCATGCATGGTGACTATTTTCACCAGGTTTTCATCACTCTCCAATCTAAGCTGACGATCTTCAGTAGCAACCGTTTCTGCGGCATTTTTTTCTCTCGTGAACCACTTGAGTAGTCGGTGCATCCCTGGGGCAGCAGAAGATCGCTGCTGCAGTAATTCGGAGAGATGCCTGAGATTGGTCAGTTGTCTTTCACCACCAGGCCGATGTAGCCATTTCTCTGCTATTTGACGGCGCACCACAATCGCCTCGATCATTGGCGCGATATCCCTTTTTACCCATAGCTCGTGGTATTCCTTAAACTCTGATAACACCTGCTGATGTTTGACAACATCTCGATTTAACGCGTCGATTTCCTCAGCGGTAGTACCGAGCAGCGTTGTGGCGAGGGCTGCTTTAATAGTCCTGTCGTTTGTGGGATCAATGACCGCTTTCATCACCAGTCGAAGATCTTCAGCAGTGTCCTGGAGAAATACCGATTCCAAGGTCACGTAAACACTCTTGATCCCTCGGCATGATAGGGCATATTGGGCGGCGCGAGCGTCGTTCTTGTCTCGCACCAGTAGCGCTATCTGCCCAGCGTTTATGGGCTTGCCGTCGATGGTGGCACGTTTTCGATCTGAGCTTGTAAGCAGTTCTACGATGTTCTCTCCGGCGTCGGCCATGCAAAGGTTGCGTGCCTGCGTCTTACTAAGTTTTTCACCCTGCAAGAAGCTGATGCGGCAGGGTGGAGGCATTTCATTGTCTATCACCAATTGCATCGACGTGGTATTCGCAGATGGGGTGTTGGGCGTGTAGTGAATATTCTCATCCCCGAAAATATTGGTCCGGGAAAACAGATGATTAATCGCCTCTATCATAGGTTTGGTGGAGCGCCAGTTAGTCGAGAGGGAATGAATGTCGTCTGAATCCTGCCTAGCGTTAAGATAGGTATAAATGTCAGCACCACGAAACTGATAGATCGCCTGCTTGGGATCTCCAATAAACAACAAACAATTGTCGTCCCCAGCTGCGTAGATACGAGAAAAGATGTCGTACTGGAGGTTGTCAGTGTCCTGGAACTCATCGATCATAGCGACGGGCCAGCATTCAGCAAGTTGACCTGGTAGGGTGGGGTTTTTAACCAGGGATTGGCTTAATTGAACTAATAAATCGTCGAGAGTTAGCTCGTTGGTGCTCGCTTTCAAGNAAGCAATTTCNTCTCGAAGAGATCGGNTAACCAAATGCCATAAATTAGTACGTNCTTGATCGATGATCCTGCGGGCCGCCCATACTTCGTCAATTAAATCGAAGACAGCGTGTTCCGGCATCGTTCCTTTTTTTGTAAGACCGTTCTTGAGGTTGGCTTGATTGTAGATGGACCACACTTCATTGTCGGCAGCAATGGGGTCAGCGGACTCGCATAGTGTTGTCATCGTTGCGAGTCTCGATATGGGTTTTCGACGTCCGTCGAATCCGGCGTTTCGGATGAGTGCCGGGATGTCATATTCAACCCACAGTTTTTGGATTGTAGTGATGTTTCTGCCAATCAGGTCGTAGTCGTCGGAGACATCCTCCGTATCAGGTTCGAGGGAAAGACTTTCACGAAACAGAAACTGCTTCGTTTTCTGAATCATCAGTTCAGGGTTNGGCCAGAGCTTTAGTGCCAGCCGCCTTTCGAAATCGGGTAGTCTGAGGATGTGTTTTCGAAAGCAATCTTCTGCGGCTATCTGTAATAGCGCATCTCGGTCTGCGTTGAGGTTCTGGTCAAACAATACGCCTGTCTCGAAAGACAGTTCATCGAGGACTCGAGCACAAAAGCCATGAATAGTAAAAATGGCGGCTTCATCCATAAGCAGGCTAGCGGCCGTTAACAATNTTAGATCTCTATCCAGATCNTCGCTGTGNCTCCGGAGGGTTAGTAGAAATTCATCCTTCGAGTCGGTGCCGCCGCCGTCACCACTATCGATGCCGCTGAATATGCGTTTTGCTTCGATAATGCGCTTNCGGATTCGATGCTTAAGCTCCTCGGTGGCGGCGATAGTGAAAGTCAGTACAAGAATACGGTTAACCGGAAGTGCTTCTTTTCTTCCCCGGCCAAGTAGCAATCGTATATAAAGATTGGTGATCGTATAGGTTTTTCCGGTGCCAGCGCTGGCCTCGATGAGCTGGTTGCCACTCAGGGGAAACACATGAGCTGAGATGTCGTTCATACCTCATTCCAGTTGTCGATTAACGGAGAGTAGATCTCTATCGACAATTGTTCGAAAGAGTCATCGAATAGCTCGTTCGATACAGCGATACGTCGCCAGTAGGGGTCTTGACCTTCGCTGCCCTGCGCCTCCTGCGCCCATACCTTCTTTGCACTCTGCATTGCATCGAGTCTAGTCTTGCCGGCGATAATGGCTGAGGCATAGGCGAAGCTGCATTCTGGCAAAAAAGACAGGGGGCGACGAAGTCCATTATCGTGCATATCTACCAGTAACTGCAGATACGACCGAGCATCGTGCGCAGCAATCGGTTCAATAACCGTTAGTTCAGCTTTGTCGGTGCCCCGAGATATTGTTGTCGTGGGGAAGTAATGCTCGTTTGCATTTAGGCAGAGATGTTTTACCCATACCTCAAGCAACTGACGTTTGCGTAAGGTGCCCGGGCGAATATCTATGTGTTGTTGTTCGTACAGATTGTTAATTGCAAAAGATAGCGATGAGCGTTCAAGGTTGATGTTTTCTCTTAGCGATACCGGCGGTTCGCTTACCAGGGACTTAAGCTCATTATGGATACTCTGGGCCGTCGATAGCTGCTGTTGCAGATTACGCTTCCCCAGATCATTGTTTAAAACCTGGCCTGCTGCAATCATTTCGCGCATCCATTCTGACTCGTCATCTCCTTTCAGCAACGAATTCAGGGCGAGGTTAGCTAAGTGGTAACTTTCCAGGGGATCAAGGGAAAAGGATTCGGATTCCTTTAGCTCAATATGTTCATCCGCAAAAAAGACACCCAGACTATTATGGAAATAGTAACGAGCGGGGTGATTGAAAAATGAAATCAGTTGCTCCATAGACTCTGCTTCGAGTTCCCCGTCTATCTCAAGGCTCCCATGTATAAACGGCTGAACTTCAGGTGCTCGAAGCAACGCGTCATACCACATCGTCTGGTAAGAGTTCAGTGAGCCATCGTAGTAACGAGGGCTAAACGGTTGTAACGGGTGTTCGATAACTTTGAATGTGGGATAAATGCCAGTGATGTAATCGAGTAGCTCACCTAATACGGTGGATGGAGGTCGGTCCTGGTTGTCCCTGGCACCTTTACCCTGGTAACTCATGTATAGAATTTGTTGTGCAGAAAGTATGGCCTCTAAAAAGAGATAGCGATCGTCTGTACGTTTGGATCGATCGCCTTTGCGTGGTCCATCGATGTGCATGAGATCAAAGGATAGTGGTCGCTGTTCCCGGGGGAAGTCGGCGTCATTCATGCCGAGCAGACAAACTACTTTAAACGGAATGCTACGCATTGGCACCAGTGTGGCGAATGTGACCCCGCCCGTAATAAATCCTGGTGCCTGATGCGCGAGCGAAAGTTGCTGCTCTAGCCAGAAGCGTATGAGTTGGTTGGAAAACTCACCCTCGAATGCCGCGACCTCCGCATCTGCTGCGAATCGATCAAGTAGATTCTGTAGCTGATCGATATCGATTGCTTCGCGATCTTTGGGAAGAAAGAACTGGACCAGAACCTCATGCAGAAGATCTCTCCAGCTGGCGGGATTATGGGCGCGTGACATCTGCTGTCTGGTTCGCTCCAGTAATTCGATGATGTGGCATAGCGTACCGAGTAATTCACTATCCCCAGCTTCAACTGGGTATGGCAGGAGGTCTGCATATAGCCCACCTTCCATTGCATAACCAAGCAGNAGCCGATCGAGTCCGAATCGCCATGTATTAAGGTTTTCCGAAGGGAGCTGCCAGCGAGAGGACTTCTCGTCACCATCGTACTCCCAGCGGATTCCTGTCTCATGGATCCAGGCCGAAATCCTATTGAGTGCTTCTTCATCAAGATCGAAACATCGAGCGATAGCAGGCACTTCCAATAGGTCTATGACTTCAACGGCGGTTAGTCTTGAGGTTGGCAAGGCAACAATTTTGAGAAAACTTGCGACAAGCGTTGATTGCTGAATGAGTGAGCGGTCGGCGATCCCATAATGTATCTTGTGCTTGAAGACGGCGTCGATGAATGGCGCATACTCAGAAATGTCCGGGGCCATGACGATCACATCAATCGGTTCGATGTCTTCTTCCTTGTCAAAGATCGAGAGAAGATTGTCATAGAGAATTTCTACTTCACGCATTCTGCTGTGAGAGGTATGGACCTGAATGCTTTTGTCATCTTCAGAGATTGGGCGTTGTTCTGGCTGTTCTTCGAATGCGCCACCGTACTCCAGGTTCAAGATATCGTTTTTTAGCAGCGCCAGCATGGAATCGCCTTCGGTCTCCATGAAAAGCTCATGGCTTTCAACATCAGCTGTTTCCAGCAACAATTCAAGAAATTCCCTACCTTCTTTACCTAGCGACCCGAGTAGCGGGTTGCCGACCGTGAGGTAATCCTCATCAGATAGCGCATCCTGCTTGTCTAGCAATTGCCTAACCGAGCGCTTGGCTACGTCCCGGGATGCGACGATATCTCCCCAGTAATTTCGACAGGGGTTCAAGAAGTAAATGTCGATATCCACTATCTCTGAAAGGGCATGGAATGTATCGAGTTGCATTCGTGCCATAGCAGAAAGACCGAAGATAGTAAGTTTCTCGGGTAGATCACTCGGCAGTGCGGGTTTATCTGAAATGGCGTCAAGCAATTGTTGATGCAGCTTTGCTCGGTGTAGACTAGCGATGCTTGGGTCGTCCTTGATAATCTCCTGCCATAGGGCCACCTGCCAACCCTGATTGCCAAGGGACTCGGCATCTAGCAAAGGGTTGCCTTGCTCCCATGCCATGGGCCAATCAGGGCGATAGACAAGGTACTGATCGAAGAGTTGTGCGATCTGAAAACTTAACTGGAATTGTCGGATATCGGGGTCGCCAGGCGCGTCAAGATAGCGACGCAAAGACTCGTGCTGTGAATTTGGTATGAGACGCATCAATCGCCAGGAGAGTCGATCGCGATCGAAAGGTGAATCCTCCGGTAGACGGATATCTGGCAGTAGATGATGATACAGGCGCCAAATGTAGTTGGCCGGTAAGATGCAGTCCAGATTCGCAGAGATACCCTGTTGCTCTGCTAGTTGTAACTTCAGCCATTGGCCGATGCCAAAGCTCTGGACAACGACAGTGGTAGGAATAAATGGGTCGGCAAATTTCTGGCTTTGTTCACAGAAAAGCTGCGCCAGTATGGGCATGTGATTCGACTGAATAAGCCGAAGCATCGCGTACTCATCGTAGTCCTAAAAATATCATCCTAACCGAGCCGCATGCAGGATAAAACAGGAATTAATCCGAAGTTGTAGCGGTCACGTACACAGTCGTAGAGGAAATAACATTGAAAGTACCAGAACCCCTTTTCGCGATCATTAATCCGTTAATGAAGTTTCTACTTCGCTCCCCACTTCACCACTTCTGGAGCTCTAGCCTGATGTTAATTACCTTCGTCGGTCGAAAAAGTGGACGAATTTATACAACGCCAGTCCGGTTTATTAGAAATGGGGAAGCAATACTCTGTTTTTCGTCCGCTGAGAATCAATGGTGGCGCAATCTGCGCGGCGGTTCAGAGGTTCGCTTACTCGTTGGAGGAAAGGAGGGGACTTATTATGCAGAAGCGCGACGCGAACCTGACGAAACGAAAAAGTTGCTAACACACTATTTGGGCTTATTCCCTCAGGATGCGGTGTATCACGATATTCGTCTTCGTAAAGACAAAAGCCTTAATCCAGAAGACCTCGAGCACGCAGTACGAAAAGCAGTGGTTGTGGAAGCTACAGTTGCTAGAACCCCAGCCGATCCATAAGATCGAGGGTTGATGGATCCAGACCGCTCCGGTCCTGATCGTCCAAGACCTTGCTGGTAAGCCTTTTACCTAACTCGACACCCCACTGATCGAAGGAATTGATATTCCAGATTGCCCCCTGACAGAAGACCTTGTGCTCATATAGCGCAAGCAACATTCCAAGGCTATGTGGAGTCAGTTTATTCAGCAATATCATCGTGCTGGGCCTGTTTCCAGGATATTCCTGCTCGGGGGAATCGGCCGCTTCACCAGACATGAGTGCCGCAGCCTGGGCCAGCATGTTGGCCAGTAAAATACGGTGTTGCTTCCCATCGCTCAGCTGGTCGTTAGCAACGCCAATAAAGTCAATTGGTACAAAGCGGGTACCCTGATGCAACAGCTGGAAAAAAGCATGCTGCCCATTCGTTCCTGTTTGACCCCACGTGACTGGTGTGGAGTCGTAGGTGAGCGGCACACCATGAGACGAAACACGTTTACCGTTACTTTCCATATCGAGTTGTTGCAGAAAAGTAGGAAGGAATCCCAACCGTTCGCAATAGGGGATAACCGCCGTAGATTGTATATCGAGGAAGTTGTTGTACCAGATGCCCAGTAGTGCAAGTTGCACTGGAAGATTCTTGCCAAGGGGTGCATTCAAGAAGTGGTCGTCCATTTCCCGGGCCCCATGGAGTAGTGTGCGAAAATTTTCCTGGCCTATGCAAATACAGATCGTTAGGCCGATGACCGACCACAGGCTATAACGGCCACCTACCCAATCCCAGAATTGTAGAATCTGGTTCGCAGGTATTCCTCGTTCAATCGCTGTGTCGGTGGCAGCAGTAACCGCTAGGAAGTGGGGCGTGGATAATGGTTCTGTTATGCCAGTTTTTTCGCTAACCCAGTCAATCGCCACCTGTGCGTTGACCATGGTTTCCTGAGTCGTGAATGTCTTGCTCGCAACAACGAATATTGTCGTGGTTGGATCTAGCTGCTTGAGCAAGCTGCGAATCGGTTCCCCATCCACGTTCGATATGAAATGCATGTCTATATCGGGTTGTGCGAATTCTCGTAGCGCTTCGCAGACCATCTTTGGTCCCAGGTCCGATCCACCAATCCCAATATTTACTACACTGTGGATCCGCTTACCGTCGTATCCCTTCCAATCACCGACTCTTATCCGATTGGCAATTGTCGTCATGCGATTAAATTGAGTGGCGATCGATGAGGCGATGGCCCCGTCGGGGAAGTCCGGATTTCTAAGAGCAGTATGTAAAACTCTGCGTCCTTCAGATTCGTTAATGGGTGTGCCGCTAAATATGGCGTCACGAAGTTCTGCCAGAGGTGATTTTTCTGCCAGGGAGTTTAGTGCGTCTAGAATTTCATCACTGACCAGGTGTTTTGAATAGTCAACGTGTAGTCCATTAAGTGAAATGCTGTATTGGGATGTGCGAAACGGATTGTCGGTGAAGTGCTCAAGAATACCCTTCTCATAAACGGTCTTCGACAGGTCGGTGAGTTTGCGCCATGCATCAGTGCTGGTCGGATCGTATGTTTTTCTCGTATCCACTTTGTCAGTATAACCCATGACTGTTACGAGATTGGTTAGAGTGTAAGTAGCAATAGCCTACCCAAGTGTCAGCGGATTCTGCGATAGGCCATCAGGGCAAAGTGGTCAAATGTTACGCATGAATAATTACTTTGGTTTTTTGCTTGCTAGCAGCCACCGTATTCATATAACCGTCAATGTGGGTGCTGATCTGGAACCTGGAGTTAAAGCAGCGCGTGATCGCGTTAAACGACGCCTGGGTTAACGTAGGGTTTTCCAGAAGCTTATTGACGTGGAGCAGGTTGAAGAGGNGATCCTAAGAGTGCGTCAGCTGCAAAAGATACNGCGTCNAAAGTTGGTTNAATTGGTGGACGNTATTAACCCCNGGTGNGACAGNATTTCTCTTAGTGCAGTTCGAGAGTTAGCACATCCCTATTGAAAGGGGTTGNCTAAAGCCGCATGATTCCTGAAATGTTTCAAACGCTTACTATAGCTGTAACGAATCACCGATTCTGTTCTCTAATAGGGAGATGACGGTTAACTTCCTATGAATATCAAACANATNTTGCTNANAGNNATCCTNNTCNCTTTTGNGGTGGCGTTCTTTCAAATGGGGCTGNACGAGTTCCTTACACTTGAGCAAATTAAAATGNAGCAGGCATCTATTGAAGCATGGGTGGAGGAGCAGCCTGCCGAAGCATCTGTCGCTTATTTCTTGCTTTATNTCGTCGTTACAGCAGTTTCGCTCCCGGGTGCTACAGTGATGACGCTCGCAGGCGGCGCGGTTTTCGGTTTCTGGTGGGGATTTGTTCTGGTTTCATTTGCTTCCACGATAGGNGCGACCCTTGCCATGCTGNTCGCNAGGTTTGTTCTACAGGAACANGTGCAAAGTCGATTTGCGCGACAACTGGTCGCTCTTAACAGAGGNATTGAAAAGGAAGGGGGNTTTTATCTTTTTACCTTAAGACTGGTGCCGATCATCCCATTCTTTGTGATCAATCTTGCAATGGGGCTCACCAGAATCAAGATTTTGACATTTTTTCTAGTCAGCCAGCTAGGCATGCTTGCCGGGACAGCGGTGTATGTGAATGCCGGGACACAGCTCGCGGAAATTGCAACTACTTCTGATATTTTGTCTATTGAGTTGCTTGTAGCGTTTGGGTTATTGGGGGTCTTTCCATTGATCGCTAAGAAATTGCTCGATTTATTACGTGCGAGGCAGATTTACCGGGGGTTTAGTAAACCTTCTGCCTATGATCGAGATGTAATCGTTCTAGGTGCGGGGTCAGGCGGATTGGTTGCGGCTCTAATCGCTGCCACCGTTCGNGCAAAGGTAACGCTNNTCGAAAAGAANAAGATGGGCGGAGATTGCCTGAATACTGGNTGTGTTCCNAGTAAGGCGCTNATTCGNTCGGCAAAACTCGCAGCCGATATTCAGCGCTCGGCCTCGCTGGGTTTTAAGCNCATGNNATCAAACTTTGATTTCTCTNACGTTATGGATAGGGTNCAGCGGGTCATCACCGAGATCGAACCTCATGACTCNGTGGAGCGTTATGAGAGTTTGGGTGTTGACGTTGAATTGGGGANCGCCAAAATCATTTCGCCCTGGGAAGTCGANGTCAANGGTAAGATCCTGACTACCAGAAGTATCATCATTGCTACGGGNGCTNAGCCTTTTGTTCCTCCTGTTNCCGGAATTGATTCGGTGTCTTATCTTACCTCCGACACGATTTGGGAATTACGCGAGCAGCCCAAACGGTTGGCGGTGCTTGGCGGTGGTCCNATTGGAACCGAGCTGACTCAGACCTTTGCTCGACTGGGCTCCGCTGTTACACAGGTTGAAATGCTGCCCAGGATCATGACCCGGGAAGATCCAGAGGTTTCGGCGATGGTCGTTTCTTCACTTGAAGCAGATGGGGTGAACGTCCTCGCGGGACATGCGGCGGAAGCAATCGAAGAGCAGGGCGGCGAACAAATTCTTGTTTGTCGTTCGGAGCAAGGGGAGCAGGTGCGTATTCCCTTTGATCAACTGCTTGTCGCGGTTGGCAGAAAAGCGAATGTCGAAGGTTTCGGCCTTGAGAACCTTGGCGTCGAGATATCAGAACGTGGCACGATAGCTGTTGATGACTTTCTGAGAACGAATTTCCCCAATATTTATGCAGTGGGCGATGTTGCAGGGCCCTATCAGTTCACTCATACAGCATCACATATGGCGTGGTATGCAACAGTGAATGCACTGTTTGGTAGTTTCTGGAAATTTCGAGTAGATTATTCCGTCATCCCCTGGTGTACCTTTTGTAGTCCAGAAGTGGCGCNGGTTGGCTTAAGTGAGAGTGAGGCAACTGAACAGGGTATTGAACATGAGGTTACCCGTTTTGATGTTGGAGAATTGGATAGAGCGATTGCTGATGAAGAAGCTCACGGTGTGGTTAAGGTGCTTACTCCACCGGGAAAGGATGAGATTCTTGGCGTCACGATTGTGGCAGATCATGCGGGNGACTTGATCAGTGANTATGTCCTGGCTATGAAGCAGGGTATAGGNCTTAAGAAAATCATGGGTACGATTCACATCTATCCGACCNTGGCGGAGATGAANAAATTTGCGGCNAGTGAATGGCGCAAAAACCACAAACCGNACCANGTTCTGGACTGGGTAGAAAAGTTTCANGCGTTTCGGCGTGGCTAGNTNCAGACAGAAACTAGCTAGCTCTTGAGTTTACTGATCAGCGTNTCGACTTCTNCGTCGNTAGGTTCNGGANGTGAGCTNATCTTTTGTGNAACCCCAATGGAATGACGTANCTGCTTCAGGTNCCGCCTGCAATGNACACAGATNATTAAGTGAAAGCAAAACTTGANACGTTGGAATAGGGTGGTTGGCCCCTCCAGCATATCGCTTGCAGTGTCACTTATATCTTNNCNGNTNATTAACNNCNTNATAGCAAATCGAAANGCCGAGTCTTNCTTGGCGNTTAGGCCGTCAATCAATATGACTTCGTCTTCAAACGTATTCGTCTTCAACCNTGGAAAATCAGTAACCCTTATCCTCAAGNTTAAGNAGCGGGAACGCGCTATATACGCTAGGTGGTACTACCGGTTGCGCCTCTGTTACAAAAGACTCGTCCAGTTCTTTGAATGAACTGACGCCGCAAAGCGCGAGCACCTCGGCGATCTCTGCCTTGAGAAGATTCAGACATTGCACAACTGCAGGAGCACCACCTGCCGCCATTGCCCAGGCTTCCAGCCTGCCAAGGCCGACGGCATTAGCTCCCATTGCAATCGCCTTCACTATATCTGTTCCTCGATAGAAACCACCGTCAATAGCGATTTCTGCTTTACCCTTGATGGCCGTCACTATATCGGGAAGGAGGTCCAGCGCGCCGGGCCCTTGGTCCAGTTGTCGCCCGCCATGATTGGATACGTAGACAACATCGACGCCGTATTCTATCGCCTTAAGCGCATCGTCAACCCTGTTGATGCCTTTGATGATCAGTGGGATGTCTGACTTTTCTCTGATACGAGCAATATCCGACCAGTTTAGTGCGGCTCGATATGCGCGAGATTCCGGATCTCTTTTGGAAGTCATTTTCACGCGTCTTGAAATATCGCGCTCGCGACGACTTACTACCGCGGTATCGACAGTGAGACAAAAGCCAACGTATCCACTATCGACTACTCGCTTAACGATATCGTCTACGGAGTCTGCGTCGAAATTGACGTATAGCTGGTAAATCTTAGGCGCGTTGGATGCCGCGGCAATGTTCTCAAGTGAGGGCTCGCAGACGCTGCTAGCGATGCTCATCACACCAGCTTCTTCTGCGGCGATAGCCGCGCTTGCGCCGCCACCTGCTTCGAATTCCTGAAGACGACCAATGGGCGCAAGCATGACAGGAATGCTAAGCGGCTGGCCGAGAATCTCGCTTGAAGTGTCGACCTCTGAGACATCATTTAGAACCTTTGGTCTGAGGGCTCTAGAATCAATAGCGATACGATTTCGTTTTAACGTTGTTTCAGTTTCAGTACCTCCGACTAAATAGTCCCAGTGATAAATATCAAGCCGCTTCTGTGCGGCTTTGACCATCTGATGGATTGTCATGAATTGTGATGTTTCGGACATCTCGTTTCCCCTAGCTAACGAAGGCTCTCATACTAATGTTTCTGAAGATGTGAAACCACTGGGTCATCCTAGGTTATATTATCTTTGCAGATGAAATGAGTGATGAACTTGGCAAAACTTAAGAAGTCCGAAGCGCGTTCTTGAGGGCGGATCCCCAGGGGCTTCTCAGCGAGGAAATGCAGGAGATAGGTAAGAAACACCGGGTACCGCAGATGGTGGCGCTGTCTCAGGACTGTTTTAAGAAATCCCGTTTCTCAAAGCCGCGTGATATTGCCGATGAAATAGTCCGTTTAGTGAGCAGAGTGTCGATGTTTGAAAAATCAAAATTTCGCAATTATGTTAACGCGTTACTGGAGGCGGAGATAAAGCTTCTTGCTCGTGGCCTCAAGGACTTTCTGCATGGAAATCAACAGAAGGGATTTGACGAGCTCGTTGATACATTGCTGCGCAGAAAATTGGTAAAGTGGCCCCTCGTCACCATAATCCCTAATTATTTTCGTCCCGACGATGAGGTGTTTGTGAAGCCAACTACCCTAAAGGGCGTAATAGAGCAATTTGAGNTTAAATGTCTACAATATCATCCGCGTCCAACGTGGGAATTTTACGAAGAATATCGAAAACAGATTATCGATATGAGAAGTAGGGTAGATTACTCTCTGCCAACAACTCNGCCTTCTACAGATTCCCCATGATGAGTCATAAGTAGACTTTGAACAGTCGTCGTTGGAAATACTTGCTGCTTGTACAGTTCCTTGGGGCTTTGCTTCCTGTATCGGCAAGTTACGTCGGTTCTGAGTCCTGTAATGGATGTCACCAGGAGATTGTTACTGAGTGGGAACAGTCAGATCACTTCAAATCTATGCAGGTCGCTGATCAGTCAACGGTTCTAGGTGACTTCGATAATCAGATTGTNGTATTCCATGGAATCACCAGTCGTCTCTTTGTCGAAGATGGTGATTATTACATCAACACACTAGCTAAGGACGGGACGCACAGGAACTTTCAAATTCTTAATACATTTGGCTTCTATCCCCTCCAGCAGTACATGGTAGCAACCGAAAAGGGTCGTCTTCAGACGCTCAATGTTGCTTGGGACTCACGACCCGAAGATGATGGCGGACAGCGGTGGTTTCATCTGCAGCCAAACGAAAATATTTCACCTGAACATCCATTTTTTTGGGCAAACCATTTTGCTAATTGGAACAGTCGTTGTGCTGTTTGTCATAGTACGAAACTAGAGAANAAGTATGACGGCGATTCGANGTCNTACCAGACTACGTTTTCGGANATAAATGTAGCNTGTGAGTCGTGTCATGGNCCGGCGNGAAATCACATNNCTCAGGCTNCTNCTGGATTTCCGGACTCAGATCATGGTTTTACANCANGTGCTGCAACACCTGTCTCGTGGGTATTCGAAGANNAGAGTTCAATTGCCCAGCCCAAAGGTGAAGTATCAAACCGAGAAATCAACATGTGTGGAGGGTGCCACTCGAGGCGTATGACCATTGATGACGCGCCGCCTGTCTCGGACTATTTTGAGCATTACGTGTTGGAGACGCTTGGCCCAGAGCTTTATTTTCCTGATGGTCAGATTCAGGATGAGGTGTTTGTTCTTGGGTCGTTTCTTCAAAGCAAAATGCACCAGGCTGGCGTTACCTGCTCGGATTGTCACGACCCGCATACCGGCAAAACCAAAGCAGGTGACAATAGCCTNTGCGCTCAGTGCCATAAACTACAANAATACGGCTCGACGGAGCACCATCACCATGACGCCAAAAGCGAAGGTGCGCAGTGTGTTAACTGTCATATGCCGGCGAGGACCTATATGCAGGTTGACGATCGAAGGGATCATAGTTTCGTTGTGCCCAATCCGTCAGTCAGTGGTGTGATTGAATCCCCGGACCCGTGCCTTCATTGCCATAGCGATCAGTTACCAGACTGGTCGTTGTCAGTACAGCGTGAGTGGGGAAACAAACAGAAGGATCACTGGGCAATAAGTAATGATCAGGCGCGGCGGATGGATATTGAAAGTGTCGCTGCGCTAGCTGGTTATATCCAGGACCCAGAACAATCAGCGCTGGTTCGTGCGACTTTACTGGAGCAACTTGGTTCTTTTTCTTCGCCTGAGGCAAGAGGAGTGGTTATTGGCGCATTAAAGGATACGGAATCACTGGTTCGACGTGCTGGCGTAATGTCCCTCCAAAATAGCGATGCNGCTGTGCGCTGGCGAATGCTTGCGCCGATGCTGCAGGANCAATCAAAGAGCGTTCGTTTAGAGGNGACACGTGTGCTGNCGCCAATTTTCCTTGATCTCACCNCGAAGCAACGAAATACAATAGAGTCAGGAATTCAGGAGTATCGTGAGGCGCTGCTATTGCGTGAGGATACGCCCAGTGGACAACTCTCCCTGGCTAGCCTTGAATTCAACCTCGGNAACCGAGGTGCCGCACTAAAGGCGTATCAGCAAGCACTGGAAATTGAACGAAATTATGTGCCGGCATTGATCAATCTGGCGGATTTTTATCGAGGTGGCGGTCAAGAGAGTCAAGCTAAGTCGATGCTCTCACGTGCATTGCGTACAGCACCCGATAGCGCTGCTGTTAACCACAGTTATGGACTTCACCTCGTGCGACGCGAGCGCTATGGTGAGGCCCTAGGCTACCTGGAGAAAGGAGCGATTCTCGCAGATGCAGTGCCGAGGTATGCCTATGTATATGCTATTGCGCTTGATTCGATAGGGCGAACCGGGGAGTCGGTCGAGTTCCTGTTTGAGGCGAAAGAGAAGTGGCCTAATCAATATGATCTGCTATTGACGCTGGTGATCTATCTCGAGAAGGTTGGGCGTGTAGAGGACATCACTGAGCCACTTGCTAGTCTGCGTGCACTTGCCCCGCAATCGTCTGCGGTTCAGACATTGCTGCGAAGATACCCGGCACCTGAGGGTTAAAGACGGAGTATTTGCGTTCCCATAGTATTTTTAGCAAAGTGTACTTCAATCTTAATGGCGTTTGACTCTATGGACAACGGACCACTCACCGGGATAAAGGTTATTGATCTGACGCAGATATATCAGGGGCCCTATGCCGCATTCCTGATGGCAAGTGCGGGTGCAGAAGTGATTAAGATTGAGCCGATTGGCGGCGAGCGTCTTCGAGGTCATGGACGCGCTCCTACACCCATGGCTTTCATGATGCTCAATTCCAACAAAAAGTGCGTCACGCTGAATCTGAAGCAGGTACGGGGTAAGGAGATTCTGCGTGAACTGGTACGTCAGGGAGATGTCTTGATCGAGAACTTCGCACCGGGTGTCATGGATCGTCTTGGCGTGGGTTGGGAATCTCTGAGAAAAATAAATCCGGGTCTCATATACGGCTCAGGTACTGGTTACGGCTTGTCAGGGCCTGACCGAGACATGCTTGCGATGGATCACACGATACAAGCGGCAAGTGGTGTTATGAGTGTGACTGGTGACGCTGACCGGCCCCCATCTCGCGCAGGTGGCGCACCAGCAGACATTATGGGTGGGATTCACATGTATGCGGGTGTCATGGCGGCGCTGGTAGGGCNACAACAAACCGGTAAGGGAACTCTGGTTGAAGTCTCTATGTTGGAGTCCATGTACTTTATGCTCTGTTCAGAGCTGACGAGTTACCATAAAAATGGAGAATTTCCCAAACGCAATAGTGCACGTTCTCCAGCGGGGTCGTGTCCTTATGGTCGATATGAGTGTAAAGATGGTTATATCGCAATAATTAGTGTTGCTGAGCGACATTGGCAGAGTATATGTAAGGTAGTGGGTCGAGAAGATCTTATTGCTAACCCCGACTATCAGGCCGTTCACCAGCGTCTTGCGCGAGAGGAAGAGGTGAATGAAGTTATTGAATCATTCACGAGAACGCGCAGTCGTGATGAAGCTTTTTCGGCGTTTCGAGAGGGCAGAATCCCAGTTGCGCCAGTTCGAAACTTGGAGGAAGTAAGACAGAATCCGCATCTTCATGAACGAGGGATGCTACACCATATNGAGCATGACGAATTCGGAGATCTGATCCTGCCTTCCAGTCCAATTCGTTACTCGGACTATGGTGCACCAGACCTGACGCTGTTTCCTGAGGCTGGCGCCCACAACGATGAAATCTATAGCAGCTGGCTAAACCTTGGTGAAGATGANTTGGCGGAGCTCAGAACCGCTGAGGTAATCTAGAGTAGTTCTTCCACCTTTTCAGAAGGTCTGGCGATTACGGCCTGATTTCCTTTAACGACAACAGGTCTTTCCATCAGCGCCGGATGCTCAAGCAAGAGCGCCACTACTTCATCTTTCGTCGTGTAGTCATCGGCGTTCAGACCAAGGTCTTTGAAACGCTTATCTTTGCGAACCAGCTCCCTGGGTTCNTTAGGCAGCAGATCGAGAAAGTTCTCNAGGTNAGCTTTCGATAGGGGAGTTTTTAGGTACTCAANGACATCGAACTCGACGTCTCTATCGCGCAGAATTTCTAATGCGCCGCGCGACTTACCTCAGCCAGGGTTGTGATAGATTGTTATCATGTAGCCTCCGTATAAGTTGCTATTATATCCATGGCAAGTGACTAATCTAGTATCCAGTTTTGACTATAGCTAGAANCTNCTTTAAGTTTNAAAATATATTATAATACAAANTGATACAAAGTATTCTTAANCTAGATTATTGATATCAAGGATTCTTATTATCATGGTAATACTAAGGTGAAATTATGCCGATGACGGATGAGGAGAAGTTCTCCTTTGATCTTCAGGGATTCATTGTTATTCCGGGAGTGTTATCGGATNAAGAATGCAGAACCTACATTGAGTTAGCGGATAAGGCCTGGCCCAGACAAGTATCAGACGGTCCGGTTCGACGATTTAAGGGCATTTCCCAGTGGGGGCAACCGTTTATTGATCTGATGGATCATCCTGTCGTACTCGAGTACCTGGTTGAACTTATGGGTCGTCAGCTTCGGATAGATCACGATTACTGTATTTTCATGCGTAATGGAGGACGGCGGGGCCAGTTGCACGGCGGACCGAGAGGAAATGAATCGGATCATTGGTACTACTATAAAGATGGTGAGATGCGTAATGGACTCACTGTCGCGACCTATAATCTTACTGCTGCGCCAGCGGGTGCGGGTGGCTTTTCATGTATTCCGGGAAGTCACAAAACAAACTATCTTAATGAACTACCTCATGAGGTAAGGACCTTTGAGCGATCCACTCCCTATGTTGTGCAGCCACCNATGCAGGCTGGAGACGTTTTGATATTTACAGAGGCATTGATTCACGGTACGNAAACNTGGACAGCGGATCATGAACGATGCACGCTACTTTATAAGTATTCTCCTCCACATTCCTCATGGCGTATCGAGCAATACAACACTAATGATTTTCCCGAGTTAACCGAACGCCAGAAAAGACTTATGGCTCCTCCTTCAGTCCAGGCGCATCCGGTTGTGGTTGGACCTGAGGATAGCTTCGAAAGATAGCCACCAATANTTTTGCACGTGATAGCCCAATGTGCTTTAGTCCGCCCCTTAATTCATTTGATTTGGAACAGATATGTCTAGTTTTAGACTCGATGGTAAAACAGCAATTATTACAGGTGGAGCAGGTGGCCTGGGTATTGCGATGGTGACGCAGTACGCAGAAGCCGGCGCCAACGTTGTGGTGGCCAGCAGAAACCTTAATAACTGCCAGAAGATTGCCGACGAGGTGAAAGCGGAGGGTGGTAATGCACTTGCCATTTCAGTAGACATCACTGCATCTGATCAGGTCGATAGCATGATCGAACAGACGGTGAAGGAATACGGTGCCTTGGATGTGATCGTTAACAATGCGGGACGTTGGGGTAAGAGTTATGCAGCAGAAGATACGCCACTGGACGAGTGGACAGACATTATCGAACAGAACCTTACGGGGTGCTTTATATGCTGTATGTCTGCCGGACGTCAGATGCTGAAGCAGGGGGGTGGCAAGATTATTAACATTTCATCGACGGCAGGAAGCAAAGGAAACCCCGGGCAGTTGCATTACTCTGCTGCCAAGGCGGCAGTGNTNAGTCTAACCAATAATCTNGCCATGATGTGGTCNAAAGACAATATTAATGTGAACGCTATTCTNCCNGGNCTGATCGCCACTGAAGAACTTAAGGGCTATGGCATTATTGCNCCAAGAGAAGATAGAGATGGCAACCCTTTACCTCCGTTAACTTTGTCGCCGGAACCAGAGAATGTAGCAGATCTAGCGGTGTTCCTCGCTTCACCTGCGTCGGATATGTTGACCGGAGAGTTATATCCGATCAGAGCCTGGCTTAAGTCAGAACGTTTTTGGCAGTAGGTCAACTTCGATATGTGAGCACCGAGAACGGATTACCGTTTTCGNTATTGCCTCCAGATCACTGAGTTAGTAACGTCCTTGATGTCCCTAAGGCCACAGAGTGCCATTGTTAGGTCTAGTTCCTTGGATATTATCGAGATGGCTGTGGCTACGCCGGATTGTCCCATGGCGCCCAATCCATAGATATAAGGACGGCCTATCATGGTGCCTTTGGCACCCATTGCGATCGCCTTAAACACATCCTGACCTGATCTAATACCACCATCTAGCCAGATTTCGATGTCTTGGCCAACAGCGTCAACGATGGAGGGCAATGCATCGATCGTGGCTGGCGCACCATCGAGCTGGCGCCCACCATGGTTGGAAACCACTATTGCATCGGCGCCACTACTNGCGGCTAGGTTTGCATCCGCGGGATCCATGACGCCCTTGAGAATAAGTTTCCCACCCCAGCGTTCCTTAATCCATGCGACATCGTCCCAGTTAAGCTTGGGGTCAAACTGCTGGGCCGTCCACGACATTAATGACCCCATGTCAGTGAGACCGTCAACATGACCCACAATGTTCCCAAAGTGGCGCCGCGGTGTGGCAAGCATGCGCAGTGCCCAGAGGGGACAGAGCGACATGTTTAGCATATTCTTTAAAGTCAAGCGGGGAGGAGCTGAAAGTCCGTTCTTTAAATCTTGATGCCGCTGACCAAGTAATTGTAGATCTGCAGTTAGCACTAGGGCAGAACATCCCGCGTTCTTTGCACGATCAATCAGATCGGCTACGAAGTCCCTGTCCCGCATCACATACAGTTGAAACCAGAAGGGCTTTTCTGTCTTGGCGGCAACATCCTCTATGGAGCAGATGCTCATGGTAGATAGGGTAAATGGAATCCCAAGTGTCTCAGCTGCTCGGGCCGCCAGGATCTCTCCGTCAGCATGTTGCATACCCGTAAATCCCACNGGAGCAAGTGCTATTGGAAGCGCTACATCTTGTCCNGCCATTCTGGTTTTTAGAGAACGATTTTCCATATCCACCAGAACACGTTGNCGAAGCTTGATTTTNTTGAAGGCGTTCTCATTATCTCTAAAGGTACTNTCTGTCCANGACCCNGACTCGCAGTAGTCGTAGAACATTTTTGGGACGCGCCTCTTATANAGCGCACGAAGGTCTTCAATACAGGTGATAATTGGCAAGNTTACANGNCCCTTAAGGTTACGNAGATAGGTTGTCGCGTTGCNATAATTTTTTCTGTGTTCCACGTTTCATAACTAACTCTNGCTATACTNTGNCCGCGTTNTGCTTNTNGNTNTTGGTNCGGAGTAGGGNGCTGTTCTNNNTATTGTGNTGCGTCCCCCAGTCGGATGNGCGTCTGTAATCTTNCAGNTTTTTTNCACACGAACGTCNCCGTCANGCCAGAANACAGAANGCCTTGGGGGTAACNCCTTGGGAATCCTTNGTGNGCNTTNAGCGGCACAACTGNATCNGGGAATTGATGTGATGGCGCCAGTGGACAGCACATAGAGCAAAATTCCCTGCGCGTTTCGCCAACATCGGATATGCTATTCATAGTCTTATAAACCAAGTATGTCTGGAGCTGGAGTTTCTATGAACAAACCCTACTTTTCCATAGTTTTGTTTATTTTTGGAATGACTACCAGCGCCGTGATTCACGGCTGGAGCCTATGGTTTAGATTTGTATCGTGACGTGCAGGCTATGATGCTCCATGAAGAGAATCTTTGTTACAGAAAATCTACGCTGAGTTGATTTAATGGATATAGGAATCTGCGTCCCCAGTCATGTCGGGGATATTGGTTACATCGTGAGGGCTGAGGAACTAGGGTACAGCCATGCGTGGTGTGCAGACAGTCAAATGATTTGGTCAGACTGCTATGCAACGCTGGCGCTTGCAGCAGANAAGACAAGTTGCATTAATCTGGGTACTGGTGTTGCCATTACGGGCACGCGGCCTCCCGCTGTCAATGCCGCGGGTATCGCTACAATAAATGCGCTAGCACCCGGCAGGACCTTTTTTGGTGTCGGTGCTGGAAACACGGCGATGCGTATCATGGGACTACCACCGCATCGCATTGCCGAATTCTCTCGCTACCTAGAAGAAATCAAACCGTTGTTGCGCGGAGAAGAATCCTTTGTTCACTTCGANAATCAAGATATTCCAATCAGACATGTTATGCNTGACAAGGGCTTTGTNAACTTTGAGGACCCGATTCCTATGTACGTTTCCGGATTTGGCCCCAAATCCCTTGGGCTGGTTGGGAAATATGGCGATGGTGCTGTTGTTGGCACACCTTCTGCCGCCGGGACCATGGAGTATGTTTGGAGGATGATAGAAGCGGGTGCGCGAGAAGTGGGCAGAGAGATCGATCGAAATGAGTTCTATACTACCTCTCTTGCAGCAATAGTTGTTCTTGATGATGGTGAAGCGGTGGATTCTGATCGCGTGAAATATCACTGTGGCGCGATGGTCATGGCTTCTGTCCATTATGCTTACGATCAATGGCGTAACTTCGGTCACCAGCCGCCGGGTCATATGTCAGAGATATGGGATGACTATATCGCGATGTTGGAGGAATTTCCGGAGGAACGACGACACCAGAGAATCCATGAGGGCCACAACTGTTGGGTCCTGCCTGAAGAAGAAAAGTTCGTAACCAAACCACTATTGCAACGAACCTGCATGATTGGCACCCAGGATGAGTTGTTAGAACGCATGCAGGAGTTAACCGGAGCAGGGCTTGATCAAATAATGAATCTTCCAGCCTATGATCCTCGTTTCGAGGTGCTGGAAAGAGTTGCGAAGGATATCATTCCAAATCTATGAATAGACCCNGTCNTTGCATAGAAGAGCTNACTGAACTGCTAAGTGAAAGCTCTATCGTCCATGGAGATAAACTCGATAGAGTAACGAGCTATTGGGATTCGACACCTGCCGTCGCCGTCGCCCTTGTGATGCCACGTAGTTCGGAAGAGGTCGGTAAGGTGCTGCAGATCTGCTCCAAATACGGCCAGCCGGTGGTTACTCAGGGGGGCATGACTAACTGCGTTAAGTCAGCCGACCCACTTCCTGAAGAAATTATTCTGTCTACGGAAAAGCTCAATAAGATAGAAACTATTGATACGGTTGGTGGCACCGTGACGGTAGAAGCGGGTGTATTGCTGCAAACCCTTCAGGAAACCTGTGTTGAGGAAGATATGGTATTTCCTCTGGATCTTGGTGCGCGCGGAAGCTGCACGATTGGGGGTAATGTCTCCACTAATGCTGGCGGGATCAATGTGCTGCGTTACGGTATGATGCGCAACCTCGTTCTGGGTATGGAAGTTGTACTGGCAAATGGCACCGTGCTTTCATCTATGAATCAGATGTTAAAGAACAATACCGCCTACGATCTCAAACAACTATTTATTGGTTCTGAAGGTACTCTCGGTATTGTGACGCGAGTTGTCTTACGCATTTTTCCAAAGCCGCAAAGCTGCCAGACGGCGCTCCTTGCGTTGGATAAATTTGAGGACGTTGTGGAAACACTCCAAAAAGCGCAGCATCAACTCGGCGGAACGCTCAGTGCGTTTGAGGTTATGTGGGGTAATTATGTTCGTGGTGTCACAGGTGAGCATGGGCATACCGCGCCAATGTCTCGAGAATATCCATTTTATGTGTTGGTCGAAGCGGAAGGTAGTGATACCACCAGTGATGAGGAGAGATTCCAACGATTGCTGGAGTCTGTTTATCAATCCAGTGTTATCGCCGATGCAGTTGTACCGAAATCAGAGGCAGAACGTTTGTCGTTGTGGAAAATCCGTGAAGACTTCGAGTCTATTCTTGAACCGGAACCTTTTTTCCTCTACGACGTAAGCTTGCCAATTATTGCCATGGATGACTATGTGAGTGGGGTAGAGACTACGCTAACTAGTAAGTGGCCTGAGTGCGAAGTTTATGTGCTGGGGCATATAGCCGATGGCAATGTTCATTTTTTTATTCGACCTAACACAGATGCTGACGTCGGTCATGTGCATGAGGTTTGCGATGAGGTGCTTTATCAGGACCTAAAGAACCATCACGGTTCGATCTCTGCAGAGCATGGCATTGGTATGGAAAAGAAGCCTTGGTTATCTGAAAGTAGGTCAGAAGCAGAAATTAACTTGATGAAAGCGATGAAACAAACCTTGGATCCAACCAATCTGTTGAACCCAGGGCGTGTGTTCTAGGTGAAGTTTCTGAGGTGACGCTACAGTGCCGAGAAGTCAGGTTCCCTTTTCTCCATAAACGCACTGAGTGCTTCCTGATTTGCTGGGGCTCCTCTTAACTGTGCTAAGGCGGCATTTTCTTCCAGTATGGCCTTTGCCATGGCTTCACGGTGGGGCGCCATAATGAGTGCCTTAGTCTGCGTAAGGGAAATGATAGGGAGTCTGGCGAGAGTATTAGCGTGCTCCATAACGTGGTCCATGAAGCCTTCGTCAGGATAAACCTTCAATGCGAGACCTGCAGCGACGCATTCCTCGGCGCTAACCCATTCCGATGAGAGTAGGATCCAACTGGCCTGCTGGTGTCCCATTAATCGCGAGAAGGTGTTAGTGCTGGAGGCCTCTGCGGTAATCCCTAATGCAGAGAAAGGACAACGGAACCGGCTGCTTTCTGCGACGAATGCCATATCTGCGAGTCCCAGAATTGTGCACCCAATGCCCACACCCAGACCGTTAGCGCCAATGATAAACGGTTTGGGAAAACCAATGATGGCATCAAGCATCCCCTGTAACCCGTGTTTAGGAGTCGTGGTTTCTCCGGCGGCTCTGGCTTTTAGGTCTGCGCCCGCAGAAAACGCTCGCCCGGCGCCGGTGAGGACTAATACCTTTGCGTCATCGTCATCTGTCGCAGCAAGGAACTCTTCGCAAAGGGCATCGAATAAATCCTGATTAAAAGCGTTTAGAGAATCCGGCCGATTTAGCGTCACCACACGAACGTGATTAATGGTTTGATGGGTTGTTATATCCAAGGTAGCTACTCCAGATGTATATTCGCTGCAAATATAGCAAGAAGAGCGGTAAGTTGTGAGTGTCTAATCGAAGTTGAACTGGATCCAATCAGAACCGCTAATGGACTCATGCTTGTCTCTGAGCGTCATCGGTGTAGCCAGAAATAGCTCTGCTCCAGAACGGTAGGGCAGAGAGATCCCCTTCGATGGCGAGATCTGGGTAAAGCTTCATCTCTTGATTGCGGACAACCAGGGGCTCATTGTTGATAAAGGGAACATAAAAGAAGTCGCGTTGCGTTGGCGATATCAAAGTTACATCAAATTGATTCTTATACATGTTTCTAGAAAATTGATCGAGAACGATAATTTTAGCGAGTTCTCAGGATAGATGAGGACGCCAGATGCTAAGTTCGCACTGAGTGGCGGCACGATTGTTGACATCAAATCGGGGGGATAATTAAACGATCAAGTTCAGGTTCTTTAACGCACTTCTACTTTTGCTCCTGGTCTTCGAACCAGAAGTCCAGAACCACTTAGGCGGTGATTAAGTCTCTTGTTGAAAGTTTAGTGCATCCATGTTTTCAACTAGTTGCTTTCCAGCCTCACGGACGTTGACCTGCTTGTCGATCTTCTGGATAACGCCGGCCTTGTCTATGTAAAAAGTCCAACGGTTTGCATAGCCCCTGGCTGAAAGCACACCGTAAGCCTCACACATGGTCTTGTTTGGATCTGCAAGTATGGGAAAAGTCGCACCATTCTTTTCAGCAAAGCCGGTATTGTCTTCAAGTGTATCCGTGCTCGCCATAAAATAAGCAACGTCGTAATTCTTTATTTCCCGGTCACTGTCACGCAGCGCCTTGCACTGGGCAGTTCATCCTCCGGTAAAAGCCTTAGGGAAGAACGAGATGACGACGGGTTGTTTTCCTCTGAACTGAGCCAAGGTATATATCTCATCGTCGGATGCCTGTAATTCGAAATTTGGCGCGAGGTCTCCTTCTTGAGGAGCGGCGGTCACAATATGTGAGATAAATAGGGCTAGAAGGAGGGTGGTTAATTTCATGCAGAGTTCCGTTGAATACCATTCGTTCATTCTTCCAGAAGCTTTGCAAGCTCGTCAACTACTTACGACCAGATAGCGCGTAATACTTTTAGGTATGAGACAGGTAGAAGTCGTTCGATGGTTGCTAATACTTTAGCGTCGCGCCCGACCAGTATCTGAGTCTTGTTTTGTAGGACGCCACGAAGAATTTGCTCGGCTGCCTGTAGGGGTGTTAGTTTTGCGATAACTTCAAACTTCGCAGTAAATTCTTCCTTAGAAGCAGACGTATTTTCGCTGGGGAAGTAACGCGCCGCCTCGGCAATGTTTGTTTTTACGCCTCCGGGCTGGACGCAGCTTACGCCAATGTTCGTGTCGATAAGTTCTTCACGCATCGCGTAAGTAAATCCACGTACGGCAAATTTTGAAGCGTTGTACGCAGCCTGGGTTGGTACAGCAATGACACCAAATATGCTGGATACATTAATGATCTGCGCCTCGCTTACCTGTTCTAAATAAGGCAAGAAGGCTTTACTTCCATAGACCACCCCCCAGAAATTGATATCCATGAGCCACTCGAAGTTTTCATAACTCATGTGCGAGACAGTATCCGTGAGGGAGACGCCAGCATTGTTGAATACCATATTTACGCGACCATGATGGGCTACAACGTTTTTGGCGAACTGTTCCATTTGTGCGCGATCAGCAACGTCGACCAAATGGCTGGATACGGCAGCGCCTCTAATCTGGCTCGCAGTGTGCTTAAGTTTGTCTGCATCAATATCAGCAATTGCGACTGCACATCCCTGTTGTGCGAGCGAAATGGCAAGTGCCTCACCTATGCCGGATCCTGTGCCAGTAATTGCTGCCACCTTATCTGAGAAAGTCGAAATTGGCATTACTCTTGCTTCAATAGTTTCCGTACGTCTCCTCGACGCTGGGTGATACCGTGGTTATCGAAATATTCGAGTATCTCGATAGAGAGATTCCTCCCAATACCCGTGGCATCACGATACTGTTTCACCGTTATCTCATTATTCTCATTCACGGTATCAAGCAGCGTTTTGCGCAATTTTTCTAGTGCTTCTGGAAGTAGAAAGCGATTAAACACTGGCCGAACTACATAACCTATTTTTGTGCATCGAATAAGAACTTTTTCCAGTTCCTTGGGTGCAATCCCAAGTTCCTTAGCGATCTCATGTGTAACTGGAGGTTTGGTATCGTCCCTTAGAAGGATCTCTTTTACTCGAAGCCATATGGTATCTTCGTTCTCGGTGAGGCTTGCCTGCGCACCGGGCAGGGCGTAGTTTCCGACACGATTGTTCAGTTTTCCCGAAGAGATCAAAGCATCGAGAAGCTCCCGTAGTAAGGGGCGATGTTTGATTCCAAGGTTTTTTGCCAGAGATGGTAAAGTAATTCCTGTCTCATTTGGGTTCTCTGAATGCCAGGTTTTCATTGTAGTCAGAATATCTTCGCCGTGTTTCTGGAGTTGTAGCTTCGAGATTGCTCGACCTTCGACGCGCACCGAGCCCTGGCAATATTGAGCGAATTCCTTAGGGGTAAGATTAAGCGTGCTGGTCCATTGATCTATATCTAAACCTTCTTTTTCCCGAGCCAATATTTGCTCTATGATTGTCTGATTACTATCAAGATGTGCATCGATTACTTGTAGAGTTGCGATTCGTTCTGGCTTTGCTCTGCCTCGTTTGGGAGATTGAGGGTGGAGTGTGGGTCCACCTCCCAATGTCCGCTGGGCCGCTTGGTCGCGAAGAATCACTTGATCTCTGATGCACAGGTTGATTGGTTCAGAAAGTACGATCTGTGCAAGGGCGCTTGTTCCTGGATTGATCGAGCGTTGCTCAAGAACGGCAACGCGACCGGTTACATGATTTGCAGCGGTGTGCACGTGAACCGGCGTCCAATGTCTAAGCGGGGTAGACTCCGTATCCAACACGGAAAGCCTAATATCGAATCGATCCGTTGGCGAATCACGATCGTTCCCACTAAGCCAGTTTCCTCTGTGGATTGAAGATCTAGAGAGGTTGGTGCCGACGATGTTGACTGCACACCGATCACCAACATGAGCGGATTTGGTTGGCTTATTTTGGGTGTGCAGTGCTCGTACCCGGACTGAAGTATTTTGTGGTTGTAAGGTTAACTCGTCGCCTTCATTTACTGACCCTGAGAAAACCGAGCCGGTTACTACAACCCCTGAGCCTTTTACGGTAAAGCAACGATCAATCGCGAGACGAAAATGACCTTTAGGGCATTTTTCATCCAATGCATCCGCTATTTCGTCAAGCCCTTTAGACAAGGATTTAATGCCAGCTCCGGTTATAGATGACACCGGATAAATGGTCGACTTTTCCAGTGCAGTCAAGGTCAGGAGATTTTCTATTTCAGTCTGAACTTCTTTTACTCGTGACTCGGCTACTCTATCTATTTTGGTAAGTGCGACTATGCCACGCCGGACACCTAGCAGGTTAAGTATGGCGAGATGCTCTCGGGTCTGAGGCATAGTCCCGTCGTCTGCAGCAACCACAAGTAAAGCCAGATCAACGGCGCCGACCCCAGCGACCATATTGTTAATGAACTTTACGTGTCCCGGTACGTCAATGAATCCAAGTCTGTTGCCTAGAGGTGAATCAATGTATGCGAACCCTAGGTCTATGGTAAGTCCTCTGCTTTTTTCTTCGTCGAGTCGATCAGTATCAATGCCAGTGAGTGCGCGAACGAGCTGCGTCTTGCCATGATCGACATGGCCTGCGGTAGCAATAATCAAGGGGGCGACACAGTCATATCAAGATGGGAAAGCTGGTCAATAAATTCAGCCGTATCTTCCATTGTCCTGAGGTCGAAAAGAAGGGTGCCGTCATGTATTCGACCAATGACAGGCAAGGGTAATGCGCGGAACGCCGCAGCTAATGTGCGCAGTGTCGAGTCACTCCGAGTGATAATACAAATCGCTTTGCTTTGTAATCTTTCTAAAGGCAAGGAACCGCTCCCAATCTGACTTTCCACACTAGTGATGCTGACTTCGGCAAAGTTCTCCAGAGTCTTAGTCAATGGCATGATTAATTCATTCGCGAGGTCATCAAGCTCATCAAGTGTGCGGGTCAGATAGCGAAGTGTGGGTAGGTGTTGAGCAAGCCTGTCTGGATCTTCATAGAGTTTTAAAATTTCAAACAACGCGGCTATAGTCATCTTATCAACCCTCAGAGCCCGCTTCATCGGGTTGGCTTTAATTTCTTTAATAAGCTCCTTTTTCCCTACAATAATGCCCACCTGTGGTCCACCGAGAAGCTTATCTCCACTAAAGGTAACGACATCTGCGCCTTCGTCTATGGCACTACTGATAGTAGGTTCATCGGGCAAGCCGTATCTTGATAAATCGATCAGGCTGCCACTGCCAAGGTCATTGATGAAGTATAGATTATTGTCATGCGCTAGGGTCGCAACCTCTGAGGGTGGAACTTCGTTAGTGTATCCTCTTATTTCGTAGTTACTCGTGTGTACTTTCATGAGCAATGTGGTGTTATTTGTAATGGCGAGACGATAATCTTTTAGATGGGTACGATTCGTCGCTCCAACTTCCACAAGGATGCATCCTGAACGGCTCATGATTTCGGGTATACGAAAAGACCCTCCGATTTCTACCAGTTCGCCGCGTGATACAGGTACTTCTTTACCATAGGCGAGAGTGTTAAGTACAAGAAGAACTGCTGCCGCATTATTGTTGACAACGGTGGCGGCCTCTGCACCTGTAAGGTCACAGATTAATGACTCAATGTGAGTGTCCCGGTCACCTCTTTTTCCGCTAATAAGATCGTACTCTAGATTCGTTGCGCTGCTGGCAACATCCACGACAGTATTGAGAACCTCTCGCGGCAGTAAGGCTCGTCCCAGATTCGTGTGTAGGACCGTCCCGGAGAGGTTGAGGATTCGTCTTAGAGAAAAGACAGCTTGTTCTGTTAGTCGTTGCTCAAGTTCTTCGATAAGTCCTTCCATCGATGGTAAGGAGGTTTTGTCGGCCTGGTATGTCTTTCTAAGACTATCCAGCATTGCACGCAACGCCTGAGTTACGCTCTTTCTGCCATAACGTTCAACGAGGTGACTTGCAGCGGCGCTACTCAGAAACTTATCTACTGAAGGAGGTCTTTCTAGGCTACTGGAGCTTACCATGATTAATAAGGGCTCTCAGTCAGGCTTATGTCATTCTGCAAGGGGCCTAACTTTCGAACCCAGGGGTCAACTTTTAATGAGCGAGTACCCCTCAAGTCGTCCCTCGCCCCTACTGCGCTGTTGTAATCCTCATAGATTCCAAGCAGTAGCGAGTGCCAGGGCTCTACTTGGTTAATTATTCTGCTGTAAAGAGGGTTATTTATACTGGCTTGCTTAGCGTAGTTAAGTACCGGATCTAATTGTCGCACTGCGATAAGTTGCGCGATGTAAGAAACAAGAGGCGCATCGAACAAGTTAATAGCTTCGGAAGTAGCCGATTCGGGAACTTTGCTCTTAGCTGGTTCCGGCGACTTTACTGGTGCCGCCGTTGGTTCAGTATCGCTGAGAGGTGCCGGGGGCGGAGGGAGGACCGCACGCTGAGTAGATTGCGATTCTCTAGGTGTTATCGCTATGGCTTTACTGTCATCTTCTTGTGTCTCGCAGACCCACGTTCTATCCTTTTTTCCATAGCAGTAGTACTTGCTTTTCTCGCTTTGGCCTTTGCTCAACTCAATATTGCAATCAGGGCATTCATCTTCTTCTTGCAGCCAGGAACAACCAGCTAATTCAAGAAGGCTTACAAATACCAAATAAAAAACTGGCTGATTCGGGTTCACAGGGCCAAATCCATCAAAGAAGGAGATTCAATCACAAATTACGGTCTGGTTGGAAGTCGAACTGATCTCGTTGTGGGAAATTCCCATAGACGCCACCTGTATGAATGAAAACCACATCGGTTGCATCAACAAAGTAGCCGTTTTTAATCTCTTGAAGCATGGCGTCAAAAGCCTTCCCCGTATACACCGGATCCAAAATAATTCCTTCAAGCTGTGCTACTCGGCTAATTGTGTCGAACACAGGTTTTGTTGCGCGAGCATATCCGGGTCCAACGTAGCCCCCAATTACATTGATTGACAAATCACCGGTACCTATCGGAGTATCATATCTCTCCTCCCAGAGGCGAAAGTCTGTCGTTATTTTGTTCCGAAAATAGGCCTCGTCGTCGCAAACGTTGAATGCAATGATTTCAGAGGGTAAGCCATAGAGCGCGCTGCCTATAATTAGTCCTCCTTGTGTACCGCCCGATCCTGTAGCACATACGATGTACTGAGGTTCAATATCATTGTTTACAAAATCTGTTTTTAGTTCTGCGCAGCACTCAATGTATCCCCATAGTCCTGTCTCATCGCTTGCTCCGACTGGAATAAAGTACGGATTGAGTCCCGGATATTGGCGCTCAACGTCCGCAATACATTTATCAATATTCTGATAGGTTTCACTCGAAACATAGCTGATTCCAGCGCCTAGAATGCGATCCAGCAAAAGGTTGCCATCTGCTTCCACTGGTGGAGACCCTCTTAGGATAAGGTGGCACTTCAACCCTAACTTAGCAGCTGCCATCGCGGTCGAACGACAATGATTCGACTGTAGACCACCACAAGTGATGAGGAGGTCAGCCCCTTCTGATAAAGCGCGAGCTAATGTGAACTCGAGCTTGCGCAATTTGTTACCCGAGGCAATCGTATCGGTCAGATCATCACGTTTGATCCATATTCTTGGCCCTCTTAGCTCTTCGGATAATCTATCAAGAGCTTCTAGTGGCGTAGGAAGTCGCGCGATTTCGATTCGATGAACATTCATTGCAGGATTACCAAGTGTTAGGAACAGCATTTAACAACAATATCACCGCGGTAAGAAACAGAGCAGATAGATCGGGTGTTATTATGCGCGATATGAAATCTTTGAAACATTTCACCGTTTGTTTTTTGGTCGTCTTATTGGGTTGCAGTGGCGAGTCTGCTCAGACATTAACTGGCGAGACGATGGGGACGACTTATTCGATTAAGGTAGTTACTAGCGCCGATTTGTCAAACCTTCAGCGAGAGATTGACTTGGAACTAAAGCGTATTAATCAGCTGATGTCGACCTACATTGTCGATTCAGATCTTTCTCTACTCAATAAATCACCTTTGGATGTGCCAGTAGAAGTGCCGGCTGATCTGATTACGGTGCTACAACTAAGTAAAGAAATCCATGACATAACGAATGGTGCCTTTGATGTGACTGTTGGTCCACTGGTGACGCTTTGGGGCTTCGGGCCAGACAAGACGTTTCCCGATATTCCAAGTCCTATGCAGATATCGCAGGCACAGCAGCGTGTTGGTATGCAATACCTAAAGCTTGGCGACTCTTCAGTAAGCCGTGGTGTTGACCTTTATGTTGATTTGTCCGGTATTGCAAAAGGGTTTGCCGTCGACAGGCTTTGTGAACTGCTTGACGGAAAAGGTTTTCACAATTATTTGGTTGAAATAGGTGGGGAGCTCAAGAGCGCTGGGAACAACGATAGAGGTGCTCCCTGGGTTATCGCTATTGAAAAGCCGGAAAATCTAAAACGATCAATATTTCGTGCTCTGCCGCTACGAGACTTAGGAATGGCAACCTCTGGCGACTATCGGAATTATAGGGAGGTTGACGGTAATCGATACTCTCACTTGATTGATCCCAGGTCTGGAATGCCGATAAATCATACTTTGGTATCGGTTACGGTACTACATCGATCTGCCGCGATCGCTGACGCGCTGGCAACTGCGCTACATGTAATGTATCCAGAGCAAAGTATGGTTCTGGCGGATGAGCAGAATCTTGCGGTATTGTTTATAATAAAAGAGGAGAGTGGGTTTGTAGAACGTCGTTCTTTGGCGCTGGAGAAATACCTTGTTGGCGGTTAGTAATGAGTTGTGAGTTTTTGGTGATTAGTAATGATTGAGTTTATTCTTGCCTTCTTTGTCTTGTTGTCAATCGTGGCTATGATGTCCATTGGCGTAATGCGCGGCCGAGCGCCAATTACTGGATCCTGTGGCGGTCTCAATGCTATTGGTGTTGAAGGTGGATGTGAAATATGTGGGGGCGACCCTGCCATATGCGAAGAAAAGAGCAGCAGCTCTGCAAGCTTCTACAGAGCCGATTCAGAAAAAGCTTAACCAGCGGTACGGAGAGGCCTTTCTTTTTTCTTATGGCGGCTTCTCGATGATTTAGTTAAATCGACCTGACTTAAGAATGAGGCGAGTGAGATTGCCTGTCTGCTCCAATGCGTTCACAATTTCATCGATCTGATTTTCGTGCGCATCCTCCAAGGCGACAATCTTCATGTATTACTATACTCGATAGTTTGAAGAAATAGTTTATGCAATCTTTACCTTATCCCTGAAATGAGTAACGATTCTTTTTTGGACTTGTAGTCCGATCTAATGCATACCTAACCCGGTTTTTTGCAGGGAGCAAAGCATATGTTCTGCATGCTCTCTAGTATTCACGGCACAGAGTACGCGAAGATGTGGAAGATGTCCTGACTGAAAATCACACCGTTATAGGAGAAGGTGCTGGCTACCTGTTCGTTATGATGTCGACTTAGAATGCGATACTCCTTCGAAATTCGTATTACCGGTAAACAGGACTAAAACTTAATGGGCCTCTGATCGAACTGTTGAATATCACCTGTAAGGTATATTTCGTTTTGCTTTTGCATTCCGCCTTGTAGGATATGCTTCTATAGTGGATATCTGAGCAGTTTTCTAGAAAAGTGATCGCATCTTGATAGTTTGCCGATACTTCATCAATGTTTGGTTTTAGGATCACGATCATGCTGCTACCTGTCGTTTATTTGTTGTTGATCTGAGAGAATCTCGATTGTAGTCCGCAATTCAATAGTGTGGGTATTACAGGAGTTAATTTTGCTAGCAGACTGGCGACTAAGCGTGGCGTCGCGGTATCTCCGCGCTGGGGTAGGAGACAAGCTTACATCATTTACATCCATGATCTCTGGACTGGGTTTAGTGCTTGCTGTTGCAATTCTTACGATCGTACTTTCGGTGATGAATGGTTTCGAAAAAGAACTACGGGAAAGGGTGTTGGGCGTATTGCCCCATGGTATCGTAAGTCTGCCAGATGGCGACTTAGAGGCCTTAGGCAAGGAACTACTAAGTCACGGCAGCGTTATTGCAATCGCTCCGTTGCTGGAAGGTAGTGGGCTGCTTCTTGCGAATGGGCGTATGGCGGGCATTTTGGTTTCAGGAGTCGATCCAGATCGCGAATCTCAAGTTTCGATTCTAGACGAGTTTTTCATACAGGGGTCCATGCATGACTTGACTAGTCAAAGGTTCTCCCTAGCCATAGGGAAACGGCTTGCAGAGGATCTCAACGTTGCTATAGGTGATTCAGTGAACTTTGTGTCGCCTGAGGTGCAGATGTCTCTGGTGGGCCCCTTACCGACCTCCAGGCGATTCACCATAGCTGCTATCTTTGCTGCAGGTGCTGATGTCGATAAAACGCAGGTCTACACCTCCGTTGAGGCCCTGAGTCGATTACAAAAAGGGCGGGGATCCGTTGGTTTCAGGTTGTTGACGTCTGACCTGTTTGACGCACCGGAAATTGTTCGTCAACTGATCGTTACTTCGAAGCAAAGGATTTATGGTTCAAGTTGGACGCAACGGTATGGGAATTTGCATGGTGCTATTCACATGCAAAAGAAAACAATGTTTCTAATGTTAATGCTCCTAGTTGCTGTTGCTGCGTTTAATGTTGTGTCTAATCTTATGATGGTTGTGAAGGAAAAAGCGGGAGATATTGCGATCATTCGTACCATGGGCGCATCGACCAATGCCGTACGTATTATTTTTATTACGCACGGAGTTTTGGTTGGTGCGGTCGGTGTCACCATCGGTTTAGTTCTGGGTACAGGTTTGGCACTTATCATTGATGATGTGGTGCTGACTATGGATGGTGTTCTGAAATTGGGGCTTATGGATGAATACTTCATTCAGTACCTGCCGGTAGATATCCGCCTTGAGGACATTCTATTGATAGCGGTTTCGTCACTAGCTATATGCTTCATTGCCACAATCTATCCTGCTGGTAAGGCGGCGAAAGCTAATCCAGTGGAGGCTCTGCAATATGAGTCATGATAGTCACGGAGACCTAGTGCTGCGTGCTAAAGATGTATGCAAGTCATTCGTGCAAGGGGCAAATGCCATAGACGTATTGCGTGGTGTTTGCATTGACGTTGCGGCGGGGGAACGGGTGGCAATAGCAGGTCTGTCTGGCAGTGGTAAAAGTACGTTACTGCACATACTCGGCGGACTGGAGTCGGCGGACTCAGGCGAAATACTTGTTGATGGTGAGGACATTGCCGCGATGAAGGAGCTTGAGGTGGATGTGATGCGAAATCAATTCCTCGGTTTTGTCTATCAATTCCATCATCTTCTAAACGACTTTACGGCTCTCGAGAACATTGCAATTCCACAACGCATTCTCGGTAATAACAAAAACAAGGCATTACAAATCGCCAGAGAGATGCTCGTTAGGGTCGGACTAGAAAATCGGGCGGACCACAAGCCAGGACAACTTTCGGGAGGAGAGAGGCAGCGTGTTGCGATAGCAAGAGCCCTAGTAAACCAGCCAGTTTGTGTGCTCGCAGATGAGCCTACTGGTAATTTAGATGAAAAAACGGCGCTTGATGTGAACGAGATGATGGTCTCGCTCAGCCAGGAACTCAGTACGTCTTTTGTCATCGTGACTCATAACGCCGAGCTCGCTAGTCAAATGGATCGAACGCTGCAACTACATAACGGCCTGCTTACATCGATATGTTGACGGCGGCATTCATTGGATTGCGTTATTCACGTGCCAGGACAGAGAATCGTTTTCTGTCTTTTATCACATGGGTTTCGCTGCTTGGCCTTGCATTAGGAGTCGTGGCGCTCATTGTTGTGGTGTCAGTAATGAACGGTTTCGATACGGAACTAAAGAGGCGGATACTCGGTGCTGTGCCTCATGTGGTGGTTGAAGGGCTAAGCCGCGAAGAACTGGAAGCCGTTCCCGGCGTTCAATCTGTGAGTAGATTTTCGAGTCAATCCGTTTTGCTGGTAAACGGCAGTGCAAGCGAATTAGTTACTCTTTACGGAGTGGAGCCAGGAAACGAGCACACTATGTCGATCATTCCTAATCACATGACCTATGGCGCGGTGAAAGATCTAGGCAAAGGCGATATTGTGCTTGGTGAGCCGCTCGCGTACCGCCTGAGTTTGATGCCCGGTGACCGTGTAACGGTTCTGGTACCCCTGGTAAAAGATACTTGGAAGCTCGATACCCGGGTGATAAACGCAACTCTAATAGGCACCTTCAAGCTGGACTCTGAGCTGGATTACCATCTCTCATTAATGGATTTGACTACTCTGGAGGAGATGCTAGGGGAAAAAGCCAGTACCTACCGACTGCGACTCAACGATATTTTTGTAGCGCCGAGTCTAACAGAGGGATTAACGGACAATAGCAAAGTTGCTGCAAGCGATTGGTCGGCAGACTATGGCGATTTTTTCAGAACGGTAAAGATGGAAAAAGTCATGATGTTTCTCTTGCTAATGCTCGTGGTCGGTATTGCCGCCTTCAGTATTGTTTCCAGTCTGAGTATGCTCGTAAAGGAGAAACAATTCGATATTGCAGTGTTGCGTACCTGCGGCATGTCGTCTCGTGAGGTAACCATGATATTTGTTGTGCAGGGAGCTGTAATAGGGATTTGCGGCATTTTTCTGGGTGCTTTTTGTGGATTGCCACTAGCGTACTANGTGACGGAAGTCGTTGGTGCCATAGAGTCTCTTTTCGGTGTTAGCATGCTCGCCGGCACCTATTTTGATTCGATACCATCAGATGTGCGTTTCGGTGACGTTGTAGTCATCCTTCTAGTGTCGCTGTTCATTAGCCTTGTAGCGACCATATACCCAGCTTATCGTGCTGCTTCTGTTAATCCGGCTAAGGTTCTTAGGTACGAGTAGCTCTCATGCTTCTCCTTGCATGTCGTTTCGCCCAATATCGCGCGATCCTCAAACGCCAATAAAGGCGAACAATAACGAACGCGAGACTGCCTAGAGATACGCCACAAACCAGAGATCCTAGTATGAGAGGTTGCCAAACTGCACCCAGTTGAACAGAAAGCCATTCAAAGGATAGTTCTACTGAGTTAATAGTGTTGGGTTCTCCAAGAATTAGCGTTCCTAANCGGTATGTGAAGTAGAATATCGGCGGCATGGTGATTGGATTACTGATCCAAACTAGGGCTATTGACAGTGGTACGTTGCAGTGAAGTAAGACGCATAGCAGTACGCATGGAATCATTTGAAACGGCATCGGCAAAAAACAGCAAAATACGCCAACGAACGAGGCGACCGATACCGAGTAGCGGTTAAAATGCCAGAGGTTGGGTTCAAATATGACTTCGTCGAGAAATTTTAGACACCTAATTTCTCGAAGCTGTGCGCGAGTTGGTAGCTGATCCTTTAATCTCATTGGCTTCACATATGATGATCGAGCGTATTATGCACCGCAGAATCTCCATTGCTAGTGAAAGCGAACGCGCACTTAGAATATCGCCATATNTCAATTGCAGTCTGCGACTTAGGAGTATCTCACTTGCGAGTAGTGTCGGGAAGTCAATTGTATTTTCCTTGCGTTTGCCTTGGCTATTGTATGCATGGCAAATCATCCATTCCTAATAGATTGNTCAGGTCTGTTTGCTGGGCCACTACCCGTCGTTTGAGGACTTGCGCTAGCGGAGTGTAGTCTCCGNGTTTTACTTAGGAGTTTTTCCCCGCTCTACGTAGATAGCAAAAGAATTAGCGGAGAGCGACGATGTCGGATAGTTCGGTGATGAGCTTTTCGTTCTCTTCCTTTGTCCCAATCGTAATACGCAATTTGTCCGACAATCCCTCTTGGTCAAAAAACCGCACGAGAATATTTCGCTGCTTGAGTGCAAGGTAAATTGCCTTTGCTGTTTGAGTTTCCGGCACTGTTGCGAGTAAGAAGTTGGTTTGGCTAGCAGGAATTAAGAAGCCCAGTTTATCAAGCTTCTTATTGAGCGCCTCACGTTCCTGTTTAACGCGAAGCCATGTTTGATTGGCGTAATCCTGTTCTTCTAGTGCAACCTTGGCAATTTTCTGTGAGATCCAGTCGAGGTTATAGCTGTCGCGAGTTTTTTCGATCATTGGTCTGATTAGGTGTTTGGACCCAATGCCATACCCTAATCGAAGTCCAGCGAGAGAGTATCCCTTGCTTAGGGTTCTTAAAATAACCAGGTTGTCCAGCTGTTCAACTAGTGGAATGGCATTGTAGGAGCTATTGGCAAAGTCTACATAGGCCTCGTCGAGCAGCAAGATGCCGTCGAGGCCGCGTGCAATTTGCTCAACCTGTTCGATGCTGATCAGTACGCCGGAAGGTGCGTGTGGGTTTACCAGGAAAGTTAATTTTGTCCTTAGTTGATTGAGTTGATCTGAAAACGCTACAGGAGGTTTCCAGTCGCTTCCCAGTGGAATCTGAGTGATTGGACAGTTTTGTATTTCAGCCAGCACAGGGTAAAGCGAATAGGTTGGCTGCGTAGTACCTATCATTTCGCCGGGGTCCACGAATGTAGTAATCATTAGCCTCAATAATTCATCGCCACCACGAGTTGCAATGATATTGTCGCGCTCTACACCGTGCAGAGTAGCGACCACCTTGCGGAATTCGTCCGCGTTAGGAGGAGGATATTGTCTTAGTACCTCTGATGGAAAGCGCCGTAACATTTCCCCAATTGCTGGAGCTGGCGGATAAGGGTTTTCGTTGGTATTTAACTTCAGAATACTCGGACCTTCTGGCTGCTCTCCGCTAATATAGCCTTCCATTGCCGCAATGTTTTCACGTTCCCAACTCAAGATAATTTCTCACCGAATGCGTCATAGCTAATATCCAGAATATGAACATACGCATCTCCCCTGGGGCGATTAACGAGGACATCATCACCGATAGACCTTCCAAGTAAGCTTTTCGCCATCGGCGAATCAATGCTGATCCACCCTTTTTTTAGGTCGAACTCATCTGCACCGACAATCCTTAAAGTTGAGAGGTCACCATTCTCATCTTGGAGGTTGAGCCACGCGCCAAAATATACCTTATGTTTATTGTCTGGTTTTCTATCTACTATCTCGAGATTGTCAATCCGCTTCGTGAGGTAACGAATTCGACTATCGATTTCACGTAATCTTTTTTTTCCATAAATGTAATCGGCGTTTTCAGATCGATCCCCTAGTGCTGCAGCGTCAGCAACTTTCTGAGTGATTTCCGGACGTTCCTTTTTGTATAGGAAATTTAGCTCACTCCGTAACGCATGCGCACCATCGGGTGTTATGTAAGATTTCTTATCGCTCATTATTAGTCAGTTGTACTTCGATTGTTCGCCAGTCGATAATTTTAAAGTTCTGGTTCATTGGGCGTCCATCGTCGTGGTTTTGATGATCATGCGCGATAAATGCACCTGCTGGATATTGTTCACCCAGAGAGCGACTAGTGCCAAATATGCCGTCGCTCCCGGTTACCGTATCATAAGTATCCTCGTTGATCTTGAACCGTCCGACTAGTTGATTTTGCTTCCTATCAAATACCAGGTATGTTGAATTACCTTGGGAGGATGCAATCAGGTATCCACTACCATCAGGTCGGGTGTACAAGGTAAGACCTTCGACGTCGGCACGAAGAGGCCCCATTAAGGATACATTGATAACGCTTTTCGGGGTGTTCGTTATATCTATAGTGGAAAATCGCCAGATTGCTTTTCTTTCCTCCGACACATACAGCGCACCATACTCATCGTCAACTACGCAACCTTCTGCGGTTGTAGATAGCTTAAATTCTGCAACTAGATGTGATTTTCCCTCGGTGTCTAGGCGATACTGTGCACTATGCCCATCCTGGGCAAACACAAAGTAATGTATCTCTCCTTCTTGTGTCGTATGTAAACAGATGCCACGAAGGTCGGATAAATTGGTTGGTGCTGGATCAAAAATACGTTCCACCCCCGTTTTATCAACCTGATAGAAGTAGACATCGTTACTCCACCAATTGGTTGCGGAAACAAGTCCTCCTCCTGGACTAATATCACCAAATCCATAACGAATATCGANATTGTTGGGTGTTCCTCCCGCTAGGAACTGAATTTGTTTGCCGGACAGGTCATAAACGAGTATTCCTGTTGGTTTCACCGGTTTCTGATTACTGGCCTTCAGCGTTGCTAGGATTAGCGAATTTTCAGGGTGCTGGCTGTCAACCCAGATGGTGACATCGTCGACAGAGTCACCATGGTATGGGGAGGGTTCAGTTTCCGTCGTTGCGACCACCGAAAACATGCTGCCAGCTACAAAAATGGCCGGCAGTTGTGAGAGCAAAACGCTAGCTTGCCAAAGCAATAAAGAATTAAACAAAATTTTAACCAGTGCTAAGTAAAGGAGAAACCTGCCATATGGTGTTCTTTAGAGCAAGCNTGATGTTTTCAAACTGTTACAACAAAAAAGGGGCTTGAATCAGTCCCTACTGGCCCCACTATCTCTGTTAAGAAATCTCTGTAGAGGAAAGGCTAGTTTAACCGACAAATACTTGATGGAACGAACATGCGGATAGATAAGTATACAAGGAAACTCCAGGAAGCAATCTCAGACGCTCAGTCTATAGCTGTGGGTAAAGACCATAATTTGATTATGCCGCAGCATCTTGTGCTTGCGCTACTAGAGCAGCAGGGCGGCACTACCGCGCCTCTTTTTTCCAGAATGGGTGTGGATGTTCCTGCATTCTTCCACGATGTTAACCAATTAGTCGATCAGTTACCGACGATAGGCGATAACCAGGGTGATGTTCAGATATCGTCNGCCTTAGGGCAACTGCTAAATCTTGCCGATAAGGAAGCGCAGCGAAGAACTGATCAATTTATTTCAAGTGAACTGGTGCTGCTCGTTGCTATCGATAGTAATNCGCTAAAAGCGCTTTTCGACAAACATGGAATCCGAAAAGCTCCCTTTGAAAGGGTAATTGACCAAATAAGAGGCGGCAACAACGTTGGCGATCCAAATGCAGAAGATACGCGTCAGGCGTTAGAAAAATATACGCTAGACCTTACGGAGAGGGCGGAGATCGGCAGGCTGGACCCGGTGGTAGGGCGTGACGAAGAGATTCGTCGTACGATCCAGGTTCTTCAAAGACGAACCAAAAACAATCCAGTGCTTATCGGNGAGCCAGGTGTTGGTAAAACAGCAATAGTTGAGGGATTGGCGCAGAGAATAGTTAACGGAGAAGTGCCTGATGGCGTTCGCGACAAAAAAGTTCTTGCCCTCGATATGGGTGCACTGATAGCTGGTGCTAAATTTAGAGGAGAATTTGAAGAAAGACTTAAGGCCGTTTTGAATGAGCTTGCTCAGGAAGAGGGAAGTGTCATCTTGTTCATCGACGAAATCCATACGATGGTCGACGCAGGTAAAGCGGAAGGATCGATGGATGCCGGGAATATGCTTAAGCCAGCGCTTGCCCGCGGCGAGTTGCACTGTGTAGGCGCAACAACGCTTGATGAATACCGACGATACATTGAGTCAGATGCTGCGCTAGAAAGACGTTTTCAAAAGGTTCAGGTGGACGAGCCTACCGTTGACGACACAATTGCGATACTGCGCGGATTAAAGGAACGTTACGAGATCCACCACGGTGTCGATATTACTGACCCGGCAATAATTACGGCAGCTAGGCTCTCACATAGATATATCACTGACCGCCAGCTTCCGGATAAAGCTATCGACCTTATTGATGAGTCTGCGAGTCTGATACGTATGGAAATGGATTCGAAGCCAGAGGATATGGATCGACTGGAGAGACGTCTTATTCAGTTAAAAATTGAACGCGAGGCGCTTAAAGACGAGAATGACGAGGACTCAATTCAGCGCTTGGAGGCATTGAATGTAACTATCGATGAATTGGCGAAAGAGTTCTCAGATCTTAATGAGATTCTGAGTGCCGAGAAGATTGCGTTACATGGTAGTCAGCAGGTTAAGGAGNAACTTGAGCATGCGAAACTNGAGATGGAGTCTGCGCGCCGCGCCGGAGANCTGACCAANATGTCCGAGCTNCAATATGGTTTGATTCCAGATCTGGAAAAGAAGTTGGATAGCGCGGCTCAGGCTGATACCTCTGAAATGCAGCTATTGCGGAATAAAGTTACGGAGGAGGAAATCGCCGAGGTTGTCTCGAAATGGACGCGTATCCCTGTTGCGAAGATGTTGGAAGGAGAGAAGGCGAAGCTGCTTCGGTTCGAGGAGGAACTGCACAAGCAGGTNATAGGTCAGGAGGAAGCAGTCAGTGCTGTTTCTAATGCGGTCCGCAGATCACGAGCGGGTCTTGCCGACCCCAANAGGCCGAATGGCTCTTTCTTTTTTTTAGGTCCTACGGGGGTTGGTAAGACTGAGCTTTGTAAGGCACTGGCGCGGTTCTTATTTGATAACGAGGATGAACTAATTCGAATTGATATGTCGGAATTCATGGAACNGCATTCAGTTGCCAAGCTAATAGGTGCACCCCCAGGGTATGTTGGGTATGAAGAAGGTGGTTATCTCACTGAACTGGTTCGTCGAAAACCTTATTCAGTNGTTTTGTTGGATGAGATAGAGAAGGCACATGTCGATGTCTTCAATATTCTCTTGCAGGTGCTTGATGATGGCCGGCTTACCGATGGACATGGCCGAACGGTCGATTTTAAAAATACAGTATTGGTGATGACGTCAAATCTTGGATCAGATCTGATTCGAGGTATGTCGGAAGAGTCCTACGACGCGATGAAAAATGCAGTTATGGGTGTGGTCAGCGAGCAATTTCGACCAGAGTTTCTAAATCGGGTTGATGATGCGGTTGTGTTCCATGCGCTTGAAAAAGATCAAATTGNCGATATCGCTAGGATCCAGCTGCAGGCTCTGCAGAAACGATTGATGGACTCGGGTATTTGTATCAAGTTCGATTCGGGTGCCTTATCTTACCTAGTAGATGTAGGGTACGACCCAGCCTATGGGGCTCGACCACTGAAAAGAGCAATACAGCAGCATATAGANAATCCGCTTGCTCAGGCGCTGCTTGAAGGGCGCTTTACCTCCGGTGACATAGTCGAGGTNCGAAGAGTAGGCGATAGGCTTGGTTTTTCTAAATAGCTAAAAAACAAAGGATTATGTAGTTAATTTAAAATTATCTGTGCTTTATTTTGCAAAAATACTGTACAGATAAACAGTATAGTGGTACTGTTTATCTGTACAGTATTAGTTGAGGGCTATCATGAGCATCAAAATCAATCATTCTACTTTAGCAATGCAGGCAGCGAAGAGAATGGGGCGAGTGACGCAAAAAAGAAAAAACGGCCATGTGATCTGCCACCACCTGAAGAAGATGTTAGATGGCCANCAAATGCATCCGTGTGTGAGGTCTGCCGTAANTGATCTCAATGTAGCAAGTGATNTGACCGGTAGTATCGTTAAAGGGCAAGCAGTGGTGCAGCGGATGAAAGGCATTCCTGCTGAGGTTCTGGTGGGAATGCAATTCTCTCTGGGATTAAGTTTATAACCTCGAATTAATCANATNGATGCATCATTGATGNNAGATGTTGACCTGATTCANNGAAGNCCNGTGTGCNCAGATTCTGTGCTCNNTTAACNTTNTCGATTCTTTANTTGATCTNTGNGACCTAGNTATCGGNTAGCGCCGTATCAACGAGTTCTTCGACCNCTTCTCTGCTNANANGCNAACCGATNNAGGCTAACATTTCCAGTCACGTGTANCCNAGTNGAGNACNTCCAANCCNAANAAANCAATNATGGAAGACAGGGCTTCTNGGGCNTATCAATCGTTAGGCGCCGATCAATATAGGTCTTAAGCAGAAATCGACGAACCCGCTCAAGACGAGTAGTTTCTGAGTCTAGTGTTGATTTCGGGGTACTAAGTAGTCGTTTATTATCGAAGTGTCCATAATAGAAATGTTAGCACTAAGTACCTCGTTGTAATAATTTCAATCCATGGGATGAGTTAATAATGCATGAGATAATATGATCTAGTTTTCGTAGAGGACGACATGGATTTTCTTCATACCTGTGTAGTTGGTGGTGGTGTTGTTGGATTAGCAATTGCGCGAGATCTATCAAAGTTTGGCACTGATGTAGTGGCGCTAGACCGTGAGCTTAAATATGGGCAAGGTGTAAGCAGTCGTAATAGCGAGGTTATACATGCGGGAATCTATTATCCAAATGATTCGCTAAAGGCGATGCTTTGCGTGCGCGGCAAGAATTTGCTGTACGAGTATTGCGAAACCCATGGCGTGGACTATAAACGCTGTGGCAAATTGATTGTTGCTACGGAATCAGCAGAGGAGGATGAACTCGCTGGAATCATAGATAAAGCTAATGCGAATGGGGTCAATGATCTCGAATTCTGGTCCCCGGACAAGATTAGTCACGAAGAGCCCAATGTAAGGGCGACACTTGCTTTGCATTCACCTTCCACTGGGGTAATTAGCAGCCATGATCTTATGACCGCTTATCTGGCAGATTTAGAATCGAATGGTGGTATGTTTATCGGTGGCATCAATGTCGTCGCTATTGACGTGCAGGGTGATCGCTATGTTGTTCACTGTGATATGCAAGGAGATAGTTACACTTTTGAGTGCGCCGTATTGGTGAATTCTGCAGGATTGGGCGCTCAGCAAGTTGCTCATTCAATTGATGGTCTGGATGACCAGACCATTCCTGCTTTGTACTACTGTAAGGGTAACTATTTTACGTTGTCCGGCAAACCTCCATTTTCTCGACTAATTTATCCAGTACCGGAAAAGTCTGGGGCGGGACTTGGGGTGCACGCGACGATCGATTT
>PASO01000056.1 GCA_002712135.1 Gammaproteobacteria bacterium
AATATTCCCTACTGCTGCCTCCCGTAGGAGTCTGGGCCGTGTCTCAGTCCCAGTGTGGCTGATCGTCCTCTCAGACCAGCTATGGATCGTCGCCTTGGTAGGCCTTTACCCCACCAACTAGCTAATCCAACGCGGGCTCCTCCAATAGTGTCAGGTCCGAAGATCCCCAACTTTACCCCTTAGGGCGTATGCGGTATTAATCCGGGTTTCCCCGGGCTATCCCCCGCTACTGGGTAGATTCCCACGCGTTACTCACCCGTCCGCCACTCGTCAGCCGGAGCAAGCTCCGCTGTTACCGTTCGACTTGCATGTGTAAGGCCTGCCGCCAACGTTCAATCTGAGCCATGATCAAACTCTTCAATTAATATTGAAGCTTTCCTGATTCCCTTAGGTCACCCTTTTGAGGCTCCCTCAGTTCACAGTTGCGAATTAAGTTCGCAGATCTTGTAGCGGTATAGCAGCCCCCGACTATCTGTATTTTTGCGTTTAACCCTAACGGGTCAGCAAAAAAACTTATTGCCGCGGATTTGCCACGCTAACCGCTTACAGCTCGCTAAATTACCATGTTCGATTCCAGCCCTAAGGCCTTCTTCGTTACGATTTAGTAAGTAATTTCGCCACGTTCACTTACGTGAGCCGTGACTTAACTCAATAAATTGTCAGCTTCCGGTCAATGACCTTCCGCTGAGATTGCTCTGTTTCGCTATTGCGAAAACCACAATCTAGGTAACTTGCTGCTGAATAATAGTGACATTCAACAAACAAGTACCCACACCTATTGCTTGTTTCCAACTTTTTAAAGAGCTAACCGGAGCACAACAGCACCCTCACTGAGCAATATATTCAGCGGGTACATTACAAAGTTGATTCCCCCGGTTTGGGTTCCTCCCTATTTTAGGAAAGTCACCATCAAAACACTGCTAGTGCTTCGACTCGATCCTCTTGATCGAGGTGCGCATTATACGCGCTGAACCTTCGTTTACAAGGCCCCTAAGAAGGAACTTGCGATATTTTTCTCCGATTCTCAGGCCCCTCAGTTACGCTTTTTGCTCAGCCAGTTTTTCGCCCGAATAACCAACAACAGCACAGCCAAAAGAGAGTAAATAGCTACTTCAGTGTAATCGCTTCGAGTCAACCAAAAAAAGTGCACTAAAGCTAGGATTAGTATTAGGTAGACTAGGCGGTGTAAAGGCTTCCAATGATGTCGGAGACGTCTAATCATCCACGTATTTGATGTTATAGCTAATGGCACTAAGCAAATAAATGCCGCAAAACCGAAAGTTATATACGGTCTTTCGACGATGTCTTTTGCCAGGTCCGAGAAGCGAAATTCAAGCAAAAACGCCAAATATCCAAGGAGATGAAGAAACGCATAGGTAAAACCAAATAGACCGAGCATTCTCCTGACAGGCATAAGATTCCGAATACCATATTCACGAAGCGGCGTTAAACACAGCGTAAGTAATAGAAAACGCAGCGCCCATTCGCCATTGAACTTAACAATAGCCTTTCCGGGGTCAGCGCCTAGTGAATGGTTAAATCCCAGCGATATTGCACCGATCTGATACAAGCAATAACACAGCGGAAGGACCCCAAGAACGAAAACAGTAGGCTTTAACAGATTCAACGGATCAGAAGGAACGCTTCAAGTTCATTCCACTATATAAGTGCGCGACCTGTTCACCATAACCGTTGAACATCTGTGTATCGATACGATTAGAACTAAAAAGCTTTCCTGGCAAACGACGCTCAGTAGCCTGACTCCAGCGAGGGTGATCGACCTCCGGATTTACATTTGCATAAAATCCGTATTCTCTTGGCGCGGTAAGCTCCCACGTTGTCTGCGGTCTAATGCTGGTAAATTCGATCTTCACTATAGACTTAATACTCTTGAAGCCATATTTCCAAGGAACAACAAGGCGCAACGGCGCACCATTCTGACCTGGCAAATGCCGCCCATAGAGTCCAACGGCTAAAAATGCGAGCTCGTTGGTAGCCTCATCCATTCTAAGACCCTCAACATAAGGGTAGTCAACGGATGCAAATGATGACCTTTGACCCGGCATCTGTGTAGGGTCATACAAGGTTTCAAAGCGCAGGTACTTCGCGCTCGAGAGAGGCTTAAAGTCTTTGACCAGATCTGCCAATGGAAAACCGATCCAAGGTACCACCATCGACCATGCTTCAACACAACGCAACCGATAGATTCTTTCCTCCATGTTGTGCGGGGACAATATATCCTCTAACGTAAAGGTACCTATTTTCTCAGCATCACCTGCGATCTCTACACTCCAGGGATCTGTGCGAAACCTTCTCGCATTACTAATCGGATCCCCTTTGCCAGCACCAAATTCATAAAAATTNTTGTAGCTAGACACATACTCATAGGGAGTTGGCNTTTCCCTAGTGGAATACAGACCNNGACGCGCCTGATCAATTANTTTGNTCATCCAATCTGGCGNGAAATTANTAACGNCTTTATCATGGCGCAATACTGTNCTCTCCGAATGTNCGTTAGTACNTGCACCANCAAAGAACGGAAATGACATTAAGCCAACTCCTGCCGATTTTATGAACTCGCGGCGCCTGAGAAAAATCGANTCATCAGTAATCTCCGAAGGTTTTATTTTCAGCCCCATAACTCCCACACTAGTCATCTCTTGATTGTTAGATGTCGCTTATACCAAAAAGTTACAGAAAATTTAGGTATCAGAGAGAGAACGATTCTTGACGTGCCTGAGTAAAGCCTGTGCCGGTCCCGATAACCCGTAAATCAGCCCAATAAACAGCAATACGCCTGGCGGATAGATCGCCACAACGACGAAGAGAAACACTACAACCAACATATAGATAAACGGCACTCTTCCCTTAAGATTCAGATTCTTCGGGCTGTAATACTGTACATTGGAGACCATCAACAGTGCAGCAACAGTTACATAGACGGCTATGAAAACTGAAAAGTTAATACTCATCGCCGGGTCGAAATTATCTACCCACGTCCAGACAGTTGTCGCCATTGTGCCTGCCGCCGCCGGACTAGCCAAGCCAAAGAAAACCTTATTATCAGGTGCGGTGTTGAATCTTGCCAAACGCAGGGCAGTGCACGCCATATAAAAAAATGCGATCATCCAACCAATCTTGCCAAGACCAGATAATACCCAACTGAACATTAGTACGGCAGGCGCCACACCGAAAGCTACCATATCCGACAAACTATCGTACTGAACGCCAAACTCACTCTGGGTATTGGTTAAGCGTGCGATCCTTCCATCCAGTGCATCCAGAAAGCCAGCAATAACAATCGCTATTGCCGCGCTCTCGAGTGACTCACTCATTGCTGCGACTATTGCGTAAAAACCCGAAAACAGCGCACCCGTCGTAATTAGGTTAGGAAGCAGATAAACCCCGCGGGCTAATCCGCGCCTCTCATTTAGCGAAGTAACAGAAGAATCATTCTCTCGTTCTGTGTTTTCCATGGGTTCTTACCTATGTGTNTTCACCATNCGCNACTATAGTGCAAGCACTTTTTCTCCTCTGGATAGACCAGAAACTCCCGAACGCACNACCTCCAGAATAGTAGACTCTGCAATAGCGCGGATAAAAGCATCCAGCTTGCCAGAGGTTCCCGTTAACTGAATGGTATAGGTGTTGTTGGAAACATCGACAATCTGACCGCGGAATATATCAGAGGTACGCTTCACCTCCGCTCGCTGCGCCCCACTGACTTTGAGCTTAATTAACATAAGCTCACGTTCAACATATTCACCTTCTGTAAGGTCAACAAGCTTCACCACTTCAATAAGTTTATTCAGATGTTTGGTTATCTGCTCGATCTGCTCATCAGTCGCTAACGTCGTGAGCGTCAATCGAGAAAGAGTCTCGTCGTCGGTTGGAGCGACTGTCAAGGTTTCAATGTTATAACCCCGTTGAGCAAACAGACCAATGACGCGCGACAGAGCACCCGATTCGTTCTCGAGTAGTACGGATATGATTCTTCGCATTAGGTCCTCACCCCTTTTTTCAGCCACATGTCACGTAGCGATCCATTAGGAGCTACCAGCATTGGATATACGTGCTCTTCCGGGTCCACCATAACATCAACAAATACCAGCTTATTCTTTAGCGACAACGCTTCTTTCATAACATCATCGAGCTCATCACCAGCGCTTACTTTCATCCCTACATGACCATATGCCTCAACGAGACTGGTGAAATCCGGGAGCGACTCCATATAGCTGTGGGAGTGACGGCCCTCGTATTGCATATCCTGCCACTGCTTCACCATGCCCAGTGCACGGTTATTGAGGTTGATAATCTTGATTGGCAGACCAAATTGCGCGCAGGTAGATAATTCCTGGATATTCATCTGGATACTACCCTCACCGGTCACGCAGACCACCAGCTCTTCCGGGAACGCAATCTGAACACCCATTGCGGCCGGCAACCCAAAACCCATGGTGCCAAGCCCACCTGAGTTAATCCACTTCCTGGGCTTGTCGAATGGATAATAAAGGGCCGCAAACATTTGATGTTGCCCCACATCAGACGTCACTATCGCTTCACCGCTAGTATGCTTGTACAACGACTGGATTACCTGCTGCGGTTTTATGATTTTGCCATCGGAGTCATTGACGACCTCCAGACATTCCTCTGCTCGCCAACCCTCTATTTTTTTCCACCACTCGGCAAGCGTGAAGGTATGTTTTTTAGTCCTCTCCGGTAGCGCCTGCTCAACTAATTCGATCATCTCATGCAGAACCAAATCCACCGAGCCAACAATCGGTACATCCGCTACTACAGTTTTTGAAATCGATGCAGGATCAACATCAACGTGAATGATCTGTGCGTGGGGGCAGAATTTAGAAACCGTATTTGTAATGCGGTCATCGAACCGCGCCCCGATTGCCAACAATAAATCGCAATGGTGCATGGCATTGTTAGCTTCTAAGGTTCCATGCATGCCAAGCATTCCTAGAAACTGCTTGTCAGTTCCCGGATAGGCGCCCAACCCCATCAATGTATTCGTAATAGGAAAACCAAGCATCTGAGTCAGCCTGGTAAGTTCGTCGCTGCCATTCCCCTGAACAACACCTCCGCCAGCATAAATCATAGGCCGTTCCGCTTCCATTATCATAGAAACAGCCTTCTTGATCTGTCCAGTATGGCCCTTGATCACCGGATTATAGGATCTCATCGCCAGCTCGTCAGGGTACTCGTAAGGCACCAAATCCGTCGGATTAGTCGTATCTTTAGGGATATCAATCACCACCGGCCCAGGTCGCCCCGACCTCGCAATATAGAACGCTTTTTTCACTACCTGAGGAATATCCTGGGCAGACTTGATCATGAAACTATGTTTCACAATCGGTCGAGAAATCCCCACCATATCCGTTTCCTGGAAGGAATCGGTACCAATCAGATGACTTTGAACTTGACCCGAAATTACAACCATGGGAATCGAATCCATATACGCGGTTGCTATCCCGGTAATTGCATTGGTCGCTCCGGGACCAGAAGTCACTAATACACACCCAGGCCTACCGGTGGCACGAGCATAACCATCTGCCATATGGGTGGCTGCTTGNTCATGACGTACCAAAACGTGCTGAATTCTATTCTGCGTAAATAATGCATCGTAGATATGTAACACAGCACCACCAGGATATCCAAAAACATAATCCACGTTCTCTTCCTGAAGGCTGCGNATCAAAATATCCGCTCCAGACAGCATTTCCACGTCTTTCCCCTGAATTTGTTAGTGACTCCGTACCCCAAGGTAAAGGGCAAGGCCGGGCATTCTGAGATATTGGCGTATGTGAGTCAAACTTCCTTTAGTACCGAAATAAAGATTCCTGTCAAAATATGACAAACCTTGCAGTAAAATTAAAAATATCCTTNTANCCNATAATGNCTTACATACAAAAGTTAAAGTTATCNNACTACCTTAAAGCATTGCTGATATNGGNTATTTTAGTGGCTTCACCAGCTTTTNCTNCGGAATACTATAGTTNGGCAGACAAAAACGGTGTAACCAAATGCACCCANCGCAGTCCAGAGGNATATAACAAGGNATACGTAACAGAAAANCAGCGATTTGNCCNACGTAAAACGGAAATACAAATCCTTTAAATTCGATAGCTTAAAGAATATAAACGTCCCAGCAACTGGTACCGAAATCGATCCCAATGCTCTTGCCGTGAACGAAAGAGGCTCGTTTCAAGCGAAACTGGCAAAAATTAAGGTAGATAACTATCGAATTGGGACCCATAACCTAGCGTACCGTGAGTTATACACTATCATCAGGGTACTCGGCAGTGATGTAGAAACGAGATTTCTTAACGATGACGAAAAAGCATAACGCACCCAAGAGGCTCTCGCGTTAATGCGTGACAACCGCAGCGGCCAGATCCCTATGGACTACCCATAGATTGTGTGCGCACCTGATGCGCGTAAAGATTTCTCAGTAAGGTCGTAAAATCGTCCGGGGTCTCAGCCTCCCACATAATCTCCTTATTTGAACCAGGGTGTATTAGCGATAACTTTTTAGCATGGAGTGCCGGTCTGCCAAAGTTATCGATTTCGTCTTGTTCCCACACTTCCGCGTTCAATAACCTACGTTTGTGGCCTCCGTATGTATCATCCCCCACGAGTGGGAACCCGAGATGCTGCATATGCACCCGGATCTGATGAGTTCTACCAGTTTCTAGATTTAGCTCCAGGTGACTGTGGGCAACAAAGAGACGCGTAATGCGATAATGTGTCATGGCGGGTCGACCACCATTGCGCACTGCCATCTTCGTCCGCTGTGTTCTGTGTCTCCCTATGGGAGCGTCGACTTTTCCTGGCGTTCGCGGTTTACCATAGACTATTGCCTCGTACTCTCTTTTTACTGTCCGCGCCTGAAGCTGACCAACCAGATTCGACTGACTCTCTAGTGTTTTCGCGACCACCATAAGACCAGTAGTTCCTTTGTCAAGACGGTGCACAAGACCTCCCCCAGGAACCGTTGAGAGCGAATCCTCGTGATACAAAAGGCCGTTTAGAATCGTTCCGCTAAAGTTACCTGCGCCAGGGTGCACGACCAGATCTGCTCGTTTGTTGATGACAAGTAGATCCTCATCTTCGTAAACGATATCCAGATCTATAGGTTCAGGTTGCGCTTTAAGGTCTTCAACTTCTGCATCAAGCACAAGCCGCTCGCCTCCGTGCAATCGGACACTTGCCCGATAAGGTTTTTCATCGACGAGAAGGTGCCCCGACTTTATCCAGTTCTGAAGTCTGTTTCGCGAGTATTCAGGGAACAAGGAGGTCGCAATTTGGTCCAACCTTTTGTCCGCCATCGACATTGGAACAATTTCCTGACGCTGAATATGGGACATGGAAAATGGGTGATTTGGGTCCAGATAGAGGCTATGGTTAAATAATCTAATTTTCAAGCCGGTATTACGTCATGCGCTACAGCTTATACTTCCTTTTCGCGATCCTCGCGCTGACAGGTTGCTCAAAAGATGACAAAGAACGCGAGTCGACAGAGCTGTCGTATTACCGCGCCGCACAATCAGCCATGAATAGCGGCAACTACAATGATGCTGTGGAAACACTCCAACTCTTAGAGGCCCGGTTCCCATTTGGCCGGTACGCAGAGCAGGCGCAATTGGAAATCATCTACGCTTACTACCGCAGTGCCCAACCAGAAGCCGCAAGATCTGCAGCGGATCGTTTTATCAGACTACATCCACAACACGCGAATATAGATTACGCCTACTATCTTCGCGGCATGGCGTCATTTGATGAAGATCAAAGTATGTTTTCAGTCTTACTGACCACAGATCCGACCAAACGCGACCCGGGTGCTGCAAGGGACTCCTTTAGCGATTTCGCAGTACTCTTACAAAAATTCCCCAACAGCAAGTACGCACCAGACGCACAGAGGAAGATGAAGTACTTGAAGAACCTCCTTGCGGAATCGGAGATTGGTGTGGCGCGCTACTATATTTTCCGAGGGGCCTATGTTGCTGCAGCGAACCGCGGACGTTACGTATTTGAAAATTTTCAAGGTACCACTGCTGTTCCAGACGCGCTGGCCATTATGGTGGAGGCCTATCGATTGCTAGAATTAGATGACCTTGCCGACCAGGCTCTGAAAGTATTGGCCAGTAATTTTCCCGACCATGACTCGNTNGACACTGATGGAAACTTCGTAAAACGACGATCAGTCAAAAGTAGCGCACGCTCTTGGCTCAACATAATTAGCTTTGGTCTGCTGGGTTAACTCAATATATAGTGACTCAGGTTGACGTGAATCTTGAGTATCAACCAAGCAAATAACGCACATCCATCCTCAAGATCTGAATGAGAACATAACTCTCTGATTTAATTAATTATTTATGTCTTTTGTGAGAGCCCACATTGCGGCGTGCTGGGTGTCTAAGTCGAAATTATTGTTTACCTATTCTATCCGCAGCTCACGCGGTAGTGCAAATTCAACTGTCTCACGCGGCGCTTCAACATCAGAGTGAACTATTGCACCATATTGGTNTAGTTTATCGACCGCTTNCTNAACCAAGACTTCGGGGGCTGAGGCACCCGAAGTTACCCCNATCGTCATTGGATCANTTATCCAACCGGGATCTATGTCNGTCTCATCATCAATTAGGTAAGCGATCTTACCCAATCTTCGCGCCAGCTCACACAATCGATTTGAATTAGAACTATTCTTCGATCCCACCACTAGAATCAGATCACATTTCTCTACCAATTTTTTCACTGCATCCTGTCGATTCTGCGTCGCATAGCAAATATCTTCCTTCCGCGGACCTTTAATATTCGGAAAACGCTTGCGCAGGGCCTCTATTATCAATCTTGTATCGTCAACTGATAACGTCGTCTGTGTCACATAGGAAAGCGCTTGTGGATTAACTACGGTGATATGCTCTACGTCCTCAATATCCTCCACCAAATACATCTTTAAGTTAGTACCTTCGCACTGACCCAGTGTTCCCTCTACCTCAGGATGTCCAGCGTGGCCTATCAGGATCGTCTCACGTTGTTGCTCAGCAAACTTAACAACCTCCAGATGCACCTTTCTGACCAGTGGACATGTCGCATCAAAGATTTTCAGGTTTCTGTTTTCTGCATCGCGTTTAACTTTTTTGGCTACACCGTGCGCACTGAAAATTACGATGGCACCTTCCGGCACCTCCTCTGTTTCATCAACGAATACCGCCCCTTTACGACGCAAGTCTTCTACAACGGTCTTGTTGTGGACAACCTCGTGTCGGACATAAATAGGCGCACCGAATTTTTCTAGCGCTCGATTGACAATCTCAATTGCTCGATCAACCCCCGCGCAGAAACCACGAGGATTGGCCAGATATAGATTAATCGCCACCTTCTAAACCCTGATAATATCGTTAGTTACCTGTTCCACATCTACTATTTCAACCTGGAAAATCAAGTTCTCACCTGCCAGCGGATGATTGAAATCAACTTCGACGTACTCCCCATAAACCTTCACTACCACTCCTGGCAACTCCGCCTTCTGTTGATCTGCGAAGGAAACAATGAGTCCTTCGCTAAGCTCCATGTCACTAGTAAATTGTGATTGCGGCATACGCTGGATATTTTCCGAATTGTGCTCACCGAAGCCATCGATAACTAGCAGGGATGACGACTCTCCTGCAAGCATACCGAACATGGCTTGCTCAAACCTAGGCAACAGATTCCCGTCGCCAACATCGAAAACTGCAGTATTCTCGCCGGTTGAATCAACCACCTCCCCGCTTTCCAGTTTTAGTGAAAAGCGAAGTTCCACCCTAGCGCCTGGACCTACCGGCGTTTCACTACTCACTTTCGTGCCTTTTTTGATTACCAATAAGAATGTCAAGAATCATTAAGGCTGCACCGACGGTGATCGCGGAGTCAGCAATGTTGAACGCAGGGAAATAGTAGGGGTGATAATAGACAACAAAAAAATCAACGACATAGCCCTGTAAAGCCCGATCAATAAGATTTCCTAAGGCACCGCCCAGGATAAATGATAGGGAGACCGCCAACAATTTTTGCTCATACCGAATACGGTATAACCAGACCGCCACGAACACACTAACAACAGAAGATACCGCAACCAAAAACCAGCGCTGCCAACCACCGGCATCTGCTAAGAAACTAAATGCTGCACCTCTGTTATGCAGAACCATCAATTTAAAGAATGGTAATACTTCCATGGACTCGCATCTCTCGGGAGTACAAAGTGGGAGAACCGCGCTCATATACCATTTGAGCACCTGATCCACTGCAAACAGAAACAACGTGTTACTAAAATACTTCAAACCCCCATCCTTGCATCAAAAAAACTTTGCGCCTCTTTAATATCATTAGTTATTGCCATCTTAAGGGTATGCAGGTCAGGAAACTTTTCTTCTTTCCTAATCTTGTGCACAAAACGGACTTTTAACTGCTGCCCATAAATGTCTTCGTCAAAATCAAACATGTGCACCTCCAGTATCGGCTTTAACGTTTCCTCATCAATGGTAGGTCTAACTCCAACGTTCGCAACCCCACGATAAACATGATCAAGACCGGACACCTCGACTGCATACGATCCATCGAAAGGGGCACGGTCGCGGTGCAACTGAATGTTTGCAGTAGGCACGTCAAGCAGGCTCCTACCAAACTGCCGTCCATACACCACCTTGCCCGTGATCGAGTAGGGGTGCCCGAGTAGACTCTCTGCCATTTCGAAATCGCCTTTGGCTAAACATTCTCTAATCCGGGTACTGCTCACGCGTTTTTCATCAACAGTTAGTGTATAAAGATTAGTTACTGGCACCCCCAGTTTTGAGCCAACGAGGTGCAAATCCTTATAGTCACCTCCACGATCACTGCCGAATCTGAAGTCTTCTCCCACGAAAACCTCACTTGCTTCGATTTTCTCGAATAGAATTTCTGCGAATTCTCGGTCAGTTATGGTTCGAGTTTTCTCATCAAACTTGAAACACAAAACCAAATCGACCCCGTGCTCTGCAAGCAACTCGACCTTCTCACGAAACCTGGTAAGACGAGCCGGCGCGTTGAATTCTGCAAAATACTCTTTTGGCTGCGGCTCAAAACAAATCAACATCGAAGTAACACCAAGAGCAACTGACCGCTCCCGTATTTTTTTCAAAATCGCCTGATGTCCCAAATGAACACCATCGAAATTTCCAATAGTGACCACGCTTCCGCGATGCTTTTCTTTAAGATTTATCAAACCTCGAATTATCTGCATTGGTTCACCGAACGAACTGACCAACCGTAACCCCGGTTATCCGGAGGCAACCCGCATAGGTTAACGCGCCCACCAAACAGATCAATAGCATAATCACGATTCGCTCCACCAGACCAAATTCAAACCACATACTTATTACCGGTGTTATCAAATATAACGCCAGCAGCATCACTATATTCGCGAGCAGAACCTGCCCGAGGAAACGAGACCACCCCGCTTCCAGCACCAGCACACCGGATTTTCTGAGTCCATAAAACAGAAGCGCAGCATTAATGAACGCAGAGATCGACGTTGCCAACGCGAGGCCAGCGTGTTTCAAGTGCCAAATCAATAGCATGTTAAGCACCATATTCGAAACCAGCGCAATAACACCATAGCGCACGGGCGTCGAAGTATCCTGACGAGCAAAATAACCGGGCGCGAGCACCTTGACGAGCATGTGCCCAAGTAAGCCTACCCCGTATGCCGCTAGTGCCATTCCCGACATGTCTACATCTCGCTGGGTCATCTCACCATAGAAGAATAACGTTGCAATCAGTGCATCTGAAAGAAAAACGAGCACTATCGTCGCAGGGAGCCCCAATAGGAGCACCAGCCGAATAGCCCAGTTAAGCGTCTTAGAGAATTCCGCGGGACTCGAACTTGCGTGATCTTTGGACAGGCCAGGCAGAATAACAGTCGCAATCGCTATCGCAAATATTGCGAGTGGTAATTCCAGCAATCGATCAGAATACCAGAGCCAGCTCAACGTTCCCGTCTCCAGAAAAGAAGCAAGCACCGTATCCAGCAGTAGGTTAATTTGACCAACCGAAACACCAAACAAGGCTGGCAACATCAACATTAGTATCTTTCGAACACCTGGATCTCGAGTATTGACCTTCGGCGCCACCAGCAATCTTTCTTTCGCTAGAAATGGCAACTGGAATGTTAGTTGTGCAACACCAGCAATTAGCACCGCCCAAGCCAGCGCCATAACCGGCTGATCCATATATGGCCGCAAGAACACCGCACACAAAATAAGTGAAAGATTCAGTAATACCGGAGTAAAGGCAGGTACCGCAAATCGACCAAAGGTATTTAACACCGCTCCCGCAAACGCCGTCATTGATATGAGCATCAGGTAGGGGAAGGTTAAACGCAACATTTCTGTGGCTAGAGCGAGCTTCTCTAGGTGAGCGTTATAAACATAACCATAGGCAAATATGCGCATAACATACTCTGCGCCCAGAACACCAAGGACCGTAATCACCAAGAGACAAAGACCGAGCGTTCCGCTTGCATGAGCGATCAGACCCCTGACGATTTCTTTCGATTCCCGATTTCGATACTCAGATAGCACAGGCACGAAGGCCTGAGCGAAGGCCCCTTCAGCAAAGAGTCGACGAAATAGATTGGGTATACGAAGCGCCACGAAGAAAGCGTCAGCCCCAGCGCTAGCACCAAAAAAGTAGGCAATGACCATGTCTCGGATCAGGCCAAAAATACGGGACACCATAGTCAACGCAGACACTAGGCCACTCGACCTAAGTAAATCGTTTTTTTTCTTAACTTCAGCCATGATGCGGGGGTTCAAACATCTTGTTTGACAAAATTAACCTTAATGGGCATAGTAGCGCGCTTAAATTTTGGCACCAATCGGGTATATACCAAGTGGCGAATTCATCTCAGGCACGCAAGCGCGCACGGCAATCTGAAACGCGCCGAAGACACAATGCAAGTCAACGATCAGCAATGCGTACCGCTCTCAAAAGAACGCTCTCCGCAATTGGAACTGGTGACTACGACCAAGCTAGTACTGCCTACAAAGCGGTAGTTCCAGTACTCGATAAAGCAGTTAGCCACGGCATTATCAGCAAGAACAAGGCTGCCAGGCACAAGTCCCGCCTTAACTCAAAAGTAAAGGCACTGCAATCATAATCCTCTTAAAGAGATAACACGAGGTTATCTCTGTGGATCAATTCTTCTTCATTAACAAAACCGAGCTCCGATTCAATGTCGTTACTGGTTTTTCCAATGATCGCTTGTGACTGCACATCGCTATAGTTGATCAATCCCCTTGCGATCTCCTGTTCATCCGCATCTACACAAGAAACCATATCGCCCCGTGTAAAGTTCCCAAATACTTTCCTGACCCCCACAGGGAGTAGACTCTTACCCTGAGTTGTTAAAACATTGACCGCACCCGGGTCCAGCACCAACTTTCCCTGAGGTAGTAATGTCGCCAACCATTGCTTACGGGAAGCTAGCAAGGGCTGATCAGCCATTAGGTAGGTGCCAGATACATTGCCCTGCGCCAGATCACGTAACACATGGGATTGCAGTCCGGAAGTGATCACTGTATTCGCCCCGCTTCGAGCCGCAATTTGCGCTGCCTGAACCTTAGTTACCATCCCACCGCGACCGATATCTCCTCCCGGTCCCGCCATCGCTTTCAGGTCAGGGTCACTCGCCATCGCCGACTCAACGAGCTCAGCATCACCCAACCTTGGATCTCGATTAAACAGTCCGTCTCTATCAGTAAGCAATATCAGGGTATTGGCTTCGATCAGATTAGCGACCAAGGCAGCCAGTGTGTCGTTATCACCAAATCGAATCTCATCAGTAACTACTGTATCGTTCTCGTTAACGATCGGTATAACGTTGAGATCAATAAGGGTTCTTAGTGTAACTCGCGCATTGAGATAGCGCTCCCTGGAACGCAGATCATCGTGAGTTAGCAACACCTGTGCGGTATGCATCTGGTGGCGCTTGAAGTTGGATTCATATAACTGGATTAATCCCATCTGGCCAACTGCCGCAGCCGCCTGCAGAAGATGTATAGAATCGGGTCGCTTTGTCAGCTCTAACCTACCCATTCCCTCCGCTACTGCGCCAGACGACACCAACACAACTTTGATGCCTGACTCTCTTAGCGCCACTATGTCATCGACCCAGTGGCCAACCAGATCAACGGCCAGTCCATCACCGTTAGTCAATAATGAACTACCGATTTTTATGACCCAGATTTTTCCGGTATCTACTAACTCATTCATGGTTCGTAATGCACCTCAGCCTCATCGTAATCAAGCTGTTTACGCCTGGCTTTTCTTTCAAGCCGCTTGCTCAACGAGAATTGATGAACCTGATCCCGAATAGTTGCCTGAGCGTCATCAGACTCCTTCTCATTTTTCAGTAACTCTAGGTGTTGCAAGACCGCATGAATCAACTCGTTAGTACCATGGCGCGTAACCGCAGAGATCACGAAAGTAGGTCCTTCATACTGTATCGCCGCACAAACCTCTTGGATCCGACCCTTCAGCTCACCTTCAGGTTCAAGATCAGATTTCGTGAATACCAGCCAACGTTCTTTGTTGGCTATGGCATCACTGTATTTTTTTAGCTCGTTTTCTATCACAAGAAAGTTTTCTATGGGGTTAGTTCCATCAACCGGATTCATGTCGAGCAGATGTAATAAAATTCGTGTGCGGGAAAGATGTTTAAGAAACTGTACACCCAAGCCTGCTCCATCTGCCGCTCCTTCTATTAATCCCGGGATGTCTGCGATTACAAAGCTTTGGTGATCGCCAACCGATACAACCCCTAAACTAGGGATCAAAGTGGTGAACGGATAGTCAGCAACCTTCGGTCGTGCCGCAGAAACAGCTCCAACCAAGGTTGATTTACCAGCGTTGGGCATGCCTAATAGCCCTGCATCAGCAATTAATTTCAGCTCTAAACGCAAATCACGGGTCTGACCTGCCGTTCCTGGCGTGGTTTTTCTAGGTGCCCGATTGGTACTGGACTTAAACCGAACGTTTCCGAGTCCATGTTGGCCCCCGACAGCCACACACATCCGATCTTCTTTGCTATTTATATCTCTCAGAAATTCCTGAGTCTCATCATCAAAAACGCTGGTACCTATGGGAACCCGGATATAAAGATCACTTCCACTGGCACCCGTGCAGTCACTACCCTTACCATGCTCACCCTTGGCCGCTCTAAATCGTGGCTGAAATCGAAAATCCACGAGGGTATTCAGTGCTTCGTCTCCAACCAGGTAAACACTACCACCGTCGCCACCATCACCACCATCGGGTCCGCCGCGCTCGATATATTTTTCACGACGAAAACTCAAACAGCCATTCCCGCCATCGCCCGCTATAACCTTAATACTGGCTTCGTCTACGAATTTCATCGATCTTCTTCGCTCTGTTTCGCCTGCATAATTTTAAGGTAAAAAAAACCCTGTCGATGACAGGGCTCCTAAATTAGTTTTTCGTTTCTACACCTCAGCCAACACATTCACATACTTGCGTTGCTTTGGACCCTTAATCTGAAACTCAACAACTCCATCTGCTTTGGCAAAAAGCGTATGGTCTTTTCCACAACCCACATTAAACCCCGGGTGAAACTTTGTCCCGCGCTGTCGAACAATAATATTGCCAGCGCTAACCTTCTGCCCACCAAAAATTTTTAAACCTAATCTTTTGGACTCGGAATCACGTCCGTTCCTTGTGCTACCGCCTGCTTTCTTATGTGCCATAGCCCTTAACCCCGAGTAATCTCTTTAATCTTAACCTCAGTGAACCACTGCCTATGGCCACCCTGTCTCCGATAGTGTTTACGGCGACGCATCTTGATGATATTAATTTTGTCTGCTCTAGCGTGTCCGACAACCTCAGCCGTCACCTTCCCACCTTCTACAAAAGGTGCACCAATATCGATATCCGTACCGTCTCCAATCATCATCACCTTGTCGAAATCAAAGGACTCACCCTCTGAAGCATCTAATTTCTCAAGCTTCAAAGTCTCTCCCGGCTCAACACGATGTTGTTTACCACCGCTTTCTATTACCGCGTACATTAGTAATCACTCTCTTTAAATGACCCATATAAATGGGGATGGGTCGAAATTTCAGGACGCGCAATTCTAATGGATGCTTGTGCTGCAAGCAAGTTCGGAAAGTAGTTCTTGACACCCAAATGTGCCGGAAATAGCATTTCGCGAACCCAAATCAGTCAAAGCTCACTATTTACGCATGCCACACGACTTTGTTCAGTCCGTAGTCGACGATTTCTCGGAAGTTGATAAACTGATCTACGAAAGTTTGAGTTCTAGGATCCCCCTCGTCAAGCAAATCGCAGGCTACCTAATAGAGGCAGGAGGAAAGCGCCTAAGGCCACTTCTAGTGCTGCTCTGTGCCAAGGCGTGCGGTTATGAAGGGCGGGACCACATTAAACTCGCCGCAGTCATTGAGTTTTTACATACGGCAA
>PASO01000057.1 GCA_002712135.1 Gammaproteobacteria bacterium
AAAAAAAGCGCTCGTCCGGAGCAGTGGCAAGTCTGCAAGTGTTAGCTTCATCTGATAATGAAATTTGTAAAAAGCGCTGGATGATCACTCAAAGGTTTTGCATTGTCAGTAAAGGCGGTGTCTTCACCCGCACCATCGACCGTTAAGCTAGTTTTCTTACTACTACGATAATAAATGTAGTCTAGAGTCTTCCAATCACTCGAGGCGTCGCCGCCCTTTTGTGCAAGTACAAGATTTAAACGCTGAACAAAATTTTGCAGTAGCTCATTATCCGCTGGAGATTCCCAGTCAAGATTCAAATCTCCAACGATTAGCACTGCCTCATTGCTAGCATCTGCTTCTAAAGCAAGCGCAATTTGATCGAGTTGTGACGCTCTTGCTAGCCTGTCAAGTTCGCTCTGACCCGCATCGAGATGGGTATTCACTATATAAATCCGAAGGCCGGCAGCGCTTTCTAAAATCGCTAACTGAAAACCTTTTTGAGCAAAACAGTCATTTAGTTTGGTCAACCAACCTGAACACGTATTAAAGGGTTCGAAAGAAGCACTGACCGTCCAATTAGAAGATAAGTTAGAGACAAGTGTTAACCCGGACCCGGAGCATACCAAGCAGTTAGGGCTCTGCGCGTCCATGCCACGCACTACGCTCTGGGGCCTTTGCACACCCTTCAAAAGCAAATCGTGATGGGCAAAGTCTTCTTGCAGTAAAGATAAATCGTACCCTCCAGTCAGCTCCCCAATTTTTGGAAACCTTTTTTTTGGGTTATCGCGCGCAAAGAACTCTGGCAGACCGTGGGTGTTATAGACGAGGAGTGTTAACTCTTTTGCATTCGAGGGCTCAAAATTTGCTTCCGTGCTAGACCAGCTAACAGTACTCGCCTGAAATAACAGAAAGGCTGTAATCAACCGCCTCATATACCTAAAAGTCCTTATAATTTCCCACAAAACACAGTGTAGCCAAACTTTGGGCATGCGGCCCACCTTGAGAATGAATTATCTACCTGAGCGCCCTTTTGAGGTTCGATGTCTGGTGTAGAGTTCGGTTTCGCTTTTCGTTTTTCAAAATCAGCTTCTTATAAATACTTGCGATAACCAACCGTATTAACTGCAGTTGCAGGGGCCTCCCAGCCCATTGAATTGCCTTTGCTACACGCTTTGCTACACTTCATAGGTAACAGGACTGACACAGAGCCTGAAACAGCTTGAATATATGGTGTTGACGGACGCGGGTTCAACTCCCGCCACCTCCACCAAATTGCGGCGCGCGCAAAGCAGGAACGCAATACGCGTCCCACAAACGCCCCGGTCTTATCAATGGAACCACTTTGCTAGACACCTACTACGAAGTAATCAGCAAGGATCCCGCCTACCGATTTCCTATGGGTTACGTGAAGGAGACAGAGACCGGCGTTTTTATCCCCTCGTCCATCGACATCGTCCGTCAAGCAATAACGACACTAGTTGATAGAAATGTCATCGACCCAACATTGCCATTTTTAGATGCAGGCTGCGGTGATGGAAGGATCGTCGCGCTTGCTTCCTCAATGGGAATACCCGCCTGGGGTATCGAGTCAGACGAAGAATTGATCGCCATGGCCAAGCAGAACCTGATCAACCTTCATTCACTAGAGGTCATCGAGGACACCCCCGCGTTCATTATACAGGGTGACTTCTTTAACAATACAACCTACCAAACTCTGGGAACTTCCTTTAGCGATTTCGGTACCATCTACAACTACGATAATAACTATGACCTTCTCGCACAGAAGATCGCCGGTGAGGCCAGCCCAAATGCGATCTATGTGCTCTACTCCGGTGACGAATCTACAGAAAGTTTCAGTGGATTGGTCCTTATTGAAGAATTAATACTTTGCGATGGATCCGGGCGACCTAGCGTGAATCTTGAGTTAGCGCAGGCGTATGTGCGGGTCTATAGGATAGAAACTTGATTTAAGCAGCTTTAACAGGCAGCCTTGCCACTACTAAAAACTGAGTATATCAATGAAAACCCTAATCACATTATTCTGCCTAATAATGCCCACTCTGGCAAACGCCCAATCAGTCACTGGAACGATCGAAAGTGTCGCAGCCGAGTATGGCAATCTGGAGACTTCCCTGTCCTACGAAGACATAGAAACTTTGTCCCTCGAGATCGGTGATCATTTTACGGTAGCTCACGGAGGTCAGAGGATAACGGTATATTTCGGTAAGACGTATGAAGACGTACAAAAAGGTGAGTGGATATCCTTTCTCAATTGGGAGAAAAAGCTCAGGATTGCCAAAAGTTTTGCCAATGCTGCCGAGACCCTCGACGCTAAAGCAGGAGACTATTTAACTATTTCCAAGATAGCGGTAACTGAGTAACTAATAGGTATCTATACTCACTTTGGCGGATAAACCAAAACTTGGTGTCATACTCCTAAACCTCGGGACTCCCGACGAACCAAGTACAGGCGCTATCAGACGTTACCTTGCCGAGTTTCTATCTGATCCAAGAGTCGTTAATCTCCCGCGGTGGCTGTGGCTACCTATCCTGTACCTTATTATCTTAAATACCCGACCTGCGAAACTTGTCGCTAAATACGAATCTATCTGGGGGCGAAAAGAAGCACCGCTGAGGGCCATTTCTGAAGCGCTCGCGAGACGCTCAGAGACAGAGCTTGAAAATCAACTGAATCCCGGTCAGGTCATCGTTAGGTCCGCAATGACCTACGGATCACCCAGCGTTGAGGAGGTGGTGAATCACATTGAGAAATTAGGAGTGGAGCATTATCTGTTTCTTCCTTTATTTCCTCAGTACTCCAGCGCAACCGTGGGTGCCTGTTTAGACAGCATCGCACGCACGTTTAAAAACAGCGTTACAATCCCTCCATCCCGGTTCATCTCCGGTTATCACGATAAGGATAGCTATATAGATGCGTTGACCAAATCCATCGAGCGATCTCGCAGCTTTCTCAATGAGAATACATTGTTACTTTTCTCCTTTCATGGCATTCCCGAGTCGCAAGCCGCTGCTGGGGACCCATACGCCGAGCAATGTCAGCGGACGGCAAAGCTGGTAGCACACAAACTAGGACTCAATGAGCATCAATGGCGACTCTCATATCAATCAAGATTCGGGCCTACACCCTGGCTTAAACCCTATACCGACAAAACGCTGGCTAGCTTGCCGAAAGAAGGCATTACTCGTGTATTGGTTATCTGCCCTGGATTCGCGACAGAATGTCTAGAGACCCTAGAAGAAATAAAAATGCTAAATCGAGATATTTTCTTAGAGGCAGGGGGCAAGGCGTTTAAGTATACTAAGGCCCTTAACGCTACGATGGGTCACGTGAACCTAATTACAGACCTGGTAATCAACCATCTCTACCCCATTGAACAGCGAAGGTAATCGCTAATCAGAGGCTGCTTGCGGTACTTCTCTCTCGGCCTCTTCTTCATCTGGCGCAACATAGTTGTGACCGGTCACAAGGCCTCTTCCTTTCCCAATGGCAAAATCAAAGCTCCGTATTGAAATGCTCAATCATCACAAATGCCATCATGATAACAATAGATTGATAGATATCGTCTTCACGCAGAAGAACTAGCACAAGGCAATACAGTAACACTGCGTTTACGTTAAGACGAAGATACATTGTTGATTTTTGTACTGGCCGTCGAAGAACCGATCCGGTAGCGATATGGAAGCAGCTATCGACTAATAAAACAGGCCTTTCTGGCCTATACTAATCGAGCCCCAAAGAAGACAGAGGCCACCACTTGCAGCAATGGAAGATAGGTAACGTAACTATCACCAGAATCGAAGAGCTGACAGGTCCGATATTCGACCCTGCGCGTTTCTTTCCGGATTTCGATCCTGATGTTTTCGACGAACATAGTGAATGGCTCTACCCTAACCAGGTTGACTCAGCCTCAGGCAATCTCATTGCAAGCATGCACTCATGGCTGATCGAAACAGGACATCACAAGATCCTAGTGGACACCTGCATCGGTAACGACAAAGACCGTATGCCCTACCGAAATTGGAACCGTATGCATACCCCTTGGCTTCGAAATCTTGTCAAAACCGGGGTGTCGCCCGAAGAAATCGATTTTGTTATGTGCACCCATCTTCATATCGATCATGTCGGTTGGAACACTCGTCTTGTAGATGGAACATGGGTACCCACTTTCCCCAACGCGAAGTATGTATTTGCTAGGACAGAGTTCGATTTTTGGCAGCAAGCCAGAGAGCGTACTGACAATTTTAACGAAGTGAACAAACAGACATTTGATGACAGCGTTCTACCCATTGTCGACTTGGCTGAAATGATAGATGGAGAACACGAACTAATTGCGGACCTTGTACATTTAAAGCCCGCACCAGGACACACTCCTGGTAGCATGATATTGCAGCTATCCAGCAAGAAAGAGCGTGCCTTATTTACCGGTGATATTTGCCATCACCCAATCCAAGTATATCGGCCAACTTGGAACAGTGCCTACTGCGAGCTACCTGATCAGGCCATCGCTACGCGTCACGATATTTTGGAATCCTGCGCAGCTCACCGTACACTAATGTTACCCGCACACTTCGGTCCAACGCACGCTGGTTACGTGACCAGGGGAATTGATGGTTTCGGCTTTGCCTTTGCCTAGCTTGGTAGATCTCGATGGGGATCAAGTACTGAGAAAAACTGTTCCAACATTCTAAAGGTCAGGCCCCAAACAACCTGACCACCAACGCCATAGCCGGGGAATTCCTCGGTGCGACCTCGAATCTCGGGCGCAGTACGGGTCAGTGACAACCCGCTAATCATGTCATCCAGCGATCCCCACAGCACATCGGCAACCTCATGATTAGGGTCCAAAGTGAATTCATCACTATGAAGCTCATAAACATAAGGTGTAACTGCCATGTCGATAGTCCGCCTCGGGTTCGCCCTAATGGTATTTAACTCCCCCAGAAAAGACGCATGCTGCGAAAGATCAAGCCCAATCTCTTCAAAGGTCTCACGTTCCGCAGTACGGCGAAGCGAGGCATCAACGTCGTCTTTGTGTCCACCAGGAAACGCCATGTGTCCTGACCATGGATCACCTTCTTGAACTGCTCGCAAAATGAACAAGGCCTCCGTATGGTTGGGTCTAGATCGCAGAATGGTTGCAACTGCCGCCTGTCGGGTCCGATGACCTAGTTCTGGTCGATCAGGAATATGCCCTTGTATGGACTGTCGAATCTGTTGAAAGGAAAGTGCCAAAATTAGTCTTCCTGATAGAAATGCTCATTATGGTTACAACTCTAAGAATAGACAAATTACTAATCTACGTCCTGATTCTTGGAAGTTAGGCTGATTGTGCAACCAATCCTGTAACTGAAAGAAATGAACTGGATTTTGTCGAAAAGAGCACTGAGATCGCCATAGGACAACAGCAATATCTACCTTAGCAGCAGGGCCAGGGCGGACTTTACCTAGCAGACAAATCAATAACTCTTTACGTTAGCGAGGTCGTCCTAGACTCGCAGACATCAGCGATAGACAGTTGCCATATGAATGTTTTTCCTCAATGAGTCTATGCCCAATGCGTGGGCGCCACCACGCGGAAAGATTGCCGTTAATCGTGGACTACTCTTAGCGCTTAACAACGAGGCCGAGTTGGCCGCACTACTTGGACATGAGATCGTCCACAGTCCCTTCCGTCGCGGAGCGCAGGCGATGCAGCGGGGCACCTTATTGCAGGGTACGATATTGACAACATCAATCGCTGTCGATGACTCTCAGTCCTAGTGCGTAAATCGCTGTGTATCCCAAAAACGTGAACGGATATCTGGCTGCAACTCTGGTCAACAAATCCAACATCAGACGTGTCTGAAGTTCGCCTTAGACTCACCGTTAATCAAGCTGGGTAATCACACAATAAAGCCATGTCTATCAGATCATTGCACCGATCAGATACTCTATGTTCTGGATGTAAGATTACCCATCCCGATGAGTTACGAAACGTCACCATGGACATTATTGGCGCGAGAACTTAACCAATTCTTGTGCTGATCAGCCTATTGAGGCCTTATCCAAGCTTTATCGGTCCGGGTTTGCTATATTTGAGGCATGAGTGACGGAGACCTTAACCTCGACTCTCCTGACTCCACACCAAAACTACGACAGAAACAATGGCTGAGGACCTTCGCGGCTTTCAGCTTCCCAAACTACCGTTGGTTCTTTGGCTCTCTTCTTTGTGGTTTCGCCTCAATGAATATGCAGATGTTTGTTCGTGGCTGGCTGGTATTCGAAATTACCGGTTCGTACGAAAAACTTGGGTGGATGACAGCTGCAGGCGGCATCGTAGGATTATTAGCCGCGCCACTAGGCGGTGTAGTTGCTGACAGAGTCAGGCAGAAAAAGCATGTCTTACAACTATCCGGTATTGCCAATGGCATTATTACGTTTGCTATTGCCTACTGCATCGTAACCGGATCCCTTGTTTTCGAACATTTACTGCTCGCCTCTATCTTGCAGGGCATTACATTCAATGGAATGTTCCCTTCCAAACAGGCACTAACCAAAGATGTTGTGGGGCTTGATTTGCTAACCAACGCCATAGGTCTGTCAAATACCGGGATGAACGCCGCACGACTTTTACTGCCTGGCCTAGCGGGTGGGATGGTCGCGGCACTTGGCGGCGGGTACGGAAACATCGATCCAGCAAAGTGGGTTTACGTTGTGATGGGAACTATATACGTACTTTCTGTGCTTTTTCTGGTCAAAGTGGATGTGCCGGACCGCCCCGTCGTTAAGCATAGAGAATCTATAACCCAGCAACTTACGGGTGGCTTCCAATATGTTTTAGATACACCAGTTATCTTCATGCTGCTGGGCTTCAATTTTCTTATGGCTTTTTTTGGCATGACTTACTACATGCTATTACCTGGGTTCGTAAAAGAAGTCCTAAACGCAGGACCAGACAAACTAGGTCTGATCATCTCTGTTTCAGGAATTGGCTCTCTTATCGGCTCTCTAATCATCGCCTCGCTTCCCAGTAGAAATCGTGCCAGAGTGCTACTTAGTGGCACCCTGATAATGGGCGTAGCCTTGCTGGCTTTTTCTTTTTCCAGCAATTACTGGCTGTCACTGGTTTTACTAGCCATCGTTGGACTTGGATCAGTCGCCAGGATGTCGCTCACCAATGTGCTGCTGCAAACATTTGTAGATAGTGACTACAGGGGTCGCGTGATGAGTATCTACACGCTTGAGATGGCTATTCTATCGATTAGCATATACCCGGTCAGTGTCGCGGCTGATATTTTCGGGCCGCAGTGGGCGGTCGGAATATCTGCAGCTTGTTTAATTGCACTGGTACTAATCCTATTCAACGTACCTAGTTATAGGAATCTAGATTAATCCTCTCTGAAGCCGTCGTGACAGCTTTTGCAGGACCTCTGTACTCGTCGCAGAGTTCCAGAAACATCACCATTATTTTCAGCTGCTTCGAGAAATGCTCCTGTGACTTCAATAAATAGATCCGTTTGGATGCTAAAGCCTTCAGGATCACTCCATACCGCTCGCAGAGCTTCAGATTTTTCCACATCGCTACTCTCAGGGAACACATGGGGGAGAATCTGTGCAAGATCAGACATTGCGCGCGCGTGAATCGCTAGATGCTCCTGGTATACCTGACCACGCGCGATTACACCGATAGACGCAATTTGTCCACGAATAGCCTGCATGACGCCTTCTCTGTATTTGTACTCTGCTTGCCCATCAGCATTCACAGACACCGATGCAAATATCATCATTAAGAATACGACCCTCACCTTCCCCCTCCTATACAATTATTAACATATTGACTACCAGAGGATAACTGGAATTCCCATCTGGTCACAATCCTGCCATTGACGTCAAAACCTCCCATCGCTATGGTGCTCTCAAATTCTGAGTTTTCATAAAATGACTACACAAACCAGCTATCCATTTGAAAGATCTCTCGCCCGACTGGAGGAACTTGTCGCTCAGATGGAGGGTAGTGAGCTTTCTTTGGAAAATTCACTTAAGACCTTTGAGGAAGGAATTAAACTAACAAGGGAGTGTCAACAAGCTCTCAAAGATGCCGAACAGAAAGTAGCACTACTGATGGAAAAAAATGGTGAACAGCTTTTCGAAGGTGATTGATCGACTGCAGAAACGCAGCAATGAACAATTGGTCCGGTGTCTCGATCAAGCAAAAGCACCAGAAAAACTCAGTGAGGCCATGCGTTATAGCGTAGTTAATGGCGGTAAGCGAATCCGTCCCATACTCGTTTATCTCACAGCAGAAGCACTGGGTGCAGACCTTCGCCTTGCAGACAAGCCTGCTACCGCTTTGGAGCTGATTCACGCCTACTCGTTGGTTCACGATGATCTACCCGCAATGGATGATGATGACTTTCGCCGCGGGAAGGCCAGTTGCCATAAACAGTACGATGAAGCCACGGCAATTCTCGCCGGGGACGCCCTACAGACATTAGCATTCCAGGTCATCGCTGACACCGATAAACTCTCAGCCACTATCAGGATAGCCCTTATCTCTGACTTGGCGAAAGCGGTCGGAGTAGACGGAATGGTTTCCGGTCAAGCGCTGGATCTTTCTCACGAGAACAATGATGTTGATCTTAAGGAGTTGAAACAAATGCACGACCTCAAAACAGGCGCACTAATCACTACAAGTGTTAGGTTCGGCGGTCTGGTCGCAGAGGCTGATAAAACAACACTTGCACTAATTACAGACTTTGGTAAGGCGCTTGGTCTCGCCTTTCAGATTCGTGACGATATTCTTGACGCAACGGGCAATGACTCTGATATTGGNAAGCCAACAGGTTCAGACGAAGAACGCGGGAAATCCACCTACGTAACCACACTAGGTTTAAAGGAAGCTCATGTCAGATTAAAAGAGCAGCAATCACGGGCCGATGAGATCGCAGCCAGTCTGGGTCCTTCAGGCGCGTCTTTACAACAGCTGACAAATTTGGTTGTAACCAGAAACCATTAGGCCGGGGCTACTGCAATGATGATAAAATTGCACCCTCGTTGACGAGAACTTTGGGCATGTTCGATACTATACCTACTGAGAGACCGGCTACTCGCCTTCTGGATAAAATCCAGTTACCTAGCGATATTCGCAAGCTGGATGAGAAGATGCTTGAGGAACTTGCGGAAGAGCTCCGCCATTTTCTGATCTACACCGTGGGACAAACCGGCGGACATTTCGGCGCAGGCCTAGGTGTCGTCGAGTTAACAATTGCCTTACATTATGTCTTTGATACACCTAACGATCTTATTGTATGGGACGTTGGCCACCAAGCCTACCCACACAAAATACTCACCGGACGTCGCGAGCAAATGCATACGCTGCGCAAACCAGAGGGGATTGCCCCGTTTCCGGTGCGAGATGAAAGCCCCTACGATGCCTTTGGTGTCGGCCACTCATCGACGTCAATTAGTGCGGCGCTAGGTATGGCGATCGCTGACAGAATGCAGGATCGAACCAGTCGAGCAATATCGGTCATAGGTGACGGCGCGATGACAGCTGGGCTGGCTTTCGAGGCGCTGAACCACGTTGCAGACACAGAAGCTGATCTCTTAGTTATTCTGAACGACAACGCGATGTCTATTTCACGTAATGTCGGCGGTCTGGCGAAGTATTTCGCCCGCATCCTGAGTAGTCGCCTGTATCTATCAATGCGTGAAGGTAGTAAGAAGATTCTTAGTCGAATTCCACATGCGTGGGAATTCGCAAAGAAAACTGAAGAACACATGAAGGGCATGGTAGTTCCAGGCACCTTGTTCGACGAGCTCGGTCTCAACTACATGGGGCCTATCGATGGGCATGACCTTAAAAGCCTAATTAACACCTTAAAAAATATCAAAGACCTGAAAGGACCCCAGTTCTTACATATCGTTACCCAGAAGGGAAAAGGGTACGCCCCTGCAGAAGCATCTCCTGTCGGCACGCATAGTCTATCGAAGATAGAAAAGTCACTGTCGAAAAAATCCAACCTACCAACTTACTCTAATGTTTTCGGACAGTGGCTCTGCGATATGGCCAAGCAGGATGAAATGTTGGTCGGCATTACACCTGCAATGCGGGAAGGCTCTGACCTAGTCACTTTTTCAGAGCAGTTTCCAGAAAGATACTATGACGTTGCTATCGCGGAACAACATGCAGTGACACTGGCAGGCGGACTTGCTGCAGCGGGCGCTAAACCAGTTGTCGCCATTTACTCCACTTTTCTGCAACGAGCCTACGACCAACTTATCCACGACATAGCAATCCAGAACCTTAACGTTTTATTTGCCATTGACCGCGCAGGACTGCTGGAAGATGGGCCAACTCATTCGGGAGTCTTCGACCTATCGTTTATGCGTTGCATTCCAAATCTCATCGTAATGGCTCCGTCTGACGAAAACGAAACCAGGCAGATGCTGTATACCGGCTTTGTTTATGACGGACCCGCCTCGGTGCGCTACCCCCGCGGTACTGGACCTGGAAAATCAATAGATCAATCGATGACCGCTTTGCCGATTGGTAAAGCAAAGGTGATTAGAGAGGGTCACACTATCGCAATCCTTGCCTTTGGAGCTATGTTGCAACCTGCACTGGTTGCCGCTGAGAAGCTAAACGCAAGTCTGGTCGATATGAGATTCGTCAAACCACTTGATCAGGAAATGATCGTTCAAATGGCAACAAACCACAATTTCGTTGTCACCGTCGAAGAGAATGTCCTAGCAGGAGGTGCTGGATCAGCAGTTAATGAGGTTTTGCAGCAGCAAATGAATACAGAGACACTAAACTTAGGTGTCCCAGATAATTTTATCCGTCAGGATAACCCCGCAAGCATGTTAGCCCAATGTAGGCTCGATGAAGAAGGAATACTGGCTTCTATAGAAAACTGGCTGTCTAATTCGGCAATAACTGCCTCAAGGATTTCCTGAACTTAGTTCCCAAGCTTACCCTTCTTGCCAAACAAATGTCCCAGCTTCCCTGCTTTCGTCGCCAAATACCTTGCATTGTGGTCATTCTCTCCAGTCTCTAGTGGAATTCTCTCGACAATTTCTATGCCCAGCTTTTCCAAAGCCTTCACCTTTCCCAGGTTGTTAGTCATTAGACGAACTCTAGAAATTTGAAAATGCAGAAACATGTTCTTACACATCGTGTAGTCGCGGAGGTCCGCGTCAAACCCAAGGCGTTCGTTAGCCTCTACTGTGTCTGCGCCCGTGTCCTGCAGAGCATAAGCGCGAATCTTGTTTATTAAGCCAATCCCTCGGCCCTCCTGCCGCAAGTAAAGGATAATACCAGCTCCTTCTTTGGCGACTCTCTCCATTGCCACATTAAGCTGAGAACCACAGTCACAACGCATGCTAAAGAGTGAATCTCCCGTTAAACATTCAGAGTGAACCCGGCATAAAATACTATCAACAGCTTGAATATCACCTAGAACGAGCGCTACATGCTCTTTTCTAGTATCCGGATCCTCAAACCCATGCATAGTAAACTCACCAAGCGCTGTGGGGAGTTTGCATGATGCTACATACACTACCGACATGGATTTTCCTCTATCATGACAGGATTCTAGCAGTGGAGAGGAAGTTGCACTACAAGCAACTACAAATCAGCCTCATGGAAGCGTCAAGTCAAGCGCGACAACAACGAGCGCCATAATCTGCACTAGCGCAAGGGCGTAAACACCCGCCGCCACATCATCAATCATCACTCCAAGCCCTCCTTCAAAATTCCTTTCAAGATAATTTAACGGCCATGGCTTGAAGATGTCGAATATTCTAAAGAATAAAAATGCTAAGAACAGATAACTCCATCCCACTGGGTTCATGATCAATGCTATCCACATTCCAACGAATTCGTCCCATACAATTGACCCCGGATCTTTCATATTAAGTCGCTGCGCTGCAACACCACANACGTANANTCCCAAGACGAACGCAAACAGAATACAGGNNATGTAAGCCCANTCAGACAATAGACTGAATGGCAAATACACTAAGAGCGCNACCAAAGAACCACAGGTNCCTGGTGCTTTAGGNGATAGGCCGCTNCCAAACCCAAGTGCTANAAAGTAGACNGGGTCTCTGTAGGTTTNTTTGAGTGTGGGNAGACTAGAAATGTTTATAGCCTCGAATGTCCGCTGCCANCTTTACNCCGTCATNAACNAGCCAGACACCTNNNTCGGCAGTTATAGTTCCAACACGTGTAACCAGTGTTCCTGTCTCNTCTCCAAGCCTGACGATATCTTCTGAGAAGCTCTCGGAGGCTGAGAAACACAATTCATAATCATCGCCACCATGAAACGAAAACTCCTGCGCTCGATCACCGGCATACGCGCGCAACTCATTGCTCAGGTAAATTTGCTGAGTTTCAATCTGGGCTCCAACACTGCTTGCAGTGCATAAGTGATTCAAGTCCGCAAGGAAACCATCTGATATATCAATGCACGCTGATGCAATTCCGCGAAGCCCTTGGGCAAAGGTTAATCGTGGTTGAGGATGAAGGTACGCTGATCTCAAGGCCTCATGGCTGGAATCAGCCTCCAGCACAACTCGCAATCCTGCAGCTGCTGCTCCAAGCTCACCAGTGACATAGAGATCTTCGCCAATCTTGCTGCCACGTCGCATCAATGCTGTTCCGGTAGGCACTGTCCCCATAACNGTTATAGTCACTGACAAGGGCCCCTTAGCGAGATTTCCTCCGGACAAAGATATTCTGTGTAACATAGAGCGTTCCGACAATCTGTTAGCAAGGTCCGTCAACCAACTATCGACTGAATCCGGTATGGTTAGNGAAAGCAGAAAGCTGACAGGAGATGCTCCCATCGCCGCAAGATCACTAAGGTTGGCCGTTAGCGTCCTGTCTGCTACAACATCTCCTGATGCTTCCTTAGGAAAGTGAACACCTGCGAGCATTGTGTCTGTTGAAAGACACAATTCATATCCGCTTGGAAGGTCAAACACTGCACAGTCATCACCAGGCCCCATGGTGACCGCGTCGTGACTAAATCCAATGCCACTGAAATACTTATCAATTATCGAGAATTCGTCCACATCACTTTCCGGTTTCACGGTGTTTCGCCAGTCCATCCAGGATAGAGTTTATATAGCGGTAACTGTCCGACGCGCCAAACTCCTTGGCAAGTTCTACCCCCTCATTGATAACCACTCGAAACGGCACCTCCAACCTATGCATCATCTCGTAGGTACCGACCAGAAGGATCGCCCTTTCAACGGGATCGATCTCCTGCAACGGACGATCCAAGAGTGGTTCAATTGTTTCCAGTAGTTTAGTTTCTNGCGCAGCAATATCTGTAAGCAATGTTTTAAAATAATCTACATCGGCACGATCAGTAACCTGACTTTCGCAAAACTGCTTTAGTACCGCAGAAGCAGAGTCACATGTCATCTGGATCTGGTANAGCGCCTGCATGGCTAGTCGGCGTGCTCGCCGTCGTGAACTATTCAAGAGATCGAAACAGACTGACCATCTCAATCGCTGACATCGCAGCATCCGAACCTTTGTTACCTGCCTTGGAGCCAGAACGCTCTATCGCCTGTTCAATGGTGTCGGTCGTCAGAACACCAAATATCACCGGTAAATCCTCATCTAAAGCAACCCGCGCTATTCCACTAGCACACTGTCCCGCTACGTAGTCAAANTGTGGGGTTGCCCCGCGAATGACTGCACCCAGTGCAATAATCGCATCGCTACCGCGAGCTCTAGCAATTCGTCTTACCGTCACCGGTAACTCAAAGGCACCAGGAACCTTAATGACAGAAATGTTCGATTCCACAACACCGTGGCGCCTTAGGGCATCAATTGCGCCCCGCAGCAGACCATCTACTACAAATTCATTAAATCTTGCCACNACTATGGAAAACCTAGCAGTGTTCGCGGAAAAATCTCCTTCAATTATTTTTGTCATTTCACTTNCTCACTCTCTTCANGCTGCACAGCTGTTACTCGAAAGTCATCACCAACCATTCGTATATCTGAGATTTTTAGCTGCATAAGGCTTCCCATCTTATCAATTTCCGCGAGATTCAGTAATGACTGCGCATCATTGCCCATTAACGTGGGCGCTATATAGATAATAAATTCATCGACAAGCCGTTGCTCAACTAACGANCCAGCGAGTGTTGCACCGCACTCGAACAACACTTCATTGCACTCTTCACGCCCTAAACATCGGAGGAACTGAGGAAGATCAACTCGCTCACCTACGCCCGATGTAACTTGCATCGTCCTCATATTAATTGAAACAGGACTACAACTGACCAGAACCGCATTAGTATTGGATACCAGCTTTGCACTCTTTGGTATACGTCCTTTAGAGTCCAATATGTAGACATTCTTATCTAGCTTGCTGGCCAAATCAGAATGCTCACCAAGATCATCATCTCGAACGGTTAACATTGGGTCGTCATTAATGACAGTTTGCACACCGGTAACAATAGCAGAACTCGCTGCCCTCAGGCGCTGCACGTCTCGTCGCGCTTCATTCCCTGTGATCCAGTGACTCTCTCCATTTCGAAGCGCAGTTTTACCATCCAGACTCATCGCAAGCTTCAAACGAATATAGGGCAAGCCCGTCTCGTATCGTTTCACATGACCTGGATTAAGCGCCCTTGCGGAGTCCTCCATCAGAGGTGTAACTACCTCAACTCCCGCATCTCTTAGCATCTGCAATCCTGCTCCGGCATTTCTCGGATCGGGATCAATCATCGCTACCACCACACGTGAAACACCCGCGGCGACCAACGCAGCCGCGCATGAAGGTGTTCGCCCTGCAAAACTACACGGTTCCAGCGTCACGTAGGCAGTTGCTCCTCTTGCATCGTGCCCCGCAACTTTAAGCGCAGCACCTTCAGCATGATCATCGCCAGCTTTGACGTGATATCCCTCACCTACAATTCGGTCTTCCTTAACCAGTACACATCCAACTCTAGGATTAGGATGTGTGGTAAAAATGCCCCGTTCCGCTATTCGCAACGCGCGAGCCAAATAGGTAGCATCAGTTCTTTTTGCTTTTACCACGCTTCTTTCCCATCTTGTCGATTTCCTCTCGGAATTCATTAACATCCTGAAAGCTTCGATAAACGGATGCAAACCTCACGTAGGCAACCTCGTCAAGATCTCTAAGCGCCTGCATCACCAATTCCCCCACTGCTCTTGTTTTCACCTCTCTCTCACCGGTAGCTCTTAGCTGATGGGTGATCCGATTCAGGATTGAATCAATCTCTTCTACACTTACAGGACGCTTTTCCAGCGCGCGCTGCAAACCGTTCCTTAACTTATCTTCATCGAACGGTTGACGAATCCCGTTATTCTTTATGACACGAGGCAGCACGAGCTCAGCGCTCTCAAAGGTTGTAAAGCGCTCACCACATTTAAGGCATTCACGACGACGCCTAACCTGATCACCTTCGGAAACCAACCTTGAATCATTAACCTTTGTTTCACTATTGCTGCAGAAAGGACAGTGCAAAACCAACCCCTCTTTTCGATAAAAGTACCGAATTCTACTGCATTTCCACAGCTGGCGACGCACCTACCTTTAAAGACAAGGCAACCGGTATCAGATATACACAATGGATTTGCTACAATATGCCGTTTTTTGGAATCACACCAACCATGGCTCAATACGTTTTTACCATGTCGTCACTGAGTAAAATCATCCCACCGAATCGCACGATTTTGCAGGATATATCCTTATCATTCTTTTCGGGTGCCAAGATCGGTGTCCTAGGGCTCAATGGCGCTGGAAAGTCTAGTTTATTGAGGATCATGGCGGGGGTTGATGATGAGTTTGTTGGGGAAGCAAGACCTCAATCCGATCTCAAGATAGGTTATCTACCCCAGGAACCTGAGCTCGATCAAAAAAAAGATATTCGAGGAAACGTCGAAGATGGCGCCAGTGAAGTAAAAGCGTTGATAGATGCCTACAACGAAGTCAGCGATCGATTCGCTGAACCGATGAGCGATGAAGAAATGAACGGACTGCTGGAACAGCAAGGCGACCTCCAATTAAAGATCGACTTAGTCAACGGCTGGGACCTAGATCGGCGAATCGAAGTTGCCGCCGACGCATTGCGCCTGCCAGCCTTTGACAGCAATGTCGCTACCTTATCAGGAGGCGAGAGGCGTCGAGTTGCGCTGTGCCGATTGCTAGTCGCAGAACCTGACATGCTATTGCTTGATGAGCCTACCAACCATCTGGATGCCGAGAGCGTTGCCTGGCTTGAGTTATTCCTAAGGGATTTCAGCGGCACAGTTGTCGCCATCACCCATGATCGCTATTTCCTAGACAATGTCGCAGGATGGATTCTCGAATTAGATCGAGGACGGGGGTTTCCATTCGAAGGCAACTACAGTCAGTGGCTGAAAGCAAAAGAAGTCAGACTCGAGGTGGAGAAAAATCGAGAACAAGCACGACACAAGGCGATTAAATCAGAACTAGAGTGGGTAAGCAGCCAACCGAAAGCACGTCAGGCTAAAAACAAAGCTCGTTTGGCCAGATTCGACGAATTGAATTCTCAGTCTTTTCAAACCAGAAATGAAACGCTCGAACTCTACATACCTCCCGGGCCAAGACTCGGTGACGTCGTGTTGGAGGCCACCAACCTTACCAAGGCATTTGGCGAAAGACTTTTGTTCGACGATCTCAACTTCTCCGTACCGAAGGGCGCTATTGTCGGCATCATAGGAGGCAACGGCGCGGGCAAATCCACACTATTTAAAATGATCTGTGGGAACGAGACCCCTGATAGTGGAGAACTGCGGCTTGGTAAAACCGTTGAACTCGGCTATGTGGAACAAAGTCGAGATGCGCTTGCGGATGAAAAGACGGTATGGGAAGAAATCTCAGATAGCGATGAAATCATTCAGGTGGGTAGATACGAGACTCAGTCTAGAGGCTATGTTAGCCGCTTCAATTTTAAAGGAGCCGATCAGCAAAAGTTTGTGGGTGACCTTTCCGGCGGCGAAAGAAATAGGGTGCACCTTGCGAAGCTGCTACGAAAGGGCGCAAATCTATTGCTGCTTGATGAGCCAACGAATGATCTCGACGTTGAAACACTAAGGGCGCTGGAGACAGCAATTGAGTCATTCCCCGGTAGTATAATGGTAATATCCCACGACCGCTGGTTCCTGGACAGAATTGCAACACACATACTAGCTTTTGAGGGGAATAGCAGTGCGACCTTCTTTGAAGGAACCTACACCGAGTATGTAGAAGCCCGGAAGAAGGAAACTGGCGATCTTGCGCCCTCACGAGTGAGCTACAAAAGGCTCGCCTAACAGGCACTCAGCTAGTAGCGATCGCTTCCAAAGCTTCGCTCAGGGTCGTTACCCCTACAACCTCGATCCCGGCAACTGCGCGTTTGGGAGAATTAGCACTTGCTACTACAGCGCGAGCGAATCCATGTTTAGCCGCCTCATTAAGTCGTTCTTGTCCTTTCGGCACGGGTCTTATCTCGCCCGACAAGCCAACCTCACCAAAAACCACTAGATTTTGTGGAAGAATATGATTTCGAAAACTCGATACCACCGCCAATACTAACGCTAGATCGCTACTCGTTTCATCGACTCGAATGCCACCAACAGCATTGACGAATACATCCTGATCCGAAACCTGTATCCCTCCATGGCGATGCAAAACTGCAAGCAACATCGACAGACGATTAACCTCAAAGCCAACCGATACTCGGCGCGGATTGCCTAGGACAGACTCATCAACCAGAGCCTGTGCTTCCACCAGCAACGGTCTACTTCCTTCGTATACAACCATGACTACACTACCAGGAGATGCCTTTGCCCCTCTCGATAGGAATATCGCCGAGGGGTTAGAAACCTCACGCATACCCTCACTGGTCATTGCAAAAATACCTACTTCGTTAACAGCACCAAATCGGTTCTTGATGCTACGTAGAGTTCTAAAACGACTATCGGTGTCATCATCAAACATGACGAAAGTGTCGATCATATGCTCTAGAACTCGAGGTCCAGCAAGATTACCCTCCTTGGTAACATGGCCGACCATGATCAATATCGTGCCGGTCTGCTTCGCTTGGCGAATTAGCGCTGCTGCGGATTCCCGCACCTGCGTAACACTTCCCGGTGCCGACTCGGTAGAATCCGAATGCATTGCCTGGATGTAGTCGATGACGCAAAGTGCCGGGGTACATTCCTTCCAACTGAGTAAAATTCTATCGACATTGGTTTCTGCCATCACGATGGCCTTATTAGTCGGCAGTCCCAAGCGTTGTGCACGAGACGCTACTTGGCCTAGGCTCTCTTCTCCTGTGACAAAAAGAACGGGGCTATCCGCTACCACGCGACACAACACCTGTAGTAGAAGCGTACTTTTACCTGCACCAGGATTTCCGCCAATCAGAACCGTCGATCCTGCGACAAGGCCGCCCCCCAGGACTCTATCTAATTCCAAGAGTCCAGAAGAGAGCCGGGGCTGTTCTTTAGTGGTAACGTCGGCTAGCGAACGCATTTCACTTTGCACTCCCGCATAGCTTTTCGTAGATGCAACAGGCAATTGACTCAGGGTATTCCATGCGCCACATTCGTTACATTGGCCCTGCCATTTTGCATAGACAGCACCACAGTCACCGCACACAAACGCTGTCTTTAGTTTCGCCACTATAGGTAATTCCTTCTAACCCTTTTTGCAACTCCACACATCAATGTATAAGGTATGGTCCCAGCCGTAGTTGCTACTTCCTCAATCGGCAGTCCTGCGCCCCAGAGTATTGCCTGATCACCTACCGTGACATCGTCCGATTCATCCAGTTCGATACAGATCATGTCCATTGATACACGACCCAAGATATCCCGCCTGGCTCCCCCTAGAACCACTGAACCATTAGCTATCTCGCGCGGATACCCATCCGCATAACCCGCTGCTAACACAGCTACTAAACAATCCCGCTGAGCGACCCATGTTCCGCCATAACCAACCGACTGCCCTGAAACTACTTTGTTAATTGCGATAATTGGTGCAGACAAGGTCATCGAGGCACGTAGATCAGTGTTCAACTGATCAATGGGAGAAGCACCATACAGCATCAACCCTGGACGAACCCAATCCAGATGTGAATTTGGAAAGTCTAGAATGGCCGCCGAATTCGCAATTGATAGCGGTAAATCAAACGTCCCGGCCGTTTCCCGGAAGGTCGATATCTGCTGATCTGTCAGTATACTGTCGGAATCTGCACTCGGTAAATGGCTCATAATGCCAATGATTTTGTGGCCGGCCAGCTTATTCAGCACCTCCCTAAGATCTGATAGCTCGAATCCGAGTCGATTCATTCCTGTGGTTACCTTTACCCAGAGACCACCAGAAAAACTATGGCGACGGAGTAGTTCTACCTGATGCTCAGAGTGAACAACGACATCAAGCCAAAGACGCTCAGAAGCTTTTAATTCATCCTCATCGAGAAAGCCCTCTAATATCACCACTGGTGTCTCAATTCCGGCTTCCCGTAACTCCTCCGCTTCATTAATGCGCGCAACACCAAAACTATCGACGGTAGAAATCTGTTTCGCCACTGCCACTGCTCCGTGGCCATACGCGTCAGCCTTGATGATTGCCATTACTTTACTGGCGGGAGCCTTGGCGCGAACAAGCGAAAGGTTACTGTTGATCGCGTTTAGATCTATCGCTGCATGGATGATTGAATTCATCACAAATTAGTAAAAATCTTCGTAGCCCTGAGCAAGGTCTTCAAACTTGGTATAGTGTCCTATAAAAGCAAGCTTCTTTTTGCCTATAGGTCCATTACGCTGTTTGAGAATAATTATTTCTGCGATGCCTTGCTCTGCATCCTCATGGTAGACCTCATCCCGGTATATCGCCATAATCACATCTGCATCCTGTTCAATGGCACCGGACTCTCTCAAGTCGGACATGATCGGCCTCTTGTCCGGTCGTTGCTCCAATCCACGATTAAGCTGTGATCCAGCCACTAACGGGCAATCAAATTCCTTGGCAATAGCTTTTAAGGACCGTGAAATCTCTGAAATCTCGCCGGCTCGATTCTCCGTTGTCCCAGGCACTTGCATCAGCTGTAGATAATCGACCAGTATCATTCCCAACTGACCGTATTCTCGGGCGACCCGACGTGCACGAGCACGTATCTCATTTGACGACAGGGCCGCTGTATCATCAACGAACAGCGGACAGTCATTAAGCAAAGTCACCGCAGAAGTCAGCCTTGGCCAATCATCATCGCCTAATTGCCCTGAGCGAATCTTTGATTGATCGATACTGCCTAGGGACGACAGCATTCTTAGAATTAGAGAATCTGCTGGCATCTCCATACTGAACACCAGAACTGGCATTCCTTCGGAGATCACTGCCTTCTCCGCCATGTTCATCATGAAAGAGGTTTTACCCATAGAGGGCCGGCCCGCGACAACTATGAGGTCAGACCTCTGCAGGCCAGAGGTAATTTCATCAATATCTCGAAAGCCAGTACTGATACCTGTAAGCGCACCCTTGCTCTCATAAAGTTCATCTATGCGGGTGACTGCCTTCTTAAGTAGTGGATTAATTGACTGGGGGCCACCTGCATTTGGACGCTCATCTCCAATCTTGAACACCTTCGACTCGGCTTCGTTGATCAGCGTTGCACTATCGCGGCCTTGGGTATTGAAACCACTATCGGCTATCTCGTTTGCAGTAGAAATCAGCTTCCTGACAATAGCCCGTTCCTGAACAATTTCAGCGTAAGCACGGATATTGGAAGCCGTAGGAGTGTTTGCTGCTAGTTCCGATATATAAGAGAGGCCACCCAATCCATCAAGCTCATTAACTTCGTCAAGCGCATCGGAAACAGTAATCACATCAAGCGGTTTATTCTGCTCGGCCAAGGTTTGCATGCAGTGAAATATTGTTCGGTGATCACCGCGATAGAAATCGCCGGCCACAACAATACCAGCTATGGCATCCCAGGCGGTATCATCTAGCAGTAAGCCACCCAGCACAGAACGCTCCGCCTCGATGGAATGAGGTGGCACTTTCAACAAAGTTGTTGTAGCGTCGTCTGGTGCGGTGGCCAAGACAAAAACCGGAATATTCTGGGACCTTTAGACTAAATCATCAGTCCAGAATTGAACACTTTTTTTTAAGCCTCTGCTACGACCGTAACCTTAACGAACGCATCGACCTCAGTGTGAAGGTGCAAATCAACCTCGAATTCACCAATTTCCCGGATTGGGCCCTCTGGAAGGCGAACCTCACTCTTCTCCAGGCTCACTCCGCGAGCGGTTAATGCCTCCGCNATATCACGCCCAGTGATCGAACCAAAGAGTTTACCCTCTTCTCCAGCCTTGACAGCCAAAGTAAGAGAGATTNCTCCAATCTTTTCGGCACGATCCATGGCTTCACCTTTCTTCGCGTCTGCAAGACGTTCAAGTTCAGCGCGCCTAGACTNGAATTGCTCTACGTTTTCGTCCGTCGCTGGGACAGCTTTATGTTGGGGAACAAGGTAATTACGGCCATAGCCTGCCTTAACCGAAACCTGTTCGCCCAGATCGCCCAGATTGGCGATTTTTTCAAGGAGTATTACTTGCATGGTTACACCTTCTTGGTTTTAACTCGTTGTCTGATATTCAGGTAACTATCCATAAGCGCTAGCGCAGCTAACATCGGATAAGCCAGCTGAAGAAAAAATAATAGAAAGAGATAAGCGAAAGCAAGCCAGTACACGGACATCTCGCGATAACTCACCATCCAATGAACTATCGCTATCCCAGAAACCGCCAGAGGTACGGTTAGAAGTGGCAGCCAGGCGCCTAGCTGATCCTTGAACACAAAGCAGACNAACATCAACGAGACTAGAGCAGTACTTAAGATGGGTGTTATCCGTATATCGTGAAACTCNTTTTGGAATCCACCTGGATTGTATAACTGGCTTTGCCACCAGCGAGCTAGCACTAGTAACGCTAACATAGCATAGGCTTTCCCCGTGGCATACAAACCAACTATCTGTTTTTCTGCCGCTTCATAGGTCATCTCGACTGATAGCTGTTTAGTNTAGTCTATGTANACNTNGACGATTAGCACAAGTACGTCAGCCGCCGTGTATTGGAACACCAAGCTGCCTGCAGCCGATAGCACAATCGCTATCGCAAAAGTTAATTCCCACGATACCGTCACGCGCAATACATAGGCCATAATGGCAGTACCAATAAGTGCAGTTACTGGCGATGGATCGGGTTGACCAAAAAAATACAAGATCGCCCCNAGGGGAAGGAGTGTCCAGAGCAGCACAAGAGCCCCCTCAAGGGCNCCTTTTCGCAGGACCACAAGACTAACAATCGCAGTACTCAACCAAGATAGTAAAGGCACTATAGCGCACGTCATGCTAGTGCCAATCGCGTAGCTCCGTCCTCGCATGACGAATTCCGCTAATGCGCGCACTGGTCCGACTTACTTGTGGGCGTCAGTATAGGGTAGCAGCGCCAGGAANCTTGCGCGTTTGATCGCTTTGGCAAGTTGACGTTGGTACCTCGCTTTCGTCCCNGTAATGCGACTCGGCACAATTTTTCCAGTTTCGGAGATATATGCCTTTAACATTTCCAGATCCTTGTAGTCGATCTCTTCGATCCCTTCAGCTGTAAATCGACAGTATTTCCGACGGCGATAAAATCGTGACATGTCTATTCTCCTACCGTTGTATCTGATTCTTCGGCNACGTCTTCCTCAGANGGCTCATCCTGCGCAGCCTCATCGTCCGCGGACGNATCAGCACTTTCAGTCGGCGCAAGCACCACTTCTTGGTGATCTTTCTTTTCACGATTTTCGTTCTCGATTTTCATGATCGGCGACTCTTCAGTATCCGCCTGCTTTCGGCTCATAACGAGGTTTCGCAGTACCGCATCGTTAAAACGAAAGGCCGTGTTGATTTCTTCTAGTACCTCTCTGCCACACTCAATATTGAACATNATATAGTGGGCCTTATGNATCTTACTGATTGGAAANGACAGCTGTCGTCTGCCCCAGTCTTCTACGCGATGAATCTTGCCACCGCCCTGGGTAATCATATTGGAATAACGCTCAATCATTCCTGGGACCTGCTCACTCTGATCAGGATGTACCAGAAACACGATTTCGTAGTGTCTCATGNAGACTCCTTCCGGTTAATGCTTCCCACTTACTAGTAGTGAAGCAAGGAGATTAATTGGACCCGTCACAATCGCAGCCGGTAGACATACAATACGGGAAGGCGGCGGATTGTAGAGAATCAGTAATCAGGTTGCAAGTTCACGCTGCCGCTGGATTTCGTACAAGCAAATTCCNGTTGCAACAGAGACATTAAAGCCCAGCGATTTATCCAACATCGGGATTGTCGCAAAGAAGTCACAGGATTCCCTTGTGATGCGCCTTAATCCCTTGCCTTCAGAGCCCACCACAAGCACCAGATTACCAGTGAGATCCACCTGAGCTAGCGGCTTTCCTCCTTCCAAAACTGTACCAATTACCCAATAACCCAATTTCTTTAGCTCATCCAATACACGAGCAATATTTGGCACTTGATAATAAGGCGTGATGTCAACACCACCACTTGAGGCCTTAACTGCCGCCGCATTAAGTGGGGCGCTNTTAGACCGTGGCGCTATCACTGCGGTTACTCCCAGCGTCGCTGCACTTCTTATACATGCACCGAGATTTCGTGGATCTGTTACCTCATCAAGAACGAGAAATATTCTTCCGGTCGCAGTCTCTTCGATGAGGTCTTCAAGCAAATCCCGAGATCGTGAACTGGATTCGATATATAGAACAACACCTTGATGATTTGAAGTAACGGCATCCAACTGTTCCCGCTGACAAAACTCGATTTCACAACCCAGTGAGCGGGCCTCATCNGCGATTTCGCGCAATCGAGGACCCAGATTCCCAGACTTCAACAATAGCCGTAGCGATTTTCCACCTCTCGCACGAAAAAAACTACGAACCGCATGGATCCCGCAAAGAAACTCACTGGTCATCTTTGTCTNGGCCTTCTANGACGACGCCCACCGCCACTGACCCTAGTTTTTCTGGGTTTAGTTNTCGCGCCAAGACGAATAGGGTCATGGGATACTANGTCAAAGTCAACTTTATGCTCGTCAACGTCCACTCGAGCGATCTGTACCGAAACACTATCTCCAATACCAAAGCTGATACCAACATGCTTGCCAATCAAACACTGTTGATCCTGATCGAACTCGTAGTAGTCATTGATCAGGCTACTAACCTGANCCAGTCCCTCTACATAAAGCTCTGTCAGTTGAACAAAGAACCCGAAATTGGTCACATGGGTAATCACACCAGGCGCTATGTCACCGACCTTGCCAGCAAGGTATTCACACTTCATCCATGCGAGCACATCGTACACCGCTGTTTCCGCGCGTCGCTCCGTCGAGGAACAGCGCTCTGCTATAGATTCAAGCAGTTCGCTGTTGTAATCATAATCCGGTCGCTTTTTTGCCCCAAATCGACGAACACGATTCGTGCGGCTGGTTCCGTAGATCACCGACTTGATTAATCGATGAGTCATCAGGTCGGGATACCGGCGAATGGGAGATGTGAAGTGCGTATACATCGTGAAGTTAAGTCCGTAGTGCCCAATGTTGTGGGTCTGATAAACGGCCTGAGAAAGGGAACGCAATACCGCAAGTTGCAATATGTGACCATTTGGTTTACGTCGCAATTGATCTAATGTCGCTTGCAGCTCGCCTGGTGACGGCAGACCTTCAGTCAGGTTGATACCTATACTGTCCAGAAACCTCCTAAGATTGGAAAGCTTTTCTTCATCCGGTCTTTCGTGAATCCGGTACATGCCAGCTAACTCAAACTCATGCATGAATCTTGCAGCGCAGACGTTTGCACAAAGCATACACTCTTCTATTAAACGCATGGCTTCGTTCCTTGGCTTAGGCCTAATGCTCCTTACACTTCCGCTGTCGTCGATATCGAAGTCCAGTTCAACGGTATCAAAATCAAGTGCACCACGCGCTTCACGCTCACGCAGCAATTCAGCGACTAGTCCTGAAACCGAGGCTAATGAATCAGACCAACGTCCTTGGGATGGGCCGGCGGCAACTTCTTCATAGGTAAAGCGCGCTGCTGAACAGATGACACCTTCGTAAAACTGATAACCACTGATTCGCCCCACCGCAGAGATTTGCATGTCACAAGCCAATACTAATCTATCCACCCCTGGCTTTAAGGAACATAGTTCATTGGACAACACCGTCGGCAACATAGGTATCACAGACCCAGGAAAATATACTGAGGTCCCTCTGTCCAACGCACTATCATCAAGCGCAGAACCTTTACGGACATAATGAGCAACATCAGCGATCGCCACAATCAGACGCCAGCCACCTTTATCACTATGTTCACAATAGATTGCGTCATCAAAATCACGCGCATCTGCACCATCAATTGTCACGAAAGGCAATTTCCTTAGGTCGCAGCGCACATCAGTATCGTCTACTTCCTGCGGAATCGCCCTAGCCTCAGCGATCGCCTCGTCAGTGAATTCGCTGGGTATGTCGTGATTCAGCAAACTCATCTTTATTTCCATTTCCGTGGACAGATACTCTCCTAGCACCTCCCTCACAAAACAAGTTGCCATACCATGAATACTTGGCTGGTCAATGATCTCTGCTATTACGATCAATCCCTCGCGCTCTTCACCCTTCGGTTCGAGCAAAATCTTTTGCGTAATGCGTGCGTTTAGGCTTTCCAATAACCACATTCCGTTATCGCAATACAACCGTCCAACCAGAGCCGTTGTGTTGCGTTCAAAAACATCAACGAGTTCACCATCTGGTCGTCCCCTCCGGTCTCTGCCACGAACACGAACCTGGGCAATATCCCCATGAAAAACGCCCCTCATCTGACGATGCGAAAGAAAGACATCATCATCACCTGATTCAGTCACAAGAAACCCGTAACCGTCTACATGACCTGATATTCGTCCTCGAACCAATCCCAGTGTGCTAGCAATGGCATATACGTTTCGACGATCAACCACGACCTGGCCTGCACGCACCATCGCCCGAAGCCTGTTGGTCAAAGCCTCGCGCTGCGCCCGCTTCTCCAGATCAAGCTCCTTCGCAAGCCGCTTAAATGCGATGGGCTCACCAATATGAGTCATAACGTCAAGAATCAGACGACGCGAAGCAATCGGTTCAGAGTACCGTGCTGCCTCTCGCTCATACTCGGGATCTTCTATCTTTTTTTTCATACCAGTCCGATAATTGACAGCGTTGTGACGCGCTAGTACTCTTTCGCGTCCCACGCCGAGGTGGTGAAATTGGTAGACACGCTAGCTTCAGGTGCTAGTGGGGGAAACCCCGTGGAGGTTCAAGTCCTCTCCTCGGCACCAACAATAAATGACAAGTGGGCCTCCTCTGTTGGAGCCGCAAATGATACAACCGGCCAAGTGAGGATCACCGCATCACAAGTAATAATTGCACTTCCTACTTACCTTGATTTATCCGCCGAAAGCATGAATATCACATTCACATCTATGATGTAGTTATTCCTATCCGCACTTGCTAGTAAAAGTTATTCAAACGGATTCAAAACCTGGATCGTGTCTTCCCGATCGGGTCCGGTAGAAACGAAATGTATAGGTACGCCGCTCACAGATTCAATCCGCTCCAGGTAGGATCTTGCCTGAACCGGCAGGTCTTTAAGAGACTTCGCGCCTACAGTTGACTCACTCCATCCGGGAATTTCTTCGTAAATCGGTATATCTTCCCCATCTTCGCCAACTTCATAGTTATTGCAGAGTGATACTGTTTCCAGACCATCAAGCACATCGAGCTTCGTAATACAAAGCCCTGATATGCTATTTATTTGGATTACCCGCCTTAAAGCTTGAGCGTCAAACCACCCACAGCGACGCGGTCTACCAGTAGTAGAGCCAAATTCATCTCCCTTGGTTGCCAAGCGGTTTCCGATACTATCAAACAACTCCGTTGGAAAAGGGCCAGATCCAACTCGCGTGGTATAAGCTTTCGTAATTCCCAGGATATAATCTAGATCTCGGGGACCAACGCCACAGCCACTGCCAATCGCACCCGCGGTAGTATTGGATGACGTCACGAAAGGATAAGTACCCTGATCGATATCAAGCAACGATCCCTGCGCTCCCTCGAATAAAACGTTAGCTCCACTATTTCGCAGAGATACTAATTTGTCTACCACATCACCCACCATGGGCTGCAATTTCTCCGCAAAACCTAAGGAGGCATCTAGGGTTTTCTGGAAATCGAGAGGATCACTATTGAAATATTTCTCAAGAACAAAATTATGATAGTCCATAATCTCTTCAAGCGTCGTTTTGAAATATTCCTGTTTAAAGAGATCGCCAACTCGTAGACCTCGACGCGCGACCTTGTCTTCATAGGCCGGACCGATACCTCGACCCGTTGTGCCTATCTTGTGGTTTCCACGAACATTTTCTCGCATCAAATCAAGTGCTACGTGATGTGGCAATATCAGTGGACATCCAGGACTGACCATAAGCCTGTCTCTGACAGCCAAACCACCGGCTTCCAGCCCATCAATCTCAGCGAAGAGGTCCGGGACAGACAATACAACACCGTTGCCGATTAGGCATACCACATGACTGTGCAGAATACCGGAAGGAATCAAGTGCAGCACAGTCTTTTCGCCGTTAACCACTAATGTGTGCCCGGCATTGTGGCCACCCTGGAAACGCACTACGGCTTCTGCCTGCTCAGTCAAAAGATCGACGACTTTACCCTTGCCCTCATCGCCCCAATGGGTCCCTATAACAACTACATTTTTACCCATGATTAACCTTCCAGAAATTCATTCTGGCTAACTTCAATTGATCAGATACAGGAACCCTGTACCAATCAACATCATACCCAGACCAAAGGCTCTCATTGTCTTATCGTCGATCTCTGCAATTTTCAGCATCGCCTCCTTCCAATGTTTAGGAAGAAGGAAGGGCATAATTCCTTCGATGACCAGAACCAGACAAAGCGCAACGCCAAAGTCGTGCCACAACACCTCAGCTCCTCGCGTTAATGGAGTCTAGTTCTGGCCACTATTATTCATGTATTTAAAGTAATCGCTATCGGTATCAATCAGCAGCACATCACTCTTACTGCTAAAGGATTTCTTATATGCATTCATACTCCGATAAAACTTGTAGAACTCTTTGTCCCTAGTGAAAGCTGACGCATAGATTGATGCTGCCTCTGCATCTCCTTCACCTCGAATCTGTTCAGAAGTACTGTAGGCATCTGCAAGAATTATATCTCGCTGCTTTTCAGCGTCGGCACGAATACCAACCGCAAGCTCCTGTCCCTTAGCACGATGTTCTCTCGCCTCGATATCTCTCTCAGTATTCATGCGATCATATACAGACTGGCTAACTTCAGGAGGCAAATCGATACGCTTAACTCTTACGTCGATCACAGCAACGCCTAGTTCTAGCCGCGCCACCTCATTCAACTCGGTAGTCAGCACCTGCATCAGCTGATCGCGTTCTCCGGAAACCACTTCGTGTAAGGTACGCTTGGAGATTTCGTTTCTAAGTCCGGTATTGATTCGCTGTTTGAGAAGTTGCTCTGCCAATCCCTCGTCACCCGACGTTGCCGTGTAGTAGGTGGTGACATTCCTTACCCTGAACTTTGCAAAAGAGTCGACGATAACCGCCTTCTTTTCCAATGTCAGAAACCTTTCTGGTGGAGCATCTGATGTCCGTACTCGACCGTCAAACTTCCTCACATCGTTGATAAAAGGCCACTTAAGATGTAACCCAGGTTCAATATCAGATCGCTTGACAGCGCCAAACTCGAGTAACACGGCCCGCTGCATTTCATTCACAATGAATAGCGAATTCATACCCAGGATTGCAACCGCCAAGAATAAAAAGACTACAACAAATTTCTTTGTGGACATGATTACCTCCTGTCTCGACGATTATTGGATGACGAGCTATTTGAATTGGACGCATTAGAGCTTCTTGCCGATGAGCCCACGCCCTGAGACGACTCCTCGTTCTGTTGCATTATTTTGTCCAGCGGCAGGTATAGCAGATTATTACCTCCTTCCACATCTATCATCACCTTGGTGCTACTTTCCATGACCGATTCAATGGTATCCAGGTAGATGCGTTCTCGTGTCACCTCAGGTGCCAGTTTGTATTCAACATAGACCTTGTTGAATCGTTCTGCTTCACCCGTTGCCTCCGCAATCGTAGACTGTTTATAGCCTTCGGCTTCTTCAAGATATCGCTGCGCCTCACCACGCGCTTCCGGTATCACCTGATTAGCATATGCATCTGCCTCATTGCGCAGGCGGACTTCATCCTCTCGGGCCTTGATAACATCATCAAACGCTGCCCGAACTGCATCCGGGGGTGCTGTTTCTTCGATGTTCACCTGAGTAACCTGAATCCCGGTACCGTATCGCGCCATATAGAGCTGGATTCGATCCCGCACGTCTGCCGCCAGTTGCGCACGACCTTCCGTCAGGACCTGATGCATCTCGGTACCTCCAACCACATGCCTCAGCGCACTTTCAGTGGATTGATAGAGACTTTCGTCAGGTGATTTGACCTGAAGTTTGTATGATTTGATATCGCTAATGACGTACTGCACTGTCATCTTGACCTTGACGATATTCTCATCTTCAGTCAGCATCTCGGAATCATGAGGACGAGACCGTACTCGCGTAACATTCTCGATCAACACATCGTCAATCAGCGGAGGATTCCAATGTAGTCCCGGCAAAATGACCCCTGGCAGTAGCTTACCAAATCTCAGGACAACGCCTTTCTCCTGCTCATCGACCTGATACACACCTAAAGCAAGATAAATCAGCAACAGGAGCGGTAAAACAAGCGCCACTACTTTGAAGTTCATTGGCTTTGCAGTACCGCCAGTTCCTCCCCCGGAACCACCACCAAACATATTGGACAAGCTATTTTGTAGCTTACGAAATGCCTCATCAAGATCAGGTGGCCCCTGATCATCCCTGTTACCCCATGGATCACGATCTTTTCCGCCACCAGGCTCATTCCAGGCCATTTATTTATCTCCATAAACGTTTGTTAGGGGAACCGCTATTTTCCCATTAATGTTATCGAAAAGACCAGCTAGTTCTTCTCCGTTACTTCATTGCTACCTGTCTCTGTATTCTAATCAGGTCCCGCTGATCGATTCGAAGATCCATATGTATAATCCCATTCGGATCCGTGTCTTCATGCAAGACTGCACCAAGTGCAAACAGTTTGGCCCTAACGTTACCCTCATCCGGTTTTAATGCAATTTGTGTCTCAACTAGGTTATCGGCAAGCAATTCTCCCATAGCGCTCACCAGCAAATCCAACCCTTGACCCGTATGTGCTGAGAGCCAGACCTTAACCGGCAGGCCTGTTGCATCTCGGTCAATACGACTATGGCCACCAATCAGATCCGTTTTGTTATAGACGAGTAATGTCGGTACGCTGGCAGCACCAATCTCCCTTAGAACGTCTTCTACCTGCGTAACGCGTTCCGCACGCGAGTCCGCCTCAACGTCCACCACGTGCAATATAAGATCTGCAAACGCCACTTCTTCAAGCGTCGCCCGGAATGCATCTACGAGCGTGTGAGGTAACTGGCGAATAAAACCAACGGTATCAGAAATCACTACTTTACCAACGATAGGAATGGACAACTGCCGCAACGTCGGATCAAGTGTGGCAAACAATTGATCTGCTTCCCACACATCTGAATCGCAAAGGCGATTAAATAACGTTGACTTACCTGCGTTGGTATAGCCGGCCAAAGACACCGTCTTCACGTCCGATCGTTTTCTGGATCGTCTATTTTGATTCCTTTGACGCCTTACCTTTTCAAGTCGCGCCGTAATGCGCCGCGTTCGCTGCTGTATCATCCGCTGGTCTGCTTCCAGCTGAGTTTCACCAGCTCCACCTAACCCCGAAGATGCACCCACACCACGACCTGAACCACCTCTTTGTCGGTCAAGGTGCGTCCATCCATGCACCAGACGCGTTGATGCATGCGCAAGTTGGGCCAGTTCAACCTGGAGTTTCCCTTCATGGGTTCGAGCCCGCAAAGCGAATATTTCTAGAATAAGAGCTGTACGATCAAGGACTCGGATATTTAATGCCGACTCAAGATTACGTTCCTGTGTAGGAGAGAGCTCTGCATTGATTACAACCAACTCGGCCTCCACATCACCGACAGACTTCGCTATTTCTTCTACTTTTCCCTGTCCAAGAAAGGTTGGGGGATGGGGGAATCTCCTGCTACTGGTCGCACACCACACTGGTTCTAGGCTTGCCGATACCACTAGTTCTTTCAGTTCATCGGAAGTTGCGAGTTCGGAGTCCTGTTGATCAATATGAACCAGTAAAGCTCGGCTACCAGCATTGGGTCTTTCAAAGAACAATGGTGTTCATCATGTAATTGATCCTATCTAAGAGGCGGGCACTAGCCGATTAAGTTGCCGGTTCATCTTCAATGATCACATTACGTGACGGCACCACTGTCGATATCGCAGACTTATAGATCATCTGACTGACGGTGCTGCGCAATAAAATTACAAACTGATCGAATGACTCAATCTGTCCCTGTAATTTTATGCCGCTTATAAGGTAAATGGATACTGGGATGCGGTCCTTCCTTAACGCATTTAAGAACGGGTCTTGTAATGACTGTCCTTTTGACATGGTGTGCTCCTTTTTATTAATGCCCAACCGCAATGATTACTGCTGTTTTCACGAATACGCTCGCAAATGCTAATCATTTCTTTCCGGCTAGCTACCTTCCATTAATATGGTGCTCACCTCTGGAATTTTCAAGACCTCAGTCGATTCCGGCCTAACTATCACATGCAACCCCTGCCAAGCATTCAACCATGTGTACTGATGTTTTGCCAAGCGACGTGTAGCCACAATCGCTCGTTCTACCATCTCCTCATAGGACAGTTCATTGACAAGAAAAGACCAGATCTGACGATAACCAACGGCTTTCATTGAAGGGAGTTCACTATTTAGGTCACCCCGTTCAAAAAGTACTCTCACCTCTTCCACAAAACCCTCCTCAAGCATGCCATGGAAACGCTCTGTTATTCTGCCGTGAAGCATATCTCTCTGGGGTATTACTGCAACTTCCACAAGGTCGAACGGGCACTCCAAAGCGCCCGCCTCATGGTGTTCCGTCAGCGTACGCCCCGTAATCTCGTATACTTCCAGTGCTCGTTGCAGTCGTTGAGGATCGTTAGTATGAATTCTCGCTGCCGCCTTGGGGTCTAGCCCAGCAAGGCGTTTGTGCATAGCCGACCAACCATGTGAGTTTGCTTGTTGCAGAAGCTGCTCCCTGACCACCGGGTCTGCCGATGGCAAGTCCGCGATCCCCTGCTTGAGAGCCCTAAGATACAGCATAGTTCCACCTACAAGACACGGGATTCGGTTCTTGGCAATAACGTCGGTAATAATCTGCGTAGCGTCATCTCTAAACTCTGCCGCAGAGTACGCCTCCGCAGGATCTCGGATATCGATCAGGTGATATGGGATCTGCTGACGGGTAGTTAAAGTCGGTTTAGCAGTTCCGATATCCATACCCTGATAGACCGCAGCAGAGTCCACACAAACGAGTTCAAGAGGAAACTTTGACGCTAAACCCTCAGCTAGTAGAGACTTTCCGCTCGCTGTAGGTCCCGTGATAACAAGAACCTTTGCCTTGACACTCACCGGCCGCGTAAAAACAAACCATCGAGTTCCCCGACAGTAAGTTCACAAAATGTTGGCCGGCCATGGTTACACTGACCGCTTCGCTCGGTTTCTTCCATGTCACGTAGCAAAGCGTTCATTTCCTCTATCGATAGCTTGCGGTTAGCCCGAACAGAACCATGACAAGCCATGGTAGAAAGAATCTCGTCACGCTCAGCCTGAATTCTCGATGTGGAGCCAAATTCAACTAGGTCTGCAAGAACATCTCTCACCAACTGTTCCGCATTGCCACGTGATAACAAAGCAGGTATGGCTCTAATGATTAATGACTCTTCAGAAGCCCTAGTTAAATCGAAACCCAAGTTCCCAAGTTCCGCCGCACAGTTGTCTACTGCGTCACTTTCAGCTGCGCTGACAGCTATGGTCATGGGGACTAACAGAGGTTGTATTTTAAGATTGTTATCCGATACTTTGAGTCTCTCGTAGGTGATTCGTTCATGCGCTGCGTGCATATCTACGATAACTAATCCTCGTTCATTCTGAGCAAGAATATAGATCCCATGCAATTGCGCCACCGCATACCCGAGTGGGGGAACGTCACTATACACGTCTGCATTAATCGACGCTGGCTCGCTACGCAGCAACTCCGCGTAGTGCTGCATCTGCTCACTAATCCGAGAACCTCGATGCTTCCCCTCCATGGAAAAATTAGATTGGACGGGAATCGAAGTCAGCCGACCAACTGGACCAAGCTCAACAACATCCTCCGGCCTAACATCTGCTAATACCTTATGTATGGTATGAAATATGAAATCGTGAACATTCCTTGAATCACGAAATCGCACCTCGTGTTTAGTAGGGTGTACGTTAACGTCTAACGTCTTCGGGTCCAGAGTCAAAAATAGAGCAAACACCGGTTGGCGCGCCTGATACAGCACGTCTGAGTATGCTTGTTTCACGGCATGAGTGATCAGTTTGTCTCTTATTATGCGCGAATTAACGAAAAAGAATTGCTGATCCGATTGACTGCGGGAGTAGGTAGGCAATGAAATCCAACCTGACAGATGCATGCCATGGTTTTCTTCCTCGAAGTAAAGGGCATTCTCGACAAAGGTGGTTCCAAAAGCGCTCGCAAGGCGCCGCTGTTCGTCGTCCTTCGAAGTAGAACCACGATACTGTCTTGTCATCTTCCCATCATGACTTAGTGTTATGTTTATGGCGGGATGACTCAGGCTTACTTTACGAATGATCTCATCGATGCGTTGATATTCAGTACGTTCAGTGCGAAGAAACTTTCTACGCGCAGGCGTGTTAAAGAAGAGATCCCGGACTTCTATGGTAGTACCGCGGGGGTGGGCAGCGGGTGTTACTTCGCCATCTTCGACAATGGACCACCCTGTATTGCCATCGCTATCGTTGCTAGTCAGCGTCAAATGAGAAACTGAGGCGATACTAGCTAGCGCTTCCCCACGAAAACCAAGCGTACTAACCGCCTCGAGGTCTGAGATGGTCTCTATCTTACTTGTCGCATGCCGCGATAATGCAAGCATCAAATCTTGCTTCTTTATGCCCACCCCGTCGTCACGGATTTTAATCAATCTCGTGCCACCGGCCTCGACATGCACATCTATCTGTGAACTCGAGGCATCAAGACTGTTCTCAAGCAGCTCTTTGACTACGGATGATGGACGCTCAACCACTTCGCCCGCGGCGATTTGATTCGCTAGTTTTGCCGTTAATTGTTTTATTCTCATTNGTCGACTTTATCTCGGCTANCTNATCGTGCTTTTAGTTAGTTCCTGTCCNAAAACCANNCATCGTTNCTCTAATTTCTTGCAAGCNATTGTTTTCATNTTGATTTNCTTTNGNATGTCGTATNGATAGNACAAAAATTAGGACTCNTGGGNNANAAACTAGCTAGCAGGTATCTTCAACACCTGTCCAATTCTAATCTTGTCACTACGCAGACCATTGANTCTTTTTATATTGTCCGAGCTCACTCGATATCGACTCGCTATCTCCGANAAGGTATCACCGCGAACAATCACNTAGNTAGTGAGTCTCTCACCACCGTCGTCCCTTTGCCACGCTAGCAATGAACCAAGTGGCGGATTATCCTTCATATACTGCCGAGCACCCCTGAAAATAGCTTGTGCTATTTTTTTTTGATGGCGCTTAGTGGCCAGCTTTCTCGCTTCGGATGGATTAGAGATATAACCTGTCTCAATCAGCAGCGAAGGAATTTCAGGAGACTTCAGTATCACAAAGCCCGCCTGCTCGACATTACGCTTATGCAGCTTATTGACCCTACCAATCTCCCCGATGATGCTATCTCCCATATTCAGGCTTGCAGACAGACTGGCTGTAGTTACAAGATCCAGCAATACCTCAACTAACAAGTCGTCCTTATCATGCAACGATACGCCACCTACGCCACCAATTAGATCTGCTCGATTCTCCTGCTCCGCCAGGATTCTCGCAGCCTCACTAGTAGCCCCTTTGTCAGATAGAGCATATACCGACGCACCAGAAACCTTGGGCGAATCAAAGGCGTCAGCATGAATAGACAGAAGAATGTCAGCAGAATTTTCGTGCGCTATGCTCGTTCTTCTGCGCAATTCAACGTAATAATCCCCTTCACGGATCATCAATCCACGATAACCCGGTTCCTCAGCAAACAGATCATCAATCATAGAAGAAATCGAGAACACAACATCTTTTTCCAACAACTGACCATGGCCGATTGCCCCAGGATCTTCTCCGCCATGCCCTGCATCAATCGCTACAATGACATCTCTCATCTGCCGCTTGAGCAGATTTTTTTTATTAAATGACTCTTCTCGTTGACCGTCCTTATAAAGATCAACAACTAGTCGGTCACCGTACTGCATAATCGGCTTTAAGACGAAACTCCTCGGTTTTACTCGTTCACTCAAGTCGAATACTACGCGAAGATCGTTATCGTTTCTCACTGCACTACGGATATTCGCAATCGGTGTGTCTTTCAAATCTATCTTTTTGAGATCAGTTGCAAGGGCTGCGTCGTCCATGTCGACCACGAGACGCATTGGGTTATCTAGCGAAAACAGTCGGTGCTGAACCGAACTACCAAGATCCAAAACCACGCGCGTCCGCTCAGGCGACTGGTGAATGCGCACATGATCGATAGTTGTTGCACTAACGGACTGGACGATAAAATAAAAGAAAAAGGGACAGAACTGACGCAGAATGCACCATNGGGTTCTATTGTGATTGGTCTGGTTCATCACCGACGGTTAGTTTGTGTCCTATAGCACCTCTTTTCAAGCCATGCCTGCTCACCATCTCCTGGCACAAAGACTCAGCTTTTTCTGTGATCGATCGGAGCGAAACGTTTCTGGACCGGCCACTAATACGAAGCTCAACCTCCAAGTCACCACATGGCAACCTATCCTCGGCGCGTTCCGGCCACTCAACAAGACATAGGTTGCGCCGATGAAAATACTCGTCAACTCCAATGTATTCAAGCTCGCTGGACTCCGCGAGTCTATAAAGATCAAAATGATATACTGATAGCTCCGGTAGCTCATAGGGTTCAACTAGTGTAAAGGTCGGACTCTTAACAGCACCTTTGAAACCAAAGTAGCGTAATATTCCCCGACATAACGTTGTCTTCCCTGCACCAAGGTCTCCCTTTATGTAGACTCGACCCCCTTCAGATAGCAATTCGGCTAACAACATACCAAAGGCGATAGTATCTTCTTCAGTTTCTAGCCTAGCCTCGTACGCCATCAAGATTACCTAACCAGTTCTCGTACTACAGGGATAATATCGGTAGCTAGCAACCCCCGCTGACCCAGTTCCGAAGCAAGTCGATCAGCTGCATAGGCGTGAAGCACGACCCCGGTTTGAGCCGCCGCGTAAGGTGTCATGCCCTGTGCAAGCAATCCGCCAATGATCCCACTAAGAACATCGCCCATACCCGCCGATGCCATGCCCGGATTGCCATAGGGACACAATGAAGTCAGGCTCCCATCAGTGATAAGCGTTCCTGCGCCCTTTAGCAAAACCACGCCGCAATATCTTTGCTGAATCGTATTCAGTGTAGAAAATCTATCTAAACTGTCGTCACCCTCTAGCAGGCGAGACGCTTCTCCCGGGTGTGGCGTCAGGACCCAGCCATCGGTCGCTTGCGGCCGCTCAGCGAGAATATTCAGAGCGTCGGCATCCATAACTCCAGGTTTGCCAGCCAACATGACTTCTTTGAATAGCCACCGTGACCAGTCTCCACTGCCAAGTCCAGGACCAAGGACAATGTGAGTTGCACGGGCGATCATTCGTTGCAGGTCGCTACCCCCTGAAACGCCCTTCACCATTACTTCGGGACGACGTGAAAGAAGAGCCGTTGCATTCTCCTGGCGCGTAGCGACACTGACAAGACCAGCTCCAGATCGCAGCGCCGCATCGGCGGCCATAATGACGGCGCCTCCCATACCTAGATCGCCACCGACCACCAATACGTGGCCAAACTTTGTCTTATGAGCATCCGGCTCTCGGGGCGGAATCTCAATAATGCATCGCTCGACATCCAACAACTGGATATTTGTCGGGTGAATCGCGTTTGGAGGAACATCAAGATTCGCATACTCAATTTTCCCCGTAAACGCAGGTCCTCTGCCGGTGTAGAGTCCTCGCTTTCTAGCTATAAACGTAACGGTTACACTCGCTCGAACGGCCGAGCCCAGGACCTCGCCCGAGTCAACGGATAGTCCCGACGGGATATCCACGGATAGTACTGGCTTGCCGCTATCGTTAATGCTTTCTATCGCCTTGCCATAGGATTCCCTGACCAGTCCATTTATTCCCGTCCCAAGCAGAGCATCAACAACAAGTTCTACATCACCAACAGCGTGATAGTCCACAATTTCGGCCTCGCTCGCTCTGCAGAAATCCAGCGCTGCACCTGCATCCGCGCCAAGTTTTGTGACGTCTCCAACGGTGACCACCTTGACGGTGATACCACGATTAGCCAGTAGTCCCGCTACAATATAGCCATCTCCAGCATTGTTTCCACTACCACAGTAAACCGCGACGCGCGTCAGTTTAGGCCACCGCGCTAACGCAACTTCGATCGTCGCCTCGGCAGCCCGTCGCATCAGGACAAGCCCTGGTACTCCATATTCGTTGATGACGAGCTGGTCAATTTGCCTTACCTGGTCGGCCGTATAGAGGTATGTTTTCAAGTGATCTCGATTTTCAGCGTTATACTATTGTAAACCTATGTATTGTTGGCGCGTAATTGAAAGACTACTTAAAACTAGCGCACGCGATAAAATCCTGGGGTAAGGAACTCGGTTTTCAACAGATTGGTATTACTGACACTGATCTGCAAAAGCATGAGAACCACCTTCAGAATTGGCTTCTAAAGGGCTTCGACGCGGACATGCAATACATGTCCAAACATGGTGACAAACGCAGCAGACCAGATCTGTTGATGCCCGGAACAATCCGGATTATCAGCGCGCGAATGGATTACCTGCCTGATGAAGACAAGGTTGAAGAGACTCTCAGTTCTCGCTCAAAAGCTTACATCGCCCGTTACGCACTCGGCAGAGACTACCACAAAGTGATACGTGCTCGACTTGGAGCTCTTACAAACAGGATTAATGATCATCTCCGGGATTTGGGAATACCTGATTTCTCTGCACGCGTCTTCACAGATAGCGCACCAGTGCTGGAAAAGGGAGCTGCCGAGAAGGCAGGNCTCGGATGGATCGGAAAGAATACNCTGCTACTNAACGAANCCGCAGGATCCTGGTTTTTCCTNGGAGAGATCTATACCAATATTCCCCTGCCAATAGATAAANCTGAGGCTAGTAATCGTTGCGGCAGTTGNACTGCGTGTATGGATGTCTGTCCTACAAAGGCGATCGTTGCTCCNTACCAACTAGATTCACGATTGTGCATCTCGTACCACACCATCGAGAACCGAGGGGTTATCCCGATTGACATCAGAGAACGCATGGGAAATCGAATCTTTGGCTGCGATGATTGCCAGGCTGTCTGCCCCTGGAATCGCTACGCTCACCCCACAAGTGAGCCAGACTTCAAACCACGCAACGATTTTGATTCCGCTACGCTATTGACACTATTCANCTGGTCCGAGGCCGAATTCAGCAAGAACACGGAAGGCTCTGCCATCCGCCGAACTGGTTATGACGGCTGGTTACGAAACATCAGCATCGCACTTGGAAATGCAGACTACGACCCGGAAATCNTCGCTGCCCTCNGCGACAAACAGGGTCAAACCTCTGAAATGGTAAAAGANCACGTCGAGTGGGCCATCAAGCAACAATTGGCAAAANANNCTGCTTAAGAGNTCCGAAAGAAATTCTCTTTATAGTGACGGAGTTCGTCGATGGATTCCTTGATGTCATCGAGGGCTCGATGGACTCCTTCCTTTTTGACCGCTCGCGCTACATCCGGAAGCCAGCGCAAAGCTAACTCCTTGACCGTACTAACGTCTAGATTACGATAGTGCAAATGATCTTCAAGCTTGGGCATATAGCGCACCAAGAATCTGCGATCCTGAGCGATACTATTTCCGCATAACGGCGACTCTCCTCTGCCAACATACTTGCTAATAAACTCGATAGTTTGCNCCTCGGCCTCAGCTTCCGTAATACCATCGGCCAAAACACGATCTACCAGGCCTGATTTCGTGTGATGCTCGTGATTCCAGTCATCCATGCTCGCNAGCAATTTTTCACTCTGTCGGATGACCAAGACAGGGCCTTCCTCAAGGATATTTAGCGACGAATCTGTCGCGATTGTGGCGATCTCCAGAATACGTTCGATGTCAGGATCAAGACCGGTCATTTCCAGGTCCATCCAGATCAGGTTTTCCGAATAGCTAACCATTTTGTGCGGATAAAACATCTAGTACTAATGTTTCGAACTAGGTATGTTAACAGGTCTTAGGTTCCGTACGACAGTTGCCGACGCATTCATATACGGGTTTAATGCCACAGTTATGTCGTTACCACTCATACTAGAATCGAACCAGCTTGCCCAGCACCTCGAGGACGAGAATCTTCTCATCGTCGACCTCTGCAGGAACGAGGTATACGCCAGAATGCATCTACCGGGAGCAGTTCACGTCGAACCCGCAGAGCTTGTATCCGGGACACCCCCGGCAACAGGAAAGCTGCCCAACNTCCGCAAACTTAAAGCGTTGTTTGCAAGAATCGGATATGCACCAGAGCAGCAGGTCGTGGNCTATGATGACGAAGGTGGGGGCTGGGCGGGCAGATTTATCTGGACGCTCGACTTAATCGGCCACCAATCCAGCTCGTACCTAAACGGCGGACTTGTTGCCTGGACCAAAAATGGCCTACCAACAACAACAACCATTCCTGAGATCACTGCCGCCGGAGTACCACCACTCGAAATAGATCATGGTCTCATCGCTTCAATAGACGACGTGCTTCAAGCTATTGAGGACCCGAATTCTGTTATTTGGGACGCTCGATCAGCNGAAGAATTTAGCGGAATCATGATTAACGCCCAGCGCGGCGGCCATATTCCTGGTGCTACCAATCTCGACTGGCTTGAAGTTATCGACAGAGAGCGCGGCTTACGAATTCGAGAGGACATAGCGGAACATCTGAAGACGCTGGGTATTACACCTGACAAAGACGTCATTACGCACTGCCANACCCATCACAGATCAGGCCTAACNTATCTGGTCGGAAAATCTCTGGATTACAGAATTCGTGCCTATGATGGTTCCTGGTCAGAGTGGGGCAATAGTCCAGATCTCCCGATCGAGACCTGATGCATCCATTCGTAATCCTCCAGCACCTTTTGCCTCAGCATCTCTTATCCAGANTCATCGGTGCGCTTGCAGCAGCGGAGATTGGCTGGCTCAAGAACATTGCGATAAATGCCTTTATTCGAAAATACAAAGTGAACATGCAGGAAGCTGAATCCGCCGAGGTAGACGCTTACAGGTCATTCAATCATTTTTTTACCAGAGCATTGAAGCCAGGCATAAGGCAATTTTCCGGTAACATTAGCTCTCCATGCGATGGCAGAGTCTCACAGCTCGGAGACATCTCTGACGGTCAGATCATTCAGGCAAAGGGAATCTCGTATTCACTTGAGCAACTTCTNGCAACGGACCGCGTTAGCGACTACCAGAACGGAAGTTTCGTCACCATTTATCTTGCACCCAAGGATTACCATCGAGTTCACACGCCCGCCGANTGTCAAATCACCCGGAGTCGTTATATCCCTGGACGCCTCTTTTCGGTGAACCAACTCACGACCAGTCAGATCCCTGGATTGTTTACAAAGAACGAACGTCTTATCTGTGACCTTCACACGGAAAACTCACAGATCGCGCTTGTCATGGTTGGCGCAATGATCGTTGCAGGAATNAATCCGGTATGGCTGTCATCCTCCTACTCTCCAGGTCGCTTCCAGGAGCAGACTCGATTCGATAACTCACAGTTTGAACAAGGAAGTGAACTCGGACGCTTTGAACTTGGTTCAACAGTAATCCTATTGCTAGAGAANCGCGTTACCTGGGAGGTCTCCCCNGGTGAAGTCGTANAATTAGGNCAGAAACTGGTTNNCTAGCCACCCTACGANGGCCAATGATCTCGNGCGAAATTAATGACNTTTGTGATATCTCGCTCCCCGCACANGTGCATCAAGAGCCTGTCTACCCCTAGCGCCACACCACTAGANGGCATCATTTTTGACATTGCAGTAACCGCCCGCTCATCCAGAGGAATTATCGGCANGCCNCGTCGTTTTCGAATGCGATTGCTGTGATTAAAACGCCTGAGTACTTCATCACCATCGCGCAGTTCATCGTAGCCGTTCGCGATTTCANTACCGCTGATAAAAAACTCAAACCGCCGCGCAATCTTCTCNCCTGAATCATTCATTCCAAAGTTTGCAAGCGCAGCCTGACACGCAGGGAAGTTGACGATCGCAACTGCATCAAGATGCGGTTGCACCTGGGTCGAAAACAGAAGGTCGAGATANTCAGCCCGGCTATCTTCATCGTCATCAAGATGTGCTGCATCAATTCCTCTATCTTTGACCAAAGACGATAGCTCCTGCACGGTCGCTGTATTCGGGTTTATCCCACAATGCTTCTCAAAGGTTTTCTTATAGCTGGTAANGCCAAATATCAANTTCACAAATCGTTTGCAGCAGTTCCTTAACCTCGCCAATGAGATCATCTATTGAATATCCCGGCTGATACCATTCCAATATGGTGAACTCAATGTTGTGNCTAGCACCGAATTCCCCAGCACGNTAAGCGGGACAAATCTGGTAAATAGGCCCAGTGCCATTTGCAAGGAGCCTTTTCATCGCATGCTCNGGNGATGTTTGAAGGTATCCCAAATGCGATCCAAGCGNTACCGTTAAGCTACNAAGGTGGACGTCACNGACTCCAGCANANCCTAGAGTAGGGGTGCTAACTTCNAGGACATTGCGTTTTGCAAAGAAGGNNCGAAGATCGCGTAGAAGATTATTCCTCAGTACGAGAGTTTGATAACTAACCTCAGAAGCCCAATTGTTGGTCACTTTGACCTAATTTTTCACTCTATTCTGATATTCGCCAGTTCGAGTATCGACTCTNATAACTTCCCCAACATTAATAAAAAGNGGAACCTTGACGACCGCGCCGGTACTTAGTGTCGCAGGTTTCGACCCTCCCTGCGCCGTATCTCCCTTAAGGCCCGGCTCGGTCTCAGCAACTTCCAACTCGACAAAATTGGGCGGATTCACGGCGATTGGACTCTCATTCCAAAGAGTAACCACATACCTATCGGTCTCCTTGAGCCAAGGAATGCATTCTTCCACTGCCGACTTATCGGCGCCCAGTTGATCGTAACTCCCATCCATCTTCATGAAATGCCAATACTCGCCATCTGTATATAGGTACTCCATGTCAAACTCCATGACGTCCGCTGCTTCTATCGACTCGCCGGACTTAAAAGTGCGNTCCCAAACTCGACCTGTCTTAAGGTTCTTAAGTTTAACGCGGTTAAACGCCTGTCCTTTCCCCGGTTTTACAAACTCATTCTCTACAATATTACAGGGATCCCCCTCGAGAATAACCTTAAGACCAGCCTTAAATTCATTGGTAGAATAAGTTGCCATCTATCTCTCATTAATNATTTTCTGCGTAATGATACCCCGAACAGACTCAGCTTTGCATGAACATTCATGGCAATGGCACTTGCAAAACGGTATTAGAAATACTAACGATCTCGCTGAGGCATTAGGCATTGAAGTTGAAGAAGTACCTACAGAATTTCCACTCCTGATACCTCTACCTTACCTAAATAGAATTACGAAAGGCGACACNAAGGATCCACTCTTGCTACAGGTCCTACCTAGGAAAGAGGAAAACGATATTTCCACAGGTTTCTCGACTGACCCATTGATGGAAATACCANATGCGCATGAGCCAGGGATCATTCATAAGTACAAAGGCCGCATACTGATTATTACCACTGGTGCTTGCGCAATAAACTGTCGCTACTGCTTTAGGCGTCATTTTCCCTATAACGATTTTCAACTCTCGAAGAAAGATTGGTCCTCAGTCACCTCTTACGTGGAGCAAGACCCTTCGATACGTGAGGTCATTCTCAGCGGCGGAGACCCCTTGGTCATGCCAGACAATAGACTTAGCGAGTTGGCACAGGCAATCGGTTCACTAACACAAATTACTAATCTGCGTATTCATACGAGNCTCCCAGTGGTAATTCCACAGCGAATAAACAATGAATTACTAGCTTGGGTGAACCAAAGCAAGCTTCATATCGTCTTCGTGATACACGCCAATCACGCAAAAGAGCTGGATGTGCACGTCGAAAGAGCCATCAATCGTCTTAGGTCCGCCAATGTAACCGTGCTGAATCAAAGCGTATTGTTAAAGGGCGTAAACGACAATATTGGCAGCCTAGTGGATCTTTCCTGGCGATTGTCACAGGCGGGCGTAATACCTTACTACCTTCATGCACTAGACAAGGTTGCCGGCGCCGCTCACTACGATGTATCAGACNAAGCTGGTGCTGAACTCACNCGTCAGATGCNAGACCAGCTGCCAGGGTATCTNGTCCCAAAGCTGGTCCGAGAAACACCTGGCGCGGATGCCAAGTGCGAGATAAAGTTGTGAAGATATGTTTGCTATGTAAGTACGATATATTCGATAAACACCGACAATAGTTGATGACTAGTAATGAATCCTTCACGCTACTAATTCCCGACGAATCTCAGATCGGATGAGACCTTCCTGCCCTGATTCAGGGTAGCGCCAAAAGCAGCCACCTTCACTAAGAGCCTAACGGAGCTTCATTGTAAGTCATCAATAAACCACTTCGGATATTCTCTTAACCCGTTTAAGNTGCTTAAACCGGACTATGTGAAACTTGAAAGTTCATTTACTGANTTAGCAGAAAACAACAAGGAAAAACAGGAAGGAATGACCAAGATGGCACAGTNACTCCAGGCTGGCGGTGTGCTAACCGAGATTTCCCGTGTCGAATCGCCCAATGTACTTGNAGTATTGTGGCAATACAGGTCACAACTGTANCCAAGGTTACTGCCTGTCTCCTACACTAGATGAAATGCACTACGACCTTTATAAGGGCTTCTAGTCAAAGTCACTAGGTNAAGAGTGCGTCCCTGTCACGAATACCCATTAGGTANAGGATACTGTCAAGACCCAGCGTAGAAATTGACTGTCTCGTATTTTCCTTTAGGAATGGTTTAGCATGGAACGCTATCCCCAATCCGGCGGCCTGAAGCATCGCCAAATCATTCGCGCCATCGCCAACCGCTACGACTTGCTGCAGCGATATATTTTCCTTGTTTGCCAGATACTGTAAGAGCTCAGCCTTTCGTTCAGAGTCTACAATTGGTTCAATAACTCTGCCCGTTAGCTGACCATCTAATATGTCCAGCTCATTAGCAAACACGTAATCAATCCCCAGTTNGTCTTTCAACACTTCACCAAAATATGTGAATCCACCCGATAGAATCGCAGTTTTATAACCCAGACGCTTGAGCGTGCTAATCAAAACCTGCGCCCCTTCCATCAAGGGCAAATTCTGCGCAATCTCATGCATCTTTTCCTGCCGCATACCTTCCAAGAGAGAAACTCGCTCTTTCAAGCTATCACTGAAGTCNAGTTCCCCTCGCATAGCGCGTTCTGTTATCTGCGCCACCGCTGAACCCGCGTCCATCGCATGAGCCAGTTCATCGATTACTTCCGTATCAATAAGCGTCGAATCCANGTCAAACGCCNCAAGGCGACGATGTCGACGAAAGACACTGTCTTCCTGAACAGCAATGTCGATATCCAGCCTCAAGCAAAGNTTGAGTAAAGCCGCGCGGAACGATTCATCGGGTTCGCCTCGTAGTGAAAACTCGACACACGCCTTGGAATTTCGATCCTCGGAATCATCCCTCTGCGAAAGAGACACTCGACCTGATAGCCGCGTGATGTTGTCGATATTCAAACCACTATCAGAAATCACCNCTGACACAGCCGCTAGGTGACTTGCACTAATTCTACGCGCCAACAAAGTCAGAATATGACGTCCTGCCCCCTGTGAGCCCACCCAGTTTTCGTAGCTTGATACGTTAACCCGGCTAAACTTAATCCCTATCCCTAGTTGTCTCAGACGCTCCTCCAGATCGCCTGCCGTATCTGACAAGCTGACTAACAAACCTAGGGAAAGATGATCGTGTATCACCGCCTGGCCTACATCCAGGATNTCAGCATCAACCTCGGATAANAGCGCAGTAATCTCAGCCGTTAGCCCCGGTCTATCCTCGCCAGAAATGTTAATAAGAGTCAGCATGATTCAGTCCAATTCGCTTGCCAAGCATTATCCTTTAATTGAATGTAAATAGGCATGCTTAGCATCAGTTATAATCTTGCATTTATAGTGCAGCCAACCAGATGATCATAACTACATCAGCTACGATAAGACTAAGAACTATTCTGGTGACCTTGATCCCCGCACTCATAATCAGCAGCCTTGTCACCTGGTTTGTTGCCAGTTTCGCCCAATCAATCCTGAATCGCGAATCACAGAGATTCGGCAATACGATAGCAGATCAACTTGCAATAACATCCGCTGACTATCTTGTTAACGAAGACGCATTATCATTGAACATCACTCTTCGAGACATAGGCTCGCGAGGGGAGTTCGAATTCGCAGCTATTCATGACGCTGAGAGAAACCTCATTGCCCAGGTGGGTAAACCGGACGAAACCCACTTAATATTTACTAGGGACGTGACTCTACAGAATATATTAGCGGGGCATTTACGCCTTGGCCTAAAACCCAACAAAACCCCTGTTACAGAAATAATTATCGCTACGCTGGTAATTTTTTTCGCTCTGGGAGCAGGTTTCGGAGTCGTGGTTTGGTTCTATGGAGACCTATTTTTCACCTGGATCATAGGACGAGATAAAGACGGAAGCACAGAGCCAATTCAGCAGGAAATTCTACATCAAGACATTTGCTGTTTGATTATAAGAATTAAACCAGACCGGTTGATAGAAGCTCACCGAGATAAGCTGGCCAACGCTTGCTTACTATATTCAGGTCGGCAGGAAACTCATGGCGATGATATTATGATCACGTTCCGCTCTGGCCAACACATACAAAACAGCATTTGTTGTGCGCTACTAATCAAGGCCATCACCGAACTTCTGCCCGGCAAACTAAGCTTTAAGGCTGGATTTGACATCGGAGAGAATGAAGAAGCGATTCGCAAGCATGCCGCATACTTAGCTGGTATAAGCGAGCAGCAGCTACTGGTAAGCCAAAGAATCTATAACTACCACGAAGGTCTCTTTGAAAACGTACAACTAGCAGATACTCACCACCCAATCGTTGGCGACGGTGAAGTATTTACCGCCGAAGAGTCGGATACCTTGATCAGAAATCAGGCCCTACAGCTCTGCGAGTCTTAATCAGCCTTCAACCGTTCTACCCCATCAACTTTTTGGAATCCTCTGGGCAATTTCAATCCACGGCGGGCGCGTTCTCCCCGATAGTGCTCTAGCTCATCGATTTTCAAGCTAAGTGTTCTTTTACCAGATGTGACAACCAGCGTGTCTACTTCCGAAAACACAACCAAATTAGTCATCATCTCAAATCGTTCCTTAACTCTAGCGGACGGTATGTTTATGATTTTTATGCCTTTCCCTCGCGCCATCATGGGAAGGTCCCGAAGGGGGAAAATCAGTAATCTTCCTTCATTGGTAAACGCCGCGATGAACTCGTGATCAAAATCCGATACGAGCGCGGGCTGCATCGCCACGCTACCCTTGGGCACCGTCACCACTGATTTGCCCGCCTTGTTCTTGGTCACCATATCTTCCAGTGTGGTAACGAATCCGTAACCTGCATCACTCGCTAACAGAAACTGTTGTTCTTTCTCACCCGTCACAACTCCAGTGAAGTAGGCTCCTTCAGGTGGATTTACTCGACCTGTTAAAGGCTCACCCTGGCCGCGGGCGGTGGGCAGGGTGTGTGAAGCTAATGTGTAGGACCTACCTGTTGAATCAATGAATACAGCGTCCTGGTTCGACCTGCCCGGTGCTGAACCCAGGAATTCGTCACCGCTTCTATAGTTAAGGTCTCTTGGGTTCGTATCGTGACCTTTGGCGGCGCGAATCCAGCCATTGCTTGATAGCACGATGAGAACAGGTTCTGTCGATATCAGATCCTTTTCCTTAAACGCAGAAGCCTCTTCACGAGTAACAATCGCCGACCTTCTATCGTCTCCGAACGTCTCAGCATCCGCCGTAATCTCTTTCTTAATTAGCGTCTTCAGCCTCGCCTTGGAGTTTATGATCTTCTCAATCTCCACTCGTTCTGAATTCAGCTCGTCCTTCTCACCACGAATTTTCTCCTCTTCCAGCCTGGCAAGCTGTCGGAGCCTGATATCGAGAATTGCATCTGCCTGAATCGCCGACAGCTTGAACTTGGAGATCAAGGCATCTTTTGGTTTGTCTTCTTCTCGAATAATCCGAATGACCTCATCGATATTCAAATACGCAACGAGCAAACCGTCCAGAATATGAAGACGATCCAGCATCTTATCCAGGCGAAACTTCAAACGTCTGAGAACCGTATCCGACCTAAACGTCAGCCATTCCTTGAGTAAGGGCACGAGTGGTCTGACCCCGGGTCTTCCGTCGATACTGATCATGTTGAAGTTAACGCGATATGATCTTTCAAGATCCGTCGTGGCAAACAGATGGCTCATCAGTTCATCCATATTGACTCTATTTGACCTCGGCACAACTACCATCCTGGTGGAATTCTCATGATCAGATTCATCTCTCAGATCTATCACCATGGGTAGCTTCTTCGCCTGCATTTGCGCCGCAATTTGTTCCAAGACTTTAGTGCCTGAAACTTGATGTGGTAACGCCGAGATAACAATCTCACCGGATTCAACCGAATACACTGCACGAGCGCGCACCGCACCCCTTCCGGTCTCATACATTTCTCGTAGATCTTCGGCCGAAGAAATAATCTCGGCCCCCGTTGGAAAATCCGGGCCCTTTATATGTTCGCAAATATCCTTTGTCGTCGACTTGGGTTTGTCCAAAAGACGAATACAAGCCGCAGCAACTTCGTTCAGGTTATGCGGAAGAATATCGGTCGCCATTCCCACAGCTATTCCCATCCCGCCGTTCAACAGAATATTCGGCAAGCGCGAAGGAAGATTACACGGCTCCTCCATCGTTCCGTCGAAATTTGGTTGCCATGGAGCCGTGCCCTGACCCAGCTCAGAGAGCAGCACGTCGGCATATTTGGTCAGTTTTGATTCCGTATATCTTTGAGCGGCGAAAGACTTGGGGTCATCAGGAGACCCCCAGTTGCCCTGGCCATCTACAAGGGGATAGCGATAGGTAAAAGGCTGAGCCATCAGCACCATTGCCTCATAGCACGCGCTATCACCATGGGGATGAAACTTACCAATAACATCGCCAACCGTTCTTGCGGACTTTGAATATTTTGCATCTGCACTTAACCTAAGTTCAGACATGGCGTAGATGATACGCCTCTGTACAGGCTTTAATCCGTCACCAATATGTGGAAGCGCCCGATCATTGATAACGTACATCGCATAATTGAGCATCGCACCTTCGGTGAACTCCTCCACACTAACGGATTCAGCCACACCTACATCGAAATGATCACTCATCAAGATTCCTCAAAGTCATAAAAATTCTAGACGAGATCCGCCTTGTCCCCTTTCTTTTCCAGCCATGCCTTTCGATCTCCCGCTCGCTTTTTAGCAAAAAGCATGTCCAGCAATTCGTGAGTGGACTTGAGCTTGTTCGGCATCAACTGAACTAAACGCCTGGTATCTTCCGCCATCGTGGTCTCCCGAAGCTGAGACGGATTCATTTCACCCAGGCCCTTGAATCGCTGGACAGTAACTTTCCCGCTCTTTTTCTCAGCCGCGATACGATCCAGAAATCCCTGCCTGTCAGATTCATCCAGCGCGTAGTAAACCTCTTTGCCAACATCAATCCGATACAGAGGTGGCATCGCGACGAACACATGCCCCCTATCGACAAGGGCCGGGAAGTGTCTAACAAACAATGCGATCAACAAGCTGGAAATATGTAAGCCATCAGAGTCGGCATCTGCGAGAATACACACCTTGCCATAGCGCAGCCCCTTCAGCTCGTCTGAACCCGGGTCGATTCCGAGTGCAACCGAAATGTCGTGCACTTCCTGAGAGCCAAGAATCTCCCCAGAGTCCACTTCCCAGGTACTTAGGATCTTCCCCTTAAGGGGCAGGATNGCCTGCGTCTCTCTGTCACGCGCCTGTTTCGCGGAACCTCCTGCAGAATCTCCCTCCACCAGAAANAATTCACCCTGCATGGCATCCTGACACGTGCAGTCAGCTAATTTCCCAGGTAATGCAGGTCCAGACGTTATCTTTTTGCGGGCTACCTTTTTGCCTGCTCTTAGACGCTCTTGAGCATTACTAATNGCTAGTTCAGCGATCGCCTCTGCCTCTGTAACGTGCTGACTTAACCATAGAGAAAAGCTGTCTTTTACTACGCCAGAAATGAANGTCGCCGCCTGGCGTGAGTTCAAACGTTCCTTGGTCTGGCCGGAAAACTGGGGATCAAGCATTTTCGCAGACAGCACATAGCTACACTTATCCCAGACATCCTCCGCTGATATTTTCACACCGCGGGGCATTAGATTTCGGAATTCACAGAACTCTCTCAGCGCTTCCAATAATCCGCTTCGCAACCCATTTACATGCGTTCCACCCTGAGTCGTTGGCACCAGGTTCACATAACTTTCTGTGATTAGTTCCCCGCCCTCCGGCAACCATTGAACGGCCCAGTCCACCTCTTCATCATTACCCGACAGCGACCCAACAACCGGCTCCTTCGGTAGTAATTCAAAACCCTCTAGCTCAGTCAGCAGATAGTCCTTCAGACCATCTTCGTAAAACCATTCAAATTGTTTTTCTTCCTTCTTGGACGCGGTTTCATCGGTAAACGCAACCTTCAGCCCAGGACACAACACGGCCTTAGCCCGCAGTTGATGTTTTAGTCTAGGCACGGAGAACTTCGCGGAGTCAAAATATTTCGGATCAGGTTTAAAATTTATCAGCGTGCCGGTGTTACGCTTTCCCACCTTATCCTTTAANGTAAGTTTCTTGGCTTTCTTCCCACCTTTGAACGCCATGTGATGGAGTTTTCCATCACGTTTTACAAAGACCTCAAGATTCTCTGAAAGTGCGTTGACCACCGATACCCCAACACCGTGTAACCCGCCGGAAAACTTATAGCTATCACTGTTGAACTTAGCGCCCGAATGAAGACGTGTAAGTATGAGCTCAACGCCAGGTAACTTTTCTTTTTTATGGATATCAACAGGCATACCTCGCCCGTCGTCGTTGACAGACATGGAACCATCCTTGCGAAGGGCAACCCGAATCTCGGTCGCATAGCCTTCAAGCGCTTCATCTACCGAATTGTCAATAACTTCCTGCGCCAGATGATTGGGCCTCGTCGTGTCGGTGTACATGCCCGGGCGCTTTCTTACGGGATCAAGTCCCTCGAGTACTTCAATAGAATCTGCTTTGTAGGAGCTGGCCATATATCTCTCAAACTAAACCTTCGATGACACATTAATACGAGTCGACAAGAAATTGTCGATCTCTAGATGGGGAAAAAATTATAACGCGCCAGGGTGTATTTCCCTAGCGTTTGCGGGTCAGGAAAAGCTCTCATCGAGCGAGAAGCCATAGTGCAGNCAAAAAGTCAGCAGCTCTCCAAGAAAGCGATTAATCTGCGACTTCTCATCCGGTTGATACATATCGGGATTGGGCATCGGATATCGGTACCTGAAGTTTCGATGTCTCTCAAAACTTATAACTTCAGCCGTACATAGGTCGTGGTAAACCCGAAGCTCCATGCTAGGCCACTTTATCCACGACTTCTCAGTTTCGCTCTCTACTGTCACGGACAGCATAGTTGTGTAGGGACACCGTTCTGAAATTTTCATCGTTACAAGCGCACCATCCTCTGTAGTACCCTGTACGCCAAACTCTACACAATCATCCTTGTGCATGTTCGGAAATAAACGGTGCAGACGGNAATAGTTGGCGTCGCACTCTGCCATGTCTGAAATGAGATCAGGAACGTACCTGCTTTTTTTCATCACGAACGGTTATTGTTTCCTTAGATCAAATTAACCCACAATCCTCTGCCAATAAGCAACCAAAAAACCTGCTAATAAGTGATCAAAAAACCTGCAATTAACATTCCAACTCATCAGCCAGTTGTTCCAAGATAAGCTCCTCAGCTCTCGCTAATGCTCCTTCATTTCTCCTAAATACAGTTCTTGCACGACTAATCTGTGACTGCCTGCCCGGTTCACTTTGCAGCATATCCCTAAGTGCNAGGATTAGACCTTCCANGTCAGATACAACCACGAGNGCGTCCTCTTCGACAAACTCAGCTGCCACATCTTCGATNTTGCGCAAATAAGGTCCNATCACTACGGGCACGTTCGCAATTACTGCTTCCATAAAGTTATGACCGCCAATTGGAACAAAACTTCCCCCCACTATGGCAACTTCACACGCCCCGTAGAAATAACTGAGCTCACCCATGGTATCNAGGAGAAATATATCGGTATCTTCATCGCATGNCTTATCNTGGCTACGAAGCACAAACTTCAGACCATTCTCGTCAATCAGGCGAATTACGTCATTGGTACGGTGTACGTGTCTTGGAGCAATAACCAGCATCAANCCGGGAATANATTCTTTNAGTTTGGAAAACGCCTCTAACACCAGCACCTCTTCCCCAGGATGCGTGCTGGCAGCAATCAGTCGCGGCCTGGACCCGAGTAGCGACACTATAGCGTCGACTTTCTTACCANGATCAGGTGCCTTATCGCTATGAAACTTGATNCTGCCAGCAACATGAAGCTTGGTTTCATCCAGTCCTAACTCGATGAATCGTTGACCTTGTNNTTCCTTCTGTACNGCAACAACATCAATTTCCTGCAGCATCTTGGAAGAAATACTATGAATNAGNCGATAGCCTCGAGCCGATTTCTCCGACAATCTAGCATTAATCGACAACACCCTGATATCGTTTCGATGACANTGATGNATCATGTTTGGCCACAGTTCAGTATCGATCACCACCAAAGCGTTCGGCCGAACATTTTTCAAAAAACGCTTCACTGCACCAGGGAGGTCATAGGGAACATAGTAGTTTTCCACCTGATCACCTAGTAAGGCACCAACNCGCTCTCTTCCCGTGGGTGTCATATTGGTCATGACAATTGAGCACCCACTCGACAACAATCTTTTGACAAGCGGCGCGACAGCGATGGTTTCTCCAGCTGATACAGCGTGTATCCAAACTANAGGCTGAGCGCGGCTGGTTTCAGGCACATATCCAAGACGCTGCAGTGGTGTCCGGCGATACTCAGGTTCCTTTATGGAGCGCCACAAAACACGCAACCATACTCCGGGCATCAACAGATAAAAAAGCAAACTGTAAACGGTTCGTGCCAAACAACTACCCATTCCATACGAGTCAGCCTGATATACTAGCTGTTTTTCATCACCTGCGTTCAATGATTAAAACTGACATAACAATTATTGGCGGTGGAATAACCGGACTTTGGTTGCTNTCGCTCCTTAGATCCNAAGGATATGAGGCTCTCCTNTTTGAGAAATCAAAACTTGGTTCGGGCCAAACNCTCGCTTCTCAGGGGATGATACACGGAGGTTTGAAATACAACCTTGATGGCGTAACTGGTGGAGCATCAGAAACGATTGCCTCAATGCCCGGAATCTGGCGCCAGTGCCTGGCAGGTGATGGCGTCGTCGATCTCAGTAACGTAGCTTGCCTTGCCTGGCAGTATTATCTTTTTTCAGATGGGGGTCTTNGCAGCAGACTCTCGGCATTTCTTGGCAGCAAAGCTATAAGAGGCGGTCCAAGAGGCTTGGAGCGCGAGCAGTTCCCTAATCCGTTCAGGCACGACAGCTTTAGAGGTGTCGTCTACGAAATACCAGATGTAATCATCGACACACATTCTCTGGTAACGACTCTGGCAAAATCCAATCAGGATNATCTCATCGANGCATCGCCAGTNCCGANACCANAANATGGTCAAGGTATCGCNGGCCTGCGCCTTGACGACGGAACNGTCATAAANNCTCANTATTATATCTTCGCAGCNGGAATAGGAAATGAGTCTTTGCTCGCNGATAGCAATATCNCNATCGNAACTCAACGACGCGGACTTCACCAGGTTCTGATGAAAGGCGACCTGCCATTCCTGAACGGACACGCTGTTTCCCTAGCCTCAAGAGACAAACCTCGTTTTACCGTCACCTCATATACCGATGACAACCAGACTGTATGGTATTTGGGCGGGGATCTGGCGGAGACCGGTGTTAACCGAGACGACAAGGAACAGATCGAGTTTGCCCGGAAAGAACTGGAAACCTTCCTTCCATCCATTAGAACAGACTCCTGCTCTTTCAAAACACTACATATCGATCGCGCCGAACTAAAACAACAAAGCCA
>PASO01000058.1 GCA_002712135.1 Gammaproteobacteria bacterium
TATTAGAATTTAATTTCTCATTAAATCCGATTACTTTTGCAATTCGACCTTGATCAATGATGATCGTAGCTTCCTGTTCTCGCTCATCCAGAATGACGCGGCGACTGCGCAGAGCGAAGGTGGTCTTAGCTTCCATTAATATTAGACTCCGAAAGTTGTTTTGCTGTTTCCGATAATGTTTTCCAGTGAAGACCTCTTTGAGCTGTTTTTTCCGCTTTTGAATCACGGTGCTGTATTAGCTGGGCGGCGATGGAGATTGCAACCTCCATTGGTCTTTTACCGGTGATCGCTCGGAGTCCTACTGGACAAAAGACGCCAGCATAGGATTCGGGCTTATACCCTTGGTGAGCTAGCCGTGCTTTAAATTTTCTCCATTTAGTATCTGAACCAATAATTCCGATATAAGCTGCATCCCCTCGATTTATCACGGAACAGAGCAGGTCATAATCTAACTGGTGGTTGTGAGTCATTATGAGATAGCTGCTACCAACCGGCATGTTTGTAATTTCGTCCTTGGGCTCATCCGATTGAATGACTTTTACGCTTGGTCCTGCCTTTGGTTTTATGGTTTCCATACGGCTATCTACCCAAAAAATATTTATAGGTAATGATTCCAAAATTCCTACCAAAGTTTGACCAACATGCCCAGCACCAAAAATAGCCAGATTCAGAGTTGATGGTCGGAATACCTCAAACAAAACGCTACAACTTCCTCCGCAGCATTGACCTAGACTTGGACCTAACTGGAAATACTCTATACGTTGGTTTTCTGAACTTTCTTGAAGCATCTCCTGTGCTATATTGCCAACTTGGAATTCCAGATTTCCCCCACCGATGGAGCCAAAGCTTTCTTCATCAGTAAACACCATCTTAGTCTCTGTATCTCGTGGTGTAGAACCTCGAGCGCCCAAGACTGTGACAAGAACAAATGGAACTTTTCTTTGCTTCAGTCTTAGAGAGGCAGCTAGCCAATCAGCTTCGGTATTTATCGAAGTGATCATAGAGCTTTGACTCACGGAGGCCGTCACATGCTGCAAGCACGTGTTCTGGTGTTGCTGGCGCATTGAGGACAGGACTGATTCGATAATCGGCAATGCTTGTAATCGCATCACGTATTGCTGTCCAGACTGATATTCCTAGAATAAGTGGTGGTTCCCCGACGGCTTTTGAGTGAAAAATAGTAGCCTGCGTATTGGGACTATTCGGAAACAATTCAACATTAAATTCTACAGGTGTATCCCCGACGGCTGGTATCTTATAAGTTGCAGGGCCATCAGATGCTAGTCGGCCGGTCGGTTCCCATCGCAATTCTTCCGAGGTAAGCCATCCCATTCCCTGAATAAATCCCCCTTCGATTTGTCCAACGTCGATTCCAGGATTTAGCGAGTGTCCGACATCTTGGCAAATATCTACCCTAAGCACGCGATACTCGCCGGACAGTGTATCAACAACTGTTTCTGCAACAGCTGCGCCATAAGCATAGTAGAAAAAAGGGCGGCCGGTAGCTGTTTCGCGATTATAATGAATGTTTGGAGTTCGATAATAACCAGTTGCAGATAGCGGTATTCTGGACTGATAGGCTAGTTTAATGATTTCCTCGAAACGATATACTTCTGTCCCGATTAAAATTTGCCCATTGCTAAAATGAATTGCGGAGCGAGGCACAGAGAAGTGCTTTTCAGTAAAGTCATAAAGACGTTTTTTTAACTTTGAAGCCGCATCCTTGGCAGCCATACCATTTAAGTCTGATCCCGAGGATGCAGCCGTTGGGGAGGTATTAGGCACTTTATCTGTGCGAGTGGCTGTACATGTTATTCTATCGAGATCTACGTCGAATTCTCGGGCAACAATTTGAGCAACTTTGGTATACAACCCTTGGCCCATTTCGGTGCCACCATGATTCAGCTGAATGCTTCCATCTGTATAAATGTGGATTAGTGCACCTGCTTGGTTCATATGTTGGACCGTGAAGGAGATTCCAAACTTTACAGGGGTTAATGAAAGGCCGCGTTTCAGAACCTCATTATGAGCATTAAAGTCTCGTATATTTTCTCTTCTCTCTACATAGTTGCTGGTCTTCGTGAGTCTTGCAACTAACGGCTCTATAATGTGTTGTTCAATTCTTTGGGAATAGTGAGTCGTGTTACGGTTGCCTGCAGCACCATAGAAGTTGCGTTCCCGGATTTTGAGTGGATCAATTCCTGTCACTGTTGCGATTTGCTCGATGATGTTTTCAATAACAAGAATGCCTTGGGGACCACCAAAACCTCGAAACGCGGTGTTCGATACCGTATGGGTTTTTACTCGGTGTCCACGTACACGAACCGCTGGTAAGTAATAGCAATTGTCGATGTGAAACATGGCTCGATCAACGATTGCATTCGATAAATCGGCGGACATGCCGCATCCGCCGAACAGCTCTACGTCAAGGCCTCGTATCCGACCTTCTTTGTCAAACCCAATCCTGTATTGGCTTTCGAAAGGATGACGTTTGCCTGTTGACGAAAAATCATCGGCTCGCGCTAGGCGTAACCGCACAGGTCGTTTTGTTTTCTGGGCGAATACTGCGGCAAGGCATGCCCATTGATTGGCATGGGTTTCCTTCCCACCGAATGCTCCTCCCATACGTCGAACCTGAACCGTAACTTTTGAATAGTCAATTCCTAGCACTTTTGCTACAAGTTTTTGTCCCTCAGATGGATTTTGACTCGATGTGTGGATAAGCATATTTCCATTCTCTTCGGGTATCGCTATTGATACTTGTCCTTCGAGATACATTTGCTCCTGTCCCCCACTGGCAAAATTACCTTCCAATGAAAGTGGAGAGCTTTTAATCGCAAAATCCACGTTGCCTCGTTGTTGGCAATGCATCGGGCTAACATAGCTATTAGCTGATATACCAGCACTTATATCCAAATTTGCCGGTAACAAGTCATATTCTACTTTAGCGAGCCGTGCTGCACGACGGGCTATAGATTGACTACTGGCAGCGACGGCAAATAGAACTTGACCATAAAATTCAACTCTATCTTCCGCTATTAGTGGATCTCCAGAAAGCACAGGGCCAATGTCTGTCAATCCTGGAATATCATCAGCAGTGATGACGCTTACTACTCCATCTGCTGCACGGACCTCATCCAAATTTATAGACTTTATCACTGCATGACTTGCGCTAGACAATCCGACGTATGCAAATAGAGTATCTGAGGGCATACTAATGTCGTCTGTGTAGCATGCTTCCCCAGTTACATGAAGATGTGCACTTTCATGAGACATGGCTTTGCCGGTATGCCCCTTCGTTGCTGTTTGCTCAATTTTTCCTGAAGAGTCGCTAGGCACAGTAGTCAGTCACCCTCAGGTTCGATTTGTTTTGCGTCGCTGCAAGATAGGCGCGAAATAAAAGATTTTTGGCAAGCTTCTCCCTATATTTGGCACTTGCTCGAACATCGTCTATTGGAGAGAATTCTTGCGATACTGCCGACATTGCATCGCGTATCGAAGACTCTTTGAAGTCGTTTCCCTCTAAGGCTTTCTCGGCTGCGATACTGCGTTTCGGAATTTCTGCGAGCCCACCGTAGGCTATCCGCACATCTCTTAAGCTATTGTCGTATAATCTCCATCGCAAGGCTAAACAAACTGCGGAGATATCGTCTTCCATTCTTTTACTCACTTTGTAGACTACAAAGTACTCTGAGCCGTCACCCTTTGGTATTTGAATGCTCTCAATGAACTCAGACTTTTCCAGCGCTGTTACCTTGTAATGGATAAAGAAATCCTTAAGGGCCAGTACTCTCCTTCTAGATCCTTTACGCAGCGTTAATGTGGCATCAAGCGCGAGCAACGGGGGCAAGGTATCAGCGATTGGTGAGGCATTAGCTACATTGCCACCAATCGTCCCCTGATTCCTTATTTGTACCGAGCCTAATCTATTGAAGAGTTCCCCTAAAGTGGGCCAGCGTGAGACTAGTAAGGGTGATACGTCGGTATAAGTCGCTGCACCACCAATATGGAATGTATGATCTCTATCTTCAATACAGGTCATGGCTTCTATGCTCCCGGTATAAACGATAAGTTTCGGTTGAGCAAGTTCTTGAGTGATCTCTAATCCCAAGTCAGTCCCTCCTGCTAAAAGGCGAGCATTGGGTTGATCAAGAAGAATATCAGCAAGCTCGTCAAGAGATTTTGGTGTGCAAAATTTGCGAGTATCTAGTATCAGATTAGGATCTTCTTTTGGCAGACCCTTGAGCATTCTAATCGTGTCACTTTCATTTTTATCGAATTTATCAGCGCTTCCATTTTCGTACATGGAGACTCCTGCATTCAAGATTGGTTTGTATCCTGTACAGCGGCAAAGATTGCCCCCTAACGATTCAATAAGCTGATCTCGATCTGGCGAGGAATAGTTTTTAAAGTGCGAAAATAACGACATTACAAATCCTGGTGTACAAAAACCACATTGTGAGCCATGGCAATTAACGATTGCTTGTTGGCACTGATGCAACGTTTTATCTGAAGAAAGATTCTCGACGGTTATTAGCTGCTTACCATGGAGTGTTCCAAGTAAGGTAATACAAGCATTCGAAGTGCGATATTTTAAAGTTTTTTCTTGAGCCTCCGCGATTACGACTGTACACGCGCCGCAATCTCCAGAAGCGCAGCCTTCTTTAGTCCCCGTGCGACCTAGAGTTTCGCGAAGGTAATCCAATACCGTGGTTTCTGGCAAAACATGATTTACAGAATGTATTTGACCATTGAGGATAAAACTGACCATAGCCTGTTAAAAACCTAACACAATTGTCAAGAAATCCTAGCAGATTCATTCGCTGGAGACCAGATAGGCCTAATTACACCGAATTGATCAGTTTGAAATATGCACTAAAAAAGGACTTGTTTGAGTGGAGAAGCACTATTTTTCACACTTATTTTTTAAAAAGTACGAAATTAGTTACTAGGTCATATTGTGTTAGAGAACAGAGGAGTATGTTTCGATTTGCTAAAAGCTAGATTTTTATGAGCATCGGCTGCGCTTGACCAGTTTTCATTGCCTCAGGATCTAGCGCAATATTACCTTTTGGCATGATTCCCGCGAAAGCTCTATTTAAAGGTTCCTTAACGAGGAGCTATTATTTTGAAGAATCAGTCAGATGAGGATCGCTTCATTAGAGAAATTAAATTTGGAGAAAACGATGGAAACAAAGCAAGATGCCGACCAAAATGCATGGCGAAAATCGCGCCCGTTTATAATGTTCTTATTATTGGCTATTGCTTGGCAAAGCTTTAGTTAGGATGAGGTGGTTCAAACCTGCGAAACGAGTTTGCTTTTCGATGTTGCCAAATCAAGCCATCGAAAGCTCCTAAGTAATGTGGGAAATGAGGATCACTAAACATTTGCTTATTTTTTTTGAATGAGTTTTTATGAGACCATTTGGGGTCCGCAGCGTCTGTGACCCCTCGTTATGTCATTAATTAGGCACAATTCTCCCTAAAACTAATTGATAGCGTGGGGCCTTCAATAGAGAGGCCCCATGAGTGCTCATAAGAATATAAATTTTGCTGCGAAGATCCCCGCTAAGAACCACATTCCTGTGCTGACTTCAGTGGTTCTGCCGGAAGAAACTTTGAGGACGACATAACTGATAAAGCCAATAGCAATGCCATCTGCAATCGAGAAAGATAGAGGAATCATAAGAACTGTTATAAGTGCCGGCAGCAGGTTAATGGAATTATCCCAGTTCAGGTCACGCATTCCGCTCATCATAATTAGCGCAACATAAAATAGGGCCCCCGATGTTGCAAATGGGGGTACCATTCCAGCGAGAGGCGCAAAAAAAATAGCAACTAGAAACAAAATACCTACTGTACAAGCAGTTAAGCCAGTTCGGCCACCAGCAGAAACACCAGCCGCGCTTTCTACGTAGGAAGTCACGGGAGAACAACCAAAAAGAGTACCAACAACGCTGCTTGTGCTGTCCGCTTTTAGAGCTCGATCCATATTTTTGATATTGCCATCAGAGTCTACGAGTCCTGCGCGTGATGCAACTCCCATAAGTGTGCCTGCAGTATCAAATAAATTAACGAATAATATCGCAAGAATTACGCTAATCATTGAAACTTCTAGCGCCCCTTTAATATCCAACTGGGCTAGTGTTGGTGCTATAGATGGGGGCGTGGAGATAATGCCTCGGTATTCGACATGTCCAGAGAATAAGCCGATTAGAGTGATGCTTAATATTCCGAGGATGATGGCTCCCGGAATATTGCGTACTGCCAGTCCCATAATAATCAAAAAGCCAAGACAAGCCATTAAGGGCTGAGGTGCAGTTAAATCTCCCAATGTGAGAAGTGTAGCAGGATGATCGGCAATAATACCGCCGCTTTTGAGCCCAATAATGCCGATAAATAAACCGACTCCGACACCCATCGCAATGCGAAGATCTCTTGGTATGCTCTCCAACATCCAAGCCCGTAATCTCGTGACACTCATTATCACAAAAAGTATACCCGCTAAGAAAACTGCTCCAAGTGCTACTTGCCAGCTGTATCCCATTTCACCTACGATGGTATAAGTGAAGAAGGCGTTTAAGCCCATACCGGGGGCAAGGCCTACAGGCCAATTGGCATAAAAACCCATAAAGAAACAAGCCAGAGCAGCGGCAATACAAGTTGCTACGAAACTCGCACCATGATCCATTCCTGCGTCAGTCATCATTTGTGGGTTTACAAAAATTATGTATGCCATCGCCACGAATGTTGTAAGTCCAGCTAGTATTTCTTGAGTAAAACTAGTATTGAATTTTTTAAGTTTGAAGAGGCGATCCATTATTCAAACATCCTTCTAATGTTGATGAGCGAGAAGACTTTTGGCCAGCCCATTGTGTTTCTCTATTATAAAGTTTTTGTCAAAACTATTAATCTGACCTTCTTCGACGAGCCATTTCCCAGCGACCATAACTCGATCCGCTTTCTGGGATTGACATAATATCAAGGCGGCAAGTGGGTCATGACTTCCCGCAAAGCTAAGCTCATCGAGCTTAAATAAAGCAATGTCTGCCTCACATCCGGCCGACAGAAGTCCTATATCGGATCGTCCCAGAAGCTGGGCTGACCCTTTGGTGGCCCAGCTTAGAACATCTTGATGTGAAATATTGGCTGCTCCATATCGTAGGCGTTGTAGATAAAGGGCTTGTCGTACCTCAGCTATTAGATTGCTTGCATCATTAGAAGCGGATCCGTCAACAGCCAGTCCGATTGTGACGCCCGCTTTTTCTAACTCTTTAGTTCTACATATGCCAGACGCGAGCATCATATTTGATGTTGGGCAGTGGGCGATACCAATACCTGAATCTCCAATTCGTGAAATTTCTCTGTCGTTAAAATGGATCCCATGGGCGAGCCATGTGCGATTGTTAACCCAGCCAACTTTGTCCAAATAATCTAATGGTCTTAGTCCAAACATTTTTTGACAGAAGCTATCTTCATCTTTTGTTTCCGCCAAATGTGTATGGAGTCTTGCGTTATATTTTTTAGCCAGATTTGCGCTTTCCTCCATCAAATACGTAGAAACGGAGAAAGGCGAACATGGTGCCAAAGCAATTTGAACGAAACTTCCTCTCTGTGGCTCGTGGTAGGCCTGGATAAGTCTTTCGCAGTCTCGAAGAATAATGTCTTCCTGCTGAACAGTATTCTGTGGTGGCAGACCTCCTTGGTTCTTACCCAATGACATTGAGCCTCGTGCGAGCGTAACCCTCATGCCTGAACTGCGAGCTGCCTCCACCTCGATATCTATAGCATCCTCCATCCCCTGCGGGAAAAGATAGTGATGGTCGGCAGAGGTAGTGCAGCCTGAAAGTAGTAATTCTGCAAGTGCTACCTCGGTTGCTGAATAAAGCATCTCTGGGGTAAGACCTGCCCAGACTGGATATAGAGCATGGAGCCATTCAAAAAGCTCTTTGTTTAATGCCTTGGGTACGGCTCGAGTGAGTGTTTGATAAAAGTGATGATGAGTATTGACTAAGCCAGGTAAAACAACATGGTTGCTAGCATCAAAAACATTCTGGACAGGCAGTTTGGGTTGTTTTCCTGACGCTAGAACTTCGGTGATAAGGTTGTTTTCGATAACAATGCCACCTTTAGCACATTCATCGGTGGCAGTGAAAATCTCCAGAGGATTTTTTATCCATAGCCTCGTAGGGTTACTGTTCATTTACACAGTCTATCCAGACTGCATCGTTCGGGTAAAGCAAAGCTTAAAATTATCGCGGTAAGTCCAGCAGTTGCAGGTGCAGAGTTAAATATATTTTTTATTAGTTCAGGCATTTGCGTTAGTGCATCAGGGACCATATTTACGCCAAGACCTAAGCCAAGGGATACCGCGATGATCATTATCTTTCGTCGATCAAGATCGAGGCTTGCAAGAATTTTTATACCTGCGGCAGCTACTGTCCCGAACATAACGAGTGTTGCGCCACCAAGCACTGGTTTGGGAATTTTCTGTAAGATTTCGCCTAGTCCTTGAAATAGTCCGAGAAAAACAAGAATTACCGCGAGATATACTCCAACGTGACGGCTCGCAATACCAGTAAGCTGTATTACACCTGTATTTTGGCTGAACGTTGTATTGGGAAAGGAATTCAATAATGCCGCGATCAGTGAACTCACTCCATCTCCAAGGATCCCTTTTTTGATGCGCTGAATATAGGAGGATCCTTTTATCGGTTGTCGAGAGATAATGCAGTTGGCGGTTATGTCACCTGTAGTTTCTACAGAACTGATCACGAATAGAAATGCAAGAGGTATGAAAACTAATAACTCGAAGTTAAAGCCGTATTTTAATGGTTGAGGTACCGCGATTGTTGCGCTTGTCGTAAGATCTTGGATGCTTAATTTGCTAATCAATAAGGCGGCTAAAATCCCTGCCACTAAACCGATAACGATAGAAGATAGTCTTATCCAATCGTTGTTTACATTATTCATTACAATAATGATGGCTACGACAAATAAACCAAGAATCAAATTATCTCGACTACCAAAATTCTCTGCACCCATCCCTCCAGCAATATCGGTCATTCCGACTTTTATCAAACTTGTACCAATACTTGTAATTATGATTCCTGTTACTAGAGGTGTAATTACATGTTTTATTCGCGGCAGGATCTGACTGAGTCCTATTTGTATAAAGGATCCAAAAAAGCAAAGGGTGATTATGAGGCCTAAAATCTCGTTCGGTCCTCCGCCAGCATTTTTCGCAAGGAAACCTGCACTCAAGATTGCTCCTAAAAAGGTAAAGCTAGTACCTTGCACGCATAGCATGCCGGCACCTATACCAAAAGGTTGGGAGGCTTGAATAAACGTCCCTATTCCAGAGGCTATTAACGACATGCTAATGAGATAGGGGATCTCTGTTTCTAAGCCAAGAATACTACCTATAATTAGCGTTGGTGTAATGATTCCAACAAAAGATGCCAGCAAATGCTGTATGGCTGCAAGAAGTGATTCGAAGAAAGGTGGTTTGTCCTCGAGCTCATAAACGAGCTCTGATTGCTTCACGCTTTCCATAGCTGAGTTTCCAATTGTGGGGTCAACGATATTGTCTACCCACTTATCTCGGAATACCAGATCTAGGTCCTCATTCTTAGTGGCATACGATTTTTATGGGTGGACGGAAAAAGAACGGACGAAAAAAACCCCGATGAGTCAATACACTCCGAAGAATATTCATATTAAAAATACGATTTCTTGTGCAGAAATAGTCAGAATAGTTTAGGTCCTTCAAGCCGATCTGTAAGGAGTTAACATATTTTAAAATAAGAAATTGGTGGAGCTAGGCAGGATCGAACTNCCGACCTCGTGACTGCCAGTCACGCGCTCTCCCAGCTGAGCTATAGCCCCAAATATGCAACGGGGAGCGAATCGTAGCGGATTCGTACATTCCATTCAACCAACTAACCTGTTCTAATCCCTGGTGCAGGTGGCGTCTCCGNCTTACCGGCAAAACACTGTGCAATTTCCATCCATTGNGTAGCTGGTTCTCCCACTACATCCAAATGAATATCTTTATCGTTAATGTTTCGCCCTTGCGTTACCACATGACAAAACTCAATCGCCGAGCCTGAGATATAGTTCCTCTTCTGTGGTTCTCCAAATTCCCATACATCGCCAGACGGTGCATCAAGTTTGACATATGGGGCCGGCGCAGGTGGTTCAAGCCCTCGATTAACAAAGGTCCAGCCATAGGTTCTAACACCTATTACCGCGATATTCTTCATGCGATCAGTATTAACTCGTGTCTGTTTCAGCAAGTCATAAATATCCTGGCCATGGGCCCAAGTTTCCATCTGCCGCGCAGTACTGAACATCATGGCGCCCATATCAGGGCCAAACCAGGTAAGCCGGCGTTTTGGATCCANATCACCAAGGTGCTGGCACATATCNTTGAAATAGGTCCACCANCCNTNCAGTAATTCCTCACCTTCGATTCCTGGATTCAATATCNTNCGCTGTACGTTGATGTTGTATTTTACGATCAGATANCTGTCACGATCNGTCAGNGACATCATGGCAGCCTTGTCTGTGCCATGCAGATGCTGGATGACATTGTTGATAGTCCAATTTTTAAACGGNGTATGCCGCTNCCAGTCTTCCGGCGCCAGNCTGTCTAGCAACTTCTTTAGCTCAGCACCCTCTTCCAGTAAATCTTCCACCTGTTGCATCATGTCCGGGATCTCCTTACTGACTGGTACTCTTTTTCCAGCTTCTTGTTTANTTTCTTTGATACTCCGCCCAGCACGTCGATCGCGTGTTTCATCCGAGCTCTGGTCATGTCAGGTCCTAGGACAGCCATCGAATCAAACAAAGGCGGAGATACGGGTTTACCAGATATCGTAACGAATACCGGTGCCAAAACGTCACGTATCTTCAGGTCCAGATCCACCGCAATATTCTCAAAAAGAATATTTAGTTGATCCCGATCCCAGGTTGCCAGTGCATCCATATCCCATAACGCGAACTGCAGAATTTTTTTCGTATCATCTACCGATTGGTTCTTCGGAACCAGATCGACATCCTCAAGCGATGGTAGTCCTGAGGNAAAAAAGGCGATCATGTCTGACACCTCGGAGAAAACATCAACGCGTTCTTTAATCAGCGGAATGATCTGCTTTAAGCTTTCTCGGTTATAGGCCCACTCGCTGATTCTGTCTGCGAACCCATCGTCATCAAGTTCCTCTCGCAGCCAGCGGCCGTTCAGCCATTTCAGTTTGTCGACATCAAATATCGGTGCACCCAGCGATATCCTTTCTATATCAAAGTGCTCAATCATTTNCTCGAGTGAAAATTTCTCTTCGCCATCAGGCATGCTCCAACCAAGCATACCNAAATAATTCAGTACTGCTTCTGGCAGAAANCCCATGCGCTCATAGAAACGAATGCTGGTTGGNTTCTTACGTTTACTGAGTTTACTCTTNTCTGGATTACGCAGAAGCGGCATATGAATTAGCTCCGGCATGTCCCAACCAAAATAGTCATAGAGCAACATATGTTTAGGCGCCGAATTAATCCACTCCTCACCACGAATGATGTGTGTGATCTCCATCAGGTGATCGTCAACNACAACCGCAAGGTGATAGGTTGGATTACCGTCTGATTTTTGTAGTACCTGCATATCAATCTGCGAGTATTCAATTGGAATCTCACCNCGTAGNCTGTCTTGCACAAGGCAGGTGCCCTCTAGCGGTACCTTCATGCGGATTACNTATTCTTCACCGGCTTCAAGCTTCTGCGCCACTTCGTCTTTGGTTAGAGACATGCAAAGACCATCGTAACGCGTGGTCTCTTTATTCTTCATCTGTTCTGCTCTCATCTCCGAGAGTCGATCTGTGGTGCAGAAACAATGGAATGCATGATCCTGTTCNACCAGGTGATCTACATGCTCACGATAAATNTCCAGCCGTTCACTTTGTCGGTAGGGTCCATGGGGGCCAGGTTTATCGGGGCCTTCGTCCCAATCGAGACCCAGCCAATGCAGTGAATCAAGGATGCTTTGTTCGGACTCAGCCGTACTGCGCTCGGCATCGGTGTCTTCGATTCGCAGGACAAACTGCCCTCCAGACTGATGGGCGAAACACAGGCTAAACAGCGCCATGTAGGCAGTGCCTACATGGGGGTCTCCTGTTGGGGATGGAGCTACTCTGGTACGAACTGTCATGGNGNGCGATTGTAGCTTTTTTNATCGTCTGATAACACGANCCACAGACTCAAATGTTACANTAGTAGAGTGTCTGTAATAATTTTAACAAATGTTGGATCGTAGATTTTCTGTCGCGCCGATGATGGGCTGTACCGACCGGCACTGTCGTTATTTATTTCGTCTTTTATCNCCNAATGCCCTNTTGTACACCGAGATGATCGTCACGGGCGCACTNGTCCACGGTGATGCTGAAAAGTTTTTGCAGCACGCCGATGATNCACCATGCGCTTTTCAATTNGGNGGCAGCAATCCGNTTGAGCTTGCCNAAGCGGCNAAACTGGTCGAGCAGGCNGGCTACCANGAGGTCAATCTCAATTGTGGCTGCCCTAGTGATCGCGTGCAGGTCGGTGGCATNGGAGCGTGCCTGATGGCGGAAGCTGATCTGGTGGCAAGATGCTACNAGGCTATGGCNGGNGCAGTTGCCATTCCAGTAACTATCAAATCCAGAATCGGCATTGATGACCAAGATGACTACGCTTTCTTCGCGAACTTCGTTCNCACACTTTTCGAAACCAACTGTCGAACTTTCATCGTGCACGCGCGCAAAGCAATACTGCAAGGACTAACGCCGAAAGAGAATNGGGAAATACCTCCTCTAAAGTATGACTATGTGTATCGCGTAATGAAGGAACTGCCAGATGCCAATTTTATCCTCAACGGTGGTATTAAGACATTGGAAGATGTTACCGCCTTACAAGCTCTTAGCCAGGGCCTTATGCTGGGCAGGGCACCCTACGCCAACCCTTACTTACTAGCACAGATTGACAATGAGCTTTTCTCAACCCCTCTGCCCAACCAGCTCGATGTGTATTACCAATACCGCGAATATTTAGAAGCACAACTCTCNCAGGGTGTGGCCCTAAAACATATGGTCAAGCACCTCCTCGGCTTTTTCACNGGTTATCGAGGTGCGAGGCACTTCAGGCGCTTTCTTAGCACCCATATGTTTAAGGACGGCGCGGATATCTCCGTACTTGACAATGCGCTGACTGAATCACGTGTTGCTGNGAATTTTCTTAATCGGGTAGCTTCATGATCAAAAATATTACACAGTTTTTCACTGAACACTTTTCGGAAGATAAAGAAGAGGTGCATCAAAAAGGCATTGAATTCGCAACTGCTGCGCTGTTAATCGAAGTATCTAGAAGCGATAATGACAAGGCAGATGAAGAACAGACATCCATTTTTGCGATACTAAAATCGCTATTCGACTTTACCGATGAAGAGCTCACCGGTCTTATTGCAATAGCTGAGGATGCTATTGAGGACGCACACGATCTGCATCAGTTCACGCGCCTTATGAACGAACACTATGACTACGCAGGAAGAAGGCAGCTGGTCACTCAGCTATGGCGAGTTGCCTATGCAGANGGTCGANTTGATAANTTTGAAGAGCACATCATTCGACGTATTGCAGGACTATTGCATGTCGATAATCGNGATTTTATTCAGGCNAAAATTACAGCGAGAGANTAGANNGTGAGCATCTTTTTTAGTNNGTTTTAAACGGACACTTATGACTGACTAGGANGCTANGGAATGCTCNAAGGANCGTTCCTGCTCAAGCGCTTCGACAAGNTCTTGGAATTNAATNTTATTTTNCTCGTTAAGACTCATAAGCACNTGGTGTGCCTCGAGTACCTGTTCGCGTAGGTTGTCCTCTGAGACACACTCGTGTGGCATTTCTAGTGGCTCCGCCTCAGNGCGCGGGGTCTCCGTGACAATNGNGAATACTTCTTCAAAACCAACCGTAATCAGAAGCCGTGTAATATCTTCATTAGTGGAAAAGATTGTCGGTATCTCTCCATATGCTTTTTGCGTACACAACGAAATCTTTGCNAGCATCCCTAGGGAAGTACTATCGATCCCATCAGTCTCTGTCATATCGATGACCACTGCCTGAAAGGACTCACACTTGCCCAGATGATCTAAAAAGGTACTGATGGTTGGTCCAAGCGTAACGCGCACGTCACCAACGAACTTCAATACAAAGATCCCGTTTTTTTCCACAAATAATATTTTACNCATATCAGTTCTGCCCTNTCCCGACAACGGTAAGTATTGCAACATCATCCTGTTTAGGTTGCAGCACATTCAGACTATCCGCCAGAGCTTCAACACTTTTTTTACCACATTCTACCAAAGCAAGTAGGTGCTGTTCNTTATCCTTCAAGGTCTCCTGGGGCATTATTTCGAACACTCCGTCGGAAAACATAATCATCGTGTAAGGGTTTGGTAAATCTAGCGTCCTAGTCTCGTAAGCCACCTCTTCAAACAGTCCAAGAGGTCGTCCACCGATCTCAAGATACCTGGTGTCATCTTCCACATTAAGAATCGCAGCTGGAAAATGGCCAGCATTACTGTACTCCAATTTCTCCGTTGACTTATCGATAATGCCTAAAAACATAGTCACATGATGCTCCAGATCACACAACAAAAGTTCTTTGTTCATCCAAAAAAGAATGTCTCCCGTTGAATATAAATCTAGCTCTGCAAATTGCTTTTCCAATCGACCAGACAGGCTACGCAGCAACACTGTGACAAATGCACTGGANGCNCCATGTCCGGACACGTCGGCAAGNTAAAACATGATCCTTTCGCCNGGTATCTCAATGACGTTNATGAAATCACCACNCAGTATCACNGACGGAAATATTCTGTAGTCAAACTGAATGNCCCCAATCANCAATGGTGATTCAGGCATCATCCTNTTTTGTACCCGTAAACCNGCTTGTTGNTCCTGAATCAGCAATTGNAGCTTCTCATCAGAGTTATCGATAACAATGCGATCTCTATTTAGCCGTCGATCAACGCTGCTGTAACGAATATTTCGATTGATCACATAAAGTAATAATTCGTCAGATCCTTGCAGTGCGTAATCCGTACCTCCCTGCTGTTCTAGCGTGAGGACCGCAAGCGGGAGTTCTTCTGCTTCGAGCAGCAGAACCACAGGCAACTGTAGGTTGATAGAACGAATCTCGCGAATAAAACCATACAAATCGCTTTCAGGGGATTGTCCGATTAACACAAGACTTGGATCATGATGACGAATGTAAGAGAGAGCCTCACTCTCAGCCGTTACAGNGGCAACACGGTAATCGTTGTTACTGAGTAGTTGCAGGACATCGTCGTCAATACGGTTTTCNTTATTTANGACGAGTATGTCTTTACTGCCGACCGTCATTGGCACTTCTGAATTCGCCGGTCTTTCACAGTCTTCTTCCNCGGCAGGAAATTTGAGCTGACTTTACTCCTATAACCCAANTATTACAATTATTTAGAGGNATTTCCTCGATGAAGCATTAGAAATCGTCCGCAAATGCATGATCGAGTGCTCNATCATGCATCAGGATCATGGAAGNCATTTTCCGCGAGCACGCTCTAGGANAGCACAAAAAAGAACCGTGCACTGTANAAGTTTCATACCCCNTAATCCTANTCGACCCGTTTTTGATCGGTTATTTGCCACTGTTTCTCCAATCGCTTTGATGACACCGGCAAGCTGGTACCGATCGCTTGGGCAAACAATGAGATCCTGTATTCTTCGATCATCCACCTGTACAGTTCCNTNTCTGCATCACGGTCACTGCTGGTTATTCTGGCGGTAAAGTCAGCGATCTCTTTTGTCGCTTCCTGATCACGTGACAGGCNACCTTGAATCTTATCNANACGATAGCGAATCGCTTTTAGATATCGAGGATACTCAAGAAGCCATCTTCTAGGAACTCGTTGCAAAAANCCTGGGCCAATCAATTGGGCTAACTGCTGCCTTATATCATCACAGGCATAGCGATTTATTGTANTCTCCATGCGCGTAAGTTCTTCCTCTAACNCATGCGCTTCACGCAATACNTGATTNAGGAGCCGCGCAATCTCGTTAGCAAACTTTATTAAATGGCTCTTCTCTATCAGTCGATCCTGAAAAGCGGCTGCATCCATAACCGGCGGCTTGTCCTCGATAAAAGTATATCTAAATATCGCCATCACCAGATCCTGAAGCAACTGATCCCGGGAGCCTCTTGTTGCATAAAAAACCGCAAACCTATCAAAACCTGAAATATTCTTTTCCAGATATTTTTTTTGCTNCTGAAGCTGCAAGACGATCAGTCGGAGCAAACCCTGCGGGGAACTTCGTTCAGCGCTGCTACGCGCATCTAGTATCTCCAGTGACACACTGTCACCCTTATCGATCAGTGCCGGGTATCCCTTTATCGATATACCCCCATGCTTTATTTCTACTTCTACAGGTAATTCATCAAAACTCCAATCGGTAAGNCCATCCTGCTTTAGCTTGTGGCGAGAGCGCTTCTGGAAGCTCTGGTCCGCCTGGTGTGCAAAAGTCTGTCGCAACTGCTCAAGATCGCGTCCTGAACCAAGCTCTTTGCCTTCTTCATCAACAACGCGAATATTCATCATCAGGTGTTTATCCAGATTGCTGATATTGAAGTCATTCCCAGAAACCTTCACGCCGGTAATACGAAATAACCTCTCGGCGAGAGTATCAACCAGTGAACGGCCATCGTATTCGAGTTGCTCGACAGCCATATCTGCATGTTCCGGCGCAGGCACAAAGTTCTTACGCAACGATTTAGGTAAAGATTTGATTAAAGCCAGGCACTTTTCTTGCAANAATCCGGGAATGACCCAATCCAGNTGTGCTTTAGACACCTGTCGAAGAATCGCCACCGGCACGTTAAGGCTCACGCCATCNTGTTCGTCCTGAGGATCAAACTGATAGTCGAGCATTAACTCGGNATCTGCCACCTTAAGCGCATTGGGATAAACGCGCTCGGAAAGCTCGACTTGTTGTTTCATCAACAGATCTCGATTGAGATAGAGCGACCGCTCGTTTTGTTTGAGGAATTCCCTAAGGCCAATCTCACTGCAAACGTTAGCGGAGAGCTTTTCATCATAAAACGAATATAGAACCTGAGTATCCGCTAGGATATTTCGTTTGCGCGACTTGGACTCCAGCTTTTCAATCTCTTCGATGAGTCTTCGGTTGTGCTTAAAGAACTTGGCGGTGGAATTAAGCTCTTGTTCAACTAGACCTGAATGAATAAATATTTCTCGTGCTTCGATCGGTTGCACAGCACCAAAATCGATAGGACGACGGTTGACGATCACCATGCCGTAAAGGGAAACATCTTCATAGGCCATAACCTGGCCGCGCTTTGAATCAAACTTCGGATCAGACACNTTCCTCGTNACTAAATGCTGTGCCAAAGATTCAATCCAAGCGTTATCGATCCTCGCAACACATCNAGCATAAAGTCTCGTGGTTTCAACCANTTCACTCGCAACGATCCACTTCGGTTTACTTTTAAACTGTGAGGACCCGGGGAAAATGTAATGGGTTCTGTTTCGCGCACCCGCGTATTTGTTATCCTCTTTCTTTTGCCCGATATTACCCAAAATACCGCTCAGCAGCGCTCGGTGGACACTCGCATAGTCAGCGGGCTTCTTATTTTCCTTTAGTTTCAAATCCTTGCAAACCAGATGTAACTGTCGGTGAACATCCCGCCACTCTCGCATCCGCATATACGACAAAAAGTGCATTCGGCAATACTTGCGCAACTTATTTTGCGTAAGATCCTGGTACAAATCCTCGTAGGACCTCCATAGGTTCACGAATGCCAAAAAATCTGACTGCTCATCCCAATACTGACGATGGGCCGTATCTGCATCCAGTTGATGATCGTGAGGTCTCTCGCGAGGGTCCTGCACCGACAATGCACTGGTAATAATCANTAACTCGGAAAGNCAGCCNGTCCGGNCCGCCTCCAATAGTATCCGCGCAAAACGCGGATCAATCGGGAATTTCGCCATCTCTTTACCTAGTCGGGTNATCCCTCGTTTGTTGTCGACAGCCTGCAACTCGTGGAGTAACTGAAACCCATCGTTAACCTGNCGCTGGTCCGGTCGCTCAACAAACGGAAACTNTGCCATATCACCCAACCTCAGCATGAGCATCTGCAAAATCACAGCAGCTAGATTCGTTCGCATAATTTCCGGTGACGTAAAAGCTGGTCGAGACAGAAAATCATCTTCAGTGTATAGACGAATACAAACACCCGCAGCGACCCTTCCGCAACGCCCCTTACGTTGGTCTGCACTNGCCTGGGAAACAGGTTCAATGGGTAGCTGCTGGATTTTCGATCGATAGCTGTACCTTGAAATGCGTGCAAGACCAGGATCGATAACATAATGGATACCNGGCACCGTCAATGACGTTTCGGCAACGTTAGTCGCNAGCACAATACGAGCCTTACTATGTGCTTGGAACACCCTATTCTGCTCGGATACACTGAGACGAGAATAAAGTGGCAATACATCAAAGGAGTTAAGCTTCGATTTGCGAATCTCTGTCGCTAGCTCTCTTATTTCCCGTTCACCGGGAAGAAACACCAGCACGTCGCCACGACTAGATTTCCCCCTGTCTAACTTTTCAACCTCATACAGTGCGTCAAGGACCCCTTGATATATCTGCTGATCNGTATCAGAAGATTTACTGAACTCAATCGGCCGATACTTCACCTCAACTGGATAGGTCCTGCCAGAGACTTCAACAATAGGTGCATCACCAAAATGTTTTGAGAACCGTTGAAGATCAATCGTGGCAGACGTGACAATTATCTTAAGGTCCGGACGCCTCGGCAGGATCCGCTTGATGTAACCCAGTAGAAAATCAATATTGAGGCTTCGCTCATGCGCCTCATCTATTATAAGTGCCTGATATTGCTCAAGAAACCTATCATTCTGGGTCTCTGCCAGAAGGATTCCATCGGTCATGATCTTAATTTGAGTCTGCGTTGAAGATCGATCTGTAAAGCGAACCTGGTAGCCCACCTGATCTCCCATGTTGACTCCAAGTTCTTCCGCAATCCTCTGGGAGACTGTTCTCGCCGCAACTACTCTCGGCTGCGTATGTCCAATGGTGCCGAAAACACCTAAACCCATTTCAAGACATATCTTGGGAATCTGCGTTGTCTTACCGGAACCCGTTTCGCCAGCAATGATAACCACCTGATTCTGTTTGATGGCCTTGGCAATATCCCCGACCCGCGAAGAAATCGGTAGCCCGTCCGGATACTGAACCTCGGGAGCATTGGCCGCACGCGCCTCTGCCAGGGCACAGGATTTGTCGATCTTTTCCTGAACACTCCACGGCTTACCTTTTCGCATATCTCGCCGTAGACGGAAACGGTCACAAATCATGCACAGTGGAATACGCGTCTTGAGCTCTTGAACTGACGGTTTCACGGTAGTGATTTGGTTAAAAAGATGGAGGGGTGATTATATCACTTGGTTAAGTAATTCATCCCATCTTCGATACCACGGATCGTCAATGGATACATTTGGTCGTCTACCAGTCTTTTGGCTAGAGCTACGGACGTAGAATATTCCCATGTGTCCTGAGGTGTCGGATTGATCCAAACGACCTTGTCATAGGTATCTATTACGCGCTGCATCCAGATAGCGCCCGCCTCCTCGTTCCAATGTTCAACACTACCACCTGCATGGGTAATCTCATAAGGCGCCATGGTTGCATCGCCAACAAAGATAACCTTATATTCATGGGTGTACTTGTGCAGAATGTCGAACGTGTCTAGCCGTTCGTTCATGCGGCGTCTATGCTCTTTCCAAACACCGTCATAGATAAAGTTGTGAAAATAGAACGTATCCAGATGCTTAAATTCGCTGCGAGCAGCCGAAAATAACTCCTCACAAACCTTAACATGTGCGTCCATGGAACCGCCGTTGTCCAGAAACAAAAGAACCTTGACCGTATTGCGCCGTTCTGGGCGCATGATGATATCTAGCAATCCACCATTCTTTGCTGTTTTGTCGATAGTGGTATCAATATCGAATTCATCGTCGGAACCTGTACGAGCTAACTTGCGTAAACGTCGCAAAGCGATTTTCATGCCGCGGGTGCCCAACTCTACGTTGTCGTCATAGGCTTTGTAATCGCGTTTATCCCAGCTTCGTTTTCCGCCTCCACCACGCCGTTTTTTACCTTTGCCCTCGCCTTTACCTTCCTCGCCCTTACCTTCCTTGTCTTTGTCATTACCTTCACGCGCCGCTTCTTCAACTTCCCGCTTAAAAGCCTCAATCAGTTTTTCAAGACCACCCAGAGATTTGATCTTTTCAAGATCTTCCTTAGTCAGTGACTTCTCAAACTCGCGACGCAAGAATTCATCGGGAATAAGCGACGCAATCATACTCGCGAGATCCTCCAATCCATTGAAGTAGGTTCCAAACGCGCGATCAAACTTATCGTAGTGACGCTCATCTTTAACAAGCGCCATACGACTTAGGTAGTAAAAGTCATCCATGTCCGCATAAACTAGACGTGCCTTCAGCACATCTAGCAGATGCAACAATTCAGTAATCGAAACTGGAATCCGTGCTTTTTTAAGCTCAAGAAAAAAATTGATCAGCACGCAGAATAGCTCCTGAAGTAGTTTGGTCTAGCTTAACTGCTTTGGCGACGATTCATGAAGGCCAATCGCTCTAAAAGCTGCACATCCTGCTCGTTTTTTACGAGCGCACCGTAAAGCGGAGGTATCGCTTTGGACGTATCACGATTAGTTAGGATTTCCTCGGGAATATCATCAGCCATCAAAAGCTTAAGCCAATCTATCAGTTCAGAGGTAGAGGGTTTTTTCTTCAATCCCGGCACCTTACGGACATCGAAGAATATCTCCATCGCTTCCTTCACGAGGTCCTGTTTGATATCAGGATGATGCACATCAACGATGTCCTGCATGGTTGCCCGATCGGGAAACTGAATATAATGGAAGAAACAACGACGCAGAAACGCGTCCGGAAGCTCCTTTTCATTGTTACTGGTGATAACCACAATCGGGCGATTTACTGCCTTGATCGTCTGCCCGGTCTCGTAGACATCAAACTCCATCTTATCGAGCTCAAGCAATAAATCGTTCGGAAACTCAATGTCGGCCTTATCAATTTCATCAATCAGAAGAACAACTTTCTCGCCCGCCTCAAAAGCTTCCCAAAGTTTTCCTTGCTCGATGTAATTATTGATGTCGTGTACCCGATCATCACCCAACTGCGAATCTCGCAGGCGAGACACAGCATCGTATTCATAGAGGCCTTGTTGCGCCTTCGTCGTGGATTTGACGTACCAGGTAATTAGGTTTAAGCCAAGAGATGATGCGATTTCTTCCGCCAACATGGTTTTGCCTGTTCCTGGCTCACCCTTGATCAGTAGCGGGCGTTCCAACTCAACGGCCGCATTAACTGCCATCTGTAATTCTTCAGTGGCGATGTAGGTTTCTGTGCTTGCAAACTTCATAACTGATTTCTACGTTTAGACGAGGCTGGAATATAACGACTCGAACACAAATATTCCAGCTCTTCAGGTTCCTATCGTATCTGCTACTTCCTTAAAAGAATCGCGCGTAGCGTCAGGATCACCAACATCGCAAATGAAGAAAAAAGCAAAGCAATACCGCCTTTCATGCCAGCCTTCGCTCCCTCTAGTAAGAGATCCATTAACAACACAACGATTGCTGGCGCAAAAACCTCCGGCGAGTCCCCCGCGTACCAGGGAGTGAAGATAAATACCACGACGAAACCACGCGCCAAGTCTCTCCAGCCGCGATGGCTGATGTGCGATGTCATACGCCACCAGATAAAACAACAGGCAGAACCAGACGAGCAATAGACTAACCAGGCTAACACGTACTGGGTCTCAAACATTATTGGCGCCTAAAACTCTATCCATTTGATTACCTGCTCTTCGGCTTCTTCTGGGTGAACGTGCGCTTCCGAGATAACTTTACCACGCACTGAAATACCTGCAGCGTGCACTGAGTCTTTACTCCCAGAAACCAGGGGATGCCACCATTCAAGATCCTTACCTTCATCAATACGACGATAGGCGCAACTTATAGGTAGCCAAGAAGGAATCGTCGACGGGGTCAGATGTACACAGGTGGGTACCACTTGGTTTCGATTAGAATAATCAGTGCATTGACATGCTTGCTGATCAAGATATTGACACACAATCGATGTGTACTGAACGACATCGTCTTGCAGTTTGATCAAACAACATCGCGCACATCCGTCGCATAGCGACTCCCATTCTTCGCTGGTCATTTCTAACAACGATTTTTCGTGCCAGAAGCTCACTTTATAGACTCCGGCGGAGGAAATTGCAGGTGATATCCTGACTTCCTCAGATTATCAAGGACCACCGCTGGGTCTTCCTGTGCAAGGGTTAGGTTCAGGTCGAGGTCAAACGTCAGCGCTAGCTGAATGTCTTCAAACTTTCGCAGCAGTTCGTCAGGGACACGGGCAAACCCTTCTGTTTCATCCACAAAGAGGAAAAGGTCTTTATGTTTAACAGTTTTGTAGACAGCGACTTTCATCTTCAGAATGAGTCCATCTCTCGAAGCAGGAGCTTTCCAATTGCCTCTTCTCTCCAACCAAGTAATCCTTCCGGCAATCCATCCAAGCGGATCATTTCCTCTATGTCCCGCCGCTTTGCCAGCAATTCCGGGCTCACCCCAAGCAATGCTGCCTGCTCATCAGCAACCTGTCTTAGCCTTTTGAGCTGCTGACTATTTACCGGCGAATTGTCTTTGAGTATCTGGATCGGACACTCGTCCTCGGATTGATTTCTAGCCGCCAGGGTCAGGCTCAATATAATGTCACCATACTTTCTTACCCCCCGCGGAGTCATCGACCCCTTGGTCTGAAAATCCTTCTTCGAACTGAGTTCGAGTTTCGCTATAGAAAGCAACGATTTTTGATCTACGATTCTATTCCGTGGAGTATTCTCCTCTCTTGCGGTGATCTCTCTCCAGGCACAAAGTACCTTAACCACATTCAGCTGTTGACGACTTAAGCGGGCTGTGCCCTTAATTTTTTTATACCACTCATCTGGGCCAACCATGGTTGGAATATCGAGCCCCAAGCGAGCGCACTCCTCCATTACCCAGTGTAAACGATCAGCGCTTGCCAACTCCTCCGCCTGCATTTGATAGACCTCATACAAATGAACAACATCCAGTGCAGCGTAATCTAGTTGCTTGGCCGTCAGCGGCCTTTGTAACCAGTCAGAGCGGGTTTCTTCCTTCGACAATATGATATTCAGATAATGCTCGACCAGGCGCTGATAACTCATAGAGAACCCTACACCCATTAAAGCTGCCGAAATCTGCGTATCAAATATTGGGGACGGGATAAGTCCCATAGAATGCTGAAACACCTCAAGATCTTCAGAGCAGGAATGGAACACCTTCAAGATGTCAGGCGAACTTATTAAGGCCTTAAGTGGCTCCAGATCAGGCAACTCAAGCGGATCAATAAGGAAACACTTTTCACCATCATAGAGCTGGATTAAACCGACCATTGGGTAGTAGGTATTAAAACGGGCAAACTCGGTATCAATCGCTATGGCGGGCGCCGTCATACACCTTGCCACTACGTCTCGCAGCTGCCCTGGCTGATCTACATATTCAAACATCATGCTATAGAGGTTTTCTGCCAGAAAGTGCTAACGCAAGGGTATTGCCATCAACATACTCCAACTCTCCACCGATCGGGATCCCGCGTGCAATTCGCGTCACCTTAATGGATAAGGGCCTCAGCGTCTCCGAAATATAGTGCGCTGTTGCCTCGCCTTCGACACTCGCACTGAGTGCCAAGATAACTTCATTGACTTCCTCACCACACCGCTGCTTGAGCTGATCAATACCCAATTCCTCTGGTCCAATGCCATCGATTGGCGACAAATTACCCATCAACACAAAGTAGCAACCGCGATAGCTAGCAGACTGTTCTATTGCCAGCACATCCGCGGGAGATTCGGTCACGCACAGTTGACTATGGTCTCTTTGCAGGTTGCTGCAGATCTCGCAGGTTTCAAGCTCAGAAAAATTACGACATTCTCTACATTGACCAACTCGCTCCATTGCCTCCAGAATCTTTTGACCCAGACGAGCACCTCCCTCGCGATCACGCTCAAGCAGATGTAATGCCATGCGCTGTGCTGTCTTGGGTCCTACCCCAGGGAGGACCCGAAATGCTTCTTTGAGCTGGTCGATGATGGAAACCTGCATACTTACCTAATCAGGTAAAAGGAAACTTGAATCCAGGAGGGAGAGGAATCCCAGTGGTTAACTCGGACATGCGATCCTTTTGATTATTCTCCACGCGACGCACCGCATCGTTGACCGCGGCCACCACAAGGTCCTCGATAATCTCCTTGCTTTCTGTCATGAGGCTACTGTCAATATCGATACCCTTGACATCGTAACGTCCCGTCATAACAACCTTGACCAACCCAGCTCCAGACTCACCAGTGACCTCAGCAGACGCAATCTCATCCTGGAGTTTTTGCATCTTCTGCTGCATTTCCTGCGCCTGCTTCATCATGTCACCCAACCCCTTCATGAGCGGTCTCCGGACTGAATCGGTGTAATGCTGTCCTGGTCTAACTTACCGTTAAAGTTTTCGATGAGTGTTTGAATAACAGCGTCTTTCTTCATCAGGTCTTCGGCATGAGCCTGTCTCTGACCGCGTTGCCTTTCAGCAAGCTGCGCCGGTGTCTCATCCTCAACTAGGCCAATCTCGATTTCAACCTGAACGTCATAACCGGTAAGAGTACCAAGTGCGCGCGCAATGCGATCTTCATGGGTTTTATTCCATAAACTCGCGTGCTGCTCATTGAGCAGTAACTTAAGACATTGCGCGGTGTTCTCAGCTAACGTACAGTTAGCCGCTAGCGTCTGGGTAACTCCCGCCAGCTTCAAGCGCGGTAAAATCTCGTTCCATGCCATGCCATTGATATCCAGAACTTCAGTCGCCTTTGGTGCTTGCTCTGCCTCCTGCACTTCTCGTGTTGAGTCAACCCTTGCTCCTTCTGACGAAGATGTATCAGATTCCTTTTTTGTTTCTATTTTGGCTTTTGTCTCTTCGTCGGTTCTTTGCTCATGCTTACTTTTAACCTCTGGCTTGGCTAAGGGTTTGGCTTCCGCTACTTTAGCCACCGAACGCGCTTTCCTCTCAGTGGATTTACTCTGGTTATCACTCAGCTGGGACAAAATCTGTGAAATAGGACTTTCGCTAATACCACCGCTCCCATCGCCTCCTTCCTCATAGGGGGGGCTAGTTTCAACTATTTCAAGCGGCGTAAAAGCGATCATCCTGAGCAGTGTCATCTCGAATCCGCTCCGGTCATCTGGCGCATAGGGTAAATCCCGCTGCCCGTTTATACCTATCTGGTAGAGCAGTTGCACGTCCTCCCGACTTATTGAACTGGCAACTGCAAGCAACAATTCTTTGTCGCCATGGCTGTTGTCTATTGCATCACGAGCAAGTTGCGTAATTTGCACCCTGTGCAACACGGCCAAAAACTCATCGAGCAACGCGGCGAAATCAGGCGCAAATTCCGCCATAGAAAGTACCTGAGTCAAGACACGGTTAGCATCCTTAGCAATTACCGCGTCTAATAGACCATATACATCCTGTTGATCGAGCGTCCCCAACATTGATTTGACGCTGGCTTCAGTCACCGCGTTCTCGCCATATGAGATTGCCTGATCCGTTAAACTTAGCGCGTCCCGCATGCTACCGTCGGCAGCCCTACCCAATTGCCATAATGCACTTTCTTCGAACGTTATGCCCTCTTTCTCAAGAACACTGGTAAGACAATTCACCACATGTTCCGGGCTCATGTTCTTAAGATTGAACTGCAAGCATCTGGAAAGGACTGTAATCGGTAATTTTTTTGGGTCAGTGGTCGCAAATAGAAATTTTACGTGCTCGGGAGGCTCTTCTAATGTCTTAAGCATCGCGTTAAAGCTGTTCCGCGACAGCATGTGCACCTCATCAATCAGGTATACCTTAAACCGACTTACTGTAGGCATATACTGAACATTCTCAAGCAGTTCACGCATATCGTCCACACCAGTGCGAGAAGCGGCATCCACCTCTATTAGATCAACGCTACGGCCCTCAGCAATTTCGACGCAGCTAGCACATTCGCCACAGGGTATCGCTGTCACACCGGTTTCACAATTTAGACACTTGGCGAGAATTCTCGCGATGGTAGTCTTCCCCACTCCGCGAGTCCCGGCAAAGAGATAAGCATGGTGAAGTCGATTCTGTTCCAAGGCGTTCACGAGAGCCTGTAACACATGCTCCTGCCCTTCCAATTCCTGAAATGTGGCCGGGCGATATTTGCGCGCAAGTACCTGATAACTCATGAAGGGATTGTATTAGTTACTCTGAATGAAGTCGATGTGAGCACTCCTTCTTTCTCAAGTAAGATGTGAGCCGATATGACTGATTTAAATAATTTGACCTGTATTGCTCATCGGGGGGCTTCCGGTTACGAACCGGAGAATACACTGCGCGCATTTGCCCGGGCAATTGAGTTGAACTGCCCATGGATAGAACTCGATGTCCACATGGCAGACGGCTACATTATGGTAATCCACGACGAGGACCTTTCACGCACCACTAACGGCAATGGTAAAATGTCGGATTGCTCGTATGAGTATCTACGCAAACTCGACGCAGGCCATGGGGAATCCATTCCCACGTTAGCGGAAGTGCTGAGTCTTGTGTCTCATCGAGCTAGGGTAAATATTGAGTTAAAGGGCCATGGTGCCGCTGAACCAGTTTGCTCTCTGCTCAAAGAGCTTTCCTGGGGGCCGCAGGAGTTTCTGATTTCTTCATTTGATCACGAGGAGCTTGCGCAGGTTGATAGTTCCTTTACCCGAGGAGCGCTGTTTAATCGTAGGGTCGACTCTTATGTCGATGCAGCAAAACGGATCAATGCAAAGATCATCATTCTGGATCGTAGGCTAACCACCAGGACAGAAATTGATCACGCTCATGAAGCAGGCATGGAGCTATGGGTTTATACCGCAAATAAACCGAAGCACATAAGAAAATTGAAGGCGTTGGGTGCAGATGGAATCTTCAGCGATTTTCCTGACCGAGCGATGAAAATAGCGAGTGAAGGGTAGATGAAGGTTAGCGTTCGCTCAGCTAAGGAGGATGAAAAAGACATCCTCTACAACCTATTACAATTGTATCTACACGATTTCTCGGAATTCAGTCCTCAGGAAACCGACGGCCGGGGAAGATTCACCTACCCCTACCTCGATCACTACTGGCAAGACCCACAACGTTTCCCTTTCATCATTTACGTCGAGCGTAATATTGCAGGGTTTGCTCTCGTGAGAACGGAGGATGATCCAGATACAGGAGAGCCAATCACTGAAATGACCGAATTCTTTATATTACGTATGTTTCGAAACCGAGGAATCGGTAACAAGGCAGCCGTAAAGCTATGGAACTCATTTCAGGGCAAATGGCGTGTTCAGGTCCTAAACAAAAACAAGCGTGCTTACCCCTTTTGGCAGCACGTGATCAGTCGCTACACGAACGATGCGTTCGAGGAAAAAAGTGATGACAGAATTGTGTTTTTATTTGGTTAGGTCTGGCTAGAGGCGCTCGTTTTAGAATAAGGTACTAGCTTCGATATTAGAAGTGCTGCGGAGATTCAAGTGCCTACCATCACCCGAAAAGTTCAGCTCAAATCCATCCCTGAGGGACTGCCGGCAGAAGATAACTTTGCCATTGTTGAATCAACTCTTGAAGATCCAGCACCCGGACAGGTTCTAGTTGAAAACCTATTTATGTCTGTAGACCCGTACATGCGAGGTCGTATGCGGGATCCCAGTTGGCAACTAAGCGGCGGTGCCGTCGGCATGGTAATAGGCAGTGAAAACAATGCATACTCTATTGGAGACTATGTACTTAATTCGCAAAGCTGGCATGAACATTTTCTTTCTGATGGACGCGGTCTGGAGAAAATCGATGCGACGATTGCACCTATCTCGACTTACCTAGGTGTAATGGGAATGCCGGGCCTAACTGCCTACGGGGGACTACTGGTTACAGGAGAATACAAAGATGGCGAAACTGTTTTCGTCTCTGCGGCATCGGGAGCGGTAGGGAGCGTCGTTGGTCAGATCGTGAAAATTAAAGGTGGCATCGCCGTCGGTAGTGCCGGCAGTGAAGAAAAAGTTCGCCAATTAACAGAAGAATTTGGCTTCGACCATGCTTTCAATTATAAGACCGTAAAGCCGTTGGATGAACTTCGTAAAGCAGTACCTGGAGGCATCGACATCTATTTCGAAAACGTTGGAGGCCTTCAACTAGAAGCAGCGCTCGCCCATATCAAACCATACGGCCGAATTCCCCTGTGCGGACTGATTGCGCAGTACAACGACGATGCACAAAAAATAACTCCGGGACCTAGAAATTTAGGGGAGATGATCTACAAATTCGTATCAATCAGGGGGTTCGTAGTGTCAAAGTTTGAAGATATGAAGGAGCAGTTCAGGCAGGATATGAGTGCATGGATAGAATCTGGCCAGATCAAATACCATGAAACCGTTCTACAAGGCATCGAAAACGCACCTAGTGCATTCATTGGTCTTTTTAGTGGCAACAACAATGGAAAGATGCTCGTAAAACTAGCTAATGACTAAACCGATTCATGCAAACAGGTGTTCACCACCTGAGTTATTGTTTCGGTCCCCTCATAAAAGACCCTTAACAGACGTCACATGAAGCTTGAAGGAATTCGCGTTCTAGACCTGTCTTTATTCTTGCCAGGCCCACTATTAACTCAGATCATGTCAGATCATGGTGCAGATGTGATTAAGCTCGAGCCTATAAATGGCGGTGAGCCTAACCGAGAAATTGGCGCTAAGCGGGATGGTATTTCCGTATACTTTGCGAATACACATCGCGGCAAACGTAGCATTCAGTTAAATCTGAAAACTGATGCCGGCAAAGAGATTGCACTAAAGCTTGCATCGCAAGTCGACGTAGTGATCGAGGCGTTTCGACCGGGGGTGATCAAACGGCTTGGGCTGGACTACGAGACAGTGAAAGCGCTAAATCCGAAAGTTGTCTATGCATCCTTATCAGCTTTCGGTCAGACAGGTCCCTATGTCGCTAAACCAGCACACGATCTAGCCACTCAAGCATACGCTGGACTTCTCAGCACTAACCTGGGCTTTGATAGCAAACCTGCAATTCCAGGAATGCAGTCTGCTGATATGCATACGTCATTGATGGGGCTATCCGCAGTACTCATGGCGCTGTTGCGGCGCAAAGACACGGGACAGGGAGACTACATTGACCTCGCCATGATGGACTCGCTGATCGCCTGTATGCCAAACAATGTGGGCAAAGTATTCGCGGACAAAGTACCACCGATCGTTCGCAATGAACGAACCTGGGGTGGCTATGCTATGTACAACATCTATGAAACCAAAGATGCAAAATATATCGTCCTTGGNGCCTCTGAATTACACTTTGCGGAAGCAGTCCTTANCAAATTTGGCCGGCTAGATCTTCTGTCACTATGTGAACCTCCGCCGGGCCCAAAACAANATCCAGTGAGAGCTTTTTTTACCGAGTCCTTTTTAGCTGAAGACCAACAATACTGGATTAAGTGGTTTANCGATGTCGACGCAGCTTTTGCACCGGTGAATAACCTGCGCGAAGCTTTCGATGACCCTCAGGTGCGAGAGAGAGAGATGGTAATAGAAGACCCAAGCGGCAACGAGCACNTTGGGATACCCATCAAGTTCGATGACGAACCAGGGACTATTAATTTTCGCACCCCCGGACTCGGCGAGCACAATGAGGAGATCGCTGCGGAATTGGGTTTTAGCCCAGTCGAAATCAAGAAGCTACGAAATAGTGGAGCTTTTGGGTAATGGATACGATTGATGGACACATGATGCCCGGTTAATTATGCTGCTGTGCTTGGTCTTCATAAATAAGTTGAGGTTTGTATGGCGCCTATTCCCAAGGGTGGCACAGTAGCGGTTACGGGCGCTGCAGGTTTTATTGGCGGCTGGGTTGTTAGACTTTTGCTAGATAAAGGATACCGAGTCAGAGCCTGCGTAAGAGATACCAACGANAANGAAAGAAATNAGTTTCTCCGGCAAATGCCTGGGTTCACTTCGGGACGCCTAACCCTGCATTCAGCCGATGTTGACAACGCAGGATGTTTTGACGAAATCTTCAAGGGCTGTAATGGCGTTGCACATATATCTCATGTCAGCACCTACACCGATCATGAATACGTAAAAATGGTGTGCGATCACATCATTAACAGCATAAACAACTCCGAGACGGTCAATCGAGTAGTGGTTACGTCAAGCGTGGCTGCGGTAATGTCGGAAATGGATCTGGATGAATTGGTACGTAGGCCAGTACTCTATGAAGAACGATATNCCGATGACCTGAATCCCAGAAGAACGGCAGACAGCCAGGGCTACTCTATGGGGAAGATAATTGCGGAAAACTCTTTCTCCGAAGCTGCCGCCAAAAATGGCAACTGGGACGCCATTACCTGCTGCCCTGCAGACAACGTGGGACCAATTCAAGCGGAGCACCAGAAGGATCGTGGCCCATGGCAACGCCACATACAAAATATGCTGCTAGGTGAATATGAACAGACCTGGGTGTACAGACCTTGGACACCTGTCGACGTTCGTGATGACGCCGCTTGCCACATTGGATTACTTGAAAGCGTTGACGTAAGAAACGGAGAACGCTATATCGCCTGGTCAACGGATACGATTAACGTTGAAGACGTGTGCGCAGGAATTGATCAGGTGCTACCTGAGCTGAATTTTAAAGTCACTAAGCCGGTCGAAGTGCATCCGGAAAAACTCCAGACACGCGAAGAAAAATATCGCGCCATCTGGTCACAATGTGATCTGCGTAACGATCGTATGAGAGCNGTAACCNGGGTCTCATTTCGATCGTTTGAGGAATCTTTGCGGGACTGCGTCGAATCTCTTATGACTGTGGCAAAGATAAAACCCGTAATCCGTAAATCGCCACAGAAGAGTTGAAACGACTGGGTACAAATTCTGCCTTGCTGACGACAGTCGATTTCCTGCCAGTCCACCGTTAGGATAACTTGCAGTAGCGTTACTTTAGAGAAAATTCTGAAGTGACGATTAACTTATAACGATTGGAATAAGAACATGATTGAGCCAATTATTGTTGAAGTAGACGGACCCATCAAAGTCCTATCCATCAACGACAATCCCATCAATCGTATGTCTATGGAGTTTATGGATGCGCTGGAGCAGGAAGTTGAGGCCATTGCTGTAGATGATAGTATCCGCGCCGTAGTGCTTACTGCGCAAGGAACTAAGAATTTTTCTGTGGGGATGGATCTTAAGCAGATACCAGAGGGGACAGAACGTAAAGGTGGTATAAAAGAATTTTTTGATCAGCGATATCGCGTCATTCGTAATATTGAGACGATGGGTAAGCCCTGGATCGCAACACTGTTTGGCTATTGTCTGGGCGGTGGCCTTGAGGTTCCCTTAGGATGTCACTTCCGATTAGCCGCGATGGAGGGTGCGCAAATCGGATTGCCGGAACTGGATCTTGGCGCTATGCCGGCATGGGGAGGCAGCGCCAGACTTACCAAGTGCGTTGGGGAAAGCCAAGCGATAGACATGATCCTCAGATCGAAAAAGATCTCTGGCCCGGAAGCCTATAGAATTGGCTTGGTTCACGAGGTGTGGCCGCTCGATGAATTGAAAGAAAAAGCTATTAAGCTCGCGCATGAACTCGCCGCGCAGCCAGGGGGTGCCGTACGCAGTATGTTGAGAGTAATTGTCGATGGGCAAGACAAAGATCTAGAAACGTTAATAGCAGCCGAAAAACAGGCGGTTGCTAGTAATCGAGGATCACCAGATTCACAAGAGGGAATGCGCGCGTTCCTGGAAAAGCGTAAACCGCTTTTTAATAAGGATTACGATAATAGATAACAGAAGTGTNAATTATCTGNTTTTGCAANTTGCANATGAAAATTGTTTAAATNACAGGTGTGTTTAACAAAAGATTAGTGGGATAAACACAGGACATATGGCGGAGAGGGAGGGATTCGAACCCTCGATACGTTTCCGTATACACACTTTCCAGGCGTGCTCNTTCAACCACTCGGACNCCTCTCCGTTTACNTNTGAATANCGCTAATAGCGTGCATAGATCCGTAGCTTGCGATTACTCAACCGGGCAGAATAAACAAACTTATTTTACCTGTCCATGTGTCCAAATTAGCTTAAAAGCTCACACAACCATCATTCGTTAGCCATTATAATCCACGAAGACAGTGCCAACCCTAATTATTTTACTGGTTTCCTAGAGATATGCCTGAGCTTAGGCATCGGCATCACGATCGTAATGTAGAATCAACAAAGACCAATTAGAGGAGAAAAATTACTGGGATGGTTTGAGGCAACTACCGGCCCTAAGGGAAGACTTCGTTTGATTGTTTTTATTCTTGTAATCAGCCTCATCATGAGCCCATCCCTGATGGGCAATATCGCTTTCTTTAGTAGCATTCTGATCAGCTCAGTTTGCTTCGATCTCGTAACCCGACACTTCAGCAAGGTGACTACTATGTCTATGTCGCTGACAAGCATTCTCATCATCGGTGTCCCAATTATCGGGAAATACTTCGGTATTGAAAGAGTTGCGCAGCATCTTAAAAAATGACGCTGGACACCGAGACAGGAGATGGAAATAAGACCACCTCAGCCACATCCCGGCACATAAATTTATCGTTACCGTTGCTCCCTTCCGGGCCTGGCGGGGTTCACAACAATTTATTGCGGGAGGACCAAGGTGGAATTCTCATTATAACCTATCCCTGAGATTATCTCAGACAAACGATTCAATACTCTTCCGAAGCGATCTTGATTAGACAACCCTGATTCCAGAGTTCAGTAGCACGGTCAATACTCCCTCCCAATATCATGTGAACCGAATTAGGACTGCCGAGTTCTAACCTGTAAAACCTATCAGAGTTGCGAGCAATTACTTTAGTTCATGAGATGATGAGCATGCCGTCCTTGGGCATTTCGACCAATCTGGCATAAAGCACATTGACCGGCCATTTATCAGCCACTTCTCCATGCGGCTGGATCCACTGGCCGATAAATATCAGTTACTGCTCATCCGTGCCATTCCTGGAAATATGCATCAATATCAGGTGGGCCAATACTTTTACTTCGACCATCAATCTGCCCCAGATACAGATAGCCGACGATACTCTCATTACTCTGTAGTCCTAGTCCTTCGTGAACAATTTTGTTGTACGCCATCCCACCGGTTCGCCACATCGCACCCACTCCCTGAGCGTGGGCAGCCAACAACATGCTTTGCAGGGCCGCCCCACAGGAAAGAACCTGTTCGATCTCAGGAACACTCTTGTGCTCAACTACTTTCGCGATACCAACCAGAATCACCGGTGCTCTGAGTGGTTTGGCTTTAGTTTTCGCAAGCATCTGCGGCGTGTGATCGGGATTCACGCTTAACTCAGCACGCGCGAATAACTCACCCAGTTGGTTTCTTTCATCTCCCTTGATAACCAGAAAACGCCAAGGCCTGAGCTGCGCGTGATCCGGCGCTCTCAATGCTGCTTTGAAAATGTTTCTAAGCTCTCTATTTCCGACCTCACCCGTCAACCTGGGCGATGAAACTCGACTATGTAGTGCCTGGAGCGCATCCACGAATACAGACCTCAAAAATATTTTTCTTACAATACTTCAATCGCACACAAAGGAAAACATTATGGGACACATTGTCGAGAGACAGAATTTACTGGCGCCAAACCCTAACTTCGGCGGGTAAATTCTCTTCATGAATTCGATGGGTATTGATATCAATACCTCCACGTCGATTGAATCGAGCGCTAACTGCCAACCGCTCTGGTGAACACTGATTCATAATATCGATGAAGATTCGTTCGGTGATCTGTTCGGCAAATTCGGCATGTTCTCGATAAGAGATTAGATACCTCAGTAGACCCTCGTGGCTAATGCTATTGCCGCTATACTGAATCATGATGCTAGCGAAATCCGGTTGCCCAGTAATTGGGCACAGGGACATAAATAAGTGAGTGAACAAGGTTTCTCGAACAGCAACGTAACTTTCTAATTCTAGGAAATCGGGATTCCAATGGTATTCCGAAATATCGACATCCAGATGATCAATGCTATTCCCTGGCAGTAAACCTATACCCTCCGAAAGCACTTTATCCGGCGTCAATAGTGCAACGGAAACCGGGGCCATCGCTGCTAAACTCAAATCTGTTTCCAGGGTTTGTATAACTTCGATACGGTGTGCAAAAGGTGTATTGCTGTAGGAACCCAGATAAAACTTCAGCGACTTCGATTCAACTATATTGACTGACTTCAGCGGAACCTGGAACCGTGCCATCGCAACTTCTGGCTTACCCTTGGCGTTTAACCAGGTAAATTCGTACGCGTTCCAGACGTCATGCCCTTTGAAAGGGAGGTCCTCTTCCGTGATACCCAAGGCCTGCCTGTTTTCCAACCTTGGCAATGACTCAAGTAATGAAGGCGTATAGGTCGTCACATACTGCATGTTATTCGAATCCGAACTGCTCGTCCTCGTGGCCCGACGGGCCTTCTGTGAGCCTCAAATGTTGCAGTTCACTGGATGCCTGACGATTTGTCAACGTCTAGCGACCTGCGGCGCACACAAACGCCCAAGCGGGCAAATGTGGCTACTTTATTCCTTACGTCTACTAAGATACATTTCAATCAGAAAAATAAAAAGGATAGCAACCATGAAGTCCAGAGCTGCAGTCGCCTGGGAGGCCGGAAAACCATTAGAGATTGAAGAGATCGAGGTGGACGGACCAAAAGCGGGAGAAGTCCTGATTCGCGTGGTAGCGACCGGCGTTTGCCATACTGACGCGTTTACTCTATCCGGCGATGATCCTGAGGGAATATTTCCCGCAGTACTAGGACACGAAGGTGGTGCAATAGTAGAAGAAGTCGGGCCTGGAGTAACTTCGGTCGCCCCTGGAGATCACGTGATTCCCCTCTATACAGCCGAGTGTGGTGAGTGCAAATTCTGCACTTCAGGAAAAACCAATTTGTGCTCCTCGGTCAGAACAACTCAAGGACAAGGATTAATGCCGGACGGTACCACCCGATTCTGCTGTAATGGAAAGCAAGTATTCCACTACATGGGAACGTCCACATTCTCAGAGTATTCGGTTGTGGCAGAGGTATCACTAGCCAAGATCAGCAAAGAGGCCCCATTGGACAAGGTATGTCTTCTAGGGTGTGGCGTTACCACGGGCATAGGCGCCGTGCTAAACACTGCTAAAGTGGAGCCAGGCGCTACCGTCGCAGTGTTTGGTCTTGGCGGTATTGGGCTCAGCGTAGTTCAGGGAGCGGTGCTGGCAAAGGCTGGTCGAATTATTACCATAGATGTCAATACGGACAAATTCGATATGGCCCGCTCACTTGGCGCAACGGACTGCATTAATCCCAAGGACTACGATGACCCAATTCAAGAAGTCATCATTGACCTTACCGATGGCGGCGTAGATTACTCTTTTGAATGCGTTGGTAATGTGGAACTAATGCGCTCAGCACTGGAGTGTTGTCACAAAGGATGGGGAGAATCAATCATCATCGGTGTTGCGGGCGCTGGCCAGCAAATCAGTACTCGACCGTTCCAACTCGTTACCGGTCGGGTCTGGCGCGGTACCGCATTCGGAGGTGTTAAAGGCAGATCGCAGTTACCCGGCATGGTCGAGCAGTATATGGGCGGTGCTATCAAACTGGATGAGTTTATTACCTACTCAATGGGCCTCGAGGACATAAATGAGGCATTTGATCACATGCATGCAGGGCGTAGTATTCGGAGTGTGATCACCTTCTAGGGGTCCGCATTCTTGCGACCCTCCTCCTTCTGACGTCTGAGCGCTTCACCCGCAATTCATTCGGGGGGTGGGAGATACTTGAGTACGGCGTACCTATATCTGGTGATACGTCTGAGTCTTCTTTATGTGCTTATGAACTTGACGAAAACCGCTAAGCTTCATAGAATGCGCGGCTTCCGAAGAACAGCGTCCCCTTCGTCTAGAGGCCTAGGACACCGGGTTTTCATCCCGGCAACAGGGGTTCGACTCCCCTAGGGGACGCCATAAATCCCCTACAGCCCTTTAGAATCAAGGGGTTTGGTTTTTAAAAGCTTTATACGTGGCCATTTACGTGACCAACTGTTTCCTCAGTGATTTTTATAGAAGCATGATTAATCGATACGTATTGCTGTTTTGTATTGCTGTGTTCAGCCCCTGGAGCGTAGCCGCCGACAAGCTGAACGTTCTCTTTATAAACGTTGACGACATGAACCGGGACTCGGTTGGGGTCTACGGTGCAAAGGTACCGGGCACAACACCGAACATTGATATGCT
>PASO01000059.1 GCA_002712135.1 Gammaproteobacteria bacterium
AAGGCGCGTACAGGTCAAACCGGGACGACGCATCCGGCACGCCAACAACAACCATCGCGACGTTTGCATTAGAAGCAACCCAGCCCCACTGCGGGTAAACCACTGCAGTCCTATTGTCGCCAAAATACTGCACCACACGACGGACCTGCACCACATGACGGACCTGGACCACATGACGGACCTGATACTTCTGGAGCACCCGGCGAGAGTGGTGCTTGCGCCTCGGGAGATATGCCAACTTCAACAAGCTGTGCAGAAACTGGTGGCGGTTGGCAAAGCGTCTCTAATGTCCTGTCTGAGAACTTTTGTCAGCTAGGCTATACTGATGCAGTCACGGGCCCAGGTAAATTGGTTATCTACGATAATAGTTACTCAGTAACTTGTAATGGATCCTCTTATGAACCGTCCGTTAGAGTCGGTGTGACACCTATGGATTCGAACTGGGGAGCCTTCAATGATTCTTCCGAGACTTGCCGAATGAAAACAGGCATACGTCCCTCGGATGGAACTAGAGTTGTCGAGAAGATATTGTGCCCCAGCGTCCCTAGATGACCGAAATGTAATCAAAGACCGGTAACTATTGCGCGCCGGTCTTTGACCTTTATTTCTTGAGATGCTTTAGGAAGTGTCCTGTTGTCAACCATGTGGTTCAGCTCTTGTGACACTTCTTAAAACTTTATAGCAACTCACACATTAACCACGCGCCGTAGTTTTTAGGTAACAGTCCTATCAATGATTTGGAAGATAGCCACCTCGAACTTATCTCTACAGAGAAATTCCCTATCGCTCGGTTTGTCGGGGCATTGGCCGATGCGGTTGTAAATCGATTTCTAGCACATAGACCAAAGTAACCCACCGCATAGAGCCCAAGTCGTCGAGATCAAAGAGCTTGTATTCTCCTATGACCAACCCCTCCTAAAGTTGCTTCAATTTATCCTGTCCTGAGGTGAGAACATCCTAGTGCCAGGTACATCCCGGTGCGGAAAAACAACCTTCACGCACTTGCTAAGCAGACTCCTTAATCCTGATTCGGGTAGCATACGCGTTAACGTTAAGGAGATTACCAACTTTAGCAAAACCATGATCGATCGACTACGAGAGGAACGATAAACTACCAACCTCCCATCATCCGTTTTGAATCTAGACTCCGTAAGATGAGGTATTGCTACACCCAGAGATTCTGGGTGTAGCCAACTATCTTGTTATTCCTTAACAGCGATTACCACTCAATTCGAAAACCAGCTTCAACAGTCCGTCCTGGCTGAGGCGCTAAATCTTTGATGAAAGAAGTGTGATAACGCTGTTCATCATCCGTTAGATTTCGCCCGCTGAGGAAAATTTCGATTTGACTACCCGCATACTCTATGTCGTAGCCTAGGTAAAAACGTACATCTTCGTAGCTTTCTGTCGCCAGCTCGTTAGGAGCGACGTTATCTTGATCACCAACTTCTAGATAAGATAGTTCCGCCATAAAATCTCCCAAGTTCAAGATCGCTCCCAACTGCCATCGCTGCGGAGGAATCCGGGGCAAATCACGTTGAACACCTTGATCCAGCTGTGCACGGACCCTATCGTAGCTCGCGCTCAGATCTAGCGAACCGCCGGACCACGATCTTGCGACCCAGTTAGCTTCAATCTCGAAACCATTAAAGGTGGCATCTGATTGAGTCCATTGAAGAAGCGGAAGCTCATCTTCCTCCAAACCCGTGTTAGATTGATAGATGAAATCATCAAAACTTGTTTCGTAGACACTTAAAGAAAAGTCGAGAAAGCTGCTCCGATAACTCAGAGCCACTGATAAGTTTGTCGCTATTTCCTCTTCCAAAGTTTGATCGCCACGCTCATAACTTTGAGTCGCAAGATGAGCACCGTTGGAATAAAGCTCTTCAGCAATTGGGGCTCGTCCTGAATGATCAAACTGACCGGTCAAGGTCCAATCGTTGCTCAACGGGTAGATAATCCCCAGAGAAATGGCCGTAAGGTCAAAACTCCGCTTTCTACCATTGGTTGGATTATGCTCTACATCTTCATAGCGCAGGCCGCTTTCGACTGATAGCTCACCAAATTTCCGTTGTCCTACGTAGAATAAACCTACGCTATCTGTGTCCACTGGCTCAACAAACGCTTCTTCCCCCAGCGCTGAATATTCTCGTGCGGATATCTGGATACCCGCAGCGCCCGTGATACCCCAGACTGATTCGTGAACTAATTGCGTACGAGCTTCAACCGATTCGGTTTTAAATGTTGTACCAGCCTCTCCTTCTTCAAATTCTGTATGTTCATAGTCATTAACCCCAACACGAAGATTGACGCTACTTATATTTTCAGCAGGTGAGTCTAGCCGCGCGTCGAAGTCTAAGCGTGTCTGTGAAAGGTCTAGAATCGGCGGAGATTCTTCGCCTTCAGTGTGACCTTCTTCTTCATGGTCTTCGCCTTCGTGCTCTTCACCCTCGTGATCTTCATCTTCATGACCATGATGACCATGATGACCATGGCTGTGTCCCGGAAGACCATAGCGGGCATCGTAGGCCGATACAGACACACCAACATAACCGCGATCGCCAATGTAAGAAAGCCCAAAGGAGCCTCCCTCCGTCTTTAGCTCACTGCCAGGAAGTTCACCAAAGGCCTCCTGCTCGTCATCACCATGTTCGCCTTCATGATCTTCGTCGTGGTGATCCTCATCTTCATGATCATCATGATCTTCGTCGTGGTGATCCTCATCTTCGTGATCATCATGATCTTCGTCGTGGTGATCCTCATCTTCGTGATCATCATGATCTTCGTCGTGGTGATCTTCTTCGGCTTCTTCTCTAGCGCGCTGCGCTAACGACTCCGCAAAACCAGGTATTTTATAGTCATTGGCGTCCCTGTAAAAACCATCCAGATGGAAAGCGAAGTTCCCGCTACCACCGTCAAGTCGTACAGCGAAGCTTTCAGTGTTGGCATTATTGTCTCCGCGAGCATCTATAGTGCCCGATAAGGACTCTGGTATCTCGTTAGGTATACGACCAGTATGGACATCTACTACACCGCCAATCCCACTTGTTCCATACAACAAAGTGCTTGGTCCCTTTAAGACTTCAATACTTTCCGCTATTAAAGGTTCTATTGTTATAGTGTGATCAGGGCTCGAGACCGACACGTCAAGGCTATCGATGCGATCCTCCATTACTTTCACCCTCGGTCCACCTAGTCCTCGAATAATTGGTCTTCCTACGGCTTGACCAAAGCTCGATGAACGGATACCTGGAAGTGCTGAAATTGTTTCGCCTATTGATGGGCTTCTTACCCGGTTTAATTCATCAGATTGGAGTATTTCAACCGGTTGTGCGAGCCCTTCAGCGTGCAATGGATGAACGCGGACAACGATTTCCTCAATCGTTGAAGGCGAAACACCTTCTTCTTCCGCGATTGAACTAGCGCTCAAAGCTAGAAAAAAAGAGGTAAGCGTGACAGCGCAGACCCGTCTAAATGAGAAATGATACATAATATTTAACCTAAAATAGAATCCAAAGAAAGTGACGATATGCACGACAGCTGCGCGCCTAATAGCCGCTTGGGAACCCGCTTGATACTCCGGTACCGTCGTACGGGATAGGAATGTTATAACATAACATTTAGTAAAGGCAAATTTAAAATCATCTCGTTATAAAAGCTTCTTCTACCGCTGCTAATGCCCCTAAACGCGGAATCGACAATACTAATAATCGAATCCATTTATCAGCCACAACCGTTGCAAAAAGATATACAGTGGAAAATCCCACTACCTCTAGTGACTCGAGAGCGATAGAAGAGGTCGCACTGATCGAAGCTATAGCAAAAAAATGGCTGTGATAAATTTAAATTGGATCATATGGACATCCAAGAGCCGACACATAGTTATGCTGTTAAATGATTTAATTTTAGTATGAGGTGACTGTATTTGACTTGTATGAGAGAAATGTGACGATCAGCTCCACGTAAGTAAATCTTTGCGCAATTAATTTTTTCTTAATCATAACTTAATAAGAACCTCTTATATTTCCACCTAGAAAAACGTATGTAGCGGTGTATTTAGGTCTGGCGTATTTGTTTCGCATACTTATCACTTAGCTGTCATCCTTCTATAACCTCAACTGGGCAACAGCTCAATGAATTAAACTCTTTAGGGACTAAAAATGGACAAACTAGTGCTTTTGGCTATTCTAGCTACCACCTTTGTATTGGCGTCAAATAGCTTCGCTGATGGGCCGATTGATGGCATGATTTATGGAAAAATTAATGTCTCTGTGGTTAATACAGATCAGAATTCATCTGATAAGTGGACACTTAATAGCAACGCATCGCGTCTTGGTGTTGAAGGTGAAACCAAGATCACCGATGACCTGCACGCTATCTATAAAGCAGAATTTGAAATGTGTCTCGATGATGGTGACTGTAAAGGCCAAACCTTTAAACAGCGCAATATTTTTGGCGGCATCAAAGGCAGCTTTGGTACACTCTGGGCCGGAAAGCACGATACACCCACCAAGCTGGCACAGAAAAAGATCGATTTATTTAATGACCTTGAGGGCGACATCAAGAATACCTTCGAGGGCGAAAACCGCGTTTCTAATGTTATAGCTTACGCCAGCCCCAATTTAAGTGGCTTCTCTGGCACTGTCGCAATTATCCCCGGGGAAGGTGCCGATATTGATGGCGATGGCATTAATGACACAGGTCTAACCGATGGAATGTCCTATTCATTGAGCTACAGTTTAGACAATCTATATCTTGCATTGGCGGGCGATCAGGACGTGGATAATCAGGATCTCGTGCGAATGGTTNTGCANTACCAAATGGGTGCTCTGAANCTAGGTACCATGTATCAGCAGAACGAAGATAACCAAGGTNCCAANGATGAATCTGGGTTTTTTGTAAGTACTGCCTACAAAATAGGTAAGACCACATTAAAAGCGCAGTATGGCTTCATCGAAGATGATGTAGANGGCGATGAAGAGAAGACATTGTCTCTGGGTGCTGATTATAANATAAGCAAAAATACCAAAGCCTATATTTTCTNCACNGATAATACAGATTCTAAGGTGGATGCACCCGATGATGATATGAACTCATTTGGTGTTGGCATGGAACACAAGTTCTAACCACTAGCTTATAGATTCAGGCCAAAATTTGGCTTAGTTATATAAAAAGGACGTTTTAGCGCCCTTTTTATATAACGTGGTAATCATCAATTCTAAAGCTGCCAAACTATGATTTGGAGCTATTTTAGCAGTCGCATTGTTGCTCTCAGGGGCCACCAATAACCCGCAACAGCGGTGATTTTAAACTATCAAATACGATGCAATGGGGCTTAACAGAGTTGCACCAGTCTAGTCACTCCCAATGGGAAAGATACAAATAAACTCGGCCACTCGTCCCAGGCCACTGTTGATCTACAAATCACCCCCGCAGCTGGTCACTGCATGCTTCAAAATTGCCAACTCCAATCTACCACCACCAGTAGCGGAGTTGGGGCTGTTATCTCCACATGAGAAACGCTCGGTCAGCCTAGGTATTTCCAAAGGTTCTATGCCTACGCCATCATCTTTAATAGCGATTTANCTAATGTTCTCAACATTCTTCAGACCATTTTGCGTTTGTCTACTCAAGGTCTATTTCTAACAATCATACTTGATATGTTATAACATCTCTTTACTAGGGTTTATAAGAGGAATTACCCGTGATCGCTACAACTAGGCTTCCTGTGACCGTTCTCTCTGGTTTTCTAGGTGCAGGAAAAACCACTGTTTTAAATCACATCCTAAATAATCGCGAAAATAAAAAAGTCGCCGTGATCGTCAATGATATGAGTGAAATAAACATTGACGCTGCGGCCGTGCGAAACGAGGTTTCGCTTAATCGCAGCGAAGAAAAGTTAGTTGAAATGAGCAACGGCTGTATCTGCTGCACGTTGAGAGAAGATCTTTTAGAAGAAGTAACGAAACTGGCGCAAACAAGACGGTTCGATTACCTCGTTATTGAATCAACCGGTATATCAGAACCCTTGCCAGTCGCAGAGACCTTTACCTTTGCCGACGAAAACGGTGTTTCCCTATCTGATGTTGCTAGCCTAGATACCATGGTGACTGTGGTGGACGCAGTCAACTTCCTTAATGACTACGACGAAGCGAAATATTTGCAAGAGACCGGAGAGTCTCTGGGCGATGACGACAAAAGGAGTGTTGCAGATCTACTAATTGAGCAAGTCGAGTTTGCTGACGTAATTCTCATCAGTAAAACAGATCTCGTAGACGAGTCAGATATTGAGCGACTGACTTCTATTATCAAAACGCTGAATACGGAAGCCAAAATTGTTCCGATTACTAGAGGCCATATAAAGATCGATGAGGTTTTGAATACTGGACTTTTTAGTTTTGAACGAGCACAGCATGCACCTGGCTGGCTCAAGGAAATGCGTGGAGAGCATATTCCCGAAACAGAAGAGTACGGTATCAGCAGCTTTTCTTATGAAGCAAGGCGACCATTTCACCCCGAGAAGTTTTATCAATTTCTTCATAGTACTGAACAGTTCGGTAAACTGATTCGCTCAAAGGGCTATTTCTGGTTAGCAACTCGGCCCCAGTTTTCCGGCCAATGGAGTCAAGCAGGAGGTATTGCTCACTATGGCTTTGCCGGTATGTTCTGGATGGCTGTACCTAAAGAAAATTGGCCAACTGATTCTGATTCTCTAGCGGCAATCGATCAACTGTGGGTCGAGCCATTCGGGGATATGCGACAGGAACTGGTTTTCATTGGACAGGACCTTGATCAGGCAGGCATGACAAAGGCACTTGCTGAATGTCTCTTGACCGAAGAAGAAGTCTCGCGAGGCCAGACTTTCTGGACTTCGTTGCCGGACCCCTTCCCCCCTTGGGTTGAGAATTCCTAGAGAAGGGTCGTACCGAAGATGTTACATATAGATTCCTGCAAATTTTCGAGAAACCTACACGCGACTGAGACTAGCCTAATCAATAACTACTTTTGCAATCGATTTGCAAAAGTGAAATTGCATTGAATACACACTCAAGTTCCAGATGAGCCGATAACGCAGGTAATTCATGAACACACTCCCAAATAAGGAGGTAGCAACTGCATCATGCAGCATATACTAGGCGATCAGATTAAAGACTTCACTGCAATCTATGACGAAAATGTTGAATTAGTCAGCGTTACTAGCCCCATATCAGAGCAGCTCGAACATTTTGCAGATCGGATGTTTGCTTCTCGTAGGGTCGTTAAATTGCAATGGCAACAGCAGGCAATGGACACTGAGCTACCAAGCCAGATGCTAGAAACCTCTGTAGATATTAACGAGGGTGCGACAAAGCTTGCGGAAATAATTATTCTCACTAATGAAATCTTATATGAACTTCTAGGCTGCAAGGAAATCGGCGTACGAGTAGTCACATTGAACACACCAATGTGCCCACGATTTCATGTTGATTCCGTTGTCTGTCGAATGTTAATCACAATCGGCGGTCCGGGTACCGAGTGGATAGCCAACTATGATGTTGACCGTACACTACTGGCTGATCGAGCTTCAGAGGCGGCACCAATAAAAGACGGTAAGGTGATTCAACGAGTTACCCCAGGGAATATGGCTTTGCTCAAAGGCGGAACTTGGCAAAACGACTTCGCTGGAGTCGTTCATCGGTCACCGCATCAAAAAATCGAGCGTCTACTGCTATCTTTTGATCCCATTTATTCTATATGACGCCCCTTCAATTACGTTGCAAACAGGTTCATCTGGTGTTTCCTTCAAACATCCTCAACACCAAATGGATCAATTAGGGTGTTTAGTCACCTACGTTTAACAATAGTCACCGTAGTGTGTTTTGGTATGTGTTTACGCTAATGCCAGACGCCATAAAGAATAAGGGTTTCAGGAGGTTTAACTATTCTCACTCAATAACCTCATTACCTGTATTTGAAGCAATCAAGAGCTAATAAATGATTGCGGTAGTGACACCAAACCATTCAAGAAGTGTCTCTATATCTATATTTTTTTTAAATTAATCATTAAATTATTATCCTATTGAGCAACCGAGAAGAGAAGAAAATAATTTTATGAATTATTTGCACAACTTTCACCTTTTAACATATCTTTGAACAACTCTAACTGACTTTGATTCAAGCTACGACTCGTCCACCAAATCGCGTGTTCATTTATACCTCGCTGGTCATCAATAACTAGTCCCCACATTGGCGAAATCTGATTTGGAATCATTGAGTAACGGACATCTGTAACAATATTTCTTTCTTTTTCATAGCCCAAATAATCCTGAGAAAACCATCGAAATCTTTCGATATCTTTTTTTTGCTGACTCTTTTCGTCAAGATCCGGTAGATGATATTGATAGTCAAAAACCCTAATACTCTCTCCCAAACACCAAGTAGATGATCGAACTGTTCGAATAGCATCAACATAAAAAGTTTCATCATGTTGGTAAATGGACTTCCATAAAATAAGATTTCCAAATGATGGTTTAAGAGTTAGACGCTCAAGATTATGCCCTCTATCATTTGCAAGCTCGATCGCAGCTAATAAAGCTCTTTCATATTGAACAAAACCTAGAGACAGATAGAAAGAAATCCATCCAATTGCAAAAAAACTAAATATCTTTTTTTTCGTTTTTATCGCTATCCCTATGAGTATTAGGACGGGAATTGTAAAGAGTGGATCAACAATAGATATATTATTCCAAGTAACTCGTTCGTTAGAAAAAGGCCAAAAGATTTGAGTGCCATAGGAAGTGCATGCATCAAGCAATCCATGCGTTGCATATCCCAATAAACTTGCAAAATAAACAGTCTTTATACTCATGGAGCTTTTAACTAGAGGAAAAAGCACAAGAGCAACAATTAAAGAGCCAAAGGGAATAAAAAAGAGTGAGTGTGTGAACTGCCTGTGATATTCAAGAAATAAAATTGGGTCAGTTGATGACTGAATCAGAATGTCTAAATCGGGTGCCAATCCTGCAAGAAAACCAATTACACCAATCTTGAAGATGTTGTTTTTATTGGCAGCAGACTGGGCAAAAGCTGCGCCAACTATTCCTTGAGATAGCGGATCCATTTTGTTTTAGTTAAATATCATTCCCACTCAATCGTAGCCGGTGGTTTACTGGAAATATCGTAAGTCACACGCGAGACGCCGCCAATCTCGTTGATGATGCGTGTGGAAACGGTTTCTAGCAGATCATAGGGTAACTGCGCCCACCGCGCTGTCATAAAGTCGATCGTCTCTACCGCGCGAAGCGAAATGACATACTCATAGCGCCTAGCATCACCCACAACACCCACAGACTTTACCGGCAGGAAAACTGCGAATGCCTGACTCACCTTGTCGTACCAATCAGCCTTGTAAAGCTCCTCGATAAAAATATGATCTGCCTGTCGAAGCAGGTCTGCGTATTCCTTTTTAACCTCGCCCAGAATCCGTACACCAAGCCCCGGGCCAGGGAATGGGTGACGAAAGACAATTTCGTGGGAGAGTCCTAATTCAAGACCGATACGGCGTACTTCATCCTTAAACAACTCACGCAGCGGCTCGATCAGACTTAGTCTCATATAATCCGGCAGACCACCAACATTGTGATGTGATTTGATTACCTTCGCCTTACTATTATTGTTAGCGGCTGACTCAATAACGTCCGGATAGATCGTCCCTTGAGCAAGGTACTTAACATCCGCAAGATTGTTAGATTCTTCCTCGAAGACGTCAATAAATGTATTGCCAATAATCTTTCGCTTATCTTCCGGTTCTTCAATGCCATTGAGCTTCTCAAGGAATCGGTCTTCTGCATTTACTGCAACAATATTTAGGTCAAACGCGTTATCTGCCTTTTCGCCAAACATTGACATCACCTGCTCTACCTCATTGAGGCGCAATAATCCGTTATCAACGAACACACACGTCAATTGATCGCCGATGGCACGGGACAGCAGTGCCGCAACCACGGATGAATCAACACCACCGGACAACCCAAGCAAAACCCGGTCACTACCAACCCGAGCGCGGACATCGGTAATAATTTCTTCCACGATGTTCGCTGGTGTCCACAGTCCCTGACACTCGCAGATGTCAAGTAAGAACCGCTGCATAATTGGCAATCCCTGAAGCGTATCGTTAACCTCAGGATGAAATTGAACGCCATAAAAGCGACGACTCTCGTCACTCATTGCAGCAAATTCTGTGGTGCTGGTGCTTGCAATACCCTTAAACCCTCCAGGCACCGAAACAACTTTATCCCCATGGCTCATCCACACATCAAGCGTCGGGATCCCGGATTCAACAGCGTCCGTAATGCCGTCAAGCAACGTGCTCGATTCATTGATAAGGACTCTGGCGTAGCCAAACTCTTGATGACTGGAGCCTTCGACTTCACCCCCAAGTTGTTTCGCCATGGTCTGCATGCCATAGCAGATACCCAGCACTGGCACACCACATTCGAATACATAGTCAGGCGCACGCAGGGTATCGTCTAGAGTCACGGAATCGGGACCCCCGGATAGAATAATGCCCGTTGGGGCAAACTCATTCGCCACCTCAGCGGCCAGGTTGTACGGTTGAATTTCTGAATAGACTCCGATCTCTCGAACGCGTCGCGCAATCAGCTGAGTGTACTGGGAACCGAAGTCTAGGATAAGGATTTTTTCCTGATGGATATCCTGAGTCATAGTTGCCCTCGCGTGAAAGCGCTGAATTATACTGGAATCTCTCGCCGCATAAACCGCCTAAAGATCGGTACTTTGCTAGGACCGCAGGTGCTACCTCATATCGAACGATCACGCTATGATGAGTTGATGCAAAACAATAGATCAAAAGATAGTCCCCACGGCGAGGGTATAAATAGCACCAGCAGTGGTATCAACAGGGAAGTCATTTCCGTTTCGGAACTAAACAGCAGTGCCCGACGCCTGCTGGAAGGTGAATTTCCAATGGTGTGGGTTGAAGGCGAGATTTCCAATTTCGTCAGGCCCTCTTCCGGACACTGGTACTTCACGCTTAAAGACTCCTCCGCCCAGCTCCGCTGCGCCATGTTCCGAAACCGCAACCAGCTTCAAAAGGTACAGCCAAAGGACGGCCTGCAGGTCGTCATTCGAGGGCGAATAAGCCTCTACGAGGGCCGTGGAGAATTCCAGCTAATCCCTGATCACATGGAAGATGCCGGTGACGGCGCATTACTGCGCGCCTATGAGGCACTCAAAAGAAAACTACAACAGGAAGGCCTATTCGATGAAGCCAACAAAAAGTCGATTCCCGATTTACCTCGGCATGTCGGCGTTATTACTTCCTCTACCGGAGCTGTGGTACGCGACATTATCAATATTCTTGGCCGGCGATTTCCCGCTATCACGATTTCGATTCTGCCGGTACAGGTACAGGGCAATGAAGCCGCAGGACACATTACCCAGGCACTGGCTTTTGCAAATAACTATGATTTGAATCCATTTGACGTACTACTGGTGACCCGCGGCGGTGGCTCACTGGAAGATCTCTGGCCCTTTAATACTGAAGAAGTGGCACGGGCAATTGCCGCAAGCGATGTCCCCGTTGTCTCTGCCGTCGGCCATGAATCCGATGTATGCATCACCGACTTTGTTGCAGATCTTCGCGCGCCAACACCATCAGCTGCTGCTGAACTGGTAAGTCCTGATCAGAGGGATTGGTCAGATGCGATTCGTAGAAACCAGGAGCGTCTGATGTCACGCTTCGGAGCTCGATTGATCGCAAACCAAAAACACCTGCTCCACTTATCTAAACGACTAAGGCACCCTGGCCAGCGACTACAGGAATTTGATCAACGACTGGATAATCTGGAACTCCGGTTACTGAATAAATCGCGTTTTGACGAAACAGAACGCAAGATCGCGCAGTGCCAACAAAAACTCATCACCGCACTCGACAGAAAAGTGATCAATGCCACAAACAAATTACACTCACTCGCACAGAAGATGGATACACTAAGCCCACTTGCCACATTAGAACGAGGCTATGCAATCGCAAGTCCTTCCAGATCTCCTGAAAAAGTAATTACTAATACTGGGAGGCTAAAAAGCGGTGATCTTATTGACGTCCGTTTGCAGCGAGGAAGGCTCACAGCAGAGGTCAAGGACATCTATGAATAAATCACTTATCGCAGCCTACCTTTTAATCTGGTCAGTTACCTCTGCTGCCCAGGCCATTGGGCTGCCCAAGCATCATCCTGTTCCAGGGGGGATCGCCGTTATTCCCATCGGTATAGCAGAGCCAACAACATTCAATGGCAAACCTGTTATGACGTTGACGACGACCAATGAAGCCTATGCAATTGTGGGACTTTCTCTATCCACCAACCCGGGCGAACACGAGATCCTAGCAGGTAAAAGACGTATAACGTTCAAAGTAAGTGCACATCAATATGAAACTCAGCATCTGACAATCAAAAACAGGCGACAGGTAAATCCATTACCAATAGACCTGGAACGTATCCGTAGGGAACGTAAAGAAATGGATTCAGCGTTCCTGCACTTCGCAGTGAATAGCAAGCCGAATACAGATTTTCAATCACCGGTGGATGGCCCTCGTTCCAGCTCGTTTGGGCTGCGACGCGTGTTAAACGGGCAGCCCAGGAACCCGCACAGCGGCATGGATATCGCAGCGTTGGAAGGCACCCCCATTGTATCCCCCGCCGGGGGTATCGTTACCGCCATGGGAAACTATTTCTTCAACGGAAATACCATTCTGATTGATCACGGCCAGGGTCTGGTCACCATGTATTGTCATCTCAGCAGTATTGATGTCGAACCGGGGGAAATCGTCGATGCCGGCACGCTAATCGGTAAAGTGGGGCAGACAGGACGCGTCACTGGGCCGCACTTGCATTGGGGAGTAAGTCTGAACAACGCGCGGGTCGACCCCGCGCTGTTTTTGTCCGACTGGTAGCGCTAACGTCGCCGCTTTCGCCGTCGCTCATTCTTTTTCACATGATCCATCAAGCGTCGCTTGCGAGATATCTGGCGCCGATTCAACTGATTCTTACGCCCCTTAAAAGGATTATCACCAGTTTTGAAGTCGAGCCGAACCGGTGTACCTTCTAGTTCCAGTGCATCAATAAACCGGTTTTCCAAATAGCGCTTGTAAGAAGCTGGCACAGAGTCTGTCTGATTTCCATGCACAACGATAACCGGTGGATTGCTGCCACCAAGGTGCGCGTAACGCAGCTTAATTCGCCGCCCACGGACCAGTGGAGGCTGATGATCACTCACTGCCTGCTCTAAAATAAAATTGAGATCAGACGTCTTAATACCACGGGTTGCAGACTCGTAAGCACGGTGTAAAGAACCATAGAGGTTACCGACGCCTGAACCATGCATCGCAGAAATAAAATGAATCCTGGCAAAATCGATAAAGGTAAGGCGCCTCTCCAATTCCGAGCGAATTCGATCACGCTCGTCCCTGGCGAGACCATCCCACTTATTCACGGCAATAACCAGCGCACGACCTGCACCAAGCACATGACCCAGCAGGTGAAGATCTTGCTCAACGACACCGTCTCTGGCATCGATCATCAAAACAATCACGTGGGCGTCGGCAATCGCATCAAGGGTCTTGATCACGGAGAACTTCTCGATACGTTCCACTACCTTACCGCGCCTGCGAACACCCGCAGTATCGATGAGTGTGTAGGGTTGCCCGTCTCGTTCGAACGGGATATATATACTGTCTCGTGTCGTTCCGCCCGCATCAAACACAACGACCCGCTCCTCGCCCAACAGCCGGTTAACCAGAGTCGATTTTCCGACATTCGGTCGGCCAACAACTGCAATCTTGATACCCGACTCCTCAACATTGTCGGATCCCACGGCATCGAACCCAGGAAAGCTCGCTACATTTTCGTTGATGAACTGCGTCACGCCCTGACCATTGCTAGCAGAAATGTATGACGGATCACCGAACCCGAGAGAGAAGAACTCTGCCGCTGCCATGTCAGGATCCTGACCATCGATTTTGTTTACCACCAGCATTACCGGCACTGTCTGCTGCCGCAGCATCTCGGCGATCGTCTCATCACCGGCTATCCTGCCGTCCCGTGCATCGACCATAAAAGCTATGACATCTGCTTCCACGATGGCCTGCATTACCTGATCTGCCATAGGTTTATCGATGCTGCCTTTCTCATCCGTGAGACCGCCCGTATCGACGACTACATAATCAACATTGCCAAGCTCTCCCTGCCCATACTGCCGGTCACGGGTTAACCCCGGAAAGCTGGCGACGAGTGCATTTCTGGATCTAGTTAGTCGATTGAATAATGTTGATTTTCCGACGTTGGGACGGCCAACGAGGGCAATAACAGGAAGCATGATTTGCTACCTACTGGATATCGTAAGCTGAAAGACTACCGCTCGTACCCATCACGTAAATTCGATTACCATCCACAACAGCACGCGAGTAAAGTCCATTGCCATCTACTTTGCGACGACCCACAAACCGCCCATCAGATTGGGCTATGACGTGCAGATAACCTTCAAAATCTCCTACCACAATATAACTACTTGCCGTCACTGGCGTCGTAATAACCCGATTGGTAAGCGACTCGATTTCCCAGATCAGTTTTCCACTAAGCGCATCGTAACCAGTGATAACGCCGTCAGCTCCACCTACATAGACATTACCAAAACCTTCACCAAGCCCAACCACACTGGAACCCTCCTGCCCCCACTCCAGCTGGGCCGTATTCAAGTTCACGGAAATAACATTACTTTGAAATCCAACTAGAAAAAGACGTTGTCCCGCGATGATCATATTTCCGTCGATATCGATCAGACGTTCCAGATCGCTCTTACCCTTAGCAACACCAATGGCCCGATCAAAACCGGCAAGCCCGGACTCGCGATCCAGTAGTGCAAATCGTCCGTTTGCAAATGCACCAACCACAAACTGGGACGTTAGAATGGGAGTCGCAGAACCCCGCAGGCTTAACGATGGTAGTGCCGTGGAATAGACCCACTTACGCTCTCCGTCAAGCGCATTATAGGCCGTGATCTTGCCATCAATACTCTGCGCAACTGCTAAATCACCATCAATCTGAGGTGGTGACAGCACCTCGCTGCTGGTTCGTGCCCGCCAGGCGAGCGTACCATCACTCTGATTCAGGACTATAATTTCTCCTGCAGCAGTACCCACTGCCAGCATCTCTTCACCAATACCAACGCCGCCAGTAATAACATCCACATCTTTGGCGAAAGCGTTGGCACGTTCTGCACCTAGGTAAAAGTTGACCACGTTTACTTCCCAAATTGGGCGACCATTAGACGTATTCAACGCTTTGATCATGCCGTTCGCAGATGCTGCAAATATTCTGTTACCGGATAATGCCGGCACTAGTCTAATTGCCCTGTCTGCCGCACCTTTACCGATGTTGGTACTCCAGCGCTGATTGAGATCTATTTCCTTTTTAAAAGACTCAAGTTCTCTGGGTTTTACCGATTCATCCTCTACACCAAGACTTGTTATGTCTTTAAACCAGGAACAACCTGGTAGAACGGCNACTAAGATAATTGCTAGTAGCGCGGCANGCATCATCCTTCGTCCTGGACNCCTACAACGTAGGTTANATCGTCTAATTTAGCCTGAGGTATCGGNCTGGAAATTGATTCGGGTACTGCGTCGACCGCAGTTTGATAGGCCTCACGAGCTGCATCAATATTCTTCAATTGATAGTAGATATCGCCTCTGACTTCGTACCAGGAGGAGGCATGCTTATTTACTTCCTGATCTGCCGGCAACAACAGCAAGGCCTGTTCTAAACGACCCTGAGCCGCAACAACCTGCGCAAGACGCATACGAACGATAGGCTCCAACGATTCGCTGACGTCGTTATCTAATGTCCAACGTAACTCTGTCTCAGCCAACTCAAGATCACCAGTCTCAACCGCAATCCGTGCCATTTGAAGTGCACCAAAGTGGGCGTAGGCCGAATCCGCGAAGTCGATTTTTAGCTGATTACCGAGCGCTCGAGTCGACGCTAGGATCTCGTTGGGCAACTCACTAATTTGCTGGCCGACCACGGCGCTGGCCATACTCTCATAGAGTGAAGATGCTGCCTCGGCGGCCTCAATAACGCTATTCTCCCAAGCCCGATAGCCGAACACACCCGCAAGCGCCACAACCACACCAATAATCAAAGAATTGCCATTCTTGGACCACCAAATTTTTATCGCGTCTATCTGTTCTTCGTCTGTTTCTGCCACTTCTACTCCTCAAGCATTTTCGAGAGATGATCAATTACCGCTTCTGCATTTAACGACTGCTGTTCTCCGGTTTGCAGATCCTTGACCGTAACCTCTCTCTTACTAATCTCTTCCTCACCAATTATAAGCGCAATATTCGCACCACTGGCGTCCGCCTTCTTCATCTGGCTTTTCAATTTTCCCTCAGCACAGTGCACGACCACTTTGCCGTGCGCAAGATTGCCTCGAATGTCTTCCGCAAGCAAGAGCGCATATGCCCTAGCCGGCTCACCAAGCGATGCGATATAGATATCAGCATCAGCAGTTGATTCAAATTTGTCATCCAGCATCATTGCCAGACGATCTAGCCCCATCGCGAAACCAACACCAGGCATGGACTTTCCACCCACCTGCTCGACCAGACCATCATAGCGACCACCCCCGCACACAGTGCCCTGAGCTCCCAGGGAATCGGTCACCCATTCAAACACGGTTTTGTTGTAATAATCGAGCCCACGTACTATCGATGGATTGATGTGGTAGAAAAGCTGATTTTGGTCCAGCAAACGGCGCAGTTGATCAAAGTGCATCTTCGACTCTGCATCCAAAAAATCTGTGAGCGTTGGCGCACTCGCCAGCAGCTCCTGAGTCTTTGGCACCTTGCTATCCAGGATGCGTAGCGGATTGGTTTCGAGCCGCCTCATGCTATCCTTATCCAGACCATCGCGGTGCTCTTCCAGATAGTTAACCAGCTCGCTCCTATAGGCTGCACGAGATTCTGTAGTGCCCATGGAGTTTAATTCCAGATGGATCTCGTCGGAGATGCCCAGGGTCTCCCAAATTCGCTGGCACATAAACAGTAATTCAGCATCGATATCCGGACCGGCCATACCAAAACATTCCGCACCAACTTGCTCAAACTGACGATATCGTCCTTTTTGTGGTCGCTCATGACGAAACATTGGACCGGCATACCAGAACCGCTGGATCTGATTAAACAGCAATCCGTTCTCCTGGCCCATACGCACAACACCTGCCGTCCCCTCTGGTCGCATAGTTAAACTATCGCCGTTGCGATCCTCAAAGGTGTACATCTCTTTCTCGACGATGTCCGTTGCCTCACCTACCAAGCGACTGAATAACTGAGTTGATTCAAGCACCGGAACTCCAATTTCAGTGTAGCCATAGGACTCCAGGACAACGCGCACGACATCTTCAATATATCTGTATATTTCCTTTTGTCTGGGCAGCAAATCCTGCATGCCCCGTACGGCTTGGATTTTCACGGTCTTAAGATTTAGTTATAAGTTGTTCTTGTTGATATTGCTTCTCGGCAACACGATCTCGGATCATTCGCTCCAAATCATCGAGCAAAGCCTCGTTGGTAATTTTGTGATGTGGTTTTCCCGCCTCGTATACCAAGTTTTTGGGACTTGCACCCGTCAGCCCGATGTCGGCTTCCTTGGCTTCACCAGGGCCATTCACGATACAGCCTATGATCGCGACGTCAAGCGGTGTCGTAATGTCCTCGACCCGACGTTCCAGTTCGTTCACCATGCCGATCACATCAAAGTTCTGACGCGAACAACTGGGGCATGCCGTCAAATTGATACCCTTGCTGCGAATATGCAGACTCTTTAGGAGATCAAAGCCGACTTTAACTTCCTCAACTGGATCGGCCGCCAGAGATATTCTGATGGTGTCACCTATCCCTTCCATCAGTAGAAGTCCGAGACCAGCTGCACTCTTCACAGTACCCGATCGCAGCCCACCGGCCTCAGTAATGCCAAGATGTAGCGGTTGATCTATTTGTTCCGCAATCGTCCGATATGCTTGGATCGCCATATAAACATCTGAGGACTTCAGACTCAGTTTAAAGTCCTGGAAGTCTTCTGCATCAAGCATATCGATGTTGCGCTTCGCCGAGTCGACCATAGCTGTCGCGTTCGGCTCTTTATATTTACGTAGCAGATCTTTGCCCAGGGAACCCGCATTCACGCCGATACGAATGGGGATACCATGGTCTCGGGCGCTCGAGACCACCGCCTTTACCCGATCCTTATTACCAATGTTTCCCGGATTGATGCGCAGACAATCAACGCCGAGGTCAGCAACCTTGAGCGCTATCTTGTAATCGAAATGAATATCAGCCACTAGCGGTACCGTCACCTGATTGCGTATCGCACCAAACGCATTGGCGGCATCCATAGTCGGAACTGAGACGCGCACGATATCCGCGCCCACGGCTTCAAGTCGTTTGATTTGGGCAACCGTCGACGGTATGTCCGTTGTTTCAGTATTGGTCATACTCTGCACGGAAATTGGTGCATCGCCACCAACAGGAACGCTTCCCACCATAATCTGGCGGGTTTTGTGGCGCTTTATATTGGATTCCTGTTTCATAATTTCAGGTTAGCCACCAACCGTGAGTCTAGCTGTCTGATCGCTCCTGGTATGTAGCCCCAGATCGATTTCGGTACCGTTATGCCGCAATGTAACAGCCGATGACCGGCCAAGAAGAATCTTTAACGGAGCCGTGCCATACACCGTCAGAATATCGCTATCACGATTCAAATCGCCGTATATCGTTTCACCATCCGCATCTTTAATTTCGACCCAGCACTTTTCCGTAAACGTAAACTCCAGCTGATCAAAACCACCGGAATCTACCGTGATGTATTCGAAAGCATCATCCGAGGTTCNCTCGACATTGATTTCCTTAGTAGTTTCNATGGCTGAAAACGCTTCTAGNTTATCAGCGACACCATCATCATCCTNGACACTCACTTGCTCGCTTGACACCTGNATAGGAGCGTCAATACTCTCATCATTAAGTACCNNTACCTGACGGTTGGGCTCCTCGANATTTTCTTGCGNCTCGTTTTCAACAATCACGGTAGGAACAGNTGACANGCTTAAGGTTTCTAACTCCNGNAATTCATCAAGCANCTCGGGAGCTTCANTTATCTCTTCTACCNGCAATTCATCTTCATCATCGCCAGATAACGC
>PASO01000060.1 GCA_002712135.1 Gammaproteobacteria bacterium
AATACCTGCTCGTACATGAACCATACCTCGGGCTTACCCCACAGCTGGCTAACCATTGTCGGTATACCTGTTTTTGCGTTAGCGTCGACGTAGACGGGAAAGCTGTCTGGATTAGTGAGGTCGTTGTAGAGTTTTCCTGGTGTCCTAGGTTTAATCGAGCTGGCGTTGCGCCCCGGATTAGCGATAGACCAGTCGAATGCCCTGCGGAGGATGCTTAGCTCAGTTGGTGACACTGCCGCTCGCAGGGCAACCACACCCCGTTCTCGAAACTCCTCGCGCCTTATTTCATCCACTTTAAGACAGGCTTGTCGCGTTAAAAATTAATGGCGCCACCACAGACGGATATGGTCTGTCCCGTTACGTAGTCGCCAAGGTCGGTGACGAAAAACTCCATGACCTTGGCAATATCATCAGGTTCTGCGAGACGGTCCAGCGGTACCTTTAACTGTCTTCTGACGTCGGTGATCTCACCAAAGGACTGTCGCATCAGGCGTTCGGTGGCAACGTAAGCGGGTGACAGCGCGTTAACGGTAATGTTGTAGCGCCCTAACTCCTGAGCCAGATACTGAGTCCAGGAAATGATACCCGCTTTGGCCATGCCATAGGAGGCATAGTTGCCGTTCGGCTGAGCACGCATGCCTGCTTGGGAGGACGTATTAACTATTCGACCNTAGTTGGCGGCCTTCATGTGCACCGCGGCAGCCTGGCTGCAATAGACAGTGCCCATCAGATTACGATCGATNGTATTTCTNATGTCTTCGTCTGAAACAGTTGCCGCATAACTTTCCTTGGCGAGACCGGCAATCCCCCCAGCGTTGTTCACGAGAATATCCAGTCGCCCGAATTCAGCAGCCGCTTGATCTACCATGCCTTTGGCATCCTGCTCATCGCAGACATTGGCCTCAATACCCATTGCACGAACGCCGTGACTTTCAAGCAGTGCCACCACGGACTCCGCTTCAAGAGATTCATCGAACTCCTTGAAAGATTCAAGATTGATGTCGTTAACCACGACATCGGTACCCAGTTTCGCGAGTCTTACAGCGTGGGCAAGACCGATGCCTCTTGCGGCACCGGTGACCAGAGCTACCTGTCCCTTTAGTTTCATAATGCCTCTCCTTCCTGTTGTCAGGCTAGAGTGATTGTACAGGTGATGTCCACTGATCAGAGATCACCTCAATGAGCGCTGGTCCCTGTGGGTTTGCTTCCTGGTCCAGACACTCTCGAAGTTCAGATAGATNATTCACACGATAGGTGCGAAGACCAAAGCCGCTTGCGGCAACCGAGAANTTCACATGAGAGAAGTCTGTGGACACGTAGTTCTGATCGTAGTNATCGCGTTGTACGTGCTTGATCCAACCCAAGGTGTCGTTGTTAAGCAGTATCGTCAAAACCGGCAGTTTGTATCGCGACATGACTTCCATTTCCTGCATGGAATAACTGAAACCACCATCGCCGGCGAAATGTAGAATACGCTTCTTCCCCTTGAGCGCCAGTGACGCACCTACTGCGGCGGGNGAACCCCAGCCAAGGCCCGCAAGACCGCGAGGGGCCATCATGCGTCTTCCGGCTTTTGAGAATTTTAGATACGAGGCGGCCCAGCCTGAGGCAAGGCTGGCGTCGCAAACCACCACGTCTTCATCGGACAAGACCTGATTGACGATACCCATAACGGTGGGAGGTTTTATGGGTTTGTTGTCGGCCTGATCCGGGTTGGTATTCTCGGCGTACCAGGCTTTGTATTGTGCCTCGGGTGCCTCGAAATCCCAGCTATAGGTGCCGGCCTTCTTGCCAAGACCTGCCAGTACTGCATCAAGGCCCAGACGTGCGTCGGCAACAAGGCCGATGCTGTTGGNGTAATTGCGATCAATCTCTTCCGGGTCGTTGTCCAAATGAATAATCTGCGTATCTCTGCGGGGGCACCGATAGGTATAGGTTGTCAGTTGGCCTGCTTTACAGCCGATAAAGAAGGCGAGGTCTGCCTGCATCACCAGGTCTCTGGCGACAGGACTTCCAAATGTGCCAGTCACGCCAAAACTGTTGGCGTGATCTTCACTGAGAATCCCTTTGCCGGAAATCGAGGTGACGACGGGTATGTTTAGTAGTTCCGTTAATTCGCGCACCTGCTCACCGGCGCCCGAGATATGTGCACCGCCACCAATGATCAGGATGGGCTGTTTTGCGTTTTGTAATGCAGCCACTGCTTGGTCGACGGATTCAGGGTCTGGTGCGCTGCGGGTCGCGGGGTAGGTGGCACCATCGCGTCCTGTTACCGGGTCACGGAATTCAAAGTCCTTACCAGCAACATCCTCGGGGATACAAACCACTACCGGGCCTGGCTTACCGGAAGTCGCTACACGAAATGCATGATCCATGATGTTATCGAGGGATTTCGGATCGGTGATGCGAACCTGCCACTTACTCACCGGCTTGAACATTTCCATCTGATCCATCGCCTGGGATGCGTTGCCTCGGGTACGTCGGTGTTCCCATGCCATCGCCACATCGGAGATGATGCAAATCAGCGGAATAGAGGAACAATATGCTTCAGCCAGGGGNGAAACCAAATTGGTGGCGCCGGGACCAACGGTACCGTCACAAACACCGGTCTTACCGGTCAGCCTGGCATAGGCGTCCGCTGCGTAACCAGCACTGCGCTCATCGCGCATGAGAACGTGTTCAATGGCACCTTGAAACTTGCTGATACCTTCATACAGGGGCAGCGTCTGCCCTCCGGGCACACCAAATACCTTGTCTACCCCATTTTCCAGCAACAACGCCGCGAGTCGGTCACCGACTTTCATATATTCACCTTGGTTTAGGTTGAGAAAGCGCCGGAGTATACCGTAATGGTCTAAGACCTGTCCTTTAGATAGAACCGGGTGCCGCATAGTTCGACGCAATGGTCGTCCCGGTAGCCGTCGATTGCCCCGGCTGCTTCCAGAATCCGCTGTCGTTCGATGACGGTCAGATCGACGCCGGCGAGACCAGCGCTACGTCCGTCTCTGTCAGGTACGAACCGTAGCTCACCGTTTGCCATGAGCAAACGAAAGCCGTCTGCTGATTGCTCCACAGTGATACCGGCGATAGCGCCCCACTGTTTAGCGTCCCGCTGTGGGTCGTCACTCTGCAACTCGACCCCGGTCAGGTCAGTAGTGACATCACTTCTCATATGATCCTTCCAGGCATTGCCTCCTGCCGGTTCCCATACGCCGTCGACCTCTGCCCGGTCATCCCAATCGATCTCCCACATAGCGTTGTTCAGATCGGCGGGGTGCAACTGCATCAGATGATAGTGGTCTCGATCACTGTGGAAGGCGACGCGAACATCAAGACTGGCAGCGTTGCTGCGACATTGGTCCTGGTGTATATGGCTGTCGACCTGGCACACAAGGATATATCCGCCGTCGCCACCCCGTCGGTCAAGGTAACGACCACCAGCGGTGTTCTCTTCAATGGGAGCGACCACCTCCAGAAAATTGGTGCCGACAGCCATCAGTGTGTTTTCCAGACCCCATTTGCCGACTCCCGGGTCCACATGACATCGCTCGATCCCCAAGACGGAGGTTAGCGCGACGATTGCCGGTTCCAGCTTTTGTGCAACAAGGCAGACCTGGCGTAANTACATTGTCATGTTAGTTCCAGACTAGAGTGAGAAACGAGTGTATGTGTTCAGACTAGGATTGCCCTGTGTCACGTGCAAGGCTCTGCCCGTTAGATCCATCAGGACGGACGNGACAGTACCAACACGGTGACCAGATGATGGAAGGTAATCACGACAGATTGGATAAGTTGGGTCTTCGGTATCTCTTAGAATCGACTTGAGTTCCTCCATACCTGCGTGAGAGTCTAATTGCTGAATTAGTGCCCTGGCGCGGGCAAACCTGGCGGCAGAATTGGGAAATGACTCGTGTTTTGAAACGTCGAGGCTTTCCTGCAGATAACTCAGGTAGTGATTCGTATGTAAGGGGCTTTCGCCAGCATAGTCGACAATAGTTGAACTTTGTTTGGCCAGTTCCAGAGCCACTGCATTCCCTTGATCGTCTGCCATCAGAATATTGCTGCAGGTACCCTTGGCGTCACCTAGGATATCCAGCGCCTCGTCTATACTGTCTGCGTCTAGGATCGTGCGTAGCATAATATGTACAGGCACAGAGTCGGTTCTAGCACCACCACGAATCATATTCAGACAGACGCCTAATCCGCTCGAATTCAAGCCGATCTTGCCGATGATACCTGGTTCAGTCATTTGCAGAATACGATGGCCGTCAGCACGTTCAATCTGCATTACCANGATTAGNGGTTCCAATTCTTCCATCCAATCCCAGTTCTGTCCGAGGGCTCGGGTGCAGGGGAAGTACATGGCGGTGCATTCACCAACGTCTATGTCTGTTAGGTTGTGCAGGATTTCAGTTCTAGCATTCAGTGCGGCGATTTGCCACGAGGCGAGCCCTGCGCCTTCAGCCAATGCTATGATCTCGGTGGCGTAGTCGCTGCGAAATTCTCTTACTACCTCAAGAAACTTATAGCCATATTCCTCCAACTGCTCCATCCGACTATTGAAGAGTGCCCCGCTGTAGAAGTCCCAAACTCTTCTGACCTCTTCCTGTAATAGTTCACCATGCTGGTGTCCAATCTCTGCAGGAGTTCCCTTAAGGGTAATCAGTTTCATAAAACGGGCGATAGCTTAGATGCCGCAGCGGGGTAACCGAACTTCGCAATATCCATATCGTTCTCCGCCGTAGCTGCTCGAAAGAATGAGTCTGCCCCTAACAACTGGCGCATGCTACTAAGGAAATCCCATAGGCCCTTCTCGTCGTTTCGTGGTCGCAACTCATCGGACACCTCAAACGGTGCTAGTAAGTAGAAAGGCTCTTCGTTACTTAGGACTGACTTTTCTTTTCCTTCCATAATGTTCCGTTCGTGAGACAAAAACATAGTGTACCTAATTTGATTTTCCATGTGTTTTACTTCCTGCATGTACCGAAGCTACGCTATCATCTCTAGAAAAAGTCAGAAGGAAAATCATGTTCAGTTTAGAAGGTTTGAAACCAGTGGATTTGAGCCCGCGGCTTAAAGCCAGGTCATATCTGGTTGATGGTACTCTGCTTGAAGGTAACACTGACCCCAACGGCAAGCCTTGGGTAATGCGTGAGGGTAGATTCACCGGAGACAACTCCCTGTTCAAATTATATGCAGCACCTCCTGGTGGTGACGAGGTGTGGTCCCAGGAACGACAGAGCACACACCATGGNGTGCATATTCAGGGTGGTGGCGGTCATATCAGTCACTGGTCAGGTGCTCCGGACGATATGAAAGGTCTGTGGGAGATGCCTGCAAAAACCTTTATGGGGCCGGCTGCAGTATGCAATCTGAAAAACCTGAAGCCTTTAGCTGCAATCGAACGTGGCGACTATCCTGCTGGTCGAGTGAATGAAGGTGATCCATGTGGTGTTAAGATCATGCCGGAACACCTGACTCATGTTGAAAAAGGTGACGTGGTCCTCTTAGCCAGTCCGTTTGAGGATTTGGAGAGACCCTGGCTNTCCGCCGAAACCTGCTCATGGCTTGTATTGGACCGGCAAATCAAGATGCTTGGTATCGGGCCTGGGATATTGTGGCAGTACCTACAGAANGCTGCGGCGCCTGGGAACTCACCAGTAAAACGAGTGCTATTGGGTGCCAATGTCCCCATTGTACAACCGTTAGTTAATATCGATAAGTTAACTAAAGATCGTGTCTTCTATGTCAGTCTGCCGCTACGTATGACAAAAATGGAAGCAAGTTTCACCCGCGCGATAGCGTTCGAAGAAGCTTAGGAGGAGATATGATAGATCTTAATAATTATAGAGTAGTCGAACTTAGTGCGAANTTTGAATCCACTGTTTATAGGTTNGACACAAGTGTGGATGAAGGGGCTCCNGACGTTTATAACCTGCCTTGGTACCTAGAAGACCAGATTAATCCTGATGACAGTTCGATAGAACAGTTGGTCGGCCACGAGGCGGGAGATCCTGTATGGCCTATCCCTCCAAGTGGTCACCATGGTTCACATATCCAGCTCGGTATTGGCCACAACGACAACTGGTCGGATCTGCCGGACGGCATGCTGGGGTTGTGGGAAATGCCTATCGATACTTATTATGGGGAAGCGGCCGTGTGCTTCTTCGATGACCTTAAAGGTGAGCCCATCCTGCCAGAGCACCTTGGAAATGTGCAGAAAGGCGACATTGTATTGATGGGCAGCCCCCATGCGGATGATTCCCCCTGGATTGATGGTGATACTGCATACTGGCTCGCGGAAGAGATGAAAATCAAAATGCTTGCCGTTGGCGTACCGGGAATCGGGTGGGAAACTAAAATGAAGGAGCCGGAGCCAGATAACTGTCCGACGCACAGGGCTATGACTGGCAACAACATCCCCATTGCCTATCCGCTTTCCAATATCGAATCACTGACCCAAGAACGTGTTTTTTTTATGAGTATGCCGCTTAATGTAGAACAGATGGAAGGGACTTGGATTAGGGCGATTGCNATTGAAGACGTGTAGTATCTATTGTTGCTGGTTCACAATGTGAAGCCTAGTTAGCGTGACTGAATGCCTCGGTGACGTCATCCTGAGGATTGTCTGATCGTTCGAAGGCAACAATGAACCATCCTTTGGAGCCTCGTCTAGGTAGTGCATCCGNTGGCGGCCACCTTCTCCGTTTTCGATCTAAAAATAGTCAGNTTCGAAGGGTAATTCGGNAAGATTCTTGAATTGTTCATCGGGTATTAGAGGCNATTTCNTATCTATGNTCTGCGCGGCAGAGACTACAGTATCAATCGTCGATTCTTAAGTATCTCTTCGTATCTAGATATAGAATGATAAGAAAGATCTATAGAAAACTACTCACGATTAAGAGTATCTTAGTAAAGAAAAGGGGGGGCGCCAATGTCAAAACCACTCAAGGTCGGACTCATAGGAACCGGCGGAATATCCAGGCAACATTTACCCGCGTACGCGGAATTTTCGGATGAAGTAAAACTTACTGCTGTTTGCGATATTTTTGAAGAGGCAGCGCAGGAGCGTGCCAAACAGGCCAATGTCAGTGACATCTATGTCGACTATAAGAAGATGCTCAGTGAAGCCGACATAGATGCCGTAGACATTTGTACTAATCACGATACTCATGCAGAAATGACAATTGCTGCCGCCGAAGCTGGCAAACATATCCTAGTCGAAAAACCGATGGGTAATGATGTNCAGGAGTGTCGGGACATGATTTCTGCCACTGACAAGGCGGGCGTGACCTTGATGATAGCGAACCTATTGCGCTTTTCACCTGCTGCGAAGGCCGTAAAGCAACTGCTTGACGATGGAGAACTGGGGACGATCCGGGCTGCACGCATTGAAACTGTGTTGCATGGCGTTGGAATACTACGCGAAGGGCACTGGATGCTCGATGGNAAAGCCGGAGGTGGTGTTGGCATGACCAATACGATTCATGAAACGGATCTTGTGAGGTACCTAATTGGTGATGTGAAGACCGTCACCGGTGTGGTCAAGTCAGTATCACCCCGAATGAAAAACGGTGGCGAGGACATGATATGTGCGACACTTGAGTTCGAAAATGGTGCCGTAGGAACTGTGCTGTGTCTCTGGTGCGCACCCAGGTCACCTGTGGGGCAAGGCTATACACTCTTTGGTGACGAAGGATCCCTATACACGCTGTCGCAGCGACCAATTTATCAAGGTGATCACTTTGGTCCTGTCGTAGTTTCCTCACCTAAGAGAGACACGCCAGAAACAGTACCGGTAAATCGGCGAGATCCCGACGCGAGGGAAGTGAAAGGCATGGAAGATATTATGGGTCACTTCGTTCCACTTNACCCAGGCAATCATGGTATGCCCACCAACAACTGCTTCACAAATGAAATTTTGCATTTCGCAGAATGTTGCCAGGAAGGTAAAGAGCCGATTAGTAGTGGAAAAGCGATCCTCGGTTCGATGAAACTCATCTTTGCTATTTTTGAATCGGCGCGTACCGGCAAAGCGGTTGAACTAGCCAGTCTTTGAGGGATTGCCGCTATGTCTATTAGTATTGCTGATCGCCTTGCTATCACGGAGGTGATGTCCCGCTATTGCCACGCTATGGATGCGGGAGATGGTCTTCGCGCTGCCGTGCTTTTCAGTCCTAAAGGATCACTTGTAATNGGNGANTCTTCACTTGGGNGTGAAGAGATTGCTGCGATTGACGAGCAGAACTCAAGACACCTGTTAAACGGGGTGGTTGTTGAAGGAGAAGGATCTNATGTCCGCGTAACGGCGGCGTTCACGACGATTCAACATGGTGGGGAAGTGTTGGCCGCCGGGCACCTAAGCGGCGANCTCACTAAGCAATCGGACGAACAGTGGAAAATCGATCTTCTCAGTTATACAGATGCCAATCCGTTCCCATTGCCGTTGTTCGATGCTGAAGCGCTGAGTACCGATGATAGGGTTTCCATTCTGGCAATGATTGATCGTAATGGGCACGCTGTTGATCGCCGGGATGCCCGGATGCGCGCTGATTGTTATGTTGAGGATGCTGTTTATCAGTACGTCGGTCAGGATAACACCACGGTCAGTCGTGAGGCACTCTTTCAAAGCCTTGATANTGCATCTGACCCACACGACTCTCTGCATTGGACGGCCAACCATGTTATTGAAGGCACCAATACTGATGCGAAGGGATCCATGTACTTCGCGGTNTACTATGAAGGACGGGTNGCGGCCACCGGTNTTTACAATGACACTTACAAGAAAGTTGATGGGAGGTGGCTTATCGTTAGTCGCATTGTCACGGTTGATAAGAAATTTGAATCAGGAGTCGGCCATGTCACTAACTCCTGAGGACCGAGTAGAGATTGTCGAGCTAGTGAGTCGCTACAATCAGGCAATTGACCTGAGGCAGGCCGAGACATGGACGGATACGTTTACCGAACACGGTCGATTTTNCGCACCACCCAACCGTGATGTGTCTGGAAGAGACTCATTGATCGCTATGGTCGAATCAATGGNCGCTCCGGATGCGCAGCACTGGNCTACAAATTTTGTGATCGAAGGCGACCAGGACGANGCCATGATGGAATCAGATCTAATCGTTTTCCGGGATAACGGCGTGGGTGTCAGGCGAAAATACCTAGATACACTGCAGCGCGTGGATGGCAGTTGGAAGTTTGTGCTGCGCAACTGCTTGTCACACCCATCGCCAACGAATAGTAAATAAGAGGTATAAAATTCTCTTAGTTATGTCGTTTAATCAGGCTTTGATCAGTTCCTTGGTTTCTCGATAGACACTATGCTCGCGACCGAGTTGAATAATCGCTGCTGACTTGGCTGCAGAGGCCAAGTGCACCCAGCGGAAGGGCTCTCGAGTCGTATAGTACTCGTCGACAATCGCCTGAAAATGCTTGAGCGAGTGCATCTCTGTATAGTCATCACGGCAGGCGATTTCAGCGAGCCGATTGAAATAGGGTTCAGGCTCAAAGCCTTTTTCTGCGTACTGGCGAGCTAATGCCACAGTTTCTTTCACTCCTTCTGGTGGCACCGTATTCGCCGGGCTCACCAGTTCAGCCCATTTGATTAGCGGTTGCCCATCAATACTTTTCACAATCGCTTCTAGCAACTGATCCTGGCTACGATCAGGTAGCGAAGCAGTGCTGTCTGGTTCGATGTTGCAACCCCAGTCAAACTTCCTCGCCCCGAGTAACACCTCGGGACCGGTGAACTCTGTCAGCAAACCGAGTAACTTGTTTTTCAGGCTGACGCCTTGTTGCCGGAGTACATAACGCCGATTGCTGATTCCCGTATGCAGGTGCGCATCCATCGGGTTCCCGTAACTCGTACTAAGGTACGAAGCGGCGGCGCCAATTGAAACTGCTTCACCAACTCCCTCCAGCGATAACCCGTCAGCCAGTGCCCTGGCGATTGGTTCGATGGTATCGAAGTAACTCGCGTACTGCGCCAGTTCCATTCCCAACTCGCCGATACGTTCCGTCTCGGCAGCTGAGCTGTTTGTCAGAATGTCCATTTCCAGTAGCTTGTACTCACCAAGTAGTCCCTCTACCCATTCGTAGTCAAGCGGATCACCTATGAAAAGCGCGGGCATTAGTCGTGCCTGGTAGCGTACGGCTGGACGAAGCATGATTTCCGCCCATTCCCAGCCAATGCAGTCAAGAGCGCGCGCGGTGAATGTTGGGTATAGGTAGTAGTGGTCGTCCCAGTTGTTTCGACTGAGTCCCATTGGCAAAAGTAAATCAAGCAACTCACCATGCGATACGCGAGGGATAAGCCAAAGATAAAAACGTTCGGCAATGGGTCCTTCCATGGCAACCACGGCCTTGTTGAATACGTCCTTGGTCGCCTCGATTGCTTCGGACTCGTTATTGCCCAACGACTCCATTTCGAACATTACGTTGTGAGCGCGAATACCGGAGGCAACTTTCCTGGAGCCCTGCATCGGTTCAAGCTCCGACATGCGGTAGGGTCCCATATAGGGTGAGTGAACATGGTGGTTGCACAGTACGGTATGCTGAATAAGTGGCAGCATCGCAAGTTCACCCTGCAGTCGTTGCGAAATTCCGTGTACTGCGTGAATACCACATACTGGGTGTATTGGACCACCGTGATGTTGACCAGGTACCTCGGTGGAGCGCGCGATGGCTAATGCATTNGCAGTNAGGAGCACAGTTGGGTCCAGCCCGCTGCGCAGCTTGTCCACCGTTGCCTCGATCATGTNGGCNGGGTCCGTGTCTTCTACAAAACGGACTAGTTCTTCTATTTNAGGCCGGAATGTTANCGGCTTGAATGCACTGNTTGCCATGAACCACCCCCCCTACTGGATGATTGTCATACTATAGACCTGTGTTGGCATCACGTAAAATGGCTCATGGAGCTATTTGCACGGGTTNGCGAGGCGACTCTTCGTTTCGCTCTACATGATTGTAGTTAGGGGGTAGTNGAGGTGATACGTCACGTTGTGTTGTTTGGATTCAAGGAAGAGGCCACCGCGGCGCAGATCGCTGAGGTTGAAGCCGGCTTCAGTGCCTTGCCGTCNAAAATCGATGTTATCCAGGACTTCGAGTGGGGAACGNATGTCAGTGTTGAGCAAAATGCGAAGGGTTATACCCACTGTTTTGTTGTGACATTCGCTGATGCAGCGGGACGGGATACATACCTGCCTCACCCGGCTCATCAGGCATTCGTTTCACTTGTCCGTGAGCTGCTCAGTCAATCACTGGTGATTGACTACCAGTCCTAGTGCTCACCTCTTGGCATGTTGCGACGCACCTCCGGGTCAAAACCCGACGCAACCCATTCACACTGTGCAGTATTCCAGTGCGAGAAGAACAGACGCTTGTCCGGGTCCGGGTGCATGACCAGGCGTTCCGGAAAGAGATTCCAATTGGTCAGTACTGGTGTGGGCGGCCTCANGTATTTCGGCAGTTCTGGCAGAGAGCTGGGTAACCAGCCGCCCCTCGCATAGTACTGATGCCACGTGCGTCTACTTTTCTTGCCGTCGCCATCAAAACGGGTATGGAAGGTTGCTGTGTCGTAAAGCACGCAGGTGCCGGCGGGACCAAAGATTGGCACCTCACTATAGTGCTCACCTAACTCTTCAAAAGCTTCTTGCAGCGTTTCGAAACGATTGCTTTGTGGAACGACACAAAAAGACGGCGTGGTTTCGTCCACGTCGGTCAGGTAGTGCACAGCACACAGCCAGTCACAAGGGTAATAGGGTTGGCGTTCGAAACGATCTTCCAGTGCGGCGTCATGATGGAAGCTCATGGCTCCGAATCCGGCACCCTTTGGCGCTTCCCTGAAATTGAATTCACTAAAGCGCACGTGCTGTTCGCCGCCAAACAAATACGCGACAAGGNGAAATGAGCGCGGGTGCTGTGTATAGGGGTCGAGCTCCGGGTAGTCGAGCAGTGGTTGCGAGAAAATCAGGCCTGCACCTTCATGATATGTCTTGCGATCATCGGTTATGCCCCAGCGTGCTGGATGTTCCGTTTGGGTTCGATCGAAAAACTCGTTGAGATGTTCAAGCTCTTGATTGTTCAGGCATTGGCTTAGTACGACGAACCCGTTTTCTTCGAAAAAATGGCAGGCATCATCTCGCGCGGTTTGTGGGTCGAAGTGTNTTATCGGACTCGTGTCCAGTCGACCAAAACCCTGGTTTTCAGCGTTTAGATTCCCACTCAGGTTCTCGTCTTTTTTAAACTTAAGTGACACGTTTCGGTACCGATGAATGATGCGGCTAGAATAGTGGATGGCTTGGATTCGTGCAAAGTCATGCGCAGACATGCGACAGGTTCAATTGGTAGAATGATTCGCGCTGACTAGGGGGAAGCTACATGAAAGATACTACGCAGCATCTAGACATGGACGCACGGGCGCTGAGTGGAGCCCTTGGCGCTGAAGTGCGGGGTATCGATTTAGCGTCGCTCGACAATCCCACCTTTGATCAACTTCACGAGCTTCTCATGGAGTTCGGAGTGCTAGCGCTACATGGCCAGGCGCACCTCACAGTCCCGCAGTTGCGTGAATTCGGCATGAGATGGGGCGATCTTGATGTTCACGGGTTTGCGGGTTTTGGAGGCTTCGATGACGTGCTTAGAGTGGCCGCCAACCCCGAGAACCCGCTCGTAGCAGAGAACTGGCACACTGATGCTAGTTGGAAGCAAGTTCCTCCCAAGTACACCGTGTTGTTGGCGAGACAAATGCCCTCTGTGGGCGGCGATACGTTGTTCGCTTCACAGTACAAAGCCTACGAGGATTTGTCTGATGCAATGAAGGCGTTTATTGAACCGCTCGACGCAAGACATGATGGTCGCATCATCGACCCGATGTTCTCCAAAGATTCAGTGATCCATCCAATAGTCATTACGCATCCGGAGACGGGGCGCAAAGCTCTTTATGTGAATGCTAACTACACGCAAAGTGTGGTTCAGCTAGAACCACGGGAAGGCAAAGCCTTGCTGGAGTTTTTGTTTGCCCACTGTACCCGAGAGCGATATCAGGCGCGCGTACGTTACGAGCCCGGCACATTGGCAATATGGGATCAGCGCTGCATGCAACATGCGGCTGCCGCCGACTTCTTGGGGGCGCGAGAGCTACATCGCATTGCCGTTCTTGGTGACGCGCCGCCATCACGCTGAGCGTTCAAGCTCTACGCGCTCGCGCTCCTGAACCAGCTCTTCGATACGATTGAATTTGCCTACATAGATGATCCCGGCGGTCAGCGCGATGGTGGTGGCGATTGGGAAGAAGTAAACCCAACCAACCTGTGAAGCAATGAGTCCTGACACCGATCCTGCCATCCAGACCCCTAGACCCGCGAGGCTCGATTGCAATGCGTAATCGGTACCTGCTTGAGCCTTCGATGCCCAGCGATAACGAGAGATGGTAACCGGGTAAGTAAAGAGCGCGGTCATATAACCGAGCAGGGAGACCATAACGATCAACAAAGGTAAGGGTGGCAGTGACGTTAATGCGAACATGCAAAACATGGCGCCTTCAATAGGTAGTATCGCAACACCAACCATTGCGGTGCTGCGTAAGCCAAATCGTGAAACCAGCAAAGGCGTCGTGACAGCGGCTAGTGTAGAACCAGCCAGGTGCGAGATTGGGGACAGAATACCGAACTCGGTCAGCGTTAAACCTTTATCTGCGTAGAAAGGCCCAAGCATGGTGCCCATGAAGCCCGCGCCGAACCCCCAGAACCATGCGAAGGGTAATATGTAACCAGATTCTGGGCGTTTGAAGGTTTTGATGAGACTGGCTCGTTGGCCCTTAGCCTGGCGCCTTTTGCGAGCCTCAGGTACCGGTGGCTCTGGTCTTAGCATTGCCGGTGTTGCGGCGATTAGCATCAGGGCAGCGGCGGCAAGCATGGTTGGCTTCCAACCAAACGTTTCGACTAGCGCCACGGTTCCAGTCCCTAAAACTCCGGCAATTCCTGCGAGCCAGTTGATAATAGCGGTGCCGGGAGCGCGCTCTCGATCGGTCATGTTTTCAGCCGCGTAAGCGTCGATAGTGACGTCCTGGGCAATTAGCACAAATGACTTGAACAGTAGGATGGCGACGATCAGATGCACAGCGGGTAGCGAGGGTGGAATAAACGCGAGTAGCGCATACGCGGCTGTACCCACCAATGTGCAGGGCACGATCCAGCTCTTGCGATGACCAAAACGCTCGCTACCGAAGTTGTCTACTGCCAACGCCATGAGCCAACGTAACCACGTAGGCATGGTTGGCAATGCGAGCAACCAGAACATTTCCAGCGGCAGGCCCTCCTTTCTAAACAGGAACGGTAATGCGGTACCCGTGAATGCAGCCGGAAAGGTCTGCGCCATATTCAATATGCCGATGATGACCAGCTTTGGGTAATCTAGTTGGTTGGTTTCTTTGTCGGCTGTTGCCATACCTTGGATTTGTTTTTATTCCCCCCGTACCCCACAGTAGACAGATGCGACACAAAGGTCCAGTGCTTTGCGACTGCGCGAGCTCAGCTATTTGCTGTCTAGAAAATGGATACAGACAGGTCGGGGCACGCTGCTATCGCTAACGATGTAGGTGGGTCGCCCGTTATTCAGAGCGAATACTTTTACGTTGTTTGTGTTCTGGTTTGCAACCAGTAACCACTTTCCACTGGGGTCCAAAGTAAAGTGGCGAGGACACTGTCCGTCGGTCGACGTGTACTGGGGCTGCGAAAGCTGGCCAGAATCGTCAACGGCGAAACTAACAATACTGTCATGACCACGATTGCTGCCATAAACAAACTTGCCGTCTGCAGATACTGCGATCTCGGAGGTTGTACTTACCTCATCATAATCGTCAGGGAGGGTGGGTATTGTTTGCTGAACGGTTAGTGTGTCTGTGTCCAGTATGTTGATGGTATTACCGAGTTCATTAATCAGGTAAACAATGGGCAGCCAGGGATGGTGGTCTACATGGCGGGGGCCGGCCCCCGGGTTGAGGTCCGCGACCCGGGGTTCGCCAACAAATTTACCACCAGTATCAAGTTGATATCGGTACAACTTGTCGCTGCCAAGGTCCGGCACAAAGATGCTGTTGTCTATCAGATATGTCTGGTGCGCGTGTGCTTGGGTTTGACGCTGTTGGTTGGGGCCTTCACCTGTGTGCTGCACAAAATCGATACGCTCACCAAGAGCGCCATCGCGTAAGGCAAAAGTCGCGAGGTTTCCGCTGCTGTAGTTTGCCACGGCTATCCAGTCTAGCGTTGCTGCGAGATGGCAGGGTAAGGCGCCCCCGGTAGACACGGTGTTTATGAACACCAGCTCGTCTTCCTGAAGACGATACGCGGAAACCATTCCGTCCCGCGTTTCGTTTACGGCATAGATGTATTCGCCCGATTGTGCGAGAAACGCAGGACTTACGGCTTCTGCGGCGAGGTCGTGCACGTTGAATTGCCCCGTCGCATCGTCGAATGTTGCGTGGTAAATGCCCTTTGACGCATCCGGCTCGGTGCGGGTATAGGTGCCTATCAGTAGTCGATAATCGGACATATCAAATCCCCTGGAGGCCAACAGAATATCAAGCACTGTAGGGTGATGCATCTGCAAAATCTGGCTGGGCGCTGATTGTTTTTGTGTGCTATCTTCTGAGGTGCAAGAGATCAATACAGAAACTACACGGGGGGTGTTGTGTCGTACGACCTTGTAATCAAGAACGGTTCTGTTATCGATGGTTCAGGTGCGCCAGCGTTCCATGCTGACCTTGGCATTGTGGACGGCAAGATAGCGATGATAGGCCGTATTTCCGATAAGAGTGCTGAGACCATTGATGCGGAAGGTCATGTCGTGGCCCCGGGCTTCGTTGATGCACATACTCATATGGACGCCCAGGTGTTCTGGGATCCTCTTGGTACTTGCTCCTGTTACCACGGTATCACCAGCGTTGTTATGGGCAACTGCGGCTTTACGCTTGCGCCGTGCGCGAAAGAGCATTCGGAACTCGCGGTGCGCAATCTTGAACGCGCCGAAGATATCTCGCCGAAAGCCATGGAAGCAGGAATAGACTGGACATGGGAGACCTATCCCGACTATCTCGACGCGGTAGAGGCCCAGCCGAAGGGTATCAATTATGCTGGCTACATCGGTCATTCTGCGCTTAGAACCTACGTCATGGGAGAGCGCGCTTTTACCGAGCAGGCTACTGATGATGAGCTTGCCGCCATGTGCCAAAACGTACAGGAGGCGGTGCGCGCCGGTGCAATCGGCTTCTCGACTTCGCGCATTCACCAGCTTTACACCGATGAGCCGGTCGCGAGTTCGGTAGCCGAGTGGAAGGAGGTTCGTGCCATCGTTAATGCGATGAGCGACACTGGTGCTGGAATGTTTGAACTTGCCGGTGAACAAACGTACCGCGATCCGGACTTGAAAGACGATTGGTTTGGCCGTCAGCTCGAACTGGCGGTCGAGTCGGGCGTACCATACAGCTGGGGGCTGATCAGCGGAAAGGCGGAACCGCAGGATTGGCGCGCGTATCTTGAATTGCTCGATGACGTTGCGGCCGCAGGCGGCAGAATGTTCGCTCAGGTTCATTCACGTGCGTTGAACTCACTCGTGAGTTTTGAGTCGCATACACCGTTTGATAGCTGGGACCATTGGCGTGAGCTTCGGGCGCTTCCGCTGGAGGAGCAGATGGTCAAACTCAGAGATCCTGCGATCAAGGCGAAGCTGGTCGATATCGCTACTGATCCGGGCGGTAAGGCTTTCCCGAATCACTGGGGCGCCATGGTCAGTCAGCCGCCGAACTGGGACAAGGTTCGAATTATGGATACGGTGGAGGGGGAACACCGGCGAATGTCGGAGGTAGCGAAGGAAAGGGGCGTGCCACCAGCCGAGCTTATGATTGATCTGGCGCTGGAGCATGATCTCAAACTTTTCTTCCGGACCTCGGCGGCCAATGAAGATGACGGTGATGTGCTGGCCATGATGCGTCACCCCCACACGGTGGTTACTTTTTCAGATTCTGGCGCCCATGTAGGGCAGATTATGGATGCGTCACTGCAAACTCATATGTTTAGTCATTGGGTACGCAAGAAAGAAGCATTCACCCTTGAAGAAGCGGTACGGATGGTCAGCTTTGAACCAGCATCCCGGTGGGGCTTACATGACCGGGGGCTTCTCCGCATGGGCCTCGCGGCGGATGTTGTGGTTTTCGACCCGGAGACTATTGGTGGCAACATGCCGACGGTTGAGCATGACCTGCCGGCGGGTGAAATGCGTCTTAAACAAACGGCAAAGGGAATCAAGGAGACCGTGGTTAACGGTCAGGTACTTCTGCGAAACAATGAACATACCGGCGCGTTCCCCGGTCAGGTACTTCGCGGTCCGCTTGCAGACTCTAATACATAACGAAGGCAGACTATGGCATACGATCTGGTTATTAAGAATGGTTCCATCGTAGATGGATCGGGCGCTCCTGCTTATCAGGCAGACCTCGGTATAAATGGGGGCAAAATTGCTCTGATTGGCCGGATTCGAGAGGACGGTAAAGCGACCATTGACGCGGAAGGTCATATCGTCGCACCGGGATTTATTGATGGTCATACGCATATGGACGCCCAGGTATTCTGGGATCGCATCGGCTCGTCATCCTGCTATCACGGTGTTACCAGCGTGGTGATGGGGAACTGTGGATTTACGCTCGCACCGTGCACTGAAGAAAAGGCCGAGCTGGCGATGCGTAATCTTGAACGTGCAGAGGATATTGCACGGGAGTCGATGGTAGAAGGCATTACCTGGAGCTGGGAAACCTACCCTGATTACCTCGCAGCAGTGGAATCTCAGCCAAAGGGCATGAACTACGCTGGTTATATTGGGCACTCTGCTCTTCGTACCTATGTAATGGGTGAACGGGCCTTCACCGATCAGGCGAGCGAAGACGAACTGGCAACTATGTGTCGACTAGTACAGGAAGCGGTGCGGGTGGGTGCGATTGGCTTTTCTACTTCGAGAACCCACAAGTTGTTTACTGATATGCCGGTCGCCAGCGCGGTTTCCGAGTGGAACGAGGTTCGCACAATCGTTAATGCCATGGGGGAATGTGGCGCGGGCATCTTTGAGCTTGCAGGTGATATTACCGAGGGCGATCCAGAGGCCACGCAGGAATATCATGATCGCATTCTGGCGCTCAGCGTTGAGTCCGGTGTTCCCATGACCTGGGGTGTGACTGCCGCGGAGGGCGCTGAGGAATATTGGCGCGGCAAGCTAGCGCTACTTGACGAGACAGCTGCTCGTGGCGGTCGGATGTTTGCACAGGCTCATTCACGCACCCTTGATGTACTTTATAGTTTCGAGACGCGCACCCCGTTTGATAGCTGGGATCACTGGAAAGAAATCCGCGAGCTGCCGCTCAATCAGCAGATCGAAAAGCTTAAAGATGCTGAGGTCAGGAAAAAACTAATCGACATTGCTACCGACCCTGGAGGCAAGAAATTTCGCAATTCCTTTGGGGCCCTTGTGTCAGGCGGGCCGAACTGGGAGCGGGTCCTTGTTATGGACACCATGAAGGACGAAGCACAGCGTTCGGTTGCAGATTTGGCCGCAGAGCGCGGTGTCCGGCCAGCGGAATTCTTTATCGATGTTGCGTTGGAGCACGACCTGAAACTTCTGTTCCGTCAGGCTGCCACGAATACAAACGATGACCATGTGCTGGAGATGATGAAACATCCCCATACGGTGGTCACGCTCTCAGACTCGGGCGCGCACGTTGCGCAGCTTATGGATAGCTCATTGCAATCACATATTTTCGCTCACTGGGTTCGAGACAAACAAGCACTGACGACGGAAGAGGCCGTCCGGCTGCTTACCTATGACATGTCCCGGCAGTGGGGTCTTTACGATCGCGGTCTTTTGCGCGTTGGCATGGCAGCAGATGTTGTTGTTTTCGATCCAGATACGATAGGGCCACGCATGCCCACCGTTGAAGTAGATCTGCCGGGAGGCGCGAAGCGCTTCAAGCAAATGTCGGACGGCATTGCGGCGACGGTGGTTAATGGTGAAGTGATGTTACGTAACAATGAACATACCGGCGCTGAGTCGGGCCAGGTGTTACGAGGTCCGCTGGCGGGCGCTCGATGAGCAAAATCTCTATTACCAATGTGGAGGAGGCTCCCTGGCTTAGCAAGAATGTTAAAGACGGGCTGACGACGGGCGCTCAGATTGTGGGAGATGCTGATAGTAGTGACCTGTGCGCATTCATTATGCACCTTGCCCCGGGATATGAAACGGAACTGCATAGCCACTCGGAGGATGAGGTAATGTACGTTCTGGAAGGTGAGATTCGTATGGGTCGACGCGTGCTGGGGCCGGAGAGTATCCTCGTGATTCACAAGGACTCCCAGTATAAGTTTACTGTTGGTAATGAAGGTGTGCGGTTTCTTAATATTCGACCGGGTGTAACCGAGTATCGACCGGTGGAGAGAAAGCAGAAAGGTGAAAAACCAAAGCAATAGACTAGACTACGAACAGGTTCGCCGATTTATCTGCGACGGTGTTCTTGTTCTTGATAGCGGTGTCGAACGCTCAGTCCACGACAAGATTTACGACAAGATTCAGTGGAATAACACCCGTGAATTCAATATGGGTAACAATGTATTACCGCGGGTCGCTGAACTGCAGCAGATAATAGATGCGCCCGCTATACAGGGTGCCCTGAACAGCATTCTTGGTGATGACTATATTCTGCACCCGCATCGATTCATGCATGCCAGTGAACCGCTCCCGGAATCGGAACGAAATTTGAATTTAGAGGGGCATGAGCATGCACCGCCCATGGGTGAGGGGTCGGTGGCACAGAGTAATTGGCATCAGGATGGGCACTGCCCGCTGAGCCGCGCTCGTTATCACCTGCCTCGCTTCGCCATGATTATGTACTTCCCTCAGGACACGCCAGTCGAGCGCGGTCCGACGAGGGTTATTCCGGGCACACAACTGCAGCCTTACCTGGAAGAAGAAGACTATCCCTTTGCCTTTGTATGCGACCACATTAAGGCAGGTACCTGCTTTTTGATTGCCTGGGACATTGCTCATGCCGCGCTTAGCAATCTGACCGGTTCAAGCCGCTATATGCTCAAGTTCATATTTATGCGTACACGTAATCCTGAAGGCCCCAGTTGGGATGGAGACGATGGTCCGTGGCAGCAGCCGCAAGAACGGTTGGGCAGATATGACCATAACAAAGCCTGGTCCTATATCTGGGATTGGATGCGTAGCGCCCCGCGCAGCGAAAACGTCGAAGCAACATCGAACGACATCGAAAGGTGGACCAGTCTGCTTAACAATGTCGATCAGGAGGCGCGGCTTGATGCTATCTACCGATTGGCGGAGGCGGGCGCCGAGGCTGTGACACCGGTGATAGAAAGTTTATTACAATATGCCGATCTTGGACTGGAATGCGATCTGCCGCGTCAGCGGGATGAGTATGGCTCGCTGGTTGCGGAGGGTGATCCCAACGAGCGTCACTGGAGTGATCGGGCTTATGCGTTGCAGGATGAGGCATACGCATTGGGTGCGATGGGCGAGGTGGCGATAGAAGCCCTGATTGAACTGCTTAAACATGATGATCCCTGGATTAAGATAAACGTGGCCTTCTCACTGGGAGAAATTGGGCCTAATGCGGCTCGTGCTATCCCTGCCCTAACGGAGTTGCTGGATCACAAGATGAGCCAGGTGGTGAGGGTAAGTCTGGATGCGATGGCTTGTATTGGCAGCAATACCAGCGTTGCGTTACCTGCGATCTGCAAAGTCCTGACGTTAAGTAATCCGGACTGGCAAGAACCCAGTGCCCGGGGTGGCTGGCTAGGAGAGACTCAGGTTCGCTTTAACGCGTTGTACGCACTGTTATGCTCCGATATACCGATGGATGAAATTGATGATCTACTGGTTGCCTGTCTCAATGACCGGTTTGGCTACGTTCATTCGCTTGCTCTGGAGGCGCTAACCCGTGAGCGTAACGGCGAGAATCGCCCGGGCCTCCGAAAAGCGGTTCACTATTTAAAGACTCACCGCTGGGACCATACCCTCGCGAACGGGCAACGGGTGTTTTAGAAAAAGGATAGCGTTATGGAATATACGAATTTTGGAAAGGCAGGTGTTCGGGTCAGTCGAATGGCCCTGGGGATGGGGCTGCGGGGTCAGGATGACCCGGCAGAAGCGCAACGGATGATAGAGCACGCGATGGCACAGGGAATTAATCTGATTGATTGCGCCAATATATACGGGCTGATGGATGACCGGGCGTACGTGCGGGTATCTGAATCGATTCTGGGTAAGGCGATTAAAGGTAAACGGGACGACGTGATGATTACGTCGAAGGTCGCACAGGTTATTGGTCCTGGTGAAAATGACTATAGCCTGTCTCGTTACCATATCATTCGCGAAGCAGAGAGATCCCTGAAGAACATTGGCACAGATCATATCGACTTCTATATCTGTCATGTTTTCGATCCGAATACACCACTCGAAGAAACTGTTAGAGCACTTGATGATCTGGTGAGAAGCGGCAAAGTTCGTTATATAGGGTGCAGTCGCTTTGATGCATGGCAGGTTATGAAGGCGCAGTGGATAGCAGATCGATTCAACGCGACGCCGTTCATGTGCGTACAGCACCATTACAATTTGCTTAATCGACGTTTGGAAGCAGATATGTTCCCGGTAATACGGGATCAGGGTTTGGGCACTATGGTGTTTAGCCCTTTGGCCGTAGGGTTGCTAAGTGGTCTATATTCCCCAGACCAGGATCCACCCGAAGGATCCTATTGGGCATCGCGCACAATAGAAGATTATCGGTCGAAGGCGACAGGCTTTGGCGGAGAGATTATTTCCGCCGTCTTTGATATAGCACGCGAACTCGGTAAGACTCCCGCGCAGGTTGCAATAGCTTGGGTCTTGTCTCATCCGGAAATCACGCTTGCCATCACCGGCAGCGATACCGCGGAACAGTTGGATGATAATCTTGGTGGCGTTGGCTGGTACCTCGATGAAGAACTTCGTGACAGGCTTGATGCAGTGTCTGCGTCGGCTGCATTGCTTCCCTAAAGATGGACGAACGCTGTCTGCAGCATCTGCTCACTGATGAAGAGCGAGCCAGTTTCGAATCGGATGGCTATCTGGTAATCAAGAATGCGTTACCCCAGGATTTAGTACCGAAGGTTGAAGCTGCCCTGAAGAAGGTTGAAGCCAAACGCGAGCATGATAAGGACACCAGTCTGGGCGGGGGTAACTGGCTGGATGTTATCGGTGAAGATGACCTATTGCTGGAACTGATCGACTGGGCCACCACGTTACCGAAGGTGTGGGGGGTTCTTGGGTGGCACATTGCGCTTTACCACTCTCACTATATCGTTTCTCCGCCGCTACCTGACGACTTTAAGAAGCGGCGTCTTGGCTGGCATCAGGACAGCGGCCGAATCAACACTGATATTGAAAGTGATCCCCGGCCGCGTATCTCCGTCAAAATTGGTTTTTTTCTTACGGATGCGTCGGCGCCCGATCGAGGTAATTTTCATGTTATCCCTGGTAGTCATTTGAAGAATGAGTTGACGTTGCCGGACGAAAAAAGCGAAGAACATCCGGATGCGATACCGATTCTGGTGTCTCGAGGTGATGCGGTGATGTTTGATCGCCGTCTGTGGCACTCGGCAGGTCAGAACTACTCTGATATAACACGTAGAGCATTGTTTTATGGCTACAGTTATCGCTGGTTAAAGCCCCGGGACAATATGACAGTGGCACACTACATGGACCGTTCTGATCCGATTCGCCGACAACTGCTTGGAGCGAGTCCAAATGGCGGCTTTGGGTACACCTCTCCTGAAGACGAGGATGTCCCCTTAAAAGTTTGGCTGGAGAAACACGATCTGGCCTAGGTGCTAGTTGAACTAGGGACTAGTTGAAGTAGTCGTTCTTACCAGCGCGGTACTTCATTCCTGTCGCCTTCTCGAAGGCGGCGATGTATTTATTGGCTCGTGCGACCTTCTCCTGGCCGTCTGCCTGGCTGAGGCGGCCGGGTGTAAGGCCGTGCTGGGTCACCAATGCGAACCTCGGTGAGTTTCGATCAAGCATTTCCTGTGGCAGGTTACCGCTCAATTCTTCCAGCTTATGAATAAACGGTCGCACCATGAAGTTCGTTACGCTAACCCGCAGCCCTGGAGCAGTGCGGTTATAAGAGCCGTGCCAGGTGTTACCGTGCCAGACGATGAGAGAACCTGCTTTGGCTTCGACGACCACGGCATCCGGGTTGCCATCCTCGCCGATCCTGGCTTCCTCTGGTTCCGGGTGGCGGCAGAGTTTGTGACTGCCGGGAACGATCACGAGGCCGCCATTCTCGCGGTTATAGTCGGTCAGCACGTAGGTGCACTGGGTCACGAACGACTGGGGTGGCATGGGGGATGGTTCGGGTGAATCCGAGTGCAAGGAAAATGACGTTTCGTTGGGCCCCTTCATCCAGCATGCCATGCCAGACAAGACCATACGATAGCCACATAGGTAGGATGCTAACGCCAGTAATACCGGATTCATAAGACCCTCTTCGAATACCTGATCTTCTGTGAGGATGCACTGCATCACATCACCGACTGGCGAATCGCGATCGTCTGTCATTTCCGGCATTCGACCTTTGAGTTTGTTCCCCTTCTTTCGACTGGTGCCAGTGGTCTCTATACCGAGGTAGGCATGGGTATCTCCAGTTGCTAGATCGGGTCGCTCGCCGTTGCGTCGTTCGGCAATATCAAGGCAGGCTTCAAGCATTTTTTTGGCCAGGCCATTTGGCGAGGCGATCTCTGGCGGAACGACGGTGTAACCAAACTCGTCCAGTTCCCCGGCAAAGCGGTCAAGACCCAGATCGGAAATTTCTTTCCAGACACGATCGTAGCCGGAGTCGGCCGTCGTGGTTGTGGCTTCTGACATAAGCGTATCCCCCCTCGCGATACATTGCGGTTCATTGTACGCTTGGCGTCAGGAACTTGCGAACAGGGCATGTGGGGGAGGACCATCATGAGATTCAGTCTGTGCCTGAAATCAATACAACGCTTCGGTGAGCTTGTAGAGCGTGCCAATCACGCGGAACGCACCGGTTGGGATGGCGTGTGGTTGACTGATCACTTCACTGCAGCGGAAGACCCGAGTATCCCGCGGTTCGAAGCATGGATTACGCTCTCTGGTCTCGCAGCGCAGGTGCCGCGTGTCCGCATCGGGACATTAGTGAGTAGCAACACCTTTCGACATCCAGCCGTATTGGCGAAGATGGCCGCAACGCTAGATCACATTAGCGGCGGGCGCGTTGTATTGGGGTTAGGTTCAGGATGGAATGAGTATGAACATCGCCGATACGGAATCCCATTCTATAACGTAACGGAGCGACTTCGACGGCTCGATGAGGCGTGCGAGGTCATCAAGAAACTCTTTACGGAACAGGAGAGTGATTTTGACGGTCAGTTCTATCAGCTGGACCGCGCGACCCTGGCACCTAAACCTTTGCAGGATCCATTGCCACTCATGATTGGCGGCGGTGGCGAAAAGATGACACTCAAAATTACCGCCAAATATGCAGATGAGTGGAACGTTTACGGGTCTGTCGAGGATATGAAACACAAGATGAGCGTCCTGGATCGACATTGCGAAACCGTAGGCCGTGACCCGAAGGAAATTCAGCGTTCTGCAGCTGTGATGCTCTACCTGAGTGATGATGAGGTGTTGAACCGGGAGATTAGGAGTCGTGAACAGGGGAGACCTGCGCTGGTCGGAAACATATCGGAAGTCAGGGCGATGGTAGAACAATATGCGGAAATCGGTGTGGACGAGTTGATCATTCCCGACAACAACTTCGGTTCGAATTCCTACGCGTTCGACATTATGGACGCGTTTATTCAGGGTGTAGCTGGCTGCTAATGAGAGGGAGATTGAGTGCAGTTTTTGGAGTTCTGACTTTACTATCGCTGACACCAGTGTGCCTTGCGGAGTCCCCGGATTGGGGTGCTTATAATGATGTTCTTAAAGAGTTTGTATCTCCGGGCGAGAAAAATGGTGTACCGGTAAACCTTGTTGACTATCAGGGTCTGTCAAAAAGTAAGCCCTTCGAGCAGGTAGTAAAACAAATCAGGACGTTCGATTTGGCCAGACTGCAAACGCGGGAAGAACGCCTGGCTTTCTACATTAACGCTTACAACATTCTTACTATTCAACTAATCATTGACCATTGGCCCGTCGATAGCATTCGTGACATCGGCAACCTGTTGCGTGGTCCATGGGATCAGGTTGTTTTGACAACGTCCTCGACTGAACTGACGCTAGACAACATCGAACATGACATTATCCGCAGCTACGATGAACCGCTAATTCACTTTGCCGTTAACTGTGCATCGGTGAGTTGCCCGGATCTGCGTCGTGAGGCGTACCAGGCTGATAAACTGGATGCCCAGCTTATGGATCAGTTTCGAGGAATATTCCAACAAAAAGGAAAAGGCGCGCTTATTGATGATGAGACGCTAAGGGTAACCAAACTATTTAGATGGTATGCGGGCGACTTTGAAGCAGATGGTGATGTCGAAACGTTTATTCGGACCCGCCTACCGGAACTCGAGTTCTCTGATATAAAGCCTAACCTCGACTACGACTGGTCGCTGAATGGCATCACGCGGTAAACCTTTACACTATTTCCTGTTAAGTACAGGTTCCTGGTTTCTATCCTATGGCCTCCAGGGAGTTACCTTTGCCTGGCTTGTGACTATCGTGTTGCGAGAACCCGCGGAAATGGTTGGTATTGCGCAGATGACCCTGCTCGCGCCGATCATGTTTCTGATATTGATCGGTGGCAGCCTGGCGGACCAGTTCGGTGGCAAACCCGTGGCTATTATCGGACAGAGTCTCGCAGCGGCGTGTGCTTTATCCCTCGCTGTCGTCATCTACCTTGATCAGTTTAGTTATTCCGTGTTGTTGATGGCGGCCTTTGGTCTGGGATGTGCCCAGGCGATTGTTACGCCAGCGAGAGACGGGCTACTTCCCCTGGTTGCTGAAGGAAGAATTCAACGCACGGTTGTGCAATCCACCATGACGCAATTTGCCATCATGATGCTTGGATTCCTTATCGCGTCATTCGCAGATAGGTCTGGTGCGGTGGTGATACTGGTTATTCAAGGTGCCGTGCTTTTGGTCGGTGTCGCTGCCCTGGCGAAAATAGATGCTCCGAGAGTCGAGCCTGGCGAGAGGGAACACCACATCATCAAACACATATGGCTTTCTATTGCGATTGGCATGCAGACTGTGAAGCGAACACCGGCTACTCGTGCGGTGCTGATCATTAATTGCGCGATGGGCTTGTTTTTCATGAGTTCCTACATGGTAACAATGCCTCTGCTTCTGCGTGAGGTATACGGTGGAGGTTCCACTCTACTTTCATGGACCAACCTTACAAACTCAGGAGGGCTGGTGTTCATGATTATTTGCTTGATGCGCATTGGTGATATCCGCAGACAGGGTCGGGCGCTTCTTGTTTCACATTGCGTCGGCGCGTTTGCCCTTGCCAGTGCCGCCCTTGCGACAGGGTTCGTTAGTCTGTTTGTCAGTGTTGCCCTCTGGGGTTTGGCTGGTGGGCTGTCGGTAACCACCTCCAGAAGTATCGTGCAGGAATTATCGCCACCTGATCAGCGGGCCAGAACTATGGCGTTCTTTTCGTTTTCTTACATGGGTGCTGGTCCGATCGGTGCGCTCTTTTCTGGTTACATGGCAGCCTGGCTCGGCCCCGCTACCGCGTTACTTTGCAGTGCGACTGCAATGATGATTGTTGTGGTGCTGGTGGCGACCTTTTCTTCCTTGTGGAATTTGGATGTACAGCAGGTTCCGGCTGCTGACCAGTAATGCTCCTCGCCGCTTTACTTTTATAGTGAATGCATGCAGGGTGGATTCAAGCTAGGAAAATTCAAAGATCCCTGATGGAGCGTTCTGATACAGCGGCCGAGCAGAAAGATTACCCCAAACTGGCGGTGATAGGTGTGCTGCATATGGCGCAGTTCTTCCCCTATGCTTTCACCGCGACCGCATTGCCTTTCATGTTCAGGAAGGAAGGTCTCCCACTGGAAATGTTCTGGTTACTGGCACTCCCCAATATACCGCGCTGGTTCAAGTGGTTGATTGCACTCGTGGTAGACAATTTTGGTAGCGTGCGATTTGGCTATCGCAAAACCTGGATCGTTCCCTGCACCATCATCGGCGCGATGTCATATGCCGTGCTCGCATGGATTCCACCTTCCCTAGCGGCGGTGTACATCATTATTGCAATTCTTGTTTTTAAATCGTTCGTGATGGCGGCCCAGGATATTGCCGTCGATGCCTATGCAACAGAATCGATGACTGATACGGAGCGTCCGGTTGGAACATCGATCATCAACTTTCTTGGTGCCCTGGCTGGGGTGATGGGTGCAGGTACAATCGCGCTGGTGGAAACCTTCGGCTGGTCGCCCACGATGTTCGCGGCTGCCGCGCTTCTACTCGTTGCTGCCATACCCGCAATTATCCGTTCCGAGCCGCCCCCGCCGCTAGCAAGTCAGGAACGTCAGGCTCGGGGTGAACGACCAGATTTAATTAAGGCATTGAAGCGGGAGGATTACTCCAAGTATATCTTACCATTTGGATTCATGTGGGGTTTTGGCGTTGTGTTTATGAGTTCAATGACCGGCCCATTCTTTGCGGACAAGGGATTAACGCTAACTCAGTTTGGCATCCTTGCACCAATTTCCAGTATTGTCGGGTCTGGCCTGGCGGCAGTCGCAACTCCCTGGCTTATCGAGCGGATCGGGTTTCGTTACACCACATTAATCAGTGTTGTCGCGTTGCCGATAGAGGGCGCTATGTTTTGTGCCTTTGCGTTGTTTTCGCTCCCTGTCTTACCCATGCTCATTGCCATGGTTTCACTACTGGGTTTCGCGACTGGGCTCTTTAACTATACGGCCAGCATCTCACGTTATCGCTGGGCATCTAAAGCACAGGCGGGCACGGACTACAGTCTGCAATCAAGCTTTATGCACTTTGGTGCGTGGGCATCAGGATCATTATCTGGTGTAGTAGCAGCACAGATCGGTTGGGTCTACTTCTTTCCATTTGCGAGCATTATCGCCGCAATCGCAGCTTTGTTTTACTTCGTTAAATTCGATCGTATCGAAGCACTGGTTCTGGAGCGCGAACGAATCGAGTTGAGTGCCTAGCAAGCTGAGCTATCTCTTGACTGGCAATGCGATTCCCGACTCTTTCTCAAACGCATCGGTATATTTCAATGAGCGCATCACCTTGGCGTGCTGGTCTTCTTTGTCGAGGTAGGCAGGTATGATCGCCTGCTGAGTCAATATTGCGAACCGCGCAGAGTTCCGCGCAAGAACCTCTTCCGGTATGCGGTCATAGAAATCCTCGGTCATGCGAAGCATCGAACGCATCATCAGCAGGTGCAGACTGGCCCGCAATCCAGGAACCACTCGATTGTACGCACCGTGCCAGGTGCTGCCGTGAAATATGATCAATGACCCTGCGGCGCCCTCGGCGGGAACAGTTTCTACGCTACCACCCTCATGCATGAGGGTCTCGCTGCCCTTAGGATTACGATCCCACTTATGGCTGCCCGGAACGAATGCGGTACACCCGCGTTCTCGATCGAAATCAGTTAGCGCATAGATGCACTTACATAGAAGGGGTAGTCGAGGCAAAGGCGATGGTAAACGAGTGTCTGTGTGCAGAAGAAATCTTGTGTCGCTCGGCCCCTTCATTTGAGAACCCATCGATGACAGGACCACGTCGTACCCGCACAGGTACGTCGACACGGCGAGTAGCACTGGATTCATAAGTGCCTCTTCAAATACCTGGTTCTCAAGCAATATTGCCTTTTGTGCATCACCCACAGGGGAGTTCGGGTTTCGACTATTGCCATCCTTGAGATCCGGTCGTTCGCCATTACGTCGCTCGGCCACATTTAGACTGGCATCGAGTACACGCTGGGCGAGATCATTTGGATTAGCGATCTCTGGCGGGATAACGGTGTAGCCATTGGTATCAAGATCCTCGATATAGGAGTTTAATCCTAGATCGTCAATCTCTTTCAAGATGTGATCAAGGCCGACCTCTGTTCTCGCAGCTATTTGTACCATGGGTCTTACCTCGTATCTTTAAAGTATGCGCTGGATTTCTAATAAGCGCTTATCCTGCTACAGACGTGTCACATTTGCCACAGGATTGCTCATATCAATGACCTTTTCAAACGCCTCCGCTAATTGCCTGCTAGCATCTACAGCATGTTGCCAGTATTTCATTCTGTCGGCGTGGGACATTGCTGCAAAATCTTTTCGATCGGGAATCTTTCGGTAGGGTAAGTATGCTAGATACGATGCAGAAGGAAGGAGTATGACGACTCGATCAAGCAGGTTTGGTGAGTTTCGTCGCCAGGGTAGTGATTTGTCGAACCAACCTTTGATTACCTGGTTGCCGAAGTGTGGATAAAGGGCGAGTCCGTCATCTCTGAAGTTTACAAAATCGAAGTGATAGTCGACGATACCGCCATCCCAGTAGTGACCCTTCGGCGCGCCAGATATATCTCGTTGGCCGGACATAAGAAAAGGTATCGATGCGCTTGCGAGTAGCGCGTCTCGAACAACCTCGGACTTGAGTTTAACGTGGTGTGTTTGAAAGTCTAAGAATTCGAATGTGTGCTGAATACCGGCGGTAAACACGACCCTCTGAAAAGATAGCGCAAGAATGCGCCGGCTAACCAGATTACCGATCGCACCCAATGCCATGCCTGTCCCAAGTGCAATTCGATTCTGACGACCCGCAAGCCCACGACCTCTGGTGGTGACGATATGGGTGGTGAATCTTGGGTGATCACAGATTGATGTGGATGTTTGTTCGTCTATAAAGCCATCTATAACCCACTCACAGAGTGAGTCGACAATCTCACGCGGAGTGCGTGGATCGTCCTCATCCCATTGCTGATTGAGATAGCGATCCTGCAATTTGGTGATTGATTGTAGTGGATTGGGAGAAGCCAGCGCTGCGTGTCGCCAACTACCAATCGAAGACCCGTAGAGGCTCATTGGGTGATCAGTGCGCTGCAGAAAGTCTCCGAATAAGAGACGATCGAGGTGTGCTAGCCCCAAAAATTTTGCGCCGCCTGAAGCGCCGATCAGAGAAGTGAACTTTGAAGGTTCCCAACCGTTATGTTCAAGTTCACGGTAAGCGGCTTTACCAGCGATGATGGAGAGTGGGTGCTCGCTCATTTAGGTGGATGAGTTGCTATTCCTTGGGGAACTGACGATCCATCGCAGCGATATAGTCTTTGCAACGCTGTTCCAACATGTTTCGCGTATGAGTGCCATCACAAAAAACATAAAACTCGTCAGTCAGTATCGCGTTCATGACCTGGGCACCTACGGTTTCTGCGGGAACCGCCATATCTGAAATCACTTTGGCCATGTCTCCTGACACTCGCTTTTTGAGATTCTGGATAATCGGCGTATCTGCAACGTGAGGACAAAGCACGGAGACGCCAACGTTTGTATGCGCAAGATCGTTACGCAGAAATTCAGACATACCCACTACCGCAAACTTGCTGCTGCCGTAGGCTGACTGATGCCCGTGGCCATGAATACCACTGAAGGATGCGGTGTTGACGATATGTGCGTCCTCGCCGTGCTTGAGCATGCGTGGCAGGAAAACGCTGATACCATTGACGGGTCCAAAAAAATTAACCTCAAATACTAGCCTCCATCTGGCATCGTCGGTTTCGAGTATTGGTGCGCCACCAGGTATTCCTGCATTGTTACAGAGTACGTGAAGTGGACCTAAGGTCTTTTCTAATTCATCAGCTGCGTTTTCAATCGCGCTAACATCAGTGGAGTCGACGTTGAACGTCATGACATTATCGGTGTAAGCGCTTAGTTTTTCCTTTGCGCTGGCAAGCTCCTCGTCACGGATGTCAGTGATCGCGACGTTCATCCCTGACTTAGCGAAAGTAGTAGCCATACCAAAACCAATACCTGTGGAGCCGCCAGTAATAAATGCTGTCTTATTGTTCAAGTCTTTCATGGAAGTTTCCTATACTTTTCCAAACCAGTTCGTGAAAGCTACAGATAGCCACCAGATACATCAACTATTCTGTGCTTTGAGTTCAATCAACTTATCTGGATCAAGATGGTTTCGATTGTCTGATGAGGTTACCATCATTCAGTCAAGTAAATAGGATAAGCATGAAAACATTGCGAGAAAGACACTTATTCAGGGACAGCGGCAGGGCACTGGTAGTTGCCATGGATCATGCTCGCTCATTCGACACAGTTACCAGTCTAAAAGATTCTAATAAAGTAATTACTGATGTCATCGAAGGTGGGGCAGACGCGATACTGGCTCCCTATGGTACGGCATTACATGCTGTTGATGTGCTAGGGGCTGCGGGATTGTGGTTGAGTATCGATTCGACGCCACAGACAGTACCGACGCTCGTTGAGCGCGCAGTTCGGCTGGGTGTGGACGGTATTAAAGCGGAACTTTACCCCTGGTGTGAGGAGGGGGATGATCACCTAGGTAGGTATACCGGTAAAGAAACGGTTCTGAATATGGTGACCCTAGCGGCGGAGTGCCAGAAGTGGGGCCTGCCATTGATGGCAGAGGTGGTTCCTTTTGGCTTCCCGGGGGCAGACAAGCGGACACCAGAGATCACTGCAGCAGCTTGTCGCGTTGCGAGCGAAACAGGTGCGACCTACGTGAAATCTTTTTACACAGGCGACAAAGAGAGTTTCAAGGTGCTGGTCGAGAACTGTACCGTTCCGGTACTTATTCTTGGTGGACCCAAAGTGGATTCTGACAAGGAAACACTTGAAATAGTTCGCGATGCGATGGATGCAGGTGCAATTGGCATTACGATGGGTCGCAACATCTGGGGCCATGACAACGTTACCGGTATTACTGCCGCGATGGCTGCAATTATTCACGACGATGCCAGCGTTGCGTCTGCCGCAAAACTTATTGACTAAAAGAAGAATGCGAGACTTCATTGTCATTGTGTTGGGTGGTCCAGCGACTGGAAAGACTACAATTGGGACTAGGCTGGCAAAGTCTTTAAGAATTCCCTACTTCAGCAAGGATGGCGTCAAGGAACCGATCTTTGATGACGTGGGGATACCTGTTGCAATTGAAACCGACGAACCGCTTTCCGGCAGGAAGATGGACAATGCGGCTATCTCTATTCTCTTCTACCTAATCGAGATGCAACTCAAGGCAGGATGTGCGTGTGTCATTGATTGTAACTACCGGCAGCAACACTCAGAGGCCTTGAAAAAACTATTGTCGAAATACCCACTAATACCTATCCAGATCATGTGCGGAGCAGACGGGCAAGAACTTGAAAAACGATATAAGAAACGAACTGGGGGCAGTGTGCGGCATCGTGGACATCTTGATCACACCTTGTTCAATGAGTTTAATCTGGAAGCATTGACCGAGTTGTATCAGACCCCGCTGGATATTGGTGGGCACGTGTTATCTATAGACTCTACCAGATTTGAGGAAGCGGATTACCTGAGCCTGCTGGAGTCTATTGAGCAGCTAGTAAGCTGACAGTCTATATTCGATCACTTATTCTCTTTGCCGACGAAATATCCACAAACATAATGGGTGTCAGCCAGTTCTTTACGCGCTGGTTAATGCCTTGTGTCCTGCAGGCTTTAGTCGATTCTCTGAAATTTTTTTTCGATAGCTCACTTCTCCCATCCGAACCTCGCACATGGTTCTAAGTTCGGAAGTAAAGTGAACGTCGACTTTTTCCAGATTCGTGGATGCAGATGTCAAGATTGACCGTTGATTCCATATTGGTGACAGCCAGCATGACTCGCGAACGAAAGCATTACGGGTGTATGATATGGGTGCTAGGAGGACAAAATTATGGCAGCAGCTATTAAACAAGAGCCACGTGATAGTGCGTGGAGGGAAATTTGTGATCTAGGTTTGCAGCAATACGTAGCAGATCTTGATGCACACAGTTTTTGTGTCATTCCGCCGGAAATCGCTAATCCTAATGGNCTCGCTGATCGGATGCTGGAAGCCTTGCTCGATATTGCTGAGCAGCGTAACGGTGAACGCCCCAATATGGAGACTGGTGCCACCCACGCGAACCAGCCCAATATGCTTTTCGGTGCCAAGAACGATCGATTCGGTAGAGACGAATTAAAAGATCAGACCCCGGCAGTAGCGCCGAATATCCCAGAGGCCTCAGATTCTCCTTTCGGAGACCGAATGCATTCGATCTTTTTCGAGGATGAGGTATTTGCTGATGCGCTNATGAATCCATCATTGTTGGCAATTGTGACCTATATGCTGGGTTACAGTGCGGTGCTTTCAAACATGGGTTGTTGGATGAAAGGGCCGAATAAGAGCAACTTTCCGTTGCACACCGACGCGGGCGGAATGCCGTCACCGTTACCAACGATGAGTTATACCGCACAGTGTACCTATCTGTTGACCGACTTCACTTTTGAGAACGGCGCAACAGCGATTGTTCCTGGCAGCCACAAATGGTGTCGTAACCCTGTCGGTAGGGAAAGAGATCTGTCTTTGAATGAGCAGGCTATCCCGATAGAGGGCAAAGCAGGCTCGCTGGTCGTTTGGCCGGGTAATGCCTGGCATGCGGCATACAATCGTACTACGCCGGGTTTGCGAGTGAGTGTGACCGTTTATTTTTGCCGACCGTTTATGCGACCCCTCGAGGATTTCATCGGTCGCGTACCGCAGGAAATGATCGATAAGTACGGACCCAGACTTGCGATGGTTTTACAGCAGGGATGTGTCCCTGGCTATGCGAGCCAAGGTGATCGGATTTCCGGTACCGCGCGGGCTGAGCAAGTCATCGATGCGTTTGAGTCAGAAGCGGGCCTTGGAGGGCTTCGAGACAAGGATGATCAATTCCACTGATCGCTAGTGGGACATTAACTTAGGGCTTAATTATTGATGGTCCGCTATCCACGGCGCTGGTGATCATTTAGGCGCCGTCAGATGTTCTATCAAATGACCTGGCACGCGGTTCGCTATTGATCCCCATTCAGNGATTGTTATTACACTACCATTAGATGGAACAGTGAGCGTAGATAGTATCACGATAACTACTGGCAACTGATTTGATCTAGTGCAGTATCGTGTTAGCGATATTGAAGATAGTCAGTCAAGTTTTGATGACTTGGAAATATCGCTACCTGAGTAAATTCCTTGNGGTCAATTAGGCGGGATAAATATCCAGGAAATTTCGATGGAAGAATCGATCCCGGTGAACATCTGTCAATGACTCGGTTGAACGCAAGAATCTTCCGATAGGATCACGGCCGCCTTCAGCGTGAGGATAGTCGGTAGAAAATAGATATAGGTCTGGTGAGGACTCCGCAACCAGCTGTGCTACATCTTCAAAAGGGTAGGGCGTAAAGCGAAGTTGATCATGAATCTGCTCCGACGGCTTGCGTGTCATCTGTGCCAGATGTGGTTCGGACTTGGTCCAGATCTCTGCGGCATGGTCCAGTCGCCTTATCATATCCGGTACCCAGCCCGCGCCTAGTTCAATAACGCCACCTTTAAGCTTTGGAAACTGTTCCAGTACACCATCTAGAATCATCGTTGATACAAACCTGANCGCAGAGTGATGAATTACCGTCAAATCTTTTGAACCGATAACTTCGGCGCCGCCTCGCGCTGTGGTCCTGGCGGGGCGGCCGTCATTCATCCAAGGATCGGGAATGCTTAAGGTAGAGCTTCCGACGTGCAGAATGAAGGGAACGCCCGCTTCCTGAAGTAACACCCATACAGGATTAAGGTCGGGATGACCGGGGGATCGTCCTCCGGGTGCATCAGAGCCTATCCAAACGGCACCTAGGCCCATGTCCAGCACGCGTTTGATTTCTGCAACAGCTCTGTCTGGTTCATCTAGCGGAACCATGCCAACACCAATCATCCGCTCGTCGTGTTTTACGAACTCGGCCATGGACCTATTCTGCGCTGCTGCAGCACCATAACGNATATCAAAGTCCGGGTCATCGAAGATTAATCGGGAGCAAAAAGAGGAGAAGATTACCTGCTTTTTAAATCCCAGCAAATCGAGAACCTGGTTACGTTCCTTACCGTTAAATGAGCCTAGTGCTTCATGCCATTTTGGTCCGCGTGTTATGTCATCTCCCATTGCCAGAAGTTTTTTTGTGGTCTCTGGCGAGTGGGCNCCGGTGTCGCCATAGTTTTTTGCATCAAAGATGGCCGTGGCGGTTTCGCCCAATTTCGGCAGGCGATCACGAATATCGGGGTCGGCAAATTCTCGCAGGTAGTCCGGCAGTTCCATCAGGTGGCTATCTGCATCAAAAATTATTCTCTCGTCGGCGTAGCTCATATTACTTCTCTTTCCTGTTATCCCTGGTTGCTTGCTATTACTTTCATGATTCAGATTATTTTTAATACTTCTGTCTGAAAAACCTTGCCCCGTTCATTAATGAAGTCCATCGTGTGCAGGGTGGTCGGAACAAACGCGAATCCGACTTTTTTTTCGGGGTGCCACTGGAAAAGTGATCCGCCCAGCCCCATCCAACCGTAGAAGCCTTCTCGTCCATGATTGAGTGCGGTGTCGAGCATACCGTCTTCAGCAGAGGTGTCAAAGCGAGCGATCCCACCCTGGGTAAAAGTCGTTTTAAGTCCCATGATACTGGTGACAGGTTTATCGTGCATAGCGTTCCAAGCAGCTTCACTAAGTATCTGTATTCCGCCGAATTCTCCACCNTGAGCCAACATCGCAGCTAATTTGGCNAGACCTCTCGCAGAACAATGAGCATTTGCNGATGGCGTCTCGCCCATNGCAATAGCCGGGTCGTTAAAAAGTTTTATGCCTCGGCCAAATCCTTCAAACGGTGGTGGTTTTGTAACCGCAGTGCTCTTGCTCGCTGATGGAACTATCCTTAACATTTTTCCAGCTAGCTGGGCGAAGTTATCCATGACTTTTCGGTTCGCAAATTGAGGTAAAAACGACTCAAGTAACTGATTCCCGATGCCGATTGGCGAAAGTGGAGCGATACGGGGTCGCTCTGCTTCCCTTACGCCGACGATGGCATCGGTCTCTAGTAAAGGACAGAGGTCCTCTCGAAGGTACTCACCGATAGTTCGACCGAAGGGTTCAATTCGCCTAAATATTTCGTTGACGATCCACCCACGCGATATTGCGTGATACTCACGTCTGTTGCCGTCTTTTTGATACTCCTGGGGATGACGTTCGATTATTTGACCAATGATATTCTGTTTGATTCGGTCAGTTAGCAGATCGTTGGGTTTAATTGACACGTTGAACGCGGCAAGCCCGGCTTCATGGCGCATCAGTTCAGCGACGGTTATTTCCTGTTTACCCTGCTGGCCGAACTCGGGCCAGTACTCTGCTATCCTGGCGTTGTAATCGAGTAGACCTTTTGAGAAAAGGGTCGCCATGGCAATAGCTTCAAGATTTTTACCACTGCTGAATACATTGACAATGGAATCTGCACTAAAGTTTTCGGAATTAGAAGCTGCGAGGTCGACAACTTTCTCTTCCCCAACGTAAACACAGAGCTGCGCATTGTCTTCCCACAGTTCTCGTATTCGTTTCTCGAACAGACTTTTTACGGATTCAAAGCCGGGCGCAACAGTTCCCTTTATGTTAATTNGATCCATGGGAATATTGTGAAAGGAAAGTATTACTTACCCTTAAAATCCGGCTTACGCTTTTCCAGAAACGCACTTATACCTTCTTCCTTGTCGTCCGTTTGCACTAGTGCGCCCTGGGCAAATTTCTCGAGGGCCAGTGCACCCGCGAGACTTGCTTCCATACCCTTATGAACCATTGCCTTCATGAATTGAGGTACGAAAGGTGCGAAAGACGCGAGATGATCTGACATTCGTTTGACTTCATTCATTACTTCGTCAGGCTTGACAATACGTGTCACAAGACCAATTTGCAGGGCTCGGTCGGCATCGATTGGGTCGCCCATTAGCATCATCTCCATAGCCCAGCCCCGGCCAATAATTCTCGGAAGACGCGCGGTTGCGCCGCCGCCTGGAATGATGCCGAGTTTACCTTCTGGCGTGGCAAAGCGACTCCTTGGCGTGCAAATCCTAAGATCGCAGCCGAGGGCGATCTCGAGACCTCCTCCCATACAGATGCCATCAATCGCTGCGATAGTTGGTTTTGGTGTGTCCTCAAGCTGCTGAGCCAGTCCCTGAACAATAGGTTCTAGNGCTTTCTTGAGGTCTCGGTCGGCAACCTCATTCAGATCGGATCCAGATGCGAAGGCCTTACCGCCGGCGCCGGTGATGGCAATAACGCGAACATCGCCATCACCTGTAGCGAAATCTACCGCAGTATGCAATTCATCCAGTGTCTGTAGGGAGATTGCGTTATGCTTCTCTGGTCGATTAATGGTGATCAATGCGAGTGGCGCGGTGACCTCATAAATAATGTTTTTGAATTGGTTGCTCATAGGGCCCCCTTACACCTTATTCATACCAAAANATCACTTCGTTAGGCCAACTCTGTCAGCGAACGAATAGGGAATAGTTCTCCGCTGATGTGTGCAGATAATTCAGATGCCAGAAACAATGCCAAGTCTGCAACATGCTCGGGGTCTGGTGGATAAAGTAGGGGCGGGACCGATGTTCCATCTTCTTTGGTTTTCTCCGGCAGCCAGTTGGCCACGCCTTCCGTTGCAGTTAACCCCGGCGCAATGCAGTTGACGTTGATGTTGTTCGGCGCCCAACTCATAGCGAGCCCCTTGGTCAGGTTAATAACGCCGGCTTTCGCTGCACCATAATGTACGAAAGAGGGTGACAGTCGCATCCCTGCGACGGATGAGATATTGATTATCCTTCCGCTACCTCGCTCCATCATGTTGTTACTCACTGCCCGGCTGCATAGAAAAACACTCGATAGGTTTAGCGCGATCGCCGCGTCCCATTCGTTTGGTTCAAGATCATTTGGGGACTTTATGAACATGGCTCCACCGGCGTTGTTTACTAGGATGTCAATACCTCCAAACTCGTCGATGGTTTTTGCAACCATGTTGTCGACCTGCTCAGGAACGGTAACGTCTGTTGCAAGGGCAAGCACTTCTCCATCAATCTTTCCTGCAACTTTGTCCAGCTTTCCCTGGCTTCTACTAGCGATTACAACCTTGGCGCCAGCCCCTGCATAGGTTTTGGCAATTCGGCTGCCGATTCCACCGGCGCCTCCCGTAACGATGGCGACTTTGTCCTTTAAGTTCTGTGACATCTAATATTCTCCTAACAAAATAACTATGCCGCGACCGTCGCGACGTCTTTAATAAACTGCTCCATCAGATCTTTTTTCTTCTGATCAGCGCCGATTAATGTTCCCAGAGTGAAATCTGGAATGATAATCTCTTCAACACCTGCTTCTTGGTAAGCCGCAACGGTATCCCTCACCTCACTCACATTGCCTATTATTGAAGCCATTCCAGTAGCGCCTCTAACCCGCTTGAGATACTCCTCATTGTCAGAGAGAAACAGTAACGCTACTGCACATCGTTCGATCTCTGAAGGATCTCGACCGACAGTTTCACAGTGTTGATCTAGAATGGCGCCCTTTTGTTTTAACGTTTCGACGTCCCCCCAGACGTTCCACTCGTCGGCATACTTGGCAGCAATTTTTAGCGTGACTTTCTCACCGCCACCACCGATCATCAGGGGTAGTTTTTCCTGTTTAGGCTTGGGCTCAAGGGGGGCGTGATTTAGGCGATAGAACTCACCTTCAAAGTCGAAGTAATCGTTGTTAAATAGGCCCTGAAAGATCTGACAGGCTTCATCGAGCATGCGAAGTCTACTGCCTACTGTTCCGTATTCTATGCCGTAGGCTTCGTGCTCATTCTGCTGCCATCCAGATCCTATACCGAGTACTGATCGGCCCTCGTTGAGGTTGTCCATGGTGGCGACCATATTGGCCAAAATGGCAGGATGACGATAGGTATTGCCTGTGACCATAGTGCCTATTCGGACCCTTGGGACGTCGCGAGACAGTGCGGCCATGGTTATCCATGATTCATGAACAGGAATCAGCTCGGGTTCTTCCGGCAAAAAATGATCTGCTAACCAGATCCCGTCGTATCCCGTGGCTTCCGCATGAAGTGCCAGTGTTTTAGTGTCCTCGTAATTGCTGCGAGGATTTGGCCAGAAACCAAATCTCATAGTTGCTCCCGTGTATATAGGAAGAGACTCAGATTATCGCAACTCGTTCGACAGGGATACTTGCATTGGGTATATTTTTCGTGTTTATGACAAAAGCCCATGTATGCCGCTCTCTGACGATCAGTTTCTAAATTTCCTGGCTGACGGTTACCTTGTTGTGACGCCATCTAAGATGAGCGACAAGGATCACGACCATTTGTATGCTAGCGCTCAGTTGCTGTACGAGCGTTCTGAAAAACTTCAAAGTCGTACGGCACATTTCGAGATCCTCGGCGACAACCTAAGGGCGTTGATCCCTGAGGTTGATCACGTAGTCAATGATCCAGCAGTGGTAGATACCGTCACCAGTTTAATCGGAAATCGCTATGTGCTTCATCCCCATCATTATGTGCATACTAGTACGACGGCGGACCAGGGGTTTCATCAGGACGGTAATCTGCCCTGGAATGAGCGGGGACACTATCGATCTCATCGACCAGACTGGCTTTTTCTTTTTTACTATCCACAGGCAGTTGATGAAACCAATGGTCCTACCGAGATAGTGGCGGGCTCGCAGTACTGGACCAANGATTTTGAAACGGAGGATGGCTGGCGNTCCAGTGACTCGATGGATCGGTCGTTTAACGGAGAGGATATAAGGTCTGATAACTTTGTATATCGTGACCGGAGACTGCAGGAAGGGTTAGACAGTGTGGGCGTGCCAGATCTTGATAGGCGCTTTATTCACGTGACAAAAGGTTCGGTGGTCATCGGCAGTTATGATTTGATTCATAGGGGGAGCAGGAAGTTACTAGATACTCCGGATAGGTTTATGTATAAGTTTTATGCTGCCCGTGCGACAGAACCAAATGCACCTGCCTGGTACCACAAGGATATGCCTGACTTTGCGCACGTTAGAAAGGAACTGCAACCCGTCGTTAAGCAGATCTGGGATTGGAGTAGTGGTCAGAAGTCGTTAGTGCCCGTCGAAGACATGCAAGGTGTGGCAGATCGGTTGATGAGCGGCAGGGAAGACGAAAAAGTAGAGGCAGCGTATAGGCTTGGATCGGACGATGCCAAAGAAGCGATCGAGATACTGATAAAAGCTGTCCGTAGCAAATCGGAATCGACCCGCCGAGCATCTGGCTATGGCCTGCGCAATCAGGGGCAACGGGCGACACTCGAAATCGTCGAAGTGCTGCAATCAAGCGGCCCGAAGACCAGACGCGTGGCGGCTTATGCACTTGGTACTGTTGAGTCAGCATCGTCACAGCTTGCCGTTGATGCGCTCATCCATTGTGTGGAGTCTGACGACGATGATTTGGTTCGGTCAAACGCCGCCTATAGTCTGGGCCAGCTGTCCCGCGCGAATAAGTGTGATGCCCAGAGGATTGGCGGGGCGTTAATTGCCCGCCTGTTACCAGGCGTAGAACCTAACAATACTGTCATGGCGGGCCTTCCGAGGTCAACATTACGACAAAGTGTTGCCTATGCGCTTATGCAACTTTTGATCAATCACGAGTTGCCGGATGACATTACCGCTGATGTTGTTCGGTTGGCTGTAGATGATCCTGACAGATACGTAAGAGGGATGCTGCTGGAGGCCTTAAGCTACTGCTTTTCAGACAATCCGGTTGCCGCTGCGTTGACAGGAGGATTAATTAGGCAGCGCTGGAATATTGCACCCAGGCTCACCTGACTTGCGAATAGTTCGTTAGGAGTTAGACATCACCACGCGGCCAACGATTTTCCCACTACGCAGTTCATCCAGAGTTTTCGAGACCTCTGCCATCGGTCGTGTCGCTACTGGCAGGGGCTTTACTTTTCCGCTCTTGGCAAGTTCGATCAGTGCCTTTAATTCTTCGAGATTCCCCGTATAGGATCCGAGCACTGAAATTGCTCTCAATGGCAAAGTTGGTAGGCCTAGGGTAATACCGCCACCGAAGAGTCCTACAATGACGTAACGGCCACCTTTTAATAGGGAAGCAATACCTAGTCCCGCGGTTGCTTCTGCGCCTACGGTATCGACCACCGCCCTTGGTCCGCCACCGGTGATTTCTTGTAGTTGGGCGAGCACCTCTGCGGAACCTGAATTAAGTGCGGCCGTTGCCCCAATCTCTTTTGCAGCAGCTAGCTTCGTATCGTNGATATCAACGGAGACAATATTGTTTACTCCTCTGGCTTTTGCGATCGCAACTGCGTTTAACCCTAGGCCACCCGCCCCCATAATGACCAGCCATTCCTCAGCGGAAACCGGCAGTGCTTTTGAGAGTGCGCTATAGACAGTTAAGCCAGAACAGCTATATGGCGTTGCGACGACTGGATCAAGATCGCCAATATCGACGAGATATTTGGAGTGGGGAACGATACAGTACTCTGCGTAGGCTCCATCGTTGAACACGCCAATGGAAGCAGGTGCAGCACAGATATTCTCGTAACCAGCGAGACACGTCGAGCATTCGCGGCATCCGATCCACGGATACAATAACCTGAATTCCCCGATCGGAGCGCCGGCTGCATCAGGGCCCGCGGCGACCACCTTACCATATAGCTCATGTCCCATAGTTCTGGGCAACGTGATACCACGTTCATTCAGGTCCAGCTTGGTATCACCCGCCAGGTCATAGAAACCGTCCTGAATATGCAGNTCGCTGTGGCACACACCGGCCTTATCGACCTTGATCATTACTTCAGTGCCTTCAGGTTCCGGCGTATCGAGCTCCTTTACTTCAAGCGGCTTTGAAAACTCGGTGATCTGATATGCCTTCATACGAGATGCTGTTCAAAGAATTCGATTGTTCTTTCTCGGGCGATCTTGGCGGCTTCAGCATTGTAGGAAGCGCGATGATCACAGTTAAAACCGTGATCGGCATTATAGGTGTGAACCGGTACATCAGTATTCATCGCCTTGATTTTTGCTACATCGTCCATCGGAATATGAGCGTCGAGTTCCCCGAAATGAAGCATGAGAGGAATCTTCGGTTTCTGGTCGAGGTTATTAGCGATGCCGCCGCCGTAGTAGCCGACCGAACAGGTTAGCACATCGATGTTGCACGAACTGAGGAAGGACATCAGTCCACCGTAGCAATAGCCGACAGAGCCAACCTTTCCATAAATTGTGAGGTGATTAGCGCAAGCAGCAAGGTCGGCAAGTGTATTTGCCATGTCTAGTTCATTGAAAGCTATGCCGGCGCCTCTTGCGAGATCGTCACCCTCATAACCGAGTTCAACACCCTTTTCGACGCGATCAAATAGTGCTGGGGCTAGAGCAGCGTACCCATCGGCCGCATAGCCGTCTGCTACTTCTCGGATGTGTGCATTGACGCCAAAAATCTCCTGGATAACCAAGATGGCGGCTTTTGGTTCACCTTCCGGCACTGCCAGATAGGCATCTAGTTCGAATCCGTCCCCAGATGTAATCGTGATGCTCACTCCCATAATACGCTCCTCGGATTTGCTGGACCTCGTATATTACGCAGGCAGGAACCCAACGGCAATTAAGCTAGTTGAGTTCCTGGCGCTGCGGTATAGACGACGCGGCCCCTGGCCGCGTTACGCTGATCGCAGCGGCCTGGTTGGCCAGCGCAATGGCAGACACAAGATCTTGTTTGTTGTGTAGGGTGGCGGCCAGATAACCCATAAAGCAGTCCCCAGCGCCAGTTGAGTCCACCGCTTCTACCNTACGTCCCGTCTGTCTGATGCGCTCGCCTTCCTCCCAGGTGATTACACCATCTGAACCCAGGGTGATGACTAACGTGCCACTAAAGTTGTCTGGTGTTTCCGCTTCCCCTGTAAGTACGGGGTCGAGCGGCACATCGAATATGGACTTGAATTCGTGCTCGTTGACGACTAGCACATCGATCTCGTCCAGTAATGCCTGTGAAGTTGATACAACTGGCGAGGGGTTAAGAAGGGTTCTCGCGCCTGCCCGCCGCGCTGCCTTGAACGCGGCGAGTGTAGTTTCGATCGGTGTCTCGTATTGGGCAACCACAACATCGTCTGCGGTAAAAGAGATGGTATCGATGCTGTCGAGTCCTACCGTCTCGTTCGCGCCCAGCACAACGATGATTGAATTTTCTCCCTGCGCGACAACGATCAGTGCGGTGCCTGTCGGTACATTCTCTTTCGCTATCACGCGAGAGACATTCACGCCGGACTCGGCAAGGTAATTGCGCAGGCCTTCGCCAAAGGCATCAGTCCCGATACAACCGATCATGGTTACGTTCGCGCCTGCCCGGGCAGCAGCAATTGCCTGATTCGCTCCTTTACCTCCAGGATAATAATTAAGATCGTTACCGGTCAGAGTTTCGCCAGGACTCAGATGGTTGTCGCTGGTCGCAACGATGTCTTGATTGATTCCACCAATTACATATACAGTCATAGCAAGCTCTTGTTGAGTACAATGCTAAATATACATGAAAAAATAGAGTGACAAATGCGCAAGGAACCACCCACAAGAGATCCACAGACACCAGGCTATGTTGCAGCCACCATGCTAGCGGATGGCGACATTCCACCCATCGATGTGGATGGTAATTTTGTTATAGGACCAACCCATGACCCAGCACCAGAGATGCGCAAAGATTCTAGCGTGCCAAAGGGAAAGATTCACGAACTGGTGATGGAGTCAAAAGACAGCACGATTTACCCTGGTATTGCACGCGAAAAGAACACCTTCGGTGAACCGGACCCGGAAAACCCTGCACGCCTTATCGTGACCACCAGTCATCCTGCGCCATACTCCCGCAAGATTACAGTCTATGTTCCCCAGCAATATGAGCCTGGCATTCCATTTATCGTTGGTGCTGATGGTCCCGATCATATGCTGTTTCAGGCGCTTGATAACCTGATTGCAGAGGGGCGGGTTCCTGCTATGGTAGCCATCAGTATCAGTAATGGTGGTGGTGATGCCCAGGGTAGTCAGCGAGGGCTCGAGTACGACACCATGTCTGGTGTCTACGCTGAGTATGTCGAGACGGAAGTACTGCCATTTGCTGAGGCGCAATGTGGAATCGAACTCAACAGAGATCCGGATGCACGCGCGGCAATGGGCTGTAGTTCCGGTGCTTCGTGCTCCCTGATCATGGCCTGGTATCGCAACGACCTTTATCATCGAGTGCTGAGTTTATCGGGTACCTTTATTAACCAGCAGTGGCCCTATAACCCTGGAACGCCGGGCGGTGCCTGGGGGTTTCATCAAACTATTATTCCGCAAAGCCTGGTGAAATCCCTGCGCATCTGGCTGTGTGTCGGTGATCGTGATCTGTATAACCCGAACAGCATGCGCGATGACATGCACGATTGGGTTCTGGCGAATCAGCATATGGCCCATGTATTAGCAGATAAAGGTTATCCCTACCAGTTCAGTTTTGTGCGTAATGCGGGCCACTGCGATAAGGCGATGAAGGCGCAACTATTGCCCCAGGCGCTGGAGTATATCTGGCAGGGGTATGAAGCCTAGCTCCACTCCCTGACCGATTGGTCAAGATGCTGCTGCATTACCGTCTCAATTAGGTGGATGCCGAGTCCGCTACCCTCTGGTAAAACGGTGTGGCCATCCTCAACGTCTGCAAAAGGCGCCCCTACCAATTCATTGAATAAGGGGCTTTCATCGAACTGAAGTTCCAGTATATCGAAATCGGCTATCGAGGCTGATACCTGAAGGCTTACCGCATGGGCGACAGGTCCACTTGGATTATGCGGTGAGAGCTGNATGCCGAGCGAAGAGCAACCATCAGCGGTGCGCTGTAACTCGTTAATGCCACCAATGTATTTGATNTCCGGCATAACAACGTCGTAGGCACCACCCTCGCAAAAGGGGCGTACGGTATCCCAGCCGATATTGGTCTCGAGGCCTGCGTGGTGCATTCCAAGTTCGTTGCATTGATGTCGCAGGCGCGACAGAGCGGGAATGTTTTCTTCTATTTCTGGCATTGGGCACTCTACCCAATGAATCCCAAGTTTAGCAGCGGCTTCGTTCAGCATACTTGCGGTGTCTTCGTTAAAGCGCCAGTGGCAATCAATCATCAGTCGTGCATCGGGACCGATGGCTTGACGAACAGCCAAGATACGATCAAGGCCTGCTTGCATCGCAGTGAGCCCGTTACCCTCAGCGCAGATTCCTACATTGACCTCGTCAAAGGGCGCTATCTTGAATGCGACATGTCCTGCTTCCATGGCAGCATAGGCACTGTCTGCGAAACCACCTGGGCTGCGATTTTCAGTACGACGGTTGATGTTGGCATATACTGGAATATGCTCACGGGATACCCCAAGCGTTTGTACTAACGCTTGATTTTCAGCCTGTGCGTTCAGGCTCCATAGCGCTTGATCAATCGCACTGACTATGCCGGATTCCGCGATGTCTTTAGGTGAATTTTGTTGGGCGAATCTGCTTGGTTCTTCGTGTGATGCCTCGCGCAGGGCGATGGGTATGATTCGTTCTGCCGCATCCAGCAACAGATTTTCGCGCCCGGTTAGAGACGCTTCACCCTCGCCAACGCGTCCATCGCTCGTTTGCAGACGGANAAAGCTCCAGCACGTCTTATGGGTAATGCGAATAAAATGCAGTGACGTAGATTGTATATCGGTCACGGTGTTCTCAGTGATCTAATGTTTTAGTTAAGATACACCCAGCTTTTCTTTAACCTTGGCTTCCTGTTTCATTTTCTTTTCCATCATTGCATCCCATTCTTCCTGACTGAGTTTGTCTTTCCAGCCTTGATACGGGTCGCCGGTATAAAAGCAGTTAAAGCCACGTCTTACTGATCCTTCATGATTCGGACCTGACCAGTGCACGGTGGTAGGTCTGAAGAAAGCAATGTCACCTGGGTTCATGGCACATTCAACTCGGTCAGGATGATCAGACAGGTCCGTGGGTGTGGATGCGCTTAAGTGAGCGAATTCCTCTTCTCTCTGGTCGGAGCCTTTAAGGAATTGTAGGCAGCCGTTTTCAGCGTTGGTCTCGTCAAGGGCCAACCAGACAACACCCCCTTGCATCGCATCGGAGTGCGGGTGCACTTCCTCAGAGTGTTTGTCCTTGGTAAATATACTGGCGGTGGTTGGCTCGGGTTTCCTGCCCAGCAATATTTCGAGCAGCTCTACCTGGGGACCATTGTGCAGCAGTTCCTTGAAGTAGCCGTCCATCCTGTCTAGACCCTTGGTGACGTTGGAAAACTTGCTGTTTGAACGAGGCAGGCTATCACGCACTGCTTCGGCACGCTCACAGATTTCGTCTAGTTGNGCTTGGTCGAAGAANTCGCGAAGAATGACGTATCCATCACGATCGAAATCAGCTTTAAGTTGGGCTGCTTTTGCTTGGTCCATGNTTCATCAAATGTCAACTGGAGGACTGACGATTATAACGCTTAAGCGTATTCGACCTAAAGCGGTGATCACCCAAAAAGGTCTATACGGGATTCACCACCCACTCTGGTTCCAGACCGCGGGCGACCCGCTCGGCATTGGCGACCGCATTGATATGTGTGTTCCATTCCGACTGAATTACCTTGGTGCCGTTGTGTGGCGTAATAACCACGTTGGGCATGTTGATGAGCGGGTTGTCAGGTTGTATTGGTTCGACCTCGGTGACATCGAGTCCTGCGCCCCAGATCTCGCCGTTACGCAGAGCCTCTNTTAGCGCCGCCTCATCCACGACNGGTCCACGACAGGTGTTGATTAACACTGCGGTTTCTTTCATCGCCTTGAATTGTTCGCTGCTGAACATTTTCTCGGTGATTCGGTCGAGCGGTACGTGCAGAGTAATAATGTCAGAGGTTGTGATTAGCTCATCCAGAGGCATGCGGGTTGCACCGGTAGCGGCAATATAGTCATCGTCGNATTCCACGACATCGTGATANACCACATTGCATTCCCAGCTNTGTAGTCNTTTCGCCACCCTTGAGCCAATGCGACCGAGNCCTACGATGCCAACCTGCTTATCGACCANGGAAGTAAATTCGGTTAGATCTCCGGGCACACCGTCACGCCAGGTCCCTGCTTTCACACTTGCGATCTGGTGATCGAACTTGTGGTTAATGGTGAGGATCATCCAGACCGCGTGTTCAGCAACGGCCACGGCATTGGCGCCACCATTGTTGGCGACCTTGATTCCCAGGTTCAGCAGCATCCCTTTATCGAGTTCATCGGTACCGGCGCTAAAGGTTTGCACCAGCTTCAGTCCTTTAATGCCTGCGGCGATTTTGTTGACGGGTTTGATGTTGGGGGTTATGAAAACCTTGGCACCTTCGCAGGTGGCGAAGTTCTCTTCGGGTGTTTTGTTGAGATCCACCGTGGTGAACTCGAGGAGGTCGTTTTCTGCAGCAATTTTCTGAACTGCTGCAAGACGCTGTTCAATATCGNCAGGTGCATAGAATGCGACTTTGGTCTTAGTCATTTTGTTCCTACTATATTACTGTGGGTGTGCCCATCCTGTGGGCNGCGCTGCCCAGGAGCGGGTTGGCGTTAAGTGTGTCNTGGTATTTCTTGACCTTGTCATGATCAAGCTTGTCCAGGTGTGTGTTCAGATGATCCATCAGCTCTGATCGAACATCATCAAGTGTAGCGTCCTCGACCAGATTGTGGATTTGGTCTGAGTCGTTATCCATATCGTAAAGCTCGGTAGGTTCCCGCGTCAGGGAATCAACGGCGAGCTTGTATCTGTCGTTGCGCACCATGGAGTAAAGCCGCACGTCACTGAATACTGTCTCTTTGCCCACCTGGGCGTTAGCGACATCCGGGCCATCCAGGACTTTGCTGACGAGTGAGGATCTATATTCACTGGCATTATCCAGGTAGGGTGCGTCGGCGATTTCCAGCATTGTGTCGGTCAGATCAAGCTGATCGGTGAGTGCTTTCGATTGCCATGCTTTGGTGCCGCCGGGTGGCCGGATACAAAGCGGGATATTCATGGCGCTTTCATAGAACAGGGCCTTGTGACTGCAACGGTGGTCTCCGAGCATCTCACCGTGATCAGATGTATAGATGATCCAGGTATTATCCATAACCCCTTTAGCTTGGAGCGCATCGAGCACCATGCCAATACCGTGATCGACATGGGTCACCTTTGCATAGTAATACATTCGCATCATTTGAGCCTGGCTCGCAGTCATCTTGTCCAAATTACTAACGCNCTTCATTCGTTCGACTTGGGGCGAGAGTGGGCCGGTCTCCGGTTCCAGAATTGCGCCTGGCATGTCATCTGGGTTGTATAGCGCGCGGTCATCGGAGGGGGAGTCGAACGGATTATGCGGTCCTGGAAAAAGTACCGATAAGTAGAATGGTCGGTCGTCGTCGTAGTTCTCGATATATTCGACCGACCGCATTGCGGTATAGATGTCAAGGTCTTCATCGTTAGGCAGAAGACTTGGGGGCGTCTCCCATGGACGGATGAGACCCGCGGCCTCGCCGCCNACATAGGTACGCATGTAGTCGCGCAAAATCTGCAGGTGTCCACGCTCTTCGAGGAAGTCAGTGTAGTAACACTCGGCGTTTGTGTAGGCGGTGATGTCGCGAAGCTCGATGGAATCTTCCCATCCCCAGTCATGCATGAGGTGAGCAAAATCTCGCGAGTGGCCATCGCCCTTGGCGCGGACATTGAAATGGACTTTGCCGATCTGGGCGGTCCGGTAGCCAGAGTTGCTGATATTCCTCACATGATTTGGGAGCTCGGGGTCACCGGGCAGGTTGTTTGCCCAGAGACCATGTTGTGTGACCGGCAAACCGCACATCAGAGATTTTCGCGCGGGCATGCAGATAGGTGCNTTGCTGGAGCATCGGTTGAAGACGACGCTTTCGCACGCGAGTCGGTCTAGGTTGGGTGTTTTGACCACGGAGTTCCCAGCGAAGCCGACCGTATCCCCTCGTTGCTGGTCTGGAAAAATAAAAACGATATTCGGTTTCTGAGCCAATGTCTGCTCCTTTTCTTGCATGGTTATTGACGTCCAGAGGTCACGAATCCTCAGACCCCGTATCATATATAATCCGGCGCAATTTATTGATGGGACCCTGAGAACATGCGACCTAATATACTGTGGATCTATTTGGAAGATCAGGACCCAAGATATGGCTGCTATGGTGAGCAGCTNGTTAAAACACCCAACATTGACGCGCTCGCAGATGAGGGTGTGGTATTCGAACGAGCCTACTCGCCGGCGCCNGTATGCAGCCCTAGCCGTTCCGCNGTGATTACCGGCAGTTATGCTATTCGACTTGGTACCCATGTACAGCGTTCCAGTCGTTTTCCTGGGGAAGAAATCTACCTGCCCGAAGGGTACAAGACCGTACCGGAAGTGTTTCGGAATGCGGGTTATTTCACCTTTAATAATGGCAAGGACGACATCAACTTTGCCTATGATCGTAGCGACCTTTATTCCACGGGCAACGATCCAAGAGAGCCCGANGGTAAGGTTAATGGCGGCGTGAGNTTGCAGCAGGGCAGTGGTGACTGGCGCGACTGCCCCCCGGATAAACCCTTTTTTGCGCAGATACAGACGAATGGCGGTAAGGACGGTTACAATGCGCAGCAAGCGCGGAAAAAACTGCAGTCCCTGGGTGTTGAAGAACCAAAGCTCGTCAGTCCTGATGAAGTCACTGTAAAGCCGCAGTATCCGGACACCAAAGGTATGCGTGACATGGAGGCTGACCAGCTGAGTACCATGCTGGTAACAGACGTCCTAGTCGGCCAGATGGTGGAACGACTGAAAGCGGATGGGCATTGGGGTAACACGATTATTTTCATTGTCAGTGACCATGGAGCGCTCTTCCCTCGCGCAAAACAGATGTGCTATGAAGAAGGCTTGCACGTGCCGTTGATTGTGGCGGCCCCGGGCATGTCAGAACTGCAGAAGCTTATCCCGCCAAGAACCCGGCGCGAGGCGCCGGTTGCCACGCTGGACATCGGTGGCACTGCTATGGAGCTCGCGGGTATTGATATTCCCGATGACATGGATACGCAGAATCTGTTCGAGGGCCCACAGCGCGAGTATATATATTCTGCGCGCGACCGGTGCGAGTGGGCAGTCGACAGAACGCGTAGCGTGATGGGAGACGGCTACCACTACATCAAAAACTTCATGATTGATCGCCCTCTGGCGCAGCACAACTTTCGCGATTTCTGGCCGTCGGTACAGGAGATCAGGCAGATGTGGGATCGGGGTGAGCTGACACCGGCCCAGGGGTATCCTTATGGCCCTAGGCCAGTGGAAGAGTTGTACGATCTGAAGGAAGACCCGAACGAACTCACTAACCTGGCGGATGACCCGAATCATAAGGAGATGCTTGTTAACATGCGTTATTTAATGCAGGCATGGATAGAAGAAGTGGACGACAAGGGTCAGTACNCGGAATCCAAGGCGGCGCTTGCGGTGACAAAGAAACAGTTTGGAAAATTTTGTACTGATCCACTTTTCGACGATGTCTAAAGTTCTGATATGGAATCTTTTGTACAACTGTTAACCAGTATGCCGGANTGGCAACGTTTTGGTGTGATACCCGGCATCCTGATCCTTGCCATTGTGCTCGAAAATTTGTTTCCGCTGTTTCGATTCAACTATCGGCAGCTCCAGCATGTCGCAGTNAATCTCATCTTCCTGATGACTTCTGGTGTCGTGAGTCTGGCGCTTGCGTTTGTAGCATTCGATTGGCTCCGTATTGAGACCTGGCAATTTGGATTGTTACATCACTTTAACTTNCCGCTGTGGGTCCAACTTGTAATATCGATTGCGGTGCTGGATCTCATCTGTCAGTACTGGATTCATGCGATATTGCATAAGTATAAGTGGATGTGGAAGCTGCACCTTGTGCATCACAGCGATACCACGGTTGATGCCAGTACCGGGACGCGTCATCATCCTGGTGATTTTTTTCTGCGCGAGCTACTAACGATTACGGTGGTGTTTCTTGTCGGCATTCCAGTCGCGTTTTATGTGCTGTATCGATTGCTGACACCACTTTTTACTTATATTACGCATGCGAATATAAAAGTTCCGGTCGGAATCGATCGCGCCATAAGCTGGGTGTTAGTGACACCAAATATGCACAAGGTGCATCATCACTTCGAGCGGCCCTGGACTAATTCTAATTACGGTAATATCTTTTCCGTATGGGATCGCTTGTTTGGCACCTTCGCGTATGTCTCCGCGAGCGAACTGAATTATGGTGTTGATACTTTAGATAACAGCCAAGATATGAAATTGGGTTATCAGTTTGCATTGCCATTTAATCCGNATATCAAAACCGACTACTAAGAATAAAAGGTGACAATGANGTGAAGATTACAAGCATACGCGCNGTGCANCCAGCCTCGGATGGNTCGCCGAACGACTGGCGCACCTGGTTGGGTCAGATACTGGTGATTATAGACACCGACGACGGCTTAACGGGCTATGGCGTGGGTGGTGGTGGTCCTGCTGGCATCCAAGTGATTGAGACCGCTCTGCGGCATATCTTAGTTGGGCAGAGCGCTGAAGATATCGAAAGTTTGTGGGATGAAATGTATTGGCGGACGTTGCCATACGGACAAAAGGGCCTTGCTATCATGGCCATCAGTGGCGTTGACCTCGCCCTGTGGGACCTTCGCGCCAAGCGCGCTGAGAAACCGCTCGCCAACATTTTGTCGGACAAGGTACAGGCAACAGTGCCTGCTTATTGTACTGGCAGGCCGATTGAAGAGTGGCTAAATAATGGAACGGAAGGCTATTCCATGCTCAAACTTCATCTGGGCGCTGAACCGGGTGAAAGAGATGTCACGAAAGAACTTGTGGATAGAGTCATTGCCCGGGTNCGAAATGTTCGAGATACCCTCGGCCCCGATGTCACGATTATGGGTGACGCTTTTATGTCACTGGATGTTGACAGCACCTTACGGCTAGCCGATGAACTAGCCAATGTGAATCTTGGCTGGATAGAGGAACCGCTTTTGCCGGATGATCTAGAAGGGTATGCGCGATTGCGGGATGAGTGTCCGATACCNATTGCTGGAGGTGAGCACGAATACACTGCAACCTCTTTTGAACACTTAATGAAAGAGCGCCTCCATGCCATCGTGCAACCGGATGTATGCTGGTGCGGTGGCATGACCGAGCTCTTAAAGGTCTACGCCCTTGGTGAGCAGTATGGCGTTGATGTTTGTCCGCATCGAGGCAGCGAAATCTGGTCGTTGCATGCAATTTGCGCCCTTGATAAAAAACCGCTCGCGGAGTCCGGACGGCCCTGGATGAGCTGGGTTAAGGATCGGCCTGAGATCATTAATGGCGAGATTACTTTAGGAGATGGCGTGGGCTTTGGTGTGCGTTTTGAAGAGAGAGATTTGGCGTAGCTGCCTACATCAATAAGACTTTATCCAATCCAGCTCAAGACGGAAGGCTCCATCCTTTTTATCATAGATCATAAGACCCAGCGAGTTGATGGCTGGCTTGCTTAGCGCCGGACCGGGCAGGCGCATGCCGCGCCAGTTTGGCCAGAACTCTGTAAATGGGATTCTTAGTTCTACCCACTCATTNTCGACCGTAGGGAAGAATGCCCAGTAGGTTGCTCNNGTGTTGTCGGCCTCAAGTAGGAATGTGTAGGTCCTCCCATCTCCACGAATGCGCATTTGGAGCCCTTCACTTGATTCATCTACTACAAGGTCTCGTGACCTTGAGCGTATCGATGAAAAACCTCCNCCATTGGTATTAGTGGATCCAGCGAAAATCAATACGCCGTCGTCAACATCGAAGCCGCCACGAGATCGTCCACCCATCACATTGTCATTGACGGTGCGCCAACGAAGGTCCTGCGTTTGATCGTCGAAAGCGGTTAGCATTGCGGGAGCAGTAGCGTGACTGTGCATGGAAAGTATGGCTGCCATAATGAGTGTGACTCTTTTCATGGCTAAAGATACGTATCAACTATAGCAATGGATCACGCCCATTGCACCGCTTTGGCGCCTTCATCTATAGTGGCGTTTCCACTAGTTAAGAGTTTTAACATGGCCACTGACCTATATTCACCCGGAGAAATATTTACCGACGATAANTCTGTTCCGCGAGTGATGATCGCGCCCCAGCGCTATATTCAGGGGGAAGGGGTCATCGATCATATAGGCAGATATATGTCGCTGGTTAATTCGCAGCAAGCCGCGGTGCTCGCTTCAAGCCGCGGCCATGGCGCGGAGGGTGCTCGGGTTATGGATAGCCTGCGACAAAGAAACATTACCGGAATAGCGACGGCATTCGATGGGGAGTGCTCTCTGGAAGAAGTCGATAAGCAGGTGGAGGCACTCAAAGACGAAAACCTNGACTGCCTGATTGCGGTCGGTGGCGGTAAGTGTGTGGACGCNGGCAAGTGCATCGCCTACCGACTTGATATTCCCGTTGTCATCATCCCCACGCTTGCATCGAACGATGCTCCCTGTTCGGCGTTGTCTGTGATGTATTCTCCGGAAGGNATCAACAATGGGGTGGAATATTTTCCGGACAGCCCAGCGCTCGTGGTCGTGGACACCGGTGTCGTGGCTAAAGCGTCGGAACGCTTCCTGGTGGCCGGAATGGGGGATGCCATGGCCACCTGGTATGAGGCGAAAGCGTGTCTTACCAATCCGGAAGGAAGGAACTGCGTCGGGTCGCGCCCGACGCTGGCNTGTGCGGCNATGGGAGAGACCTGTGCTCATACACTTTACGAATATGGTGTTGCTGCCAGTGAGTCGGTGGTAGCAGATCGCTGCGACGATGCGTTAGAAAGAGTGGTGGAAGCAAACACTCTGATTAGTGGTATCGGCTTTGAAAGCGGTGGCTGTGCCGCCGCCCACGCGATTGCCGTTGCCTATACCCATGTTAAAGAAGTTCACGATAACTATCTGCATGGCGAGATGGTTGCCATGGGAACGCTGGCGCACNTGATGATGGAAAAAAATGAAGACGCCAGAAAGGCAGCAGAATTTTTTACCAGTGTTGGACTGCCGGTTCATCTGGGTCAGTTATCGCTGACAACCGGGAGCAAGGAAGACATTGATACCGTGGCAGAGGCTGCGATGGNTACGGGTATCATCCACAACATGCCAATGACCGTTACGACCGAGTTGGTTCGCTCATCAATTCTGGAAGCTCATGAGCTGGGNGAAGCGGTAGCAAAAGACTTTGGCGATGAGGCTTACCGCCGCCTGCAGGGCGAATAATTATTGAGGGAATTGTCGGTTCATGGCGTCGAATAGCACCTTGGTCCGACCTTCCATCATTTTCCGGGAATCTTTGCCGTCGGTGAATATATAGAGTTCATCGTTTTGTANACCGCGTAGCACCATATTGCCGGTTTCCTCCGCGTCGACCCCAATTTTTTCCAGCCAGGGCATTTTCTCTTTCTTAAATCTCTCGATAGTAGCTTCGTCCGCATCGGCAAGTTGCGGATAATAGATGGGAGTGTCAACGACATGAGGAACCAGCACCGATGCGGATACGTTTTCGGTCTCCAGGTCGTTCCGAAGGTATTCCGTCATACCAACCACAGCAAACTTGCTAGTGCCGTAGCACGATTGTGAATGGTGGCCAACGACGCCGCTAAATGATGAGGTGTTGACGATATGGCCACCTTCGCCATGATCAAGTATGCGTGGCAGAAATACGTTGATGCCGTGCAACACGCCCCAGAGATTAACGTTGATGACTCGCTGCCAGCGTTCAATTGGGGTGTCCAGAAATCTGGCGCCACCACCTATACCGGCATTGTTGCAAACGATATGCACGTTGCCGAACNTCGCTTCAACCTCGTTCGCGGCCTGTTCAACAGATTCCGCATTGGAGGTGTCCACCGTGAGGGNATGAATATCCCCAGAGATCACTTTCATTTTGGCGGCGGCCCTCTGCGCACGTTCACCGGCGATATCGCCAATCGCTACCTTGATGCCGGCTTTAAGAAATGCGGTTGCCATGCCGAGGCCTATACCGCTGGCGCCGCCGGTAATAAACGCCACCTTGCCTTTTACATCTTCCATATAACTCTCCGAATTCTCGAGGCGCGAAGCATANCTTAATAAAGAAAAGATTAATCTGTTATCCTCTTCGTCGAATTTTTACAGGAATACCCGGAGAAACAATGAGCTTACCAGCTGACTATGCAGAGCGCGTTTATGCAGGCGTATTAGGAAAATCAATTGGCGTATATCTGGGCCGTCCCTTTGAGGGATGGACCTACGATCGTATCCAGGAAAAGCTAGGGGATATCGAATACTACGTGCATGACAAATTAGATGTACCGCTCATTGTGACTGACGATGACATCTCTGGCACTTTCACCTTTATACGCGCACTCGATGATTACAATGCGGATCCGTCGATTTCCGCAAAGAATATCGGACATAGCTGGCTCAACTACATTATTGANAAGAAATCTATTCTCTGGTGGGGTGGTATGGGTAACTCCACTGAGCACACCGCATTCTTGCGGCTCAAGAACGGTATTGATGCGCCNANGAGTGGCTCGGAGGAATTGAACGGTAAGGTTGTCGCGGAGCAGATTGGCGCGCAGATATTTATCGATGGCTGGGCGATGGTAAGCCCTGGTGATCCTGATCAGGCGGCGAGGTTAGCTGAAGAAGCCGCAAGGGTCAGTCACGATGGTGAGGCGGTTTACGGTGCCGTTGTGCTGGCGGTGATGGAGGCTATGGCTTTTGTTGAGTCAGATATGAATAAACTGATCGATAAGGCGCTGACCTATATTCCTGCAGATTCGATCATTGCGCAGCTAATTGACGATGTGCGCAAGTGGCATGCGGAAGAGCCGGACTGGCGCGCCACTAGAGAGACGTTAGCGGNNACCTACGGGTATGANAAGTACGGTGGAAACTGTCATATGGTGCCAAACCATGCGTTGATCATTCATTCACTGCTGCATGGTGAAGACGATTTTTCTGAAACCATGAAGATCATCAACACCTGCGGTTGGGATACCGACTGTAACTCCGGCAACGTCGGCTGCCTAATGGGCATAAAGAATGGANTGGCGGGAATCGATTCCGGCNTTAATAAGGGGCTTGATTGGCGCGGGCCCGTCGCAGACAGGATTTATCTGCCAACGGCTGAAGGCAGTCGCGGCGTGAGTGATTGTGCGCGTGAGGCTGTGAGCATTGCGCAGATAGGCCAGCGTGTGGCCGGAGAGGAGCCATCGGCACCCAAGAACGGCGCCCAATTCCACTTCGATTTTCCCGGAGCGGTTCAAGGCTTTCTGGCAACAGAAGGCGAGGGTGAGGCCGTCAATGTCACGGGTAATAGTGAGGCCGGCGAACGCAGCCTGCAGATCTCGTCGAACGGGAGTGTGCATTGTGGATCGCCTGTTTTCTCACCGAGTAAGGAAGTTACGGAATACTTTCAGAAGCGAGGCTATGGTCTCATGGCATCGCCTCGTATTCACAGCGGTCAGACGGTTAGCGCACGGTTAACGGCGGCAAATGATGTTTCCGCATGTTTGTATATCAGGTCCTTTGGTATAGATGATGAGTCGCAGGTTTTTTACGGCGACACGGTATCGCTGACCGAAGGTGATGCGAGTGAACTTTCTTTTGTTGTGCCCACGGAAGCGAATCCCGTATTCGAAGTGGGCGTAAAGATTGAAGGTACGGGCAACGTTTACCTCGACTGGCTGACCTGGGAAGGGACCCCGGACGTAACTTTGATACCAACCGACTACACCAAAGGCATGATGTGGAAGAACGCCTGGATCAATGCTGTTGATTCGTTAATGAGTTGGGGCGAACCATTTCGAATGGTGCACAATGAAGGGGTTGGCCTGGTGATTCAGGGCACGCGCGATTGGCAAGACTATAAGGTCACTGCAGATGTTAGGCCGCACCTGGCAAAACGTGTTGGCATCGTTGCTCGAGTCCAGGGTCTGAAGCGTTATTACGGCCTGGAAGTCACCCGGGATAACAAGGTGCAACTAGTCGAAGTGCTGAACGACGAGAAGGTTCTGGCAGAAGCTGATTTTCCGTGGGAGTTCGGTCAGAAGCTGGAAATGTCCCTGGAAGTAAACGGGGATCAACTAATCGGTAGTATTGATGGTGAGACCGTACTGACGGCAACGAGTGATAGTTTCTCGGATGGTGCTGTTGGTCTTGTTATCGAAGAAGGTAGAAGCGCCACCAGGCAGGTGCACGTGCAACCTGTCACCTAGGCGAAAACGATGACCAACGGTATGTTGTGCGACCGAGCGGAATCAAATCAGGTTTATTGCCGCATCGATGATGGTGATGTCGTCCGTCGAGGATATCGCATTAGTTAAGCAGGTGCTTTAATCGGGTGTAATAGGTTATATGCCGAAGTTGTGCGGCGTGTATCTGATCGTTGATGCCATCGAGTGCTGTTGCGAAGGCAATATTCGTAAATATTTCATCGTTCTTAAGTCAAGGCACAACCGAGTTTATCAGTGATGGAGTCGTGGGGGCAGAAATTCATTCGTGGATTGAGTTCACCAAGCGGCAAATTGACATTATGATCTTGATAGATAAGGCACTAAGCAACCAGGAAATTACGGATCAGTTGTGAATTAGCCGGGTTACCAAGAAGGCTCATTTAAACTATCTATTCAAGGTCTTCGCGGTCATCAACTGGATCAATTGTTTTAGAGATGCAAGATAGTTGAGGGTGTGATGGCGTAACACTTTGTCATAGTGGCATAGCTGATACAGTTTGTTTGGCAGTTATTGTGTAGCCACTACTTTGAACTTTATAAAGACAGGCGCGTAAAATTAGCTGACACTTTACTACTTATGTTCGCTCACGTAACTTCAGGCTTTGATCTATTGTTGGGAGCCAAGCATGTCATATCGCACACTCGGTAGAACTGCACTACAGGTAGGGCCGCTTGCTTTAGGTACGGTGAATTTTGGTTATGCCGCTCAGGGCGGTGGCTTTACGGCAGAAGAATCAGACAATTTCAGGATGATGTACAGTGCCCTAGAACGTGGTCTCAATCATTTCGATACATCCAATAATTACAACGCTGGGCGCGCAGAAGAGATTATCGGGCGGTTCATGAAAGAACGCGGTGGTCGCGAAGAAATTGTGCTCGCGACCAAACTCTATTGCCGTCCCAATGACTGGGGTAGCCCTGATCCCGAGAAACAGTCGGGCTCATATATTGGGCCAAACCAAAGAGGACTGTCTGCCAAGCATATCATTGAGGCCTGTAACGCCAGTCTCAAGCGACTTCAGACCGACTATATCGACATCTATCAGATGCACCACGTTGACCGCGCGGCACCGTTCGAAGAAATTTGGCAGGCGTTCGAGGTATTGGTGCAGCAAGGGAAAGTCATTTATGTGGGTACCAGCAATTTCGCAGGTTGGCATATTGCAAAGGCCTGCGAGCGAGCCTCAGCGCGCAACTTTCTGGGTCCTGTTTCTGAACAGAGCATATATAGCCTTATGAATCGAACGGTGGAACTGGAAGTGATACCAGCCTGCTGCGATTACGGAATGGCTTTTATTCCATACAGTCCTGCCGCCGGTGGTCTGCTCGCAGTAGCCGGTGGTATGGAAGGCGGTCATCGGAGTATGAAGAAGTTCAACGACGCTACACCTAAGGTCTTGGAGCAGCTCGTGCGTTATGCCGAAGTGTGCCGCGACATTGGTCATGCACCGGCGGATATCGCTATCGCATGGGTGGCTGCTAATCCAAACGTCACAGCGCCTATTATTGGTCCTCGTACAATGGAGCATCTCGATAGCGCTATCGCCGCACTGGACATTACGCTCGACGAGGAAATTATGGTGCGATTGGATGAGATCTTTCCGGGTCCAGGCGGAGAAGCGCCGGAGGCGTACGCGTGGTAGTGCTAACAAGATAAAGGCTTGATCGTATTACAAGGGTTTTCAGCAGCCCGTCAAAACGGTGAACGCTTCAAGCCACGATTAATGACATCCTCACCACGCACCAGAAAAAATTCGCGAGGGAACAGCTCGCCCGTGCGGTAATCTTGGTATTGCTTAGAACCCATTTCGCCATCAGCGGCCATGTAGCGGAGAATAATGGCGCGGCGCCAGTCGTCCGACTGATTTCGAGTTGAGCCATGTGGAACCATCGTATGATGTGCAGCCATCTGACCAGCTTTCAGATGGTAGGTCACTTTCGCCTTCTTTATATCATTAGGCAACGCATCAAAGTCTAGACCAAGTTCAAAGTACTGGTCGTCGTGGGTGTTAGCCGGCAGTTTCCCTTTATTGTGCCAGCCGGCCAACACCGACATGGTACCGTTCTCAGAATCCAGGTCGTCCAGTGGAATCCAGATACCGGCGGAGAGACTTCCCGATACATTCCAATAAGGTGCATCTTGGTGCCAGCGGATTTCACGGCCATCATGCGGAGGCTTACAGGTAATCTGCGTCGCCCAAAGTACGACATTGGGGCCTACCTGACTGGTTACGAAGTCTAGCAACCTGGTTTCGGTGGCTAGCTCCCACAGCCATCGTTCTCCCAATTGGTGTGATCCGACAATCGCTTCAGGTGAAATGCCTTGCCGGGTTTCCACGATGGCACGTTCTACTTGCTGCTGACAGTTTATGAGCCCCTCGGTCGAAAGGAAGTGCTCAAATATGCAGAAGCCGCTTTTTTCGTATTGGTCACGCTCCGCCTCTCCATAGTGAAAATCTGGATGCAGCATCGATTTTTGATTATCGGACATTTGAATGGACTCTACCGGCTTATCGTTACGAGCTGATCTACGTTCACATTGCTGGTCATGGTTTCACTGCCATCGGGCCAGCGTACAATTATGTCAGCGGTCGTAGCTGACCCTAGTCCAAAGTGTGCTTCCAGCGGATTGTGTGAGACATAGTTGTTAGTTCCACCCAGTTCGCGAATCTGTGTACCACCCTCTGAGGTCAAAGTGATATGAGCACCTACACCGAGTTGATTATTCCCTGTACCATCTAGTTTAACGGTAAGGTAGTGGTTACCGTTGTCTGTTTGGTTGCGGTATAAAACTATATTGTTGTCGTCGTTGTTATTGATCACGATATCGATAAATCCGTCTCGGTCCGCATCGAAACAGGCGATGCCACGCCCCTGCCCCCTGTCATCCAAACCTATTTCGTTGGCACGTTCTTCGAATACTAGTGCTTCCGGGTTTGTATTGTGAAAGAAGCGCATGGGTTGTTGACGATAGTTAGAATCGCGCACCTCACCCCATCCATTCACGTGTACGATGTCTAGGGCGCCATCATTGTCAAAATCAGCGGTGCATGCACCCCAACCCCAGCCGCCATTCTGTACACCAGCGTCGACTGTCACGTCTTCGAAGGTGCCAGTATTATCGTTGCGGTACAGTCTGTTGCCGTACTCCTCGACACCATTTCCGCTATAGATGGAGGTCACGAACCAGTCCATATCGCCATCGTTGTCATAGTCGCCTACTGCAGCACCCATGCCCGCCTGGTCCTTGATAATCTCGCGATTGGTGATGTTGAGAAAGCTGCCATTGGCATTATTGAGATATACTTGGCTCTCATTAAAATCGGAGGTCATGAGCAGGTCGCCGATTCCATCTCCATCAATGTCACTGAAGTTCGCAGTGAAGCTATAGTCGAAATTCCCCTCCACGAGGGTTGCTGCAATTCCTGACTCGATGCTAGTGCTTGTAAAGCTTCCATCGCCATTGTTGCGCCAGATAGTTTCCGTATCAAAACCCTCCTCATAGGCATTATTCCAATGGGTAACGACAAGGTCTAGTAGAGAATCGCCATCGTAGTCGTAGAAGGTGGCGGACATGGTTTTGCGCGCGCTAAAAGTTATACCAGATTCGAGGGTCACGTCGATGAAGCGACCATCGTCTTCGTTGAGACGATTCTCGAAAAGATAATGAGGGTCGGTGTTGATGGCGCCGATAAACAAGTCGAGATCTCCGTCGCCATCGATATCACCGAATGCAGGCCCGCTCCCCCAGGCGATCAAATCCAGACCGACCGATGAGGCAACTTCCATAAAAGTACCATCGCCCTGATTCTGATAGAGCTGATTTGGCTCGGTATTGCCGCCGACTATGTAAATATCGATATCGCCATCACCATCGTAGTCAGCTGCGGCAACGCCACCACTCTCGTCGGTTTCACCTTCCTCCGGGTCGCCGTATGATCGCCTAAAGGTGCCGGATACATCGCGGCTGAAAGATAGCTCGGTCGTTTCTTCAGACACTGGGGGTTGCTCCGCAGGTGAATTTGGACTCGCAGGGGCTGATGAACCAGCCCCTCCGCCGCCACAGGATGTGGTTAGCGTGAGAGCGAGTATTGTCGCTAGAATATTATTGAACGCCAAGCTACCGCAGGGACGTCCGATTGGACGTCCCGGGGTTACCCTGCCTGAGGTACGGTGGTTAGCCTTAATTGCCGAAGTTGTAGGTTAACTCGAGACCCACAGTTCTTGGCCGGATGACATCGTAAAGAGCGAACCGGTCAAGCCAATTTGCATTACCATTTGGATTCGGCCAGACACCACCACCTACAGGCTGGTGGGTATATCCGCGCTCATCGAACAGGTTGTGAACGTTAAGCGCCACTTCCCATGCGTCACGACCAACTCCAATGGACAGATCCATTGTGTCATAAGACGGTATAGGGGTCTGCCCGTTCAGGTCCGAGTAACCTGATACTCTTTCAGGGACGTGTCTATAGGTTGCATTAACCCTGACGTCGAAATCGTTAATACGCCTTGCCCAGTCCGCTAAGAAGGAGTACTGGAAGTCTCCAGCGCTAGATCCAGCGAGATTCTTGCCAACCAGGTTGGCTCTTTTGTCTGCAAGGATTTCGGTGTCCTTGTAGCTAATGTTAAAGGTTACATTAAGCTCTGGATTAACATTCACTACCGCCATGCCTTCTAAACCGTGGATTCGTGATTTACCGATGTTTCCGAGGTAACGTCCCTCGGTATATACCCAGACCCAGCCCAGCTGCGCCGCTAGGTCTCTCGGACCATCAAGCATGGTTTGCATGTCTTTCCAGTCGATTCGGTAGAAGCTGCCATTCAATATTAATCGACCATCGTTGGAAACGCTGCGAATACCGGCCTCGTAATTCCATACCGAATCTGATTTAAAGTCTTGCAGGGCATAGACTAATGGTCCGTCTTCTACCTCTTTACCACTGTAGAAATTGCTACCAGCTGGACGGTACCCAGATGCGGCGAAGGCAAAGAGCATGACATCATCGCTCACGTGATAATCTAAGTTTAACCGATAGGTCTTGACATCCTGCCAAGGTGACAGGCGGTCGCCTTCTGATTCATCGTTGTCATACCAGCATGGTCCGAAACGCCCATTATTCTTGGCAAACTCAGTGCGCAGTCTGGCAACACGAACACCGGCTGTAAATTTGAGCTGATCTGTAAAATTCACACCCAACTCACCAAACAAAGCGCGTTCGGAGACATTGTTTGTTGTGAACCTCTCGTGGAAGTACTGACCCGATGCAATGTCAACTGACTCCCCGCGCTGCCCGGTAGTGCAACCCAAGGTCCAATCCGCATCGGCGTTGGCTAGCCATGGCCGGCCTTCAGAATCAACAGGTGCGTTTGCCAGTGCAACGGCCTGTTTAGCTTCAAGGTAAGCTCTATCCTGAGTATCCCAGAACCAATGCATGGCTCTACGGTGCTTATTGTCTTCCGACCAGAACCCGACTATCCATTCATACATGCTGTCTGTCGTGGATGTGACGCGCAGTTCAAAAGCTTCGATATCACGGAAGTTGGGCCCTGCTGTTTCCTTGAAGCTGTGGGGTAGTCCATTCGGACTTAATCCACCAATAATAGTTGCGCTACACCAGTTATAGTCACCGTGTCCACACCCGTCTGAGGTTTCTTTATGGAAAATATCATGGCCATCAAGCTCAGAGCCCGATGCCATTACTGTGTAGTTTTCCGCCTCATAGGTTGCCTTAAGGCTTAGTATTGTATCCTTAGTGCTGCCAGGTTCTTTGTACATGGCAGCTGGATCATCGGGATTCATTCGCGCAAGCACTAGTGCGTGTGGATCTTCTTCGGTACTCGGGACCCAGGTAGGCGTTGGCTGACCTACATCACCGATGTCTACTTCCTGTGTCAATCCCTGGGCTTCGAGCGTGAGGGCATCGCTAACGTTCCACAATCCACGAAGGCGAAAACCCGTAGTTGTAACCTCGTTGGCATCCTCGTGTTTAAAAGGTCCCACGATATCAATAAAACCGGGGGCATCATGCTGCCAGCCAACCACACGGAGCGCAGCATTGTCGCCAACCGGGATGTTGACAAAACCTTCAACCCCGCCGCCGTTGGAACCACTGGCAACGCTTTCAGCGCCAACGGTCGCCTCGCCAGTGAATACTGATATTTCTGGAGCGTTACTGATGTAACGGGCGACACCAGCCATCGCGCTCTTACCAAACAGGGTGCCTTGTGGCCCCTTCAAGACTTCCACTCGCTCAACGTCAATGAGTTCGATCGGAGTAATTCCCGGAAACAGAACGATGTCGTCCAGATAGCTGATATTAGTTTGTTGATGGTTCACGCTACCGCGACCAATACCAGTTGTAACCACACTAAGGCCACGAAAAATCAGAGTCCCTTTTCCTGGGGCGACATCGCTCGCATCAACGCCGGGGACGGCGCTGGCAATGTCCATCAGGTCACGAACGCCTCTGTTGTCCAATTGTTCGCCTGAATATGCTGTAATTGCAAGACTTGTATCCTGCAGGCTGACTTCTCTCTTGGTCGCGGTTACGATGACTTCCTCTATGATCTGTTCTTCGGCTTCATCATCCGCTAATGCTGGGAATACCCCAACGGTTGCTAGAATGGCGGCCGAACTTGCTGCGCCAAAAAGACATTTTCTCCCGTGTTTTTTTAACATTTTCCCCCCCTGGGAACTGAGCTAGACTGTTTTAGTATCCTAAGAGGATACTTGTAGCCCATAATCTTCGATGGCTTGCGTCAAGTCAAGAAGCAGATCGCCTGGCATCGAAAGCATCCCGCACGGCCTCGCCGATAAAAACCAGTAATGTGAGCATGAATACCATGGTAAAAAATGCGGACAATCCCAACCAAGGCGCGTGAATATTTGCCTTACCCTGCGCCAGCAATTCCCCTAGAGACGGATATCCCGAGGGCAGGCCGAATCCGAGGAAGTCCAGTGACGTAAGTGTTACGATTGAACCGCTCAGCAGAAAGGGTAGATATGTCAGGGTAGCGACCATGGCATTGGGTAGCACAGAACGGATTATGATAATTGAGTCTTTCTGTCCTAGTGCCCGAGCCGCACGCACGTAGTCGAAGTTTCGGGTCCGTAGGACCTCGGCACGAACCACCGGGACCAGTGCCATCCAATTAAATAGCAATAGCAACAATAAGAGTGCCAGCGCACTGGGTTCGATCAGACTGGTCAGAATCATGATGATGAATAACATGGGCAGGCCGGCCCATATTTCCACTACCCGCTGGCCAAACAGGTCGATACCTCCGCCAAAATAACCCTGTGTTGCACCAACAAATACCCCAATCATGGCGCTCAAAAATGTTAGCGTCATGCCGAACCAGATTGACAATCTGAAACCATAGATGATGCGTGCCATCACATCTCGGCCGACATCGTCTGTACCAAGCCAGTGGCGAGCGCTGGGGGGTTCTGGTACCGCCTCGACCGTAAATAGGTCTATCGTGTTGTAGGAGAAGGTTATCAGCGGCCAGATAATAATACCCTCACCGGCGCGAATCAGTTCGAGCACTTCCGGTGAGGTGTAGTCGGCCTCGGTTTCAAATATCCCGCCGAATTCCATTTCTGGATAGGCAAATAGCACAGGAAAATATACCTCGTCTTGGTAGGTGAGGAGCAGCGGTTTCGAGTTGGCGATAAATTCAGCGAACGCGGTGAACACGATGAGCACACCGATAATCCAAAGGCTTAGATACCCCCGGGTGTTTGCTTTGAAATTGGCCCAGCGACGCTTGGTGAGAGGGGAAAATCCTTTCCACATTCGTTTTTTGACTTGAGCTGCCATCAGACCTCCCGCGTCTCAAAGTCAATGCGTGGATCGACCAGCACGTACATCAGATCGCCGATTAGGGTCATAACGAGGCCAATAAATGTGAAAAAGAATAGGGTACCGAATATCACCGGGTAGTCGCGCTTCACGATAGCCTCAAAGCCCAGTAATCCTAATCCTTCCAGCGAAAAGATGACTTCCACCAGCAGTGAGCCGGTGAACAGAATGCCCACCAGTGCGGCGGGAAATCCAGCGATCACGATCAGCATGGCATTGCGGAATACGTGTCCAAACATTATCTGTCGCTCTTCAAGTCCTTTCGCCCTTGCGGTAAGCACATATTGTTTACTGATCTCGTCGAGAAACGAGTTCTTGGTCAGCATGGTCAGGGTGGCAAAGCCACCAATGGTCATTGCTATCACAGGCAGGACTAGGTGCCAGAAGTAATCGAAGATTTTCCCCGTGAGTGAAAGGGTTTCAAAGTTGTTGGAGGTCAGCCCCTTGAGAGGAAACCAGGAAAAATAGGAGCCTCCTGCGAACAGAAGAATAAGAAACACCGCGAGCAGAAATGCGGGCACGGCATAGCCGACGAGTATGATGCCGCTGGTCCAAGTGTCGAAACGGGTACCATTGCGCCTAGCCTTCGCAACACCTAGCGGAATAGAAATCATGTAGATTAACAGTGTCGACCAGAGACCCAAAGAAATTGAAACCGGCAGGGCTTCTATGATCAATGTGATGACCGGTCGCTTCTCGAAAAAGCTGTCCCCGAGGTCCAGCTGCGCGTAATCCCACAACATTATGAAGAATCGCTCATGGATAGGCTTGTCGAATCCAAACTGTTTTTCGATAGCCTCAATCAACTTGGGATCCAGTGCCTGCGCCCCCTGGAATTGAGACCTCGCTCCCGGATCCAGCACGACCGCACCCGGCATAGGTGCAGCACCAGCGATCCTAGCGGTGGACTGCCCCGTATTCTCACCGGTGATTCTTCCGATCATTTGATCGACTGGACCGCCGGGGGCCAGTTGGACGATAAAGAAGTTAATCGCGACGACACCGATAAGCGTGGGCACAATTAACAGTAAACGTTTGAAGACATACCAGCCCATCGCTAACCCGCCTGATCCTGAGGCGCTGAAGTTGCGTTCTCGCTGTCGTCTATTGTCGGTAATCTGGACGCCTTGTCGTTATCAAACCACCATCCTTCAACAAACGGCCACCCATATACGGCAAGGTCTTCGCGCTTGGGACGGCCAAATTTGTCCCAGTGGAGGAACCGCTGTTTATCGACGCCGTTCAGCAGGATGTTGTAATAATTCCACTGCAGTACTCGGTCGATTGCGCGAGTGGCGGCAGTGAGCTCAGTGAGTGACGTGGCGCGCTCTGCGCTTTCCACCAGAGAGTCGATGGTCGGATGCCGTATGTTCGTAATGTTGTAAGTCATCATCCCGCGGTTGGCCGCCCAGGAATGAAAGTATGACCTGAGGTGTGTGGTCGGTGGCGCGAGCAGGTCGTGAGGCCAAATTAGCGCTTCAAAGTCGCGGGCCCGGCGACGTCTGATGAATTGAGCGCTATCCATTAGGCGAATATTTGCCTTGATACCGAGACGCTTAAGTGTCTCGGTGTAGGGTAGGAGCACCCGTTGGAATGCCGAATTGTAATTCATGATTTCGAATTCCAGTGGTTTGCCCTCGGTATTCACCAGGCGTCCCCGGTTAATATGCCAGCCAGCCTCGGTAAGCAGTTCGCGAGCCCTTATCAGTGCGCGTCTATCTTTTCCGTAGCCGGTGCCTTTCGGCAACTCGAATTCCTGTGAAAACAGTCGGTCCGGTAATTGGTCCCGATGCGGTTCCAGTAACTTAAGCTCAGCACCGGTTGGCAAACCGGAAGAAGCGAATACTGAGCCCTGGAAGTAGCTGATGACCCGGGACTGCATATTGTGGTACAGGGCACGTTCCTGCCAGCTAAAATCCATGGCGAGTGTCAATGCTTCCCGAACTCTGACATCCGATAGCATTTCGCTGTCTGCGTTGAAGGCGATCACGAACTGTGCGCCGATCCGATTCGCAGTACGGAATGTAGAGCTCTGAATCGAGCCGTTTTGTACTAGGGGTGTTTTTAACGATTTCGTCCAGTAACGAATGTCACCTTCTAATTGAACATCCAACAAACCTTTGAGAAACGCTTCCCTGGCCACTGTAATATCCCGGTAAACTTCGTGGCGAATCTGATCAAAGTTGTATTGTCCCCGAACGACGGGAAGGTCCTGGCCCCAGTAGTCATCGATGCGTTCATAAAGAACGAAGGCACGATTGTAGGCCGCAACTCGGTAAGGGCCGCTGCCCACGGATGGTGTCGCGTGCGTCTGCGTTGGGTCTTTGTTCCGCCAGTAATGCTCGGGCATGATGATCTGCCCCGAGATCACGAGAAGGCTGGCGTTGGTATATACCTCCTTGTGGTGTAGCACGACCTCATGTTCGTTAATTATTTCTACTGATTCGAGCCACTGCAGGAACACTCGGCCGTCTAGAGTCAATGCGGCGCGGTCGAAGGTGTATTTCACGTCCACGGCAGTAATCGGTTCACCATCGTGCCAGCGCGCGTCTGCGTTGAGTTTTAGGAAGAGGGATTTTTTGTTCTGCGAGAGCGCAATTCCCTCGGCTAGGAGTCCATAATAGCTTGCGAGTTCGTCACCGGAGCGGACAATGAGACGATCATAGGTTCGCCACAACCCTTCCACAGATTCGACGACTGCGTCGAGATTCCAGGTGAAATTCTTGATGCTGCCGGATGCCATTAAGTTTAGGAGGCCGCCCTTGGGGGCATCGGGATTGAGGTATTCGAAATGAGTGAATTCCTGAGTGTATTTCAGTTCCTCCATCAGGGAGATGCCATGTTTATAGTCAATATCGCTATCTGACCTGACTTTCGGTACCGCCGTGAGAAAAACAAGAATGAGCAGGTACAACACTTGATGTCGAAAAATGTCATTCATCTTTGCGTTTCACTCAATCAGGGACATGAGGTAATTTATGTTGGACAGATAAGGTGATAATGTGTCGCGCGAAAAGCCTACTATAAAAGTATAAGCGATGCAGCGTATTAACTATAACGTCATGAGGGAACATCTCGGGGATACACCTCTTAAGAGAGAAGTGGAAGTCCAGGCTACCGCTGAAGAACTGGATTCGCTTGACCGTAACGGATTTCTGATCCGGGAAAGCGTAATCGATCGTGAATGGTTGGAGTCCCTCCGTTCAGCAATTGACAGATTGACGAAGGCGGAATGGCCGCGGCATAGGCCTGCTGAGGCCGAGGGTGGTCTTCCCGAGCGTTCCTGTGGTCTTATTTTTCGTCACCTACTGGACAAGGATGCGGCGTTTCATGATCTTCTTACCTGGCCGCCGGCACTGTCTGTCGCGCGCGCCATGATGGGGCCGTTGGTTCGCTTGAGAGGATTGTCTGCCCGGGTTTCGTTCGGCGGGAAGGAAATTCAGGATTCCCCCTGGCATCAACATCTCCGCGTCGTTTCCAATCCCTTGCCTCCCTGGTTTTCATCACCCCATGCTATCGATTGCCTGATCTATCTGGATGAGCTGAATGACGAAAAAGGCGCTTTGTCGGTCGTACCGGGATCCCACCGCTGGCTTGACCGAGAACCTCCAAAACTGCACCACGCATCTCTTCCGGACGAGCAAACTCTTCGCCTGCCTGCGGGCAGCATGGTGATTATTCACTCTAACCTATGGCACCGAGCATTGCCTACGCTGGTGGGCAAGCGGCGCATGATCATTCTTGCTTATACGCCTTGCTGGTTGCGAGAGTCGCCCCACGGAGGCACGGCCCCGGAAGATGGTTTGACCCTTGAACTGCTTGCGAGTGAGGATCCTGAGATTAAAGAACTACTTGGGTTGGAAGGTCATTCATAGTAGAAGAGGTGCGTCCTGCTCTTTTCCCTGGCTGGTTTCTGTCTACAAAGTCTTGTTTTAGGTACAAGAACTGGTTAATAAGTTTCGCGAAGATGTTTTACTTTTAGGTGATGCCGTATCTGCGCCAAGGTCACTCCGGGTTTGCGCGGGGTAAACGTCAGCTTTTTATCCTTGCCTGGCATAAGGGTCACAGAATTATCTTCGAAGATACCCGGTATTCCGTCCACTGTTACTGTTGTAAAAAAAGCCGGACGGTCCGTTTTCAATTGCACCTCAAAGACATCGTTATTCATAGAGACAGAGCTCCTTATCTTTGCATTAGCTAGTTCACAGCGCTTGAAGTGATCGAAGAAGTGGGTGTTTTCATGGACCCTAGTGCGCGAACCAACTCTCAGGCTTAATCTTATCTGCATAAAGCAGCCGTTAACCTCCGGTGTGATATCAACGATCTTAAACGACGCTAGTTTCTGTGCACTTCTAGCCTTGACTGAACCGCGGCAGGTTTGATTTATCAGCCGTTTACCTTCCCAGTCGTAAATTGTGACTGCCATGGTTGCCTGGGCTCGGTCTGCGAGATCACTGATTGCCCAGAGCTCCACCTCACCACGTTTATTGTTAAAAGCACTACCCAGAACGGGACTGAAAAAACGTTTGGCGTGATAGTGCAGTTGCTTCCATTCACCGTTGTACTCCAGGCTCGACCAGGATGCGACCGGCCAGTTGTCGTTCAACTGCCAGATCAATGTGCCCATGCAGATCGGCTGCAGTCGACGCCAGTATTCGACGGCGGTCTTGATCGCGACGGCCTGTTGCACCTGAGACAGATACAGATTGTTTTCGAAACCCACAGGCATACGAAAGTAACGCGTGAACATCTCCACGATTTTTTGATTACCTGCGGTGTTTTTCTGGTGGTGCTCCATGACTGGAGAGGTTACATTGAACTGACTGGGGTGGGCGAAGGTCTTTGCAGTCTCGAAGCTCGAAAAGCTCTGAAATCCAAACTCAGAGCAGAAACGCGGCGTCACATCGTAGTAGGCTTCAAAGTTCTTGCCAGCGTGCCAGACGGTCCAGTTGTGCATGTCGCCGTGGGTGTCATTGTTCCAGCCATCGTCTTCGAACGGGTTCGCGCCGGCACAGGGTGATGACGGCCAGAAGGTGCGATCGTCGCCGCCCCTTGCGACACCTTCTTCTTTTGCCGCCAGCAGCCGTTCGAAGGCAGCAACATTGCGGTCTCTAATATCGCGAGCAGGAGATCTCAGTTCGCCGACGACTTCATTATCGCCGCACCAGAGTGCGATTGACGGATGATCCCGCAGGCGTTTTGTTTGGTATTCGATTTCATCGGTAACTTCTTCTCGGAACTCTTTATAGGCAGGATAGATTGCGCAGGCGAACATAAAATCCTGCCAGACCATGAGTCCCAACTCATCGCATACATCGTAGAAGTCGTCTCGCTCGTAGTGGCCCCCACCCCAGATGCGGATCATATTCATGTTGGCGAGTTTGGCATCGCCCAGAAGTTGTTGGTACCTTGCCCGATTGTATCTGCTGGGCATAGC
>PASO01000061.1 GCA_002712135.1 Gammaproteobacteria bacterium
TGATCCTCCGGACCCACCCCCTCCGCAGCCAGCGATTAAAAGAGAGATAATTGTTAAAAAAGCCAGCGACTTTGTCATTGTTAACCTCAAAAGCTAATTCTGTTAATTTAACTTATAGAAATAATGGAGTTCAGCTATCACCCCATATAAAAGAGAAAGGGCACAGAACCTGTGCCCTTTAAGAGGGTATAGTAACCACACTGCTTATGTTACCAATTTTGCGCAACTTCTGTGTCGAACCCATATGCAGTAGTTAGCGTATTACGAACAGACTCTAGCGTTGCTCTGTATGCATCTATTGCTGCTTCTGCAGTACCACTAGCTGGCACACCATTCTGAGACCCATCGGCTAGAACCGGTGCATCCCCAAGATTTGCTAGCAATGCTTTCAGATTATCTAGGGTTATTCCATCGACAGAACCGTCACGAAAGGGCGAATATGGACTAAATTGCAGGCTTAAAGCAAAGCCTTTTAATTCGCCCCAGTGCTTGGCTAGGTCAGTAAAATTTTTAACATCAGCAAAATCACCATCGACAAACCCATCCATGTCCTCTAATACGTCTTTGACATAGTGTATTGCTGTCGCAGCAATACATTTTTCCCAGGCTTTAGATGCGATTTCTATCTGTGTATGTAATGCAGTTAACTGTGCATCCGTTAGGCTTCCTGCTGCAGATCCCGCGGCTATAATTGTCCTGCCTGCGAGAATGGCGTGCATGACTTCCGAGCTTAAATCTGTTGGATTGGCCGCGCTTGCGGATCCAGCATCTCTCTTTGCACAGTTTTGCGCATGTCCTAAGACCATTTCGGACCGAAGGTCTATTGAGCCATCGCCATTTGAGTCATGATAACCATTTTTATACTCATCTCGACCCGACTTAGCGCGTGCTTCGAGGTCTGTATAGTCAAGAATATCTCTAGCAGCGCCATAGTAACCGAAGGCTTCATCATAGTTATGCTCGGCCTCGGTATAATTCTTGGTGTCTGCTTCACGTATAGCGACCTGTTCTGCGAAATTAGCTTGGAAATAGTCGTTAGTACCTTGAGAGAAATTTACTGCGCCTAACAGAAATTTTTGTAGTAGCTGCCTATAGTCACGACCATGCGCGTCGACCGTAACGTTGCTGACAGGGGCTGAGGGGTTACCTACGACAGCGATTGTTGGATTTGTGCCATCACTTGCTTCGGTGGCTGTTCGACTAATGTATAAGTCAACCAAATCTAGAGGTAGGGCTGATGCACTAAGTCCATCCTGCCAACCAAAGAACTCATCTCCAATTAATCGACTGACTTCGCCTGCCCCAGCCGGGGTGCCGCCAGCAATTTTCTTATACAGGTTTTTCCCGGAGCTAATATCGCCATAGTTTGGACCAGGGATGACCGGCTCTCCGCCTTTAGCAGTTCTGCCATGAGGAGTGGAGTCGATTCCTTCACCGTAGACAAATGTATTAAGTTCGTCAGTTATATCAACGGATTCGCCAGGTCTCTCAGTAAGGCCAACCAATGTATCAACAAGCCCTAATATCAACATTTGTCGCGCTGTTTGCCCAGTATAGGAAACTGAGTCGGATCCAGCTTCGTAGGTGTCATTGGTAAATTCATAGACAGTGCGAATGGCATCACATGCATCACCTTGACCATTTACATCGACGTCTGCCTGGTCAGGATTACTATCATTTACACAATTGTCCGCATTGTCGCCGACTCCATCACTATCACTATCAGTTGTTTCTGATGAGTCGTTTGGGAAATCATCCTTATTGTCACCTACGCCATCGGCATCGGAATCTTTGGTTTCTGTATTATCGTTAGGAAATGCATCTTCTCTATCAGGTATNCCATCTTTATCTGCATCGGGTGGGGGATCGATACTGTTATCGCCGCTACATGCAGCAAGGAATAACACAAAGAGGATAGGGCTTAGGAAGGAAGATAAGGTATTCAATCGTTTCATTTCGGTCTTTCTCTAATAGTTTGACAAAAGCGGGGCAAGATTAATCTAAATGAGAATCATTATCAAACTTTAATGATAATCACTATCATTAAAGTTTAGCCAGCTATGGACCCCATCCAAATAGCCTTACTAAAAAGTCGGTAATTCAACGCCCGAACACAAGCAAGAGTTCATGAAGGATTCTTCCTGGTTGCTAAAGGATTCTAAGAAGAAGTCACGCGCGGGTTTTACCTAATGATCATTTGGTGGTAGAACTGAACGTATGAAAACATTGTTATTCGTCGTAACACTCACAGCTTACTCAACATCTTGGGCAGGGTGCGTCAGTGGTAACTGCACCGATGGAACTGGAACATACACTTCTGCTGATGGAAGCAAATACGTTGGTGAGTTTCGGGGTTATGCGTTCCACGGCAAAGGAACATACACTTGGCCTAATGGAGACAAATACATCGGTGATTTTCTGGATGGTAAGCAGCTTGGAGAGGGGACACACACTTCCGTTGATGGAAACAAATACGTTGGTGAGTGGCGAGATGGTTATTGGCACGGGAAGGGAACATACACCTATGCGAATGGAGATAAATACGGTGGTGAGTTTCTAGATGGCAACCGAACAGGTCAGGGAACATACACTTATGCGAATGGAGATAAATACGTTGGTGAGTTTCGGGGTTATGCGTTCCACGGAAAGGGAACATACACCTATGTGAATGGAAATAAATACGTTGGTGGTTTTCTAGATGGTAAGCAGCACGGAGAGGGAACAAAAATCTACACCGATGGTAGAAAAGAAGTTGGCGTCTGGGAGAATGACGAGTATTTCGGAAGCAAAGCAGAATGGAATTCGAAAGTAGAAAAGGAAAGGTTAGCTGAAGAAAAAGAAAGGTTAGCCAAAGAAGAAGCTAAAAAGAAACGCGACAGAATTTATAATGCCTGTTTGATAGACAAAAGTTCGGGCGTTGATATGCAAGTTAGCTCCCTAAAAAAAGCAGTCGAGTACACTTGTGAAGCAACAGCTGAAGATCCTTCTTGGTTGGAGGCGTGGAGATACGACTAAAGGTTGTTTAACAGTCGCTCGATATAGATTTCAACGTACTTATCAGCGATTTCTTCTATGCAGGCCATCTGGGGCGGCCACTTCGCACTTGCTAACGATCTTATCGTAATTGTTGTGAGATCGGCCTCGCGCAAGGCATCCAGCAGTCGTGGCTTGTCATCAACTGGGATATCTCTCCTCTATCTGCAGTCCCTCTCGCATGTTATCGACAAAGTCAGGCGCTCGCTCCTGATGCCTTCTTTATCTAAAGTACATGAAACAGACAACGTGAGTATAATAAGCAGCTACAGCACGCGCATTACTGAAGGAGGTACCAATCATTAGTTTGATATATTCCTGGTAGTAATAGACATGTCGCCGGGTCCGTACTGGTCAATGCTTGCCCTGAGTTACACGATCATTATCGCGGCGCCCCAAATTTGTCTGGCAAAACCTGACCACGGATTTGCTCATTTTGGCGAATTGAAGTATTCGGCAGATATGCCTCACTTCGACTACGTCAACCCAGATGCGCCTAAAGGGGGCGCAGTCAACATGCCCTTTATAGGGTCAGTCAACAATCTGAATGCCTACGTTGATAAAGGATTGCTAGCTCCTTACATCAGCACCATAGAGGGCCTAGGTTCACGAATCTACGATCACCTCATGCGTTTTTCGGAGGACGAACTTTCCTCCTATTATTGCTGGTTGGCTGAGAGCATCGAAGTTGCAGATGACTATAGCTCAGTAACCTACAAACTTAGAGAGAATGCTTACTGGCACGATGGTGAACCAATTACCATGGACGATATTCTGTGGACGTTCGAAGTAGTAAAAAATGGGTCGATGACTATGCGGACCTATTTCGAGGACGTAGAGCGGCTGGAGCAAATCGATAACCAGCGCTTTAGATTTCATTTCAGTAAGAGCGCAGAAAAAATACCACAACTGATCATCCAGACCGGCAAGTTCGCTCCATTACCTAAACACTACTGGATCGACAGGGATATCAACGAAACCACCATGACACCGCCGCTGGGAAGTGGGCCTTATCGCATCATCTCTGCAGAACCCAACAAAATCGTGTACGAACGGGTCAAGAATTACTGGGCTAAAGATCTCAATGTCGCACGCGGATATTTCAACTTCGATCAAATTATCCTCAACTACTTTTTTGACAAGAACGTTATGTTACAGGCGATACGTGGCGGTCTAATCGATTTTTACCTCGAAGAGAACGAATATGATTTTGCAACGGCATACGATTTCGAGGGGTTGCATAAGGGACTGTTCAAGAAAGAAACGTACCGAATGGGATACGCCTATGGCATGCACTTTGGCGTGGCACTGAATACTCGTAGACCGCCGCTCGACGACATTCTTGTACGTGAGGCGCTCACCCTTGCCTACAACTTCGAATGGATTAACCGTGTCTTCTGGCACGAAGGCATGATTCGTAATAATACCTTTTTCGCTCGCTCTGATATGCAAGCAAGTGGATTNCCCTCGAAAGCAGAACTTGAACTGCTTGAATCATTTCGCGGTCAGATACCAGCGCGTGTTTTTACCAACNCTGTTGAGCTTCCCCAAAATAGCTCTTTTGGTCGCAATCGTGAAACACTTCAACGAGCGCATGAAATNTTGCAAGACGCCGGTTGGGTCCTGCAAGATTATGAGCGTGTCCACGAGGTCACCGGACAATCTTTCAAAATAGAATTCATCGTCACATTCCAGGATCATGAGCGAATGCTGGTGCCGTTCGTAGATAATCTCAGACGATTGGGAATTAAGGCAACGTTGCGTCGATTAGAAAGTAACTTNCTATTCAATCGAATNAGGAAATATGACTTCGATGCAACCATNCGCAAGTATTTCAGCTGGAATATTCCCTTTCCTGCACGATTGCGTGGACAGTTTTCTTCTCAGTANGCAGACATTCCCAATATGAGGAACCTGGCAGGAGCAAAAGACCCGATAATCGACCTGTTAGTGGAAAAAATCACTACGGCCCAAACACAAGAAGAAATGAATATCGCAGGACGCGCATTAGATCGTATTGCGTTGTTCAGCTTTTATCTTATTCCAGATGGATACCCTCGTGGTCGACATATCGTCTATTGGGATAGATTAGGACATCCCCCACTAGGTGTGCCACACATGAANTGGACGGGCATGCCTTACCTTTGGTGGTACGACGACCAGAAAGCGGCGCGCGTCAATGCAGGAATTGCGGANGTTATGGATCGATGATCCACTGCATTATTGCGAAGCAAGATTAGATAGATTTGGTTGCCAGATGATTCAATCTATTTTTTGTGTCTATAGAACCCCTTAGTATATCTGTTAGTAATAATCTAGCTAGTTGATTGTTGTGCCGCCGGAAACAGGGGATACTGGGGCGTTATTTAATTCTGTAGGNGATAAATCATGGTGGAAGACAGGCAGAAACTTGGCAAGGCAATGGTCCAAAAGCTGTTCGCAGGTGTGAGTGGTGGTGGCGAACGGATGCCCAAGGCGCTATGGAAATACACGATTGAGCACCTATTCGGTGATGTATGGCAGCAAGACGATTTGACGCTGGAGGAGCGTTCGCTAATCACGTGCTCGATCTCAGTTGCCCTCTATCGGCAAAACGAACAACGCATGCACTTCATTGGTGCCAAGAACCTGGGCATTCAACGTTCCAAGATAGAGGCAATGATCACACAGGCGGCACATTACGCTGGTTGGCCCTGTGCGGCGACGGCGAGTGGCGTATTGGAAGAGGTTTGGCCAGAAGATACCTGAAAAGCTTTCTCTNTTAATGCCCGCTCGAGTACGCCATTTAAACTTGCGTCTTTATCCAGCCAAATCGTTTGTTTAAATTNCTAATACATAGATAGCCGAGGAGTTCCAAACTTGAATTGGAGGAACCCGGAAGATAGGGATTCGGTCATTGGGAATGGGATGATGTAAGAAAAACCTCGGGTACCAATGCGGGTACTTGAGAGTAAATCGGACTTAATCTTAGTGGGAACTAAAGGTTTGGATAACGTTTTTCTCGTCCACTTGGATGGTGATTACCCTTGCAGATTTTAGGCTTTCTAAGCTATATGCAGCCGCTGCGGCGGTTGTAGCTATAGATGCTGCCTGCGTTACAGCGATTGCTCCAGCAGCGGCAGAGACACCTGTTGCCGCTCCAGCGATGGTAAGGGCTGAACCAAGAAGGTTTCGTCTTTTATGGTTGTTCCAAACAAAGAAAGAATAACTTTTTGGCTGCCCTGTTGCTGGATCCAAATAGCTTGTAACTGATGGCGGTTGAGAGGGTGGCCCAAGCATCATCAGAGCAAATTCAGATGGCATGCCAGGCATCAGATTACCGTCATTTATACTAGTTAAATGGACGTTTTNATAGCGATTNTCGTAAACCGCGACACTTTCAACGCAAGTAGTGAAATTCGAAAATCTAGCAAGCTTCTCATAATCTTTGTTAGATAGCTTAAATTTAGGCCAACTCTTATTCGGGTCTCTTAAGTTAACCTTTCCGCGACTTGTCTTTACATCAAGAGGCGTGCACGCAGGCATCAAACCCACTTTGCTTTGTTGGGCTTGTCCTAGATAAACCATATCTTCTTTTGTTGCGGCCAATGCGGACCAAAAAAGGAGAATGATNGTCGTAATGTAAAAGCTAAAAGTTTTCAATTATTNGGGCCANATTCTTTCGAAGCCTTAAAGATAGTCGTTTAAGAAACAAATATAAACATAAATTNGAGGTTTCANATCTTAGATTCTCGCTTCTAGATACTANTANTTNCTNCGGGTATGCAATAGAAACCGTTTTTGGGAATGTCTCTTTAGTAACTTTCAGCTGATCGATAAATTGTCTTCCAACATTTATCAGTTTNATTTAATTCGATTTTCAATTCAAAGTGATTCTGCTTTATATTCGAAGATCTTTATGTGACTGAATTAAGGAAGGAAATGATGGCGTTTGAACATTCNGATCTGATGCCGCAATTGCTCGCAAAGCGAGCTGCTGAGAACTCAGGCAGTCCGGCACTCAAACACGTCGATGGTTCAATCCTCAACTGGGGTGATGCGTATGAGGATTCCTTNCGTTGGGCGAGTGCGCTTGAANGTCTTGGNGTGAAGTCNGGTCGGCCGGTGGTGANCGTGTTTGCCAACAGCTTTGATGGCTTTCGCTCCTGGCAAGGCTGCGCATGGCTCGGGGCCATTGAGTCTCCCATCAACACTAATTACAAGGGTGACTGGTTGCGCCATGTAGTCAATAACACCGAGGCGCAAGTTGTACTAGCCGACGCGCGTTTTGCAGCACCACTNTTCGACATTGCCGATCAGCTGACTTTTTTAAAGCACATGGTTGTATTTGGCACACTTGATGAAANGCCAGATACTTTGCCGTTTAAGCTCATTTCAGCAAAGGAGTTTTTGAATGACGCTNGTGTTTTGGAACGTCCTGAGCCGGGCCCCTGGGACATTTCATCACTGATCTACACCTCTGGGACCACCNGGCGCTCAAAGGCAGTCATGGTTCCCTGGGGGCACATGAAATCTTCGCTGGAGAGTGGGCTTTTCCCTCATGATAGGCTCGAGGGTATTCGTATTTACTCACCGTATCCGGTATTTCACATTACTGGGAAGGCTGGGTTTTACTATGCAGCGGCATACGGCGGACCGAGTATTATTCGTGAGTCGTTTTCTCTGGGTGAATTATGGGACGATGTGCGAATTTTTGATGCCAATGCCGGAGTCATTCTTGNNCCCCTAGCGCAGATGCTGATGAACCAACCNGAACGGGAAGACGACGCTGAGAATCCGCTAAGAACCGTTGTCATGTCACCCGTGATTCCTGATGTCGATGCATTCTGCGAAAGGTTTGGTGTGGATGTGTTCACTACCTACAACATGACCGAAATCAACTGCCCCATTGTTAGCCTCGGCGAGCGTTCGACAAACGAGAACTACCGCAGCTGTGGCCGGGCTCGCGAAGGCGTTGAAGTTCGTATCGTTGATGAATACGACATTGAGGTGCCACCGAATACACCGGGAGAACTCATCGTTCGTAGTGAACCCTGGGAACTCAACACCGGCTACTGGAACATGCCGGATAAGACCAATGAAGCCTGGCGCAACGGCTGGTTTCACACAGGTGATGCCATGTCCTATGACGAGCAGGGTAATTATTATTTCGTCGACCGTGCCAAGGACTACATCCGAAGACGTGGAGAGAATATTTCCAGCTTCGAGATCGAGTCGATCATCAACGAACACCCTGACATATCTGAGTGTGGTGCTGTTGCCGTGCCCGCAGAAGAGGGCGAAGACGAGGTCAAAGTCGCNATCGTNCTTGAACCTGATGCGAANTTTGACCCCGCCGAGTTGATGGAGTTTCTCATCCCGAAGATGCCGCGCTTTGCAATNCCTCGATTTATTGAGACTTGGGATGCTCTGCCNAAGACCGAGGCAACTGCACGCATTCAGAAAGCCAAAATTCGCGACTCAGGTGTCACTGATATAACCTGGGACCGCGTCCGTGCAGGGATAAAACTACCGCGATAANTATTTGGTAATAATAAACACCTTCTNCTCTGAAATATTCATTNGATANCCCAAGNACGATNTNNGTATNAGGTAAAACTGGAAGCATTTTCGGAAAGTGTGCTTGCCNTNANGATGCCNAAGTTTCTNGTGGACGACGCANGGTNCAACATGGCTGCAATACTAGCAATNTACGAGNCAGTGAAAANGGGCAATCGGNAGCGGTAGAATAGATCCAATAAGCCTGATCGCGCGCGGTCAGGCTGCTATGTTATAAAAGAACAAAAAGCTAGGACGCCGAAAGGGGAGCGGTGCTCTATGAGAATCAGCTATCTGTCCTTTTGGACCGCAAAGGATGANGAATCGCAAGCAGAGGCCTACGATGCTAACTTAAAAGAAATTTTATCCCTAGATGGCATGGGGTGGGATTCAGTCTGGCTTGGCGGTGTTCCGTTGATGGGCATGTTACCTGACCCACTGCTACTTTGCGCTGCCATCGCTGCTCGCACCGAAGAAATAAAAATTGGAACCGCAGTACATCTGCCAGGTCTGAAGACTGCCAGTTCGGAACTGACAGCCGACATTAAAGAAGGGGGTTCCACTATTAATCGGCGTGGAACTACACTGGACCGATTTGCCTGGGCTTTCAATCACTACACACCCGCAAATCCGCTGCAAACCGCAGAACAAATCGCCATGCTCGACCAACTGAGTAATGGTCGATTTATTTATGGTGCCGGGGGTGATACTGCAGGCGACGAAGTACGATTACGACATTTCCATGAATACCTAAACGTCCTTCGACAGGCGCTAACCGAAGAGCAATTCTCCGGCTTTGAAGGTGAGTTCTATAGCTATAAGGCCTTACCAGCGAATTCACAATTCATGCCTAGGTGCGTGCAGCAACCCCACCCGCCAATTCTACTGCCTATAGATAGCCAGCAGAGTTTCGAACCAATGGGTAGACTCGGCTATCGAATCGCTATTGGGGGTGGCAGCATGCACAATGAGCGTGGTGACGCTGTACTAAAAGATGACGTTAAACGCTACCGGCAAGCCTGGCGCCAAGCGGAGCANGAAGGCGAGCCATCTGTGACAGTTCGTATGTCAACGTTCGTAGCTAGTACGCAGCAAGAAGCCAATCGCGTCCGCAAAGCTTCAGAAAAGAAACAGGCAGACTATTTGACTGAACGTGGGCAATCGCAACAAAAGGCGCGTTCACCAGATCTATTTGGAACCGCAGAAGAAGTCGTCGACAGGATTCTCCAGTTACAGGAAGACTTCGGTGCTGATGAGATNATGTGTGCCATGCTAGGCTGGAGATCNTCCCGCGAAGATGTNGCGAAGTGCATCAGACTGATTTCTGAAAAAGTTATCCCAAAAGTNATTTAACCCAACCTCGGCAACACCTCATCNTTAAACAACGCGAAAGTGTTCTGTAGCGTCTATTTCACATAATAAGACCTTCCAGCTTTTTATATTGGTCAGTTCTTCGAGTCCGTTAATTTATATATAGTTTTGTAAAAGTAACTACCTAGCTTATATTCGAGTCGGATATAGCATTCGCTGCCTCCGTTAGAAACCTCTGNTTTTCGCAGCCTTCGGTGTGGGGGGGAGACTTTGGATTATGTAATAGCTCTTTGATGTCGTANAGAGCGGGCTCTACCCAAGAATCGTCTCCACTGTATTCAATGATGCTTGTATTAAAAAGCATGTTCGCTTTTGACGTATCGTCAGGGTCAATCATTCCGCTTTGTCCGATGTGTTGCCCATCCACATAAACAAAGAAACCGAGGTTTGAAACGTCAAATCCTTTACGTCGCATTATCCATTGGTACATATCCATTTGTCGTTTGTAACTTCCTTTCCAGGGACCATTCAAAAATGCTCTGTCCAGTGGCTTGGGTTCTTTACCAAGNTGTGCTGTGCTTTTGTAGTCAACAATGTGTAATTGGTGCGTTTTTGAGTTTTGCCAGACATCGTCTAAACCACCACCAAAACACAAGTTAGTTTCTTCGTGGANTGTATTGAAGTGCTGGTTTGAAAGCCCAAAGTGNAGAGATGTTTCCCATTTCTTGAGGTCTTCATGGGCAAATGGAATCAAATGATCCAGATTCCAACTCCGCATTATAGGATGAGATTCGATACCACGGTATTGATCGAAGTCCCTCTTCAAGAGCGTATCTGTATTGGAGTTGAGGTTAAAGCCAGGCATGCCTGGAAAGTGTACGCCCTTTACTCGGTCTAGCCAGAAACAAGCACTGCATTGAATGAAGTTTTCAACCTTACCTCGAGAGATTTCATACGGTTCTTCTCGCTCAGGTTTAAATTGGCCGCGATGTCTGGGCATTTATTCAACCTCTTCCTATTTTNAAAAGTTATTGGAGAGCATCNNCATGTTTCTGATTTTCTTGAAGTGTTCTAAAGCTTNNGTCTCGAACTTAAACNGCATTTCTTAGCTCTTACNNTCCCATAGTNTTTTCATCTTTCATAGAGCATAACTTCCTTAGNNGTATAATTGACGAGCAAGCACTCATACAAAAAGTTTTTAGGGGGGTAGGTTAGTGGGCTAACTCGAATATAGATCCCAAGCTATTGATATATAGGAGTACATGGCGGAGGAGTAATTCAGAAATGGGGTAGCGCTCATCACCAGCCCAAGGTGCCGGGGTCACCCTTAAACGGACCTACCACCTCCTGAGTAATCCAGCCACCGTAAAAGTCACCTCGCTGGGCCTGAACACGTTCACTGTTAACAAAACAACGAGTCAGCGAAGCATAAAACGAATACCATCCGTCTATTTGTTTGAAACTCTCGCTTGGCCCATCATACCGCCACGCAATTTTTACATTCCCATAAGAGAAATACGAAGCTTGTCCTTTCCATTCGCAATAAGAGGCTCCGTCACAAGGTGTTAGATCTAACAAAAGGTCGTCAGGAGCAATATAAAATGTCGGCGGACTTGCTGTTTCCAAGACCCTGATACTCGATGATGCCCGAGCAATTAATACGTCGTCTTCGCTGAACACTTCAATTTTTCGATGATCGCTGACTAACTCCGGCGGCCTCGGGTAGTCCCATACCGACTCTTGGCCTGGTTTCGGCTCTATAGCGAAATCAGGTCGCTGGTTTCCTTTGTATTTCCACATATCGCTAGTTAATTCCTTGGTTTCTGTTCTAACTGGCAGCGAAAATCGATTTAGTTCACTGCCCTCTGCTGCTATTGGATTGGTAAAATAATTTAAGAAAGTCTCAGATAACGCTGGCTCCCCGTCAACCTCATTCTTTTTTTTTGAAATGTGGAGCTGCACCATTGATTAGGCGCCAGCGTCTTCTAGTTATCTGATGGCCGAACACCGACAACCGTCATAATTAGAGAGCAAAACTTTTTATGAAGCAGAAACATGGTTAATTCTTCTTATAATGGGGTTATGGTNAAGGCGACGNGTNCAGAAGGATGGGACTAATGGCAGATGATGTGGTGCTGGTCGAAACAACGTCCGTAGAGGATGGGACGGGATTTGCAGAGATTTTGCTCAACCGCCCGGAACGGCGTAATGCACTGATCCCGGAGGTTGCCGAGGGGGTTATGAATGCCCTCGAGGACATTGACCAGGATGATGACATCTCGGTCGTGATCCTGCGCGGGCAGGGCGGTTACTTCTGNTCCGGGATTGACCTGAAGGCGNTACAGTCCGGTGCCTCCNCGGGCACCGCCAGGAAAGATGCCATNCGCCACATGCATCTCGCGTTCTATCACTACCGCAAACCGGTAATTGCCGCGTTCGAGGGCTTTGGTATCAATGCAGGGTGCGCGCTGGCCCTAGCNTGCGACCTGGTGGTNGCGGGTGAATCGGCGTTTATACAGATTGGNGAGATCCAACAGGGCGCCACCATGCCGATGAATGCGGCCTGGATGCGTCTAAAGCTGCCAGAGTTTGTGCTTGCGAGAATGGCCTTGCTCGGCGATCGCATCAGTGGTCCGGAGATGTACCGCCTGGGTGTGGCCACAGAGTGTGTGCCTGATGATGAGGTGCTCAGCCGCTGCCGCGAGATGGCGACGCGCATCGCTGGATTTCCACTCGGTGGTGCCGTCAATATCAAAAAGTCAATCGTGGGACAGCGTCAGCTTCCTGATATCGAGAAGTGGTTTACGAGCCCGCGCTCGAATGCGTTGCAGACGGCAAAGATGTTGAAACCGAATTCCTAACTCTTTTGGTCAATTGCAACAAAATGGTCAAATTATTGATTTAGGGAAATGGACCAAAAGGAATTCGTCGCGAAAACAGAACAGTTGGTACCCCCTAAATGTCTTGAAATCCCAAACCCCTTTATTCTAAAGGGCCACAGGGGATTTATGGCGGAGGGGTAACCGCCGACCATATTGCTTTTCAAGTATATAAAAATAGAAATAATTTCATAACTATCTGATTTATATATACTAGAAATCTCACAGAGGATCCCCATGCTTCATATAGACTTTGATCAGATAAAACAGGATTTTGATCGTGACGGTTTTGTCATTCTAAAAAGCTATCTTTCCGAAGATGAAATAGCTGATATGCGCAAACATCTTGATGACTATCTGGAACACAAGGGACCTATACACCACAAGGACTACCCTATAGGTAGCTATAAGAGCCTGGATCAACATGATACCTGGTTCCACGACTACCTGGAGAAGGGGCCTCACATCCCGTTGATGAAGCATTTAATAAAGGACGACCTAGCTCCTGATAATGTCACCTGGAATGATAAACCCAGAGGAATGGACCGAACGCTGCCGCATTTTGATGCGCTCGGGGCCTACCGAATGCCGCCATCGGGGATTTCTCTCTGGATTGCTATGGACAATATCGACAAGGACAACGGGTGCCTCTGCTACGAAAAAGGTTCGCACAGGAAAGACTACCCAATGGCTTATCCACTGCCGGACTATGACGAGAGTAATGAAAATGCAGTACTCGTCGAAGTATCCCCCGGGGACGCTGTTATTCACAGCGCAAAGACTGTTCACTGGAGTCGGGAGCAGGTCGACTACAGACCACGCAATGCAATGGTTTATGTCTACTGGGGTGCCAGTTCTGAAATCGATCCCGCCCGGGTGGGAAATTCCAGATCCAGTTCAGAGTATAGAAGTGGGAAAACTGTCTAGTGAGCCTCTTGGCCGGTATGGCGCTTCGTTCGCGGATATTCTACTGCGTCATAACGTTTAGCTATCAAATTCGATAGATTCGAAACGAAAATATATTCGACTTGAGGGAAGCTTAGTTCATCGGCGATCATCATTATCAGTTTTAGACTTCCTAATTAATTTATAAAGGAGGCGTAAATATGAAGTATCTTAGTTCTATTTTATTATCCCTTTTTTTAGTTTCTGGTTGTGTTTCAAATAAAGCTATTCAAACAGTACAGGCTGGTGATCAAGGTATGTCTTGTGTGGCGCTA
>PASO01000062.1 GCA_002712135.1 Gammaproteobacteria bacterium
CCGGTCATCCACACAGCGCGCGTCGGTTGGCAAATCGCTATAGTCACGTGTGCGTGCTCAAAACGAAGCCCCTCGGCCGCAAGCATATCAATGTTCGGTGTTGTGCCCGGTACCTTTGCACCGTAGACCCCAACCGAGTCCCGGTTCATGTCGTCAACGTTAATAAAGAGAACGTTCAGCTTGTCGGCGGCCACGCCGCCCGAATGCACAATAAACGCCAGGAAGACTACGGCCCGAATATTCGCGAATATTCTCATCGGCATTTGGTCTCAGGAAAAAATATGTCGTCTAAAATACCGGTGCATCGGCCACCCATACTTCCGGCGAGGACAACCACTTTTTGTCTTCATCCATACGGCCATCCCAGCCACCCATGACATATAGCTTGCCATCAAGAATAGCTGACGCAGGTGAGGACATCGGTTTCGGTAGAGTGGCAGTAATTTCCCATTCACCATCTTCTGAAAGAGTCACGATATTCTCACAGAAACCTTTCTTACCTCCTTCCGGCGTCGTGTGGCCTGCGACCATGTAGATTCTGTCTTTATGAACAAAGGTCGCGCCTTCAGAATGAGAATGGCCGTAAGGAAGTGAAGGTCCCTCCTCCCAAGTATCCGTTTCCGGGTTATATATGTCTATGCGCGCCTGATCAATCTGCTCACTGTCGTGGTGGAATTGACCACCGATCACATAGATCTTGCCGTTTAGTATCGCTGAGGAATGCTGATTGCGCGGGACCGGTATCGGTGCCGCTTCACGCCATTGTCCGTTCTCAGTTTTCTCCCACTCATCCAGGTCAAATACCCAATGTTCTTCCCCATCCGTATCGCGGTCTTCCTTGAGGCCACTAATATAGTGCAGCGCCGACCCTACACGCTCCAGGCAACCGGCACCGCGCTTTTCCGGCAACAGTGGAGCAGCAATGTATCGATCGAGACCCGGGTCAAACTGCCAGACCTCTGCAATAATATGGTCTTTGCCAGGACTNAACTTGTCCTTCATNCCGCCAGCGAACCAGAAAGTATCNCCCTGCTCAACAAGATTTACATGAGAAATAGCACTCGGTAAATCCTGCAGTTGGGTCCAGCTACCATCGACATGATCAAAAATATCCACCCTTTTACTGGACATGANGTAGTCTTCATAGCCCCCCAAGACAACCAGTTTTCCATCCATCACCAGGCTCGCCGGTTCCCACTTGCCTACCGGCATGTCTTCTAATTTCTGCCAATCAAGGCTCCGTACTGCTTCCATCAGGTATATGTCTAAAGTGATTAAAAAAACACCATATCCAGCATGGGATATGAGTGCAACATCAACGAGGTCAGGAAACTGTTGCAGGTCTGCTACGATTCGTAGGGTATTTCGCCCTGGCACATTACCCGATGCATGAGTCTTTCCTCATCGCCATGATCAAACACGCCGGCATGCAGCGTGCAGCGATTATCCCAGAGGACAACATCATCCATTTGCCAATGATGCCGATACATCGCGTAGACATGCTGGCAGTGGGCGTAGAGAAACTCGAGCAGATTGGCACTCTCTTTATGAGTCATCCCCTCTACTTCACTACAACGTTGGGGCTGGGTGATATACAACGATTTTCTGTTAGAAATCGGATGCGTTCTAACTGCCGGATGGGAGACAGGGTGTTCCGGCGCCTCATCCAGATGCTTAAGTTGTGCCGCCTTGTGCTTAAAGCGCACTGCTTTAAGCATGTTCTGCATTACCGGAGATAGTGCCTCATAAGCCATATACTGATTGGCAAACACAGTGTCCCCACCCCGTGAAGAAAGTCGACGCGGTAAAAGGCAGGTATAGGACGGCGGTCTTNCTACGAAAGACGTATCGGTGTGAAATCCGTTTGTAGGTGGCAATGTGGAGGTGCTTGATAGTTTTACTTCGTTGAGGTCCGACCACTGAGGATGTGGTATTTCTCCTGGCGTAAACATAATGGGATCGAGCCTGCCAACAAACTGAATGTGCTGTTCGGGTGTTAAGGGCTGACCAGGTAGTACCGCAACACAGTACTCGGAGGCAAGCCCTTTGACCTCTGCGACCTGTTCATCCGTCATCTCCGGAATAGATACGTCGGTTATCTTAACGCCAGTCTGGCCGGTCAATAGCTCTGCCTGAATCAACCTGACATCGTCAATGCGAAACCGCATGCTATCTGATTCGGCTGAAGGTTTCCTCATCTTGCGGAACGCCTTTCTTAGTTTCCTTACTAAAGTATAGACGCAACAACTGGTTACGTCCGCAAGTCTTTAGACTTGCACAAAAAGTCGGATAGTGAGGAAATACGCTTTTAACTTTCGGAGAACACGATGAAACTCTACGACAGTACACATGCCCCCAATCCCCGGCGTGCGCGAATCTTCATGGCAGAAAAGGGAATCTCTTGCGACAACGTGCAGGTAGACATCGTTGGTGGCGAGAATCTCTCTGATAGCTTTCTGGCAGTCAATCCACGGGGGGTTTTGCCAACGCTAGTATTGGATGACGGGACCATCATCGATGAAAGCGTTGCCATTAGCCGCTATTTTGAAGAGCTTCAACCGGANCCCCNTCTNATGGGCACCGACCCTATATCGAAAGCTAAGATTGAATCTCGTCAACGCCACTTGGAGCTAGATGGTCTACTAAGGGCGCAGGAGGCATTTCGTAATTCTTTCCCAGGGTTTGCAAAGCGTGGACTCGCTGGCAACGTGGGCGAAGTTGGGGCGATTCCAGAACTAGCAGAGCGTGGCAAAAACCGTCTCGCGCAATTCTATAACGATCTAAATGATTACCTNGCAGGTAATCAGTATGCCGCAGGCGATGAGTTTTCGATTGCCGATATTACTGCGCTTTGCACTATCGATTTCGGCTCCGGTGCAGCAAGGGTAGCCATTCCCGACGAGTGTGANCATTTAAAGCGTTGGCACAAAACGGTGTCTGCTAGGCCAAGTGCACAGGCCTAGTAAGCGCGAAACTACCCTAAAGAAAGNTAAGGCTTCTCCTNGNATTTTNCNGCAGATGACCCGTGATTCCTTGAATGATAAAGTTTCCGATCCATCGCACTTTCTTCGTAAATAAGGAAAAAAATGTTAGACGCGATTCAATTAGGCCAAAACTGCGGACTTAAAGTTTCCGAACTGTGCCTAGGCACAATGAACTTCGGTTTACCAGGTCAGGGACACCAGGGTGACTGGACACTGGGAATAGATGACGCACGCCCCATTTTCAAGGCGGCAATTGATCACGGTCTTTTCTACTTCGATACGGCTGACGTCTACGGCGTGGGCGCATGCGAAGAAGTTGTGGGGGCTCTGCTAAAAGAACTACTGCCACGCAGTGAATATGTCCTTGCCACTAAAATTGCCAACCCAATGAGCCAAGCGCCTAATATGGGTGGACTATCGCGAAAACATATTATGGAAGGCGTAGACGCGAGTCTTAAAAGGCTCGGTCACGATTATATTGATCACCTTGTAATACATCGCCATCCCCACGGAATTCGAAACCAGGTACCNGTNCCCGTAGAAGANACAATGGAGGCGCTGCACGATGTAGTAAAGGCCGGTAAGGTTTTATATCTGGGTGGTTCCAGTATGTTCGCCTGGCAGTTCACCGAAATGCAGATGATGGCAGAAGCGAATAACTGGACGANGTTTATCTCCATGCAGAATCACTACAATCTTATCTACCGCGAAGAAGAGCGCGAGATGAATCCGTATTGNTACAAGACCGGCGTCGCATTAACTCCCTGGTCGCCACTAGCACGGGGCATTTTGGCAGGATCCTATCAGGGCGGTTTCGATAAGGGNTCAACCAATCGTTCCAAAGGCCGAGACAGGAAACGTACGGAAANNCTTTATCAGGGAGAAATGGACTTTGCTATTGCTGACCGCGTAATTGAAGTCGCCGAGAAATATGGCAAGAAACCAGCACAAATTTCTCTTGCCTGGATGCTACAGAAACCTGAGATCTATTCTCCGGTNGTTGGTGTCTCGAAGATCTCGCAATTAGACGATCTCGTTGGTGCAACGGAGATTACTATTGAAGAAGAAGACGTCAATTACCTCGAGGAGCTCTACAAACCGGTGGTAAATCTGTTATCGATCGGAAGTTCCTAGCCTAACCANCGACCTTCGGTGGCGAAGGTTCGTCTTGAGGTTTTGAACTGCTGAATTCCATCGTCGAATCGGCTATCGATCCATATCCCAATGTGACGAGATCGAGGAAGTAGTTCTGATAAAGCCGCCAGGGACTTCTTGAGCCTTGCTTCGGGAGTTTGTGAATTGCNCTCTGAATATAGCCNGACGTGAAGTTGATAATGGGTTCCCGCTCAATNGTTTCCTCATGNTTCCTTGGACAACACGCGGTGTAATCGTGGCGCCTCATATAGTTCAGTAACCGGCACACNAAAGNCGAAGTAAGATCTGCNTTTAGCGTATANGAAGCATTGGTATAACCCATTACGATCGCCGCGTTGGGTACGTCTTCCAACATCATACCNTTATACGTCATGACCTCGGAAACATCGACCGACTGACNATCGACAATCAGATCTATGCCCCCCGCGACTTTGATATCAAGACCAGTCGCGGTCACGATTAGATCCGCATCCAGCTGCTTACCTGACTTCAGCATCACGCCACTTTCAGTGAACGTCTCAATGTGATCGGTCACCACTGCAACCTTACCGCCGCGGATCGCTTCGAATAAATCAGCATCGGGTACCAGACAGATTCGCTGATCCCAGGGATTATAATTTGGTGTAAAGTGTTTCTCGATATCGAAATCCGAGCCCAGCTCCCGTCGAACCATGCCCACCAGCCAGTTCTTTATTTTCTCAGGACGCTTGCGGCTATAGGTGAANAAGAGCCACCCAAGAATGACGCTTTTCCATCGAGAAATAAAATAAGACAGGTTCTCTGAATACTGACGAAGCCAATTGGCAAAACGATTTTCCGACGGCATCGACACCACATAGGTTGGTGATCTTTGTAACATGGTGACNTGAGATGCGGTGTGCGACATCTCCGGGACTATGGTCATCGCAGTCGCGCCACTACCTATNACCAGGACTTTCTTGTTCNCATAATCAAGATCTTCNGGCCATTGCTGCGGGTGGATGATAGGCCCGTGGAATCTTTCTNTGCCTTCGAACTCAGGTGTATAACCATGCTCGTAGTTATAGTAGCCACTGCACATCAACAGAAAGTTACAACTGATATTGACGGTTCCCTCATCTGTTTCAGCTTCAACTAACCAGTGATCCTCATCCCAGGTTGCCCGCTTAACCCAGTGGCGAAAACGTATGCGCTCGGGAATATTATTCTCCGATGCGGTTTCGTTGATGTATTTCAGAATAGCCGGACCATCGGCGATTGCTTTACCTTCCGTCCACGGCTTGAATGCATAGCCTAAGGTAAACATGTCCGAGTCTGAACGTATGCCCGGATAACGAAACAAATCCCAGGTCCCACCAATATTTTCTCGTCCCTCAAAAACTACGAAGGACCGGTCTGAACTGCGTTTCTTCAAATGATATGCGGCGCCAATTCCACTCAAGCCAGCGCCGACAATCAGAACATCAACATGCTCCATGCTTTATTCGATGTCCTGGCCAAAGTTGAGGGTAATTCCATTCAGATCGGTAACGGAAAACTCTCGCACACCGTAGGACTGGTCAGCCGGTTCCCGCGTTATATTTGCCCCGCGGGACTCAACTTCCTCGTAATAGGCATCAACATCCACCAGCCATTGAAACAACACAACGCCTTGTGCATGGGTATCGCCGGTCGCGAAATGGATTGCCGAGTCATCGCGCCACACCACACTGTACCCATCCATCGAGAAGTCAAAATTGAACCCCAGAACATCCCGATAATATTCCGCACTTGCCTTAGGGTCTTCTACGTGGAGAACGGGCGCGCCCTGAATAAACTGCTTGGGATCGTTGGCAGGTTGTTCAGGCATTTAAAAAACCAACCGGCCTAAACTTTCAGCCACACAACAAGGCTTCTCCTGTCCTTGGACTTCCATAACGAGTTCATTCATAACCTCGATCATGCCACCCTTGATCTCAACCGTTTTCAAAGTCCCTGTGGTTCTCACTTTTGCACCCGCGGGCACTGGGGATGGGAACCTCACTTTGTTAAAGCCGTAGTTGATACTAAGCTTTTGGCCTTCGAGAGTTATCGCTTCGTTAGCTGCGTCGGCCGCTTTTGGCAAATGGCCCATAATAGACAGGGTTAGCTGTCCATGGGCGATAGGGGCACCAAACGGCCCTGCCTTTGCACGCTCAACATCAACATGTATCCATTGATGATCCATGGTCACCTCAGCAAAGTCGTTGATTCTCTCCTGCGCAACCTCGAACCATTCCGACTTCGATGTTTGACTCCCAATACGGGAACTCATTATTTCGTATGCTTTTTGTAACGCTTCCTCAGACATCCAACACTCCTAATAAAATGCAAAACAGGAGGCGAACTCTAACATACCTTCGCTACTGCGTGACCGCTCTTTCAGCCTCGTAGATACCCTTAAGAATTTTTCGCCACTCGGCATAACGAGCCTGCAAAGAGCCCGTGAGATGAATCACCGTACCCTCAAGTTCCATCGCAGTCGGAGTTACTTCTGAGTCAAACGCTTTGGTCATTTTTCGCATTTCATCCTCATTCATTTTTGATTCCCTGAAGGTATCGTAGGCTGCTTCAGCTTTCGCCCAGCTTCCACTTCGCTTCGACGCAGTCTTAAGCTCCAGCGTTTCGTTCCCCAGAACCAGTTCATAGCTATAGCGTCGCCAATCCGTATAGGTCCGGGCGATCTCCTCATAAAAAAGCATATAGGTCGAATCAACCGCATCAGCAAAACCATACTCTGAATCACGAATCCGCTCGGACCGCACAATCATGGAATCATCTCTAGCCGGTAAAGAGGTGAGGTGAAGCCTTCCAGCATCATCCTCTCGAAGAAATTGGGAAAACGTTTCTGGAGACAAACTTCTCGCGTAACGCAACTTCGCAATGTGGATAAGATTATTTACTTCGGAGACGATAAGCTCACTTCGCACCTTATTTATATCGTTAGCTATGCTATAGTAAATATCCAAAAAAGGATCATCTATGTTGCCGGCAGGTTCCTCATACCCATGGTCGAAGGTGTAGTCTAAATAGGTTTGTTCCAACCAAACTCTTCCTGTCGAATCCACGACGTTCATACGCAAGGAAAGCTCAACTCCGTTTGACTTAGCAATCTCACCACTTATCTGCAACTCGGCCGCAGGGTCATCATCTGGCAACACACGGATTGCCCCCCAACCACCGGCTTCCATCAAGGCTCGTTTCAGAACAACAGGCATATAACGCGCCTCAGCGTTACGTAGTGGTGGCAGGCCACCTTGCCCGGGACGAAACTCTGCTATCGATACATTAAGCGCCGGACCCTCGAAGAGACCCCGAAGTAAATCTGCTTGAAGAGGGATTCTCTTTGAGATTGGCTCTGGTAAAGGTTCAGGTGCGACACATGCGCTTAAAAATGTCACGAACCAGAAAATTCGAATCCAGGTCACCTGTCGGGCGCACCCATCGTACAGGTTTTTAAGGTAGACACTTTGAATTCACAGTCATACATACCCTCACCCGGTTCAAATGGTATATAAACTCGATTTAGCGTGAATGGAATTCGTTCATAGTCAACCGAAGTTGCGAGGTTAAGTCGACTAGTTCCTTTCGATAGGATATGACGAACATTGAGCCCCTCTGGCAACACAATATCAAAGACCAGTTGATCCCCCGCCCATCCGCACTGCTCTTTACCAAGCTTTCCGGCGAGCTGAAATGTATCTGTGAATTTACAAGTTAGTGAAAAATTCTCGTCCCGTTCGATAGTTATCGACTCGCGATCCTGCTCAATGNTTAACACACTGGACTTCGAGATCTTTTCCGTAAAACGGCCAATGACCATAATACCGGCGGCGAGTTGACCGGGACTGTGATTTTCTAAGGCTATCGCGAGATGGGGACCAAATCGGGGATCTTGAGACTCGCGCGCGCGTTTTTCCGCAGCCATAGCTTCCAGGTACTTCCAGCGCATCTTTTGATCCGCCTGATCGCTCAAACGATAATCTATTTCCCAGGAGCCGGAAAAGTCAGGCTTACTGGGGATCACGACCTGTTCATTATCATGCAGTGACTGACTGTGATTCTGGCATGCCACTAACGTCATCAGCAAAAGAATAGGCACTCTCACTGTATCGCCGTCATGTTGCCCAGCCACTCTGGTTTAATTAATTTACCCTCGGTATCTTGCCGCACAGTCAGGCGTCGCGCACTGACTGCTGTTTTCGGGCAGGTTCCGCTGTCACGATAGGCTAGTGCAGTGGCTAATCTTGCTTCATCCTGATCGCCTAGCATGTGGCCAAGGTCATCAGCGATATTACACCCTGGAAGAGGCGTACCGGTCGGCGTTTCTAAATCCGATGAAGGTGAGAATCCATCTGAATAATCACCAAACCCTTTTGCATTGACGCTGCGAAACTGAATTGTGAAATAACTAGTTCCACAATTGTCCATGGCGTAAAAACCATAGGGTTTACCACAAGTTTTGCTGCCAATCTGGATTACCTCAAGGTCAATTCCTTTCAACCCATTAATGATGGCTTCGCTAGCAGAACAAGTTCCTCCACCCGTTAAAACAAATACGCGAGGAAGGCCCAGCGCGGGTAAGATCGTTCCAGCAACCGCTGAGAAACCGCTAGCAGTGGAACGAAAAAGTGTGGGAAGTACTAAACCACCTGTCACCGGATTAACCGTACTGTGCTTATCATTGAACTCCAACTCATCAAAAACACGGCCGACACTTGCGTCACCGGCAATCATATAAGCGAGCTCATTGGCGATGTCGAGGAAGCCTCCTCCGTTGTATCGAAGATCGAGCACAAGATCGACAATTTCTTCTTNTTTCAGGGTGTTCACNGCGTCAATTAGCTGTTGTTCAGAAGTAGCGATATGATCATTGAACAGCATGTACCCAACCGCGCCGGTNTCNGTATCAATAACGCTTACATGTTGAACAGGGGTGGAGATTATCTCTGTACTCTCGAGCATTACTGTTCGCGCCTCAGTCGCACCGAGATCCCTGACGACAAACTCGTGCCTCTCGCCGAGTTCTTCCGGTGAGAGACCGGCATTAAGAATTGCTACATTTTGCGAACCATTCGCGTTTATCAGATCTACACCATCTATTTCAAGAATCTCTGNNCCCCGCGCAAGGTTAACGTCCGTCGCTGGCGTGTTTGGTTCCGTGTAGACGATAACTACTTTTCTTGGCGGCGAAGACGATATCACTGAGAAGGTCATCCCATATCCCGCTGAGATTCCAGACTGAGCCAATCGCTGCCATTCCTCTGAATCGAGGGAAAAATGAAATCGATCTTTACGATTACCGGCTGGCGTCAGCTCAAAGGACTGCATAAGCTCAAAGTACTCAAGCACATCATTCACGGCTCCCGGGTCAACGTCCTCAATCTCGTTGTACCACAAGTAAGTATCATTGCTCATCGAGCGCAGCCAATTATTCTCGTCCGTGACAGTACCCTGCAAGTCAGGAAAATTTCCCTCTCGTGGAGCCAAGCACATATCGGCGAAGTTATCTCGCGATTCAAACACACCGGATACCCATCCCGATTCCGAAGGCTTAACCGTAACCTCTTCATCTTCATCAGCGCCATCGCCTCCATCGACGTTGTCTTCCAGGGAAGCAAATTTAGCTATTGGCAGTACAGGGTCGCTACCACTCCCACCTCCACCACAGGCGCCAAGGATTACGCAACTGGCCATCACAATAAATACTTGTAAGTGATTGATTTTTTTCGTAGTCAAAAGCATGACACACCAATTATGATCGTCTTTTAATCTTCTTTTGATATAGTGCTGCGGATGCGTCAGCCAGTTCTATCCAAAAAATTATAGCAAGAGTTTCTGTTGAAGCAGGTTTTTTTCGTACGTCATGGTCAAACCAAGTGGAACGCCGCACGTCGTGTTCAGGGTCAATGGAATTCAGATCTCAATAAACTAGGTAGAGCGCAGGCTGAGATCAACGGACAACTATTGTCCAGACTGAATATTGACGCGCTTTTCGCTTCTCCTCTCGACAGAACCCGGCAAACAGCCGAAATAATAAACAGACACCTTAAATTACCAATTAATTTTGACGAACGAATCAAAGAATGGGATTGCGGCGACTGGAGTGGATACCTGTATGACGAAGTGCGAAAGCGCTGGTCGAAGGAATGGGAGGCATATCAAGCTGACAGGTATTACTATCGTGGGCCAAATAGCGAGAACATACCCGACATGATGGAGCGGGCCCGACCATTTCTTGACGAAATTATTGAGCACCCAGCGAATAACATTGCCATCATATCGCACGGCATGATCGGCAAGATTATGGTTTCAATGCTGCTTGGCCTGAATGAAAAAGATACACTCGATCTTGGCCAACCCAACGACGTAGTGTTCAAATTAACCCTTAGCGACGAAACAAAAGCTTCCCACTTCGTAAGAGGTAACGGCCCTATTGAGGGGTATCAAGTTGATAGTTAGAATATTTTCGCTCCTTCTGGCGTCAAGCCTTGCACTAGCAAAACCAGACCCCCTCACTCTGCAGATCGCAGGTAATACAATGCGCCTACAGGGCGACTACGCTGGAGCTGAAGTCATTTATCAAAGACTGATAGAGGAATATGCGGGGGACTCTACCGGATACGTGTTTAACCTAAATTCTCTTTTGACGAAGCTAACATGGAACCCTAGAAATACGCAGTATGATCAACAGATTCGAAGTGATGCCGACGCGGCGCTCGCTATCTGTGAGCGGGCCATAGCGAGTAACGCCCAGGACCATGGAGCATACTACCACTGTGGTCAGACCCACCTAATAATGTCTTACTTATCGGCTATGCGCGGTGAATACTATCAATCTGGACGTCATGGCAATCTGGCAATCAAGCAACTGGAAAAAACCCTGGCGCTCGACCCAACGCTCATCGAGGCTAAGATGCATCTGGGCGTTGCCTACTATTACGCTGACAACCTACCACCATTCTTAAAAATACTGTCTTGGTTCCTGTGGATTATACCGCGAGGAAACGCTGACAAAAGTTTCCTATACCTAGAACAGGTCGTAGTCGATGAAGGTGCTTTTAGTGATGTTGCCAAATACATCTATGCGGACCTCTTGGCTGGCTACGGGACGTTGCAAAAAAAGAGGGCGACAGATCTGTTGCTGGAGCTTTGCAAAGATTACCCGGGTAATAAGCGATTTCAACTTCGATACATCTCGTTACTTCTCGAACAGCAGCTACATCAGCAGACTATTTCCGCAGGTAAAAAATTTCTGCACCATTCCGACGATGATGCTTCTAAAGATCTGGTACACCTATGGATTACCCGCGCACATCTCGCGCTGGGACAGCACGATCAAGCGTCAAGCTCGTTTCAGGAGATCAATACTGGGCGATCAAAAGAACTTCCACCATGGGGTTTGCATTGGCTGCTTTTAACCCAGGGGCAGCTGGCCGACCTCAATGACAATCAGCCCGCCGCGATTAATGCATACCAACAGATCATTGAGCTTAGCAAAATCGACTACGTGAGCTCTGTGGTCATCAAAGATGCGGAAAGAGGGCTACAGGCATCTATTTCAAAGTAAGAAGTCACCACCCCACTCCTGAAAACCCTCACCGGACGAAGAAAACCAGAAAAACTGCTGGTGTTTCACACTTCATCGAAATGACCCAGAAAACGCTTTCAAGCTTGGCGAGCCTCGAATTTTGCAGAGAACCTGTCGACACCATCTCACGGGCATCAAGGGGGGCAATAAATTTATAGTGGGCAAACAAAAGATAACCGACAAATACGCTCCTACCAGAAATGCNTACAACNCGGAGATCAATATCTAACGGAAAAATTCCGAACCGATTTTTTTAGGTCTATAAGATACGAAGCGCAAACATTCTTACTAAGAAGCTATCTAGGGTGCGGGCAAGTCGAACATCCTGGCTGCATTGTCCCAGAATATCTTGCGAATACTTTCTTCACCAATAGGCTGNTTCTCAAGCGCTACAAAACCTGANGGCCAGGTACCGTCTGCATGAGGATAGTCGGTATTAAAAGTAATGTAATCATCCCCCACCAGTTCTAACGCAGCAGGCAAAGTCATTTCATCACCGCGGCAGGCAACCAGAAAATTTGATTTAAAGTACTCGGTCGGGCGCTTCTTCAGTAGAGGGTGCTCTGCGCTACCGGAGAAGTTCCAATGTTGTTCCATACGCTGCAGCCAATAAGGCAGCCAGCCTGCGTCTGCTTCCACATGCACAATCTTAAGTTTCGGATATTTCTCAATAACACCAAACCAGATAAGTGACATCATCGCGACCATCGCTTCAAAGGGATGAGCAACAATATGTCCCGCGGTATGGGTGTGCATCCGATCGCCAAATGACGGTAAGTGCGGCGAACCGGAATCGTGAATGCAGACCGGTTTGCCAATTTCCTCTAGCGCCGCCCAAAGGGGATCTAGATCTTCGTGGTAAAAATTGCGACCTTCCACCGGGTTGGGTCGAAGATAAAAACATGCTGCTCCCTTTTCGCTGGTGCGCCTCGCTTCTGCAATCGCATGTTCGCACGATTGAATCGGCAGCATTGCTGCCATCAGAAGTTGACCCGGCGCCGCGCCGCAATACTCTAGACTCCAATCATTGAACGCACCACAGCATGCAGCCAAAAGATCCAGNTCCCTAAANGGTTTNCCCAGTAGCTGACCACCTACTGTAGGATAAAGTACCTGCGCGTCAACNCCCTCCTCTTCCATATCCGACAACCGGGATTTGACATCAAATCCCTGCTCTCTAGAGTTCTGGAACTTCTGCATGCCTTCATGAACTGCTTCAAGAAACTCCTCCGAGTCCATGGGGTAGTTTCCATCCTGCTTGGTGATAGGCTCACCTTCAACCATCATCCCCACTTTTCCCCCACCCATGTCTTCGGGTNCTGGTGCCTGGTCGGCGAAAGCGGGGTCGATGTACTCGGCCCACATAGCGGGCGGTTCCATCTGGTGACAGTCTGTATCAACGACACGAAACCCATTGCGCATAGTGGTCTCCTCCCTTNCTCCGAAGCTATACCTATTCGCTCGATCATTCAAGCAGCCACCNGCTTATTTGATTATTACNTGNAATAAGAATTCAATGGAGGCNACGCTAGCAGTGGCAATCTTATATCGGAGGTAAGGTGAAAATTGTAATTATCCCAGGTCTCACCCTGCGAGAAGTGACGGATGTAGATCTCTCGCGCATTCAAGAAGTTGCAGGCCACAACGCCCAGGTTGTGGTTNCTGATGTCGAAGATGCAATCAATCANGTTGAGGACGCAGAAGTCATCCTTGGATTCGTCCCCAAGCCACTATTCGAAGCGACGCGAAAATTNCGCTGGGCTCAATCGATTTCCGCTGGTGTAGATATGTTCTTTTATCCCGAATTCGTGGAAAGCGATGTAGTTCTAACCAGCGAGAAAGGTCTGGTTGGCGAACACCTGGCTGATCACGCTTTTGGACTCCTACTAATGCTCACACGCCAACTGGCAACAGCACTTCGGCATGGCACAGACAGTTGGAACCATAGACCAGAGATGAGATATCAGGAGATCGAACTAACCGGNCTTAAACTGGGCATTTTTGGCTTTGGTGGCACGGGACGTGCGATGGCCAAGAGAGGAATCGCATTTGGCATGGACTGTATCGCACTTGACCGTGATCCGGTCGAGCCAGGCAATGGCGTCGACGANGTGTGGGATAGCAGTCGCTTTTTTGATCTATTAGCCACATCAGACGTGGTCAGCATCTGCTGCCCGCTGACTAACGAAACGCGCAACGTNTTCAACGCTGNTGCATACAACAAGATGAAGGAGAGCGCGTTTCTGGTCAACGTAACCAGAGGTGAAGTAATGGAAGAAGCGTCCCTGGTTACTGCACTGCAGACAGGCCAGATTAGGGGCGCAGCCCTTGATGTCGCGCCAAGGGAACCTTTGCCGGCGGACTCACCACTCTGGTCCATGTCCAATGTTGTGATGACGCCACACACAGCTGGTGNCAGCCAATTCCGTCAAGAGCGAAACATGGAACGATTTATNAGAAATTTACNGCGTTTCCTGGCCGATGAACCNTTGGTAGGCGTGATCGACAAGCATCTGGGCTANTAGCTAAACCCTTNTAANGGTCTCGNTTTTTTTACAATGGAACCANGTTGCTCGTTAAAACNTGTCGCCCTNGGTCACCTGAACCAGGCATANAGATCAGCTATATGTCATCAACACAAAGNATGCTTTGATCAGGATCAAGTAGTATTAACNGAACCCCCGTCGCACGCAATCGTTTCACCGGTCACAAAAGCGCCTGCCTTAGACGAAAAGTAAATCACNAGTCCGGCAGCATCCTCCAGATTGCCGGCTCGATTCATCGCGGCCCTTTCCATTATCTCCTTTTCTTTTTCCTCGGTATCAAANAACACCGCTGTCATTTTTGATTTAAAAAAACCGGGCGCCATAACATTTACATTGATGTAATCGTCCCTCAAGTCGCGTGCGAGTTGCCTGCTCAAATGTCCAAGCCCCGCTTTAGCTGCCACATAAGAATAATTGTGCAACGTTGTCGGGCGAAGCCCATTCACCGAAGTCACGTTAACGATCGATCCTCGATTTTCTGCAGATGCACCACTACGCAGCAGCGGCAGTAAGGCCTGGGTGAGGAAAAATGGTGCCTTCATATCAACGTCCACCACCTTGTCCCAGGCTTTTTCGTGAAACTGACCAAGATCCTCACTCCAGGTAACGCCTGCATTATTTACCAGAATATTCAGCTCCACCTCACGTCNTTCAAGTTCGACAGCCAACTTTTCACAACCTTCTATCGTTGAAAGGTCCGCTGGAATCGCAATGCAATCACCAAATTCTGACAATGTGGNCTCGGTTTCTCGGCAAGCATCCTCTTTNCGCGACGCGACGTAAACTTTNGCGCCTGCTTTNACAAGACCCTCCGAGATCAAAAGACCAATACCTCGGGTACCCCCTGTCACCAGCGCAATCTTGCCACGCACACCGAACACTGATTCGTAGAATGACTCACTCATTTCAAAAACCTGATTGCAGTTAGGAGGCGGTCAAAGTACTACGATTACCAGGTTTGGTCCATTTCTAGTCAATCCCTTTTGCTCGGGGGTCTATTCATATAGATTGCACCTTCTGACTAGGAGAATGAAATGGAATACCCCCTTACTGGGCTCAAGGTGCTCGACTTTTCACGGGTACTTGCCGGACCCTTTGCCGGGCGCATGTTGTCAGACCTTGGCGCCGATGTTGTAAAGGTTGAACCTCCCGAAGGAGATATTTCACACCACTGGGGAAAATCTATCGGTGGACTAACCGGTTATTACAACCAGTGGAATATGGGTAAAAGAGATATATGTGTGGACTTGCAGGCATCCGGCGCAAACCAACTGGTAAGTGAACTAGTGCAACAGGCAGACATCTTTATCGAAAATTATCGACCCGGTGTCACGAAGCGCTTGGGCATCGACTACGAGACCTTGTCCAGGATAAATCCCAAACTGATCATGCTATCGATCTCNGGNTTCGGACAGGGGGGTACAGAATCTCGCCGACCCGCGTACGCACCGGTGGTGCACGCCGAAGCGGGGCTCATCGCTCGCCGCACTTACCGAACGGGCGATCCCTATAGTGACTATCCGATCTCCGTAGCAGATACCAACGCAGCCCTGCATGGGCTCACTGCAATACTGTCCGCTGTTTACATGCGCTCACGCACTGGCAAGGGCCAATATATCGATATGGCGATGATCGACGCTACCGTNAGTACCGATGACCAGTTACAATACGATCTTGAAGATTCTCACGCCACCGGGCCCCTACCAAACGATGTTTGGATAACCGGGATCGGACCCATCATTATATCAACAGACTATCGCNACTTCTGGCGCTGCATTGTTGCTAACCGAGGCGTTAAGGATCCGAGCACCAAAGATACCCCTCTTCATGAAAAAATAGNGCTTCGGCGCAAGGCCACTGCCGAATTCATGCTTTCTCTAACGTCCCGGGAGCAAGTCATCGAAATGATGAACGAATTCAATATTCCATGGGGTGATGTGCGCGAGGGGCCCAAGGTAGACGAGCAACCAACGTTGAAGGAACGTGGCATCTTTGTAGAGGTCGACGATCGGGCAGGAGGTACTCGCGTCGTGACACAGTCACCCTACAAATTTTCTGATGCAGCCAGTGGTATCCAAGGACCCGCACCCTATCAAGGAGAACATAATCTGGAGGTCCTTGAGGATTGGATCGGCGCCGATCAGGCCAGGGTAGACGAACTAAGGCAAAATGGTGTATTGCTTACGACCGAGAAAGCGGACTACGAATACTAGTTTCTGTCCACAAAATCATGATCTAGAGCGAGGTAATNCGANATTCCAAAGAAATTTGAAAAGGAAGTAAGNNNTTGTAAAGCAACTAGCGGCACGTTGAGNAGTGTGCCNATGACCTATTAACTAATTATGCTAACGGCTGAAGAAAACGCACTCCTCACCCAGACTGGGCAAGGCACGCCTATGGGAGAAGTGTTTCGCAGCTACTGGGTCCCGGTATTACTTTCAAGAGAACTGGAACCGGATGGTCCGCCACAACGCGTCAAACTACTCGGGGAAGATTTCATCGCATTTCGCGATACCGATGGTAGCGTCGGTGTGGTATCCCCAAGATGCGCACACCGAGGCGCCAATCTCTTCTTTGGACGCAACGAAGACTGTGGCTTACGATGCGCTTATCACGGTTGGAAGTTCGACGTCGATGGACAGTGCATTGATCTTCCAACGTCAGAACCTAAGATCGCTGAGTCACTGAAGCCAAAGGCCCGTATTCGGGCNCTTCAGATAAAAGAGTATGGAGATATCATCTGGGGATATCTTGGTGACAGCAGCGAACCGCCACCACCAATGCCTCGGTTCGAATTCGCAGAGCTGCCACCGGAGCATCGCTTCGTTTCCAAGAAATTCCAGCAGTGCAATTGGGCTCAGGCAGTCGAGGGTGGTATCGACACCGCACACTTTTCTTATCTACATGCGGGATTCAATGATGGGCAGAAGGCTCCAATGCTGCCATCGTATCCTGATGACGATGAACGGACTGCGCGTTATCGCTGGCTGATCGAAGACGGAGCGCCAAGATTTACCGTGCAGCGACATGACGCAGGCCTGGTACTAGGCGCTTCCAGGCAAGCCGATAAGAACCAGCTTTACTGGCGCATCACTCAGTTTATGATGCCCTGTCATTCGCTCGCTCCGAATAGCTTCCCGGGCGATAACTGTCAGGGCAATTCCTGGGTGCCCGTCGACGACGAGTCCTGCTGGATATTCTGCTTTGCTTACAATTTCGAGCACCCATTCACTGAGAAAGAAAGAGCCCAGTTTGCTCGCGGATATGGCATCTTCTCGGCAGTCGACGAGCAATACATGCCGATCTGCAATCGTGAAAATGACTACCTCATTGACCGGGAATTACAACGAGAATCAAGCTTCACTGGCATTCGTGGCATTTCCGAACAAGATGCTGCGATCGCCGACAGCCAGGGTTACATCGCCGACCGTACCCGAGAACTTTTGGGACANACCGACCTGGGTGTGGTGCGGTTTCGCCAGATGATGCTGGGTGCTAGCAAGGACCTTGACGNTGGCATTAANCCAGTGGGTGTTGATTCACCNGAGGCTTATCTGGTNCGTTCCGGTGATGCNATGTCNGAAAAGACTGCGAGCCTTACCGATGTATTAGNCNCTCGATTCGGTGATAAAGGCGGCACGAAAATTCGATCAATTAAAAACCAACAATGACCTAAACAGCACTGGAGAAACGCATGGGAGAAAGACTTAAAGACAAGATCGCAGTTATCAGTGGCGGCACCAGCGGCATCGGTGAGGCAACCGTTGAGCTTTTCATCAACGAGGGAGCGCANGTAGTTTTTAGCGGTCGTACTGAAGATAANGGCAATGCGCTAGCTGAGCGCACCGGGGCGACATACGTCAAAGCCGACATCATGTCTGAAGATGACATCAAGGCAACCATAGATACCGCCGTGGAGAAATTCGGTGGCCTAGATATCCTATTCAATAACGCTGGTGGGAATACCTATGGACCTGTCGACTCAGTAACCGACGAGGCAATCAGCTACGCATGGAAGCTNTTGTTCAACAGCGCCGTGTTATCCACCAAGCACGCCATACCCCATATGGAAAAACGTGGTGGTGGGTGCATCATTAATAATTCCAGCATCGCTGGTATTCGCGATAGTCAGGGAGATTTGATGTATTCGGCCGTGAAGGCGGGTCTTACACATTACAGTAAACTTGCCGGAACGCGTCTGGGACCGAAAGGCATAAGAGTCAATGTAATTTCACCCGGNGCAATNGCTACACCGATATTCTGGGGAGGTAACCAAGTAGAACTNGCNGAAGGTGAGTACGAAGGTAAGATGCGAAAGCTGCAAAAAAATCTTTCAAGAGTNACACCNCTTGGGATCCCNGGTNTCGCGCTNGATATCGCTTATGGCGCNCTGTACCTAGCGTCAGAAGAAGGACGCTTTATCAATAGCCACGATCTTATCATCGACGGTGGGCGTACCAGTATGTTCCTCGACAAACCGCGGGAAGAGTAAGAATGATCGACTTCCTTGTCACCACAGACTGGTTAGATGAACATCTNGACGAGNCGGACCTCAGGATTCTTGACGTGACACCCATGCTCACGAAAGACCGGTTGAATCTGGCTCGTNNANGATCCTATGNCCANGGACACATTGCACATTCCCTGTTTTTNGATGTGGCAAGCGGCAATGGCGTTCTTTCCGANCCAAAAGCAGCGCTNCCNTGGACCTGGCCAACACCTGAACAATTCGTGAAGACCATGAGTNAATTCGGCATCGCCAATGANACACGCGTCGNCATCGTCGCGAGATCGCCGCGTAANGGTATNGATAGTGGCACCATGTGGTGTACACGCGCCTGGTGGACTATGCATCACTTTGGCGTAGATGTTGGCATATTGCGGGGAGGCATCGAGCAATGGCTNGCGGATGGTTATCCGCTGGTAACCGACCCNCCGGAATCAGTACCACACACAGACTTCATCGTAGATGACAACTGGCAACGTGGTATTGCTAGCAAAGAAGATGTGCTGGCGGCCATCGACGATGGTACCTGTCTGATCGATAGCCTGTCAGCATCTTCCTACGATGGTTCGAGGGATGGTTATGGCATGCGAAACGGACATATCACCAGTGCGATTAACGTCCCTTTTCACGAAATAATTGACGGGGAGACGGCAAACTTCAAATCCGATGCCGAACTCGCCGCGGCATTTCACGATGTCCCCGATGGGCCACACATTATCACTTATTGCGGAGCGGCTATTGCCGCGACGGTCGACGCTTTCGCACTAAAATGTCTTGGACGTTACGACGTATCGGTTTACGACGGCAGCCTGCTTGAGTGGACTGCAGACGAGTCTCTGCCGATGACAGACCCGTCGTTCAACTAGCGACAATACCAACACCTCCGCGTCTGGGGTCCCCGGTGGTCAAAGCATCATCACCTTTAGTCTACACCTCGTGTACGTCACCAAAAGGCCGCGATGGATAACGGAAGCTCCCATCACAGTTCTCGGAGCGGCTACACTGCCAACACCGATCTGAAACTTCTGGGCAAGACCTCTGAAGTCCGTATCAATAGCCTAAAAATCGATATCACCCTCTCGATGTCCGCAGGCTATTGAGTTCATGCTGATACAAGTCATCGCAACATAAAGTGCAAGATAAAGCGCCATACGCCCATAGCGAAACAACATTGCACTGTATATACCCATATGGGTAGCGCACTCCATTGTTTGGTGGAAAGTCTCAATTTAATGTAGCTCTCGCGTTTAGATAAATATCATTAGCGGTTCACATTAGGGGTTCTGCGATACCACTCGACTGGATCGCGCAAAATGTTTCCCCCAAAAGNGGAGTTAGCAAGTCTCTTTTTTTTTGCCTCAAACCTCGCGTAAACTGATCTACTCAGTAGCTTCGAATCATCGCTATGGAAAAACTCGCTGAAAACTTTTGGTTTCATAACCATATGGCCCGCTTTGATGACGGACGCAAACTTCCCCTGCGACTAACAGTNGCCAAATTACAAGATGGCATGCTCTGGTTGCATGCACCTACGCCACTGTCTGATGAATTAAAAGAATCACTATCTGAACTCGGCACTGTTGGATATCTATATTGTGGCAATAATTTACACAACATGTGGTTCATGGAGTGGGTAGACGCTTATCCAGACGCCGAGGTGTGGATAACGCCAGGCATTCCCGAAAAACTTCCTGAACTTCAAATCTATAGGGTATTCCAAGAGAACCCATGGCCAGATGATTTCGAGACCGTTTCTATGCAAGGCGTACCATTTTTTGATGAAACCGCGTTTCTGCATAAAAATAGCCAGTCACTGATCGTGACTGATATGGTCCAGAACCATATCAGAAAAGGAGTCTATATCGCCCCACCACTGCTGAAGGAAGGCGTCATCAAGGATCAAGCTGCATTTAAGGATTTCGTCCGCCAAATATCAGACTGGGACTTCCAGCGCATTGTTATCACCCACGGGGCAAACGTTGAAGAGTCAGCCAAAGAAGAGTTCCTGAGAATCTGCGAATCCTTTGGGAATCAATGACAGAGGGTCATCAGGGATTGCTGCAACCCGCAAACCTTAAGGCACTGGGTTGGCGAAACTTTTTCGATACCCAGGTAATTGAAATCGAACGTGCGGACTGCACACCCGCTCGCGTAATTGCAGTGCATCGTGACGCACTAGTCGTCCATGATGGGAATCAAGAACTGCGACTTCAACTTGAACGCCAGTGGAGCAAAACAACGAGTCATGAACGCCCAACCACGGGCGACTGGCTTCTCGTGGATGCCAATCGAGAGCGGATCAGCCGAATGCTTTCTCGAGAATCAGTGATTAAGCGCGTGTCCGCAGGGGTCGATGCCGGACAAAAAACCCAGGAACAGGCTATTGCTGCGAACGTCGATACCATCTTCGTAGTAACCTCGGCAAACGATGAGTTCAGCGAATCTCGCCTGGAGCGTTACCTCGCGCTGGCTCACAATGCTGGAATTCAACCCGTCGTCGTCATCACCAAATGTGACCTCATCCAGAGCGGCGAGAGCTTTCGCGACCGTACGCTTGCCCTTACCGACGTTCCTTTCACGCTAGTCAATGCGCTGGACAAAACCACCTTTCAGGACGTTTATCCGTGGCTTGTAGGTGGCAAGACGATCGCCATGATGGGCTCATCCGGAGTTGGTAAATCTACTCTGCTGAATACGCTTGCTGGTACTCACATTCAAGACATCGGAGACGTCCGAGAAGACGACAGCCGCGGGCGCCATACAACAACGAGCCGATCAATCCATTTGTTAGATAATGGCGCCTTGATGTTAGATACCCCAGGCATTCGCGAGCTGACATTCGCGTTCGGTCAGGAGACCCTAAGCGAAATGTTTAAAGACATCGAAGACCTGATTCCTCAATGCAAGTTTTCCGACTGTGTCCATGAATCTGAGCCGGGCTGTGCAATCACTGCAGCGATAGGTGCCGGTAAGCTGGATCGGCGTCGATTCAAAAACTATATTAAGATGCTGGAAGAAGAATCCGAACATACGCAAACCATTGATGAAAACCACCTGGAAAAACGACGCTATAAAAACCGGAAGTTAGAACCAGGGCCAAGAGATAGTAAAAAGAAGAAAAAACGGCGAATCTGAAAACTGCAAATTTGATACTGGGACCGAAGAGATTGCGAACATCAATGAAGAACTAAAGAAAATAACGGCTGAGCAATGCGATAACCCGCCGACTTCTTATAACCGCCTAAGTGTACTGTTACTCAACTGAACGTTTACTCGATCACCCATCATGTCGCAAACCAAAAGATTGCTGACAGTAGCCCAGTAGCGCTACACAGCTTTGATGACTAATGGTGTTACTACAGAAATCATATGACCCGTTGATTATTGCATTGCTGCGAGATTCGATATGGATATGACCGATACTTCTAAATATCAGAATGACGACTGGCCACACATCCAGGGCAAGTTCGATGCCTGCGATATTCTAATCATGGGGACCTCAGTGTGGCTAGGTGAAAAAAGCAGGGTATATAACCGGGGACTGAAGTGAACGCACGGGTAGACACACGACTTTAGGACGCAGGAGGAATCCCCACTCATTGGAATCAACCCGACGTCTGAGAAGCTGGTAGCGAATCGGGATTCCATAGCACAGAGCACCAGCCGTAGCCTGGAGGGCCTGTTCCGGAACTCAAACATAGTTTATTCTGCATCGCCAACTCAAAAGGAGTAACAAAATGAGGTTGAAATTATGATTGCTGATTACAGTCGGCGGGTCCGTCGATATCATGCTTATGCAGGGCCACTTTTAGCTACCCTATTGCTCACAATAATTACTGGCTGCAGCGATAATGCAGTCAACACCACAAACTCACAGCCCGATCACCCACCTTCCCCAGTTCTAAATTTCACCGCCATACCCGACCAAAACTCTACCGAGTTGGCCGAGAAGTTCGCACCTTTGGCTGCTCACTTAAGTAACGAATTGGATATAACCGTTAACTATATTCCTGCCAGGGATTATCAGGCGTCCGTGGAAATGTTTAGAAATGGTGATGTGCACCTCGCCTGGTTTGGAGGCCTAACGGGAGTACAAGCACGCGAGGCGGTACCCGGTGCCCGTGCGATCGCTCAGGGTGTATCAGACCCTGTTTATTTTTCCTACTTTATTGCCCATGAGAGCACCGGCATAGCCTTAGGCGAAGATTTCCCTAGCGACATTTCCGCTCTTCGATTTACTTTCGGTTCCGAGAGTTCAACTTCTGGTCGATTGATGCCCGAGTTCTTTATCCGTGATGCAACAGGTAAAGGTCCAATGGACTTCTTCACAAACCCGGTCGGGTTCTCAGGTAGCCACGACAAGACTGTTGAGCTAGTCGAGTCAGGTCAATATCAACTTGGCGCGGTCAATTACAAAGTCTATGATCGGCGGGTCAAGGAAGGATCAACCGACCCAAATGTCGCAAAGGTAGTTTGGAAGACACCAACCTATGCTGACTATAACTGGACTGTGCATCCCTATGTCGAGAAGATGTTTGGTCAAGGTTTCACCGAGCGACTCCAGACAGCGCTGATCTCTATTGATAATCCATCTCTACTGTCTGCATTGCCAAGAGAACGACTCATTGCAGCAACCAATGAGGAATTTGAGGGTATTCGCGTAGTCGCGAAGCAGCTTGAGATGATTAGATGAGCTCGAAGGGAGGCGACCTATCTATAAGGGATGTATCGGTAGTTTTTGATAGCGTCACCGCACTAGATAGGGTCAGCCTTGACATTCAATCCGGTGAAGCAGTCGCGCTGGTCGGACTAAGTGGGGCCGGAAAAACTACGCTGTTGAACACTTGCAATGCGATGACCTGGCCGACCAATGGCAACATTTCGATTGACGGAAAGAACCTTTCGTCAATGGATACCAACGAATTAAAGATGGCGCGTATGCGTATAGGATTCGTTCATCAGCAACTCAGCCTCGTTCCTAATCTGCGCGTGATTCAAAATGTGGTAATAGGACGACTAGGGCATCGCTCATTGATTGGTAGCGCCAGAGACCTCCTCTTCCCTTCACGAGAAATTACCGAGCAGGTATACGACATTCTGCAAAGCGTCGGTATCCCCGAGAAGATTTACGAACGAACGGATCGACTCTCCGGCGGCCAACAGCAGCGCGTAGCGATTGCTCGCGCCTTGTTTCAGGACCCTAACATACTGCTAGCCGATGAGCCTGTATCGAGTGTCGACCCAGCTAGGGCAGAGGCAACAATTGCTCTAATGAAAGACATCTGCGCTTCAAGGGGCCTCACCTTATGCGTGAGCCTTCATAACTTGGAGTTGGCAAGGGCGTTCTTTCCGCGCATGGTCGCAATGCGCAACGGGCGTATAATCTTCGATCAACCAACCGATACGCTACAATCGTACGAAATCGAAAAGGTTTTTAGTCTGGTCGACGACTCGCTAGCGTCTCCACCGCTCTCAGCCCAGGAAGATGGTCTTGGAGGTCGGTTTGGTTGAAGCCAGTAGCGGCCAGCGTCGCTGGGTTTTGCTAACCTTGCTTGTCGCGGGAATCTGGGCCGGGTTCACACTAAACCTCAATCCGGCCGAGCTTGTTCAAGGCAATCCTTCCATCGCAAAGGAATTCCTAGTACACGCCATCTCACCCGCACTTGATTATGAGTCAGAGGTTCCCACCGGGACGTCACCTCTGGTTTTAAAGGCGGTCCACGCTGCATGGCAAACTGTCATGTTTGCCGCCGCCGCCATGGGAATCTCAATCATCGGAGGGGTGCTGCTAGGATTTCTCGCATCTAGTTCCCTCATGATAGGCACCCACCGAGGTCTGGCCAGATCGGTCCGCATTGCAATATATGGAGCAACAAGGCTACTCATCACATTCATGCGTTCAATTCATGAACTACTGTGGGCCGTTTTGTTCCTCGCAGCGTTCGGTATCAGCCAACTAAGCGCAGTCGTGGCGTTGGCAATACCCTGCACAGGCATCCTGGCTAAGATTTTTTCCGAATTAATCGACGAAACACCACGCACAGCATCAGAGGCGGTCCACGCTGCTGGAGGCTCACCCTTACAGGTATATTTTTTCGTACTCGCGCCACAGACCATGCCGGACATACTTGCCTATAGTTTCTATCGTTTTGAATGTGCGCTGCGCTCCTCCGCAGTACTCGGCTTCTTTGGCTATCCTACGCTTGGGTTCTACATTGCTGCTTCCTTCGAAAACCTCTATTTCGGCGAGGTGTGGACCTATCTCTATACATTGTTTTTGCTGGTAGCCCTGGTGGATGTCTGGAGCGGAAGAATAAGAATGGGGTTACAGCAGTAATGGAGGATCTGGACCGTCTGTATCACGAACGACCAAAGAATCATCTGGTCAGATTGAGTTTGTTGGCAATGATTGCGTTGATCGCCGGCACCTGGATATTCGGCAACTTCGTCGAGACTGAAAATACGAACAGACTAGCCAATGTAGAACGCTTCCTAAACGAACTTCGACCCTATCCACTACAGGATAGGAACTTTGATCTAAGCATTGCACTTTCCTGGTCCAGTGACCTGATAGATGAGAAAGGATGGGAAGCGATGAGCACTACGCTTGCTATTTCAGTCGCAGCGATTGTGCTCGCAGGAATATGGGGCACCTTGCTCGCCCTGCCCGCTGCCCGAAATATCACCGCCGGATTCACCTATGACCCACCTAAGCTTTTGTGGACCCTTATCGTCGGCACCACCAGACTCGTACTCATATTTCTGCGCGCTATTCCAGAGTATGTATGGGCGTTCCTGCTACTGGCGTTGCTTGGCCCAACCGCGTGGCCAGCAGTGCTTGCGCTTGCACTTCATAACTCCGGCATCATCGGAAAACTATCCGCCGAGGTGATTGAAGATCTGCCTCGTGAGCAACTGCGTTCACTCACAAGCATAGGTGCATCAAGGCTGCAGATCGTAATGGCTGCGGTCGCTCCTGCAGCATTGCCCCGACTGCTGTTGTTTTTCTTCTATCGTTGGGAAACATGTGTACGCGAAGCAACCGTCTTAGGAATGTTGGGAATCGTGTCTCTAGGCTTTTGGATTCAGGATGCTAGAGCACGAAATTTCTACGATGAAATGTTCTTTCTTATTCTACTCGGAGCATTCATCGTTATGATTGGTGATGTAGTTTCGACACTCGTCAGAGCTTACGTCCGGCGTGCTTCCTGAGTAGAATGGGTTCTTCTTCGGTGGGCCGAATTGCCGATGCAGCGCCCTGGGGTGAATTGATTTAAGGTCGCTCTCTCTGGTTCTATTTACCCACGAGGATTCCACTAATATGGCATTAATCCACGTCGAGGATCTAATCATCCTCGATTTTAAAACGCAGAACTATGATCTTGAGGTGCCACAAATCGAGAAATACTCTAGAGGTCGGATTTTTATGAAAGAAGTAACTACATCCCGGCGCTCGCGTAGTGCTAACGAAGACACTCGAACCGGCCAAATCCGTTATCGTTTAACCAGCACAGGAATAACATCATGTGGCAAATGACACTTAAACAAAGGCGTCGTCACAGCGAGCTGATGACGCAACTTGATAACTTAAAGCGCAATCCCTACCTTAACGTGCCTGACGACTACACGTTTGATGAAGACCCTGAAGCAGATAAGAAGCACTACCAGGCAATGGAATCCTTCAAATCCCTGGTGCAGGAAATTCACGCACTGGAAGTCGCCGCTAACGAACGCGTTTAGTGTCCTTTGAAGCTTGGTTGTCGTTTCTCCATAAAAGCCGTTACCCCCTCCTGATGATCTTCCGTCGCACCGCATAGCGTATGCGTAACCGATTCCTTATCGAGCATAGTCTCAAAATCTACTACCGATGACTGATTAATGTTCTCCTTCATCCATCGGTAGCTCACGAGCGGTCCATTGGCGATGCGCTGAGCGACTTCTTGGGCGTCCTTCAGGAATGTTTCTGCAGGCAAGACACGATTGACCAGACCAATCCTTAGAGCCTCCTCCGCATCAATAACATCTGGCAGAAAAAACAGCTCCTTCGCCTTAGCTTCACCCAACAGTCGAGTCAGGTTCCAGGTAGTACCGTAATCACCACCGTAACCAACATTGGCATAGGCAGTACCAAACTTTGCGCCCGCCGATGCAAGTCTCAGGTCACAAGATGTAGCAAGCCCAAGACCCGCGCCCATAGCAAAACCGTTCACGGCAGCAATGGTTACCTTCGGGACGCTATGCAGTAAACGTGGCAGTTCCTGATCGTTGCGCAGTTTTTGTACGCTATGATCGAACGTTTTTTCTTCATACTGCTCTGACATACCCGAAACGTCACCCCCTGCACAAAACGCCCGGCCGGCCCCCGTCACCACGATGGCACCAACGCCGGAATCTGTCACAGCTTCCTTAATCCGGTCAATCGCGTACGGGATAATCGTATCTCCTATAGGGTTCAACTTGTCCGGACGATTGAACTTAATAGTGAGAACCTTGTTCTCCAGTTCAAACAACACATCATTCATATCGGTATTCCAATTTAGAAAGCCATAGAGGATAAGATGAAGGGATTGAAAATGCACTACGTAGGTCCTAGTAGAACGTAATTCTGAGCCAGTCTATTGGAACGAACCTCTGGACTTAATAACATGCAGGCTCGACCATAGGACAGTTATCGAACTGATTGGAGTAGGTGATGGAAATAGGTGGATATTGCGACGAACGTTTCGGGGTAGTTCGAGATGAATTCGAGCGAAACTTTACAGAACGTGGCGATGTCGGTGCTAGCTTCGCTGCTAGCGTCGACGGTGAAATGGTGATCGATATCTGGGGTGGATACCGCGACTCTTCAAAGTCGTTATCTTGGGAGCAAGACACAATTGTTAACGTGTTCTCAACAACTAAAACAATGACCGCACTTTGCGCCTTGATGCTGATAGATCGAGGAGAACTCGATATAGAAGCAAAAGTTTCGACATACTGGCCCGAATATGGTCAGAACGGCAAAGAGAATACGCTGGTGCGACACTTTATGGGCCACACCGCCGGATTGCCCGGTTTTGGTGAGCAGTTAACTCAAGATGAGCTTTTCGACTGGGACACCGTAATAACGGTGCTGCAGCGGCAGAAACCATGGTACGAGCCCGGGACCATCTGCGCTTACCATGCAATCACCCAGGGTTACCTGGTTGGAGAGTTGGTGCGCCGCATTTCCAGTCTATCCTTGGGTACATTCTTCCGCGAGAATGTCGGCAATCTTGTCGATGCGGACTTTCATATTGGACTGGATGAAGCGGACTTCTCCCGAACTGCCGAGATCCTTGAGGGTGGCCCAATGGTTATGCCGGACGACTATGAGGTGCCCGATTTCTATTTGAATAATATCGACGGCACTCCGGAAATGTCACACGACGTTTGGAACTCACCAGGTTGGCGCCAGGCGGAAAGTCCTGCTGCAAACGGGCATGCTAATGCAAAGGCTGTGGTAAAGGCACAAACCGCAGTGGTCAATGGTGGTTCAGCGTTTGGAGCCAAGTTACTTTCACAGGACACCATCGATACGATCTTTGATGATCAACAAGGTGAGATAATGGGTGTAGGCGCACGACACGGCATCGGCTATGGGCTTGGTATCGGTATTGGAGGCGCCATAGCCTGGGGCGCACCTGAGGAAACCAAGGGGTGCTTCTGGGGTGGCGCAGGGGGATCTTCAATATCTCTGGATCATACGCATCGCGCGTGTTTTTCTTACGTGATGAACCAGATGAGCAATGACATGCTCGGTGATCTGCGTGCTCGAAGCCTAGGCAAAGCGTTCTACCAGGGCTTGACCTAACTAGTTTCTGTCTAGCGATTCCGTGCGCTGCACGCTGGATTAAGGAAACAAAGTCATTGCAGTATTATGCTATCGTCGCAGCAACTAGGTAGTAGAGCAAACTAAAGTGCAGGCAAGAAAAATCGACTTTAGCGTCAAATTCGCCTACGGCATCGGACAGGCCGGTGAAGGTATGTTCGGCATTGGGCTGAGTTTCTTTTTGCTCTTTTACTACAGCCAGATTCTGGGGCTAAGCCCTGGCCTTGCTGCTTCCGCTATAGGCATAGCTGTCATAGTTGATGCTGCTTCCGACGTACTCGCGGGCTCGGTGTCAGACCACTGGCAAAGCAAGCTTGGCCGTCGTCATCCATTTATGTACGCGTCATTCCTTCCCCTGAGCATTACTTTCTTCTTGCTTTTCTTTCCCTTCGTTGAGTCCGAAACAGGGCTTTTTCTGTGGCTAGCCGTCTTTACGAATGTCGCGCGCACTATGATGTCGCTATACCACGTACCACATATCGCCTTAGGTGCAGAAATAACCACAGACATTAACGATCGCTCTGCTCTTGTCGCGTATCGGCAGTTCTTTAGTCAAATTGGCAGCCTCGTCGCGCTCGTGCTTTTTTTTCTGGTGTTTTCGCCGTTGCTTGGGGAGGGAGGACGATTCACGCCTGAAGCCTACGAGCCCTGGGCCCTATGCGTGGCTTGTTTGATGGCCATCACAATCTTCTGGAGCGCATGGGGTACGAGATCCGTAATTCCCTATTTACCAAAGTTAACATCACCCGCAAAAACCTCATTACTCTCAGCCTTCCTACATCTCTTCATAGATTTCAAGGAGGTCGCACGAAACAGGAACTTTCGCTTTTTGTTCACTGGCGTGCTTATTGTTTACGTCATGGTAGGGGTGACTTGGACCCTGGACCTTTACATGATTTCGTATTTCTGGGAACTGGATGACTCAATCGTTCTTCCCGTGCTAATTGCCTTTGCCGTAGGCAACGCCGCTGGCACTTTCGCCTCAGTTCGGTTGTTCGGTATTTTCGGCAAGAAGGCGTGCCTCATAGCGGGGGCATTGGCCTGGGCATTCTTTCAAACTCTACCGGTGGTGTTGAGACTGCTGGGTTGGTTCCCCGAGAACAACGACATCCTGACATTCGCATCAACGGAAACGAACCTTGTCATGATACTGCTAATCCTCATCAAGTTGTTCCAGGGATTTGTTACCGCTCAGGCAAACGTAGGCTATGGATCCATGATTGCAGATGTGTGTGACGAACATGAGTACCTGACAGGTCGACGGCAGGAAGGCGCCTTTTTCGCTGCGGTTTCATTTTCAGCTAAGGCCACTAGTGGGTTTGGGACAGTAATCGCAGGATTGGGGCTAGAGCTTATCAAATGGCCGACTGGTTCAAACATTAGAACAGCTGCCGATGTGCCGCCGGAAACAATTATCGACCTCGGACTATTCTATGGACCATTCATTGCTGCCCTGGGCTTTATAAGCGTGTGGTTTTATACCCAATACCGTCTAACTCCATCACAACACGCCGAGATGCTTGTTGAGCTGCAAAAGCGGGGAACTGCAAGTTAGGTCTTCGAGAAGGATCTGAAGGTTTCCATGGCTCAAAATCAGATCCTTCAATAAGGTAAGCCCCAGAGAGGCATCCCATGGCTCAACGTCAAGTCGTTAGATAAACTAAGGGGTGGAGAGGTGCCGGAGTGGCCGAACGGGATTGATTCGAAATCAATTGACGGGGTAACTCGTCCCAGGGTTCGAATCCCTGCCTCTCCGCCATCTTCTAAAAGTCCAGTAAAAACGTAGTTCAGGGGCTATCTTCATAAGCAAAACACGGCTTTTTAAAGGATTAGTGCCGACGTTTGAAGAGTGAATGATATATTTCTAGTTAAGGGGACGATCAAGTATGAATATTCTGCCACTAGTTACAAAGGTCGGTAAGATAATTTCCGCAATCGGGATGGTCGTTCTTGTTCTACTATTTTTAG
>PASO01000063.1 GCA_002712135.1 Gammaproteobacteria bacterium
CAGCTGAGGGTTTCATCACCGGTGTCGCCGCAACTTTTCTGAGAAACTTGTTAACACCACCGCTGGTTTCAATAGGGGTACGTTTGTCGTTCATAAATGCTCGATTATCGTGATAGCAATGCGTCGCACAAAGATGCAGAATTCATATTATATCGCTAACTCGTTTCTGACCGTAAAGCCTTATTAATGCACTCAAAACTAGTCATTGGCATCTCCAGTAGCGCCCTGTTCGACCTCTCGGAAAGTGACAGGGTATTTCGTGAGTCTGGACTAAAAGCCTATTCCGAGTACCAGCGCAGTAATGAAGACACTTTTCTTTCTCGAGGAGTAGCGTTCCCGCTTGTAAAAAAGTTCTTACATCTAAACAGCTTACTCGGGGATAAGGATAGAGTAGAAGTGATTCTCTTGTCACGAAACACTGCAGATACTGGTCTGCGCGTGTTCAAGTCTATCGAGCACCATCAGCTACCTATAGTTCGTGCTGCATTTACAGGAGGAACTGCACCATTCAGATACATGCATCCGTTTCGTTGTCAGCTTTTCTTATCAACAAATGCCGGGGACGTGCGAGAGGCCTTGGCTAATGGTATTGCAGCAGCAAGCATCCTCCCTTCACCCAAGAACATTACTCCTTCCGAGACGCTTCATTTTGCCTTTGATGGCGATGCAGTGTTGTTTTCTGATGAGGCTGAGCGTATCTATCAGGAGCAGGGGCTGGATGCTTTTGTGACCAGTGAGAAGAATGCTGCCGATAAGCCTCTAACTGGTGGGCCGTTTAAACCCTTTCTGTCAGAACTGCATCAGTTGCAAAGTGAGCTATCAAAAGAAATCAGTCCTATTCGAACTGCACTGGTTACCGCAAGGTCGGCTCCTGCGCATGAACGGGTAATCAAGACTCTGCGAGCCTGGGAAATTAGGATTGATGAATCACTATTTCTTGGCGGCATGAATAAAGCCAGTTTTCTGCAAGCATATGGGGCTGATGTATTTTTCGATGATCAGGCTGCCCACTGTGAATCCGCAAGCACGGTCGTCCCTGCAGGACATGTGCCCCATGGAATTACCAATGAGTGAATTAACCTAGGCCGATTTTTATCCCCAATCCCAGCAGTGGTGCACTAGACACGGATCGTATAATAGGTTCCTGTATCAAACCTGCTAGCCTAGCGCCGATTCATATCGCTGGTATTGACCCAATTAGCAGGCTGATTAGAAGCAGTAAATCAACATTCCCTAGGTACCGATTTTGGAGACCAATGATCAATGTATGGGTTACCGCGTGGATAATTTCGGTACCGTTAATTTTTGATGCCTTGACAAGAGGAGACAGCAACATCAGAACTGCAGCGGTTATGGCACTGGCACCAGCCGTGGAGAGCGGCACGGTAATGCCCAGCAGAACACTCAAAATGGGCAATACCCAATGCGCTGGTAACTCAACATCAATTGAACNTATTTCTACTCGCGAAATAAGATGACCATGTCATAGAGAATAAGCAAGATGCCAAGGCAGCAGCAGAATACCTAGTCGCAGTTAGTGGTTGCATCAATTGATGGCAGAATACCCAAAGTCAAAATAGTGCCTAGACTACTCACNGGCGCTAGCATGCCTAAAATCTGCCAATCGATATTGCGGAAATGGCTAATAGGTGATCGCGCTGCCAGTTTTGGTGAGCTCTGCATAAAGTAGGTCAGTTGTTGTTGCGATGTGTNTTGGAAAACCGAATGCCAGCAGAAGTTAGGTCATANGTGCCTCTCNGATGTCAGTTAGGCTAACGGTCAAGNCGACTGAGGNGCCGGNAATAATGNAGAANGNNAATTCCAAAGGGGTTCCGATAGTGGGGACTGTGTACCGAGCTTTTTATCNCATATTGTTTATTCACAAAAAGAATANTTAAGGCTATTCTTATATCNTTTCTNATAAANNANTTGGTGCTATTCCAGTATGAAACTNCAACAATTGAAATACATCTGGGAAGTNGCACATCACGATCTCAATGTTTCCGTGACCGCGGAGAGCCTGTTTACCTCGCAGCCGGGTATCAGCAAGCAAATCAGACTTTTGGAAGACGAACTGGGAGTGGANGTCTTTNCTCGCAGCGGNAAGCACCTTACCCATGTGACTCCTGTCGGTNAGATTATCATNGAAAGGGCGGGTGATATCCTGCGAAAGGTTGATAGCATCAAGCAGGTCGCGCAGGAATTTAGCAGTGAAAAGACAGGCAGTTTATCCGTAGCGACGACGCACACCCAGGCAAGATATGCGCTACCTGATGTCATCAGCGAATTCATTCGTCGTTATCCTGATGTCGCTTTGCATATGCATCAGGGAAGTCCCTTACANATAGCCGAGATGGCTGCCAATGGTCAGGTTGATTTTGCGATTGCAACTGAAGGGCTNGACCTATTCAGTGATNTGATCATGCTCCCCTGTTACGATTGGAACCGATGCNTTGTGGTTCCGAAGTNCCATCCANTGACGGAACTCGAATCCCTTACGCTCGAANCGGTGGCAAAATATCCTATTGTCACCTATGTATTTGGCTTTACGGGTCGNTCGAAGCTTGATGATGCATTTTCCCGCGTTGGCGTTGAACCAAAAGTAGTTTTTACTGCGACTGATGCAGATGTNATNAAGACTTATGTNCGTTTAGGCCTAGGGATTGGCATTATTGCNAAGATGGCCNATGCTGAAATGCNGGATGATGCGCTTGTTGCCCTTGACGCGAGCCACCTGTTNGAGCCCAGCACCACCATGATTGGATGCCGNCGAGGCACTTTTTTGCGNCGCTACATGTACGAGTTTATAGAATTGTTTGCGCCGCATCTTAATCAACAAATAGTCGAAGGCGCGNTCAATACATCAAATCGTGCCGGACTTGAGAAGCTATTCGCTGACCTAAAACTTCCGCTGCGTTGACCTAGATATAGTCCAGATCGGGATTGTCATTTAGGATTTCCTTGCCCTGATCGACTTTCGATGNTTGCTTGCCGAGTACTTCTTTTGCGAATTTGAAATACACGGTGTATACCTTNCTTTCATTGTCATTCTCCACAACAAAAAAAGGGGCTCGCTCAACATNAAGTTCCTTGGCGAGCAACATTCCGGCTGAATGGCCATCTCTTTCATCAGCAATAAGTGTTTCGTCAATACGATNCAANTGACCAGTCTTTTTTAGTCGCTGTTCAACATCCTCGCATTTTGGGCATGNCNGTCCTGAAGCAAGTATTTTTTTGACGAAGGTAATTTTCATGATTCTTCTTCGATATTAATAATGTGCAGTCCACACTCTCGTTTGGTTGCTTCCTCCCACCACCATCGGCCTGCACGTTCATGCTCGTTAGGGCCGATAGTTCGTGTGCATGGTTGGCACCCAATACTAATATATCCCTTGTCATGCAATGGATTGTAGGGAACCTGATTGCTTCGAATGTATTGCCAAACCTGCGACGAACTCCAGTCAGCTAACGGGTTGTATTTGATGAATTGACGTCGGTCGTCCGAAAAAGCTGTATCGATCTGCTTTTGTGGTAGTTCGCTGCGAGTCGGGCTTTGATCTTGTCTCTGACCTGTGATCCATGCGTCATATGACTTTAGGTGTTTTGAAAGNGGTTCGATTTTACGAATACCACAGCATTCTGTGTGACCATCTTTGTAAAAACTAAACAGCCCTTTTTCTTTTACAAAGACACCGAGTGCCTCAGCATCTGGGCTTAGTATGTCGATTTCTACGCCGTAGTGATCGCGCACATCTTCTATAAAGTGATATGTTTCGGGATGCAGTCGGCCGGTATCGAGGCTGAAAACATTCACTTCNTCGGAGATATTGCAAGCCATATCAATTANTACAACGTCCTCAGCTCCACTGAAGGAAATCGTAATCTTATCGTGNGCGGCAAACGCGGCTTTGAGTANATTCTCAGGCGACAATGNTTCCTCCGCNCAGTCTCAGTGGTATGAGAGCGCAAGCCTAACAAATACCTCTTGTAGTTGTGAAATCGTATTCGGCAATAACTTAATAACGAATCTAGTACAATCGACATTTTCTGATGAGTAGAAGTATGCAGGTAATTTGTTTGGACCTTGAAGGNGTGCTGATTCCGGAAATCTGGATCGAATTCGCNACTAAGACCGGTATCGATGGNTTATTGGCCACCACTCGGGATATTCCTGATTACAATGTGCTGATGAAAAAGCGTCTTGGTTATCTCGAGCAGCATGATCTGCGTCTGGATGATATTCAGTCAGTTATCGCGACNATGGAGCCGCTGNGAGGCGCAAAAGCCTTCCTCGATTCTTTGCGGTCTAAGTATCAGGTCATCATTCTATCCGACACCTTCTACGAATTCGCGCAGCCATTNATGAAGCAGCTGGACTGGCCNACCCTACTTTGTCATCGCCTCGAGGTTGCTGATGACAGAAGAGTCGCAAACTATGTTTTACGGCAGAAAGATCCCAAGCGAAATGCCGTAAAGGCACTAAAGAAATTAAACTTTATCGTGTATGCCGCGGGCGATTCCTACAACGACACTACAATGCTCGAAGAAGCAGATGCTGGATTCTTATTTAGAGCACCAGAGAATGTGGTTCAGGAATTTCCTCAGTATCCGTTAATCACAGAATACGATGACCTGTTAAAGCATTTCGATAAGTTGGCTTGAAGGGTTTGAGTTCCGCATTATCAAAAATTTNCATATTGGTTTTGAATTACTAATACCTTATTGACGTGGCACCTAATCTCGAAATAAGGAGAATACCACGGTGCTTCAACCGCCCCGGCATCCTGATTATATGTAGCGAGTACCAATGGGGTTTTCCCATAGGATAGATGCTTCAGTTTTCCAGCTGGCCTGCCTTACATTGAATTGCGTTAGATCTGACTTACTCATTTGAAAGGATGATTAGTCTGATATTTCGGAAAGTAGTTTCTCCACTAATCGCGATGCCTCGCCAATGTAGCTAGCGGGGCTGAGTTGTCGGATCTGATCTTTTATATCCTCCCCGAGGTCCAGCTGATCAATCAACTCATTGATTCGCGATTCTTGTAGTTGTTCGCCACGGGTCATCGTCTTTAATTTCTCGTATGGCTCAGCTATGCCGTGTTTACGCATAATGGTTTGAATTGGCTCTGCGATTACTTCCCAACTCTCCGACAGNTCTTTGGCAAGTCGATCTTTGTCNAGGTCGAGTTTCCCAATTCCTTTCAGACAGGACTGGTANGCGATAAGAGAATACGCGAGTCCTGCNCCCAGGTTTCGCAGGACNGTTGAGTCAGTCAGATCTCGCTGCCAGCGAGATACAGGCAGCTTTTGCGCTAGGTGAGCCAGGATAGCATTTGCCATACCTAAGTTACCCTCGGAATTCTCGAAGTCGATAGGGTTAACCTTATGTGGCATGGTCGATGATCCGGTTTCGCCTTCGACTTTCTTTTGGCGGAAGTATCCAATGGAAATGTAGGACCAAATATCGCGGTTAAAGTCCAATAAAATAGTATTTACTCTACAGATAGCGTCGAAAAGTTCTGCGATATAGTCATGCGGCTCAATCTGGGTTGTATAGGGATTCCATTCGAGACCCAATGACTCAACGAAAACCTGGCTCTGTTTTAACCAGTCGATATCTGGATAGGCGGAAAGGTGNGCATTAAAGTTGCCGACGGCGCCGTTGACTTTGCCAAGAATNCTTACGTTTCTGACGATCTCCAATTGCCGCTGCATACGCGCCATGACATTTGCCATTTCCTTCCCCATAGTTGTCGGAGAAGCTACTTGGCCGTGGGTTCTCGATAACATGGGGACGTTGGCATATTTTCTGGCTAACTGGCCTATTGCGTCACGCAGCGAAATAATTTCAGGTAGTACAACTTTATCCCGCGCGTGAGACAGCATTAGCGCGTGAGAGATGTTATTGATGTCTTCCGACGTACACGCAAAGTGGATGAACTCGAGAGATTTGAGGAGAGCAGTGTCCTTACTAGCCTTAATCTTCTCTTTTAAGAAGTATTCAACCGCTTTGACATCGTGATTAGTGGTTGCCTCGAAGTCCTTTACCTGCTGTGCATCATTTTCATCAAAGTCTTCGATAATTCTATCNAGAACGGCGGCGCTTGCCTTGGTAAGACTTGGGAGCTCCGCTATATCTTCCATCGAAGCCAATTGCTTAAACCAACTTACTTCTACCAGCACTCGATAGTAGATCAGTGCGTATTCACTGGTGTAGGTNCGTAACCGGGAAGTTTTTGCTGCATAGCGACCATCAATCGGAGAGATAGCATTAAGTGATGTGAGTGTTTCGTTCATGTATAAACCACTTTGTTATAAGGATTTAGGCTATTGATATTTATAAATACTTTGTACATATCTAAGTGCATCTAACATTGCCCGATGGGAAGTAATAAATTGCCAGCGACGGCCACCTAACTGGTACCACAAAACGGAGGCGCGAATACCTGCCAACAGAAGCGCACGAATTCGATTGATGTTAGTTGTGTTGTCCAGATGATAACGCTTCCCTATGATCTGTATATGACTCGGGCCGACGGTCTCCTGATACAATTGCGCCAGCTCTGCAATAATAGTGTCGTCTAATAGTGGTGGATTCTCTACCCGGCGGTGTTCATCGATAATTCCAATTCGCTTACCTAACTTCGACAACGTATAAGGACGCCTCGAAAGTCGTCTTTCGAGGGCGATAATCGCGGCACAGTAACGGATAATCGGCACATTCTCTGCAAGCCTGAGCTCTTCAAGCATATCGCTCAATACCTTAACTCCCATAGANATGCCCTGAAGGCCATCAAAAACCTCAGTCACGTCGCCNGGGTCGGTAATAAANATNCTTTGGAGGCTTGCTTCAAGATTANTCTGGCTTAGCATACCGCTCTTTGCCGAGCTATTGACCAGGCTTGCAGCCTGAACTATACCGGCGAGNGCCAGAACCCGTTCTTCGAAGGCAACTTTCATGGTTTATCAGACTCGATGATACCGCCACCAAGACACCATTGATCTTGATAGAAGCATACCCATTGTCCTGGGGTTACCGCCCGTTGTGGTTCGTCAAAATCTACGCGGAAACCTGTCTCAGTTGCCATTAGTCTGCACACCTGATCTGGCTGTCTGTATCTAACTTTAGCCGCTCCAGTCAGGGGTAGGGTGGGGCATTCGCCGATCCAGCTAATCTCATTAAGCGATATTGAAGAGGTGTACATCTCCGGGTGGTCGTTACCCTGTCCGACCACAAGNACATTCCTTGTCATGTCCTTGGATACTACATACCAGGGTTTCTCAGACGCACCTCTGACACCACCAATACCAAGTCCCTGACGCTGTCCAAGTGTGTGGTACATCAGTCCCTCATGTTTCCCGATAAAGTTGCCTTGAGTGTCTTCAATATCGCCAGGCCTAGCAGGTAAATAGGTCTTTAGAAAATCACGAAAGCGCCGCTCCCCGATAAAACATATACCGGTGGAATCCTTTTTGTCGTAGGTGGACAAACCGTTTTGATACGCTATCTTTCTTACTTCTACTTTACTTAGTTCGCCTAGCGGAAATGAGACTTGCGCCAATTGTGACGCATCAACTGACTGAAGGAAGTAGCTCTGATCCTTGTTCTCGTCTAGCGCTTTCAAGAGGCGGGGCTCCTTTCCTGTGTGATCCAGGCGAGCGTAATGCCCAGTTGCAATGTATTCTGCCCCGAGCAATCTCGCGTAATCCTGAAACACTTTGAATTTAATCTCACGATTGCAGAGTACATCTGGGTTGGGTGTTCGTCCGGCCTTATATTCAGCTAGGAAATGTGCAAACACGTTGTCCCAGTATTCCGCCGCGAAGTTAGCCTGATGCAGCGGAATCCCTAATTTGTCAGCTACATCTATTGCGTCTTCAAGATCTTGCTGGGCTGTACAGTATTCCTCTCCGTCGTCCTCGTCCCAATTCTTCATAAACAAGCCTTCAACACGATAACCCTGCTTTTGCAACAGAAGTGCAGCGACTGAGGAGTCGACACCGCCTGAAAGACCAACAATAATACGTGTCTTTAATTGATTATTGGACTTGTTCATGGGGATATTAGACCTGAGGTCTGAGTGGATTCGGACAAATTGCTATTTTACGCCTTTGCGGGGCGACATTACATATGATGTACAATTGACCTAACACGATAGAGATCATACTTGTGTCTAAATTATCCCATCTAAACGACCGTGGTGAGGCGTCAATGGTCGACGTCGGTTCAAAAGACGTCACGCAGCGAGAGGCCCGTGCCACTGCGATCGTACTCATGAAGCCGGAGACATTACAACTTATAAAATCTGGTGATGTGACCAAAGGTGATGTTTTAGCTGTCGCTAGAATCGCGGGAATTCAGGCAGCGAAAAAGTGCTCAGAATTAATTCCGCTTTGTCATCCATTAATGCTTACTAGTATTGACGTGAACTTCGAAACAAATAAAAACAGTGTGTTGATTGAGGCTCGCTGTGGATTGTCGGGTAAGACAGGGGTCGAAATGGAGGCGCTCACTGCGGCGTCAGTTGCAGCCTTANCGATTTATGATATGTGCAAGGCAGTTGATCGNGGGATGGTGATTAAGGACGTCTGTCTCCTGTCTAAGGAAGGCGGAAAGTCGGGCGACTGGCTACGTGGTGACTCAAATTGATTAAGATTGTNTTGTTTGCAAACCTCAGGGAATCGCTGGGAATATCGGATGTGGAGATTTCTATAGAGGAGGTCAGTCGGATATCTGATGTGATAGCTCAGCTGTCACAGATGTATGGGGAGCCATGGCGGGAAACNCTAACGGGTGAANATATNCTTGTGGCGGTTAATCAGAATATGGTTTACGACGACCATGCGGTANCCGATGGTGATGAGGTTGCTTTTTTTCCGCCGGTAACCGGAGGTTGATGTGCAGCGCCTTGTGCAGGTGCAGGAAACTGCATTTGATGTGGCAGCGGAGATCCTTAAGATCAGGGAGGCGTCACATCAGATTGGTGGCATTGTGACATTCCTGGGTGTTGTCAGGGATATNAATGATTACGCTGATGTCGNGAGTCTATACTTGGAACACTATCCGGGCATGACTGAGTCTCAGATTGATAAAATTATCGATANGGCTAATGAGCGTTGGCAAATCCATGCCGTTACGGTGATACACCGGGTAGGNNANCTATTACCTAATGACGAGATTGTTTTNGTCGGCATTGGTAGTGAGCATCGAGGCGATGCATTTGCTGCATGCGAATTCGTGATGGANTACCTCAAGACGCAAGCGACTTTTTGGAAAAAAGAGCAAACTGGCGATACTAGTCGATGGTTATCGACAAGGCAGACCGATGTGGAAGCTGTAAAACGATGGTCTCCTGACGAGGCAAAAGGAACCTGAGTCAGTCCGCTGAACCTCCTGGGTTCGCAATCTCATTTGAATCATCAGGGTTTGTTTCAACCATCTGAACGTTTATGGCATGACTCCCCTTAGGGCCTTCGAGAATATCAAAAGAAATCANCTGGCCCGCTTTGAGAGTTTTATANCCNTCCATNTGAATNGANGAATAGTGAACAAANTAGTCCTCCTCCCCGTCCTCAGGCAGGATGAACCCGTATCCTTTGGCATTGTTAAACCATTTGACGCGACCGATGNGCATAGCCTATNCATTCCAAGCGNCGGCATANCATAATCATGCACCTTTGAGTGTAAAGATTGCAAGTGNGGNAAAGCNNACAAATTGCTTTTTCTACCATTTACTGCAATATATAAGNTACTTGGTATGGCTTTAAANACNNAATTTAACGCCATAATTAATACGCAAATCACTGTAGACTTTACCCATGAACCAATTCGCGGTATTCGAAAACTAACTAGATGGACANCANAGGAACTGATTTGAAAGCTATCTCAGGGAGCAGTGAAGATGACGCGCCTGATCGCGGTACAGGCGTCCTCGAAGCACCTGCAAAGCCGAAGTTGAAGAAGCCCCCGTTGTTTAAGGTTGTCTTGCTTAACGATGATTACACTCCGATGGAGTTTGTCATCGATGTGCTACAGATTTTTTTCGATATGAACAGGGAGAAGGCAACACAGATAATGTTAGTGGTACATACAACAGGTAGAGCGGCTTGCGGNATATTTACTAGGGATATTGCAGAAACTAAGTCGGCACAAATTAATCAGTATGCTCAGGACAACGAGCATCCATTGGTTTCTATTATTGAAGCAGCAGACTAAGGAGTTAGTGTGGCAAGTTTCCTCGACAAAGAATTAGATATTTCACTGCGTTTTGCATTCAAAGATGCGGGTACGAAACGGCATGAATTTCTTACGCCTGAACATCTGCTGCTTGCGTTATTGGACAATGGCTCAGCAGTTGAAGTATTGCGCGCCTGCAATGCCGATATAGAGAAACTAAAAANTGAACTTGAGGAACTGCTTGATTCTACAACACCACTTATACCGAAAAACGATACAGATCGGGAAGCTCAACCAACGCTTGGTTTTCAACGTGTAGTCCAAAGGGCGATTTTTCACGCGCAGACTCAGAATAAAGAAGCAGTTAATGGCGCGGGGGTCTTGGTTGCGGTATTCAGTGAACAAGAGAGCCACGCTGTTTACCTNCTAAAGCAGCAAGGGATTAGCCGGGTAGATGTTGTTAACTANATTGCTCATGGTACAACCAAAGATGGTAGTGAACATGAGTCCCNGGAAAGTGCAGAAGGNNAAGGTGGAGCTGTGGACGAAGAGAAAGCTCAGAGTCCGCTCGAAGCCTATGCCACGAATCTTAACGAGCGGGCAAAGAAAGGACTGATTGATCCACTGATCGGAAGAACCGATGAAGTGGAGAGAGTGGTCCAGATTCTATCAAGGAGACGAAAAAACAACCCTTTGCTGGTTNGCGAATCGGGAGTTGGTAAAACTGCTATTGCTGAAGGCCTAGCGAAGATGATCGTTGACGGACAGGTGCCCGAGGTTATTAGTGAGTCGCACGTCTATTCGCTTGATCTTGGAGCTTTGCTTGCAGGAACCAAATACCGGGGNGATTTTGAGAAACGTCTCAAGAACTTACTCAATGAACTAAAGGAAGAGCCGAANCAGATTCTGTTTATTGATGAAATACATACCATTATTGGAGCCGGNGCAGCATCAGGCGGCGTTATGGACGCATCNAATCTGCTGAAGCCGCTTCTGGCATCGGGTGAGATTCGTTGTATTGGCTCGACCACGTACCAGGAATATCGAGGTATCTTCGACAAAGACCGAGCGCTTTCCAGACGCTTTCAAAAGATTGATGTGGANGAGCCTAGCGTCGAGGATACTTATCGGATACTTAAGGGACTAAAGAGTNGCTTCGAGGAGCACCATCATCTGAAATATACAGATCGNGCATTGAGGGTGGCGGCGGAACTTGCNCAGCGATACATAAATGATCGTTACATGCCTGANAAAGCGATCGATGTTATTGATGAGGTTGGTGCATTCCAGCAATTGCAGCCACCGTCAAAGCGTAAGAAACAAATTTCAGTGAGTGACGTTGAAAAAATGGTTGCCAAGATTGCACGCATCCCATCAACGCACGTTTCGGCGTCGGACAAAGAAGCGCTACGAAATCTCGATTCTGACCTCAAGATGGTAATTTTTGGCCAAGATCAGGCAATCGACAGTCTCGCCAGCGCTATCAAGCTATCTCGAGCCGGCCTCAAGGAAGGTGAGAAGCCGATCGGATCATTTCTGTTTTCTGGCCCGACCGGTGTAGGTAAGACTGAAGTATGTCGCCAGCTATCGAAGATTATGGGTATCGATCTGGTTCGTTTCGATATGTCAGAGTATATGGAGCGTCATACGGTGAGCCGGCTCATAGGGGCGCCGCCGGGGTANGTTGGATACGATCAAGGTGGCCTTTTAACCGAAGCTATTACAAAACAACCTCATTGTGTATTGCTNCTTGATGAAATCGAGAAAGCNCACCCTGAAGTTTTCAATCTACTATTGCAGATCATGGATCATGCAACGCTCACTGATAACAANGGCCGAAAGGCAGATTTTAGAAATGTCGTACTGGTGATGACGACGAATGCCGGGGCACAGGAAATGAGTCGTGGTTCAATAGGTTTTGAATTTCAGGACAATTCGTCCGACGGCATGGAAGTACTAAAGAAGATGTTTACGCCGGAGTTCAGAAACCGTCTAGATGCAATAATTCAATTTGATTCGTTACCTAAAAAGGTAATTGAGACCGTGGCGGATAAGTTTTTGGTGGAGATTCAAGCGCAATTAGACGATAAAAAAGTCGTGCTTGAAATCGACGATGAGGCTCGCGACTGGCTGGTTGAAAATGGCTACGATGANGCAATGGGTGCGAGGCCGATGCAGCGGTTAATTCAAACGAAGATCAAAAAAGAACTNGCCGAAGATATTCTTTTTGGGCGCTTATCCACCAATGGTGGAGNAGTACACGTGAAGGTAAAAGATGGGAATNTNGTTCTGGAAATTGAAGAACCTGAAGATGTTGCTATTCCCTGAACGTAATNCGACCTTTCGANAGGTCGTAGGGTGNAAGCTCTACTTGGACTGAATCNCCNGTAAGTATCTTGATATAGTTCTTACGCATCTTNCCCGAGATGTGANCCGTCACGACGTGNCCATTCTCCAGTTCAACGCGAAACATCGTATTCGGTAGTGTGTCGACCACGGTACCGGACATCTGTATTTGTTCTTCTTTTGCCATTTANTTCCTCTGGTAGGCAGGTGAACGGCGGCCATTGTGCCTGAAATTATTTTCGAGTGCTAGCGGNGCTAACTAGGTATTGAAATCCATTNGTTCTTGATGAAGAGCTCAATTGGTTTGTATTCGGTTTTGTAATTCATTTTCTGACAGTCCTTGATCCAATATCCCAAATAGACGTTGTTCAGGTTTAGTCGGCGAGCTTCTTCAATAAGCCAGAGAATTGCGTAGCCTCCCAGGCTTCGACTTGGATCATTCGAGTCATAAAAAGTATAGATTGCAGAAAAGCCATCCAGCAATCTATCGGCAACAGCAACNGCCAATAACTGTTTATCCTTGTCGCGAAATTCGTAAAACGTTGCTTCTTTGCGGCCCTTAACNAGGAAAGACTCAAACTGTTTCAGATCGGNNGGNTACATATCTCCATCGGCATGGCGTTCATTGATATAACGTTCATATAGTTCNAAGTATTCATNGCGAAGTTNNGGCGCTGTTNTTTGAACCNCAATATCNTGATTNCGTTTNATNACACGCTTATGCTTGCGTCTTTGCACAAATGTTTTGACCGGCACTCTGGCGGGTACGCAGGCATTACACGATGCACAATACGGGCGATAGATGTGACTTCCGCTGCGCCTAAACCCTGCAGCGGAGAGTGATGTATAGGTAGAGGTATCGATTGTCGCAAGCGGATCTGCAAATATAGTAACTGCCTGTTCCTCAGGTAGATAGCTACAGTCATGTTTAGGAGTTGTAAAAAACCGAAGTTCAGATAATGACGTCATAGGGCTTATCCGCGTTCCTGAGTCTTTACGTTACCACGGGGGTAATGCTCTTGGCAGTACCTGCCAATTAATTGCAGCCTCCTTCTCCATATCTCGCAGGTATTTCATGAATTTCTTGCGGGGGATTTCCCTAGCGCCAAGGGAGGAGAGGTGCGGATTTCCTACTTGGCAGTCAATAAGCGGACAACCGAGATCGTTGAGCAACTTTACCAGGTGAGCAAACGCGACCTTTGAAGCGTCTCGTTCTCTGTGAAACATTGATTCTCCAAAAAAGAGATTCCCGAGGCCTACGCCATAAAGACCNCCCACNAGAACTCCGTCCTTGAAGCATTCNACCGAATGNGCTAANCCAGCTTGATGCATAGCTTTATAGGCTACNCTCATATCCTGAGTNATCCATGTGCTGGAGGAATAGTTTCGAGGCTNGCTACAGGCTTCTATCACATCATCGAAGGCCTGGTTTAAAGATACTTCGAAGCGATGCTGACGTAGCAATTTCGAGAGATTTCGGGATGGCTTGAATTTATCAGGGAATAAAACAACACGGGGATCAGGTGACCACCAAAAGATCTGTCGGTCGTCATCAAACCAAGGGAAGATTCCCTGACGATATGCTTCGATTAAGCGCGGAACTGATAAATCCCCGCCCGCTGCAAGTAGTCCTTGTGGTTCATGCAAGGCGGTGTCGATAGATGGAAATATCAGGTTATCCTTAGCGAGAAGAGGGAGCTTGGCCACCTAGTTTTCTAGCGCATCCAAATATTTTTCTGCGTCCAAAGCCGCCATACAGCCAAAGCCAGCAGAAGTCACAGCCTGACGATAAATTTGGTCTGCGACGTCACCAGCTGCAAAAACACCTGGTACGCTGGTTGTTGTGCTTTCGCCGGTCAAGCCAGACTTAATCTTGATATATCCGTTATCCATTTCCAGCTGATCGCCGAAGACCTCTGTATTGGGTGTATGGCCTATCGCGATAAATACTCCTTGAAGGTCGTGCTCACGGGTTTCGCCAGTCGCTACATGCTTGATACGCATCCCATTCACACCCATGTCGTCTCCAAGTACCTCGTCGAGCACATGGTCCCATTCGATGTGGATGTTGTCCTTCTCAATAACTCTGTCTTGCAATATTTTTTCGCCTCGGAACTTATCTCGGCGATGCACCATAATGACTTCGGCCGCGATATTGGAGAGATAAAGTGCTTCTTCAAGAGCAGTGTTACCACCACCGATAACTGCGACCTTCTGTTTTTTATAGAAAAACCCGTCACAGGTAGCGCAGGCACTGACCCCTTTTCCTTTGAAAGCCTCCTCAGAATCAAGACCCAGATATTGTGCTGACGCACCTGTTGCAATGATTAGCGCGTCACAGGAATATTCTTTGGAGTCACCACGCAAGCGAAATGGCTTTTCATGGAGTTCCGTCTTATTAATGTGGTCAAAAATAACCTTGGTATTGAATCGTTCGGCATGTTGCTGCATACGAATCATTAAATCAGGTCCCTGTAGCCCTTCGACATCGCCAGGCCAATTATCAACGTCTGTCGTGGTGGTAAGCTGCCCACCTGCCTCGATACCCGTGATTAGCACCGGTTCAAGGTTTGCTCTCGCTCCATAGATAGCTGCTGAATAGCCTGCTGGGCCTGATCCCAGGATGATTAGTTTATGGTGTGTCATTTGGTCCCTAAATTATTGCGTGCTTCCAAGAATGGTGTGCCATGGCGATGAGTTTCGATAATCTGCCAGATCGTGCGCCCACTCGAATCGGTTGCGTCCAAATACCGGCCAGATTCTGTAAAAAAGATCAGGAATCTAGCGAAGTCTTCTGCGCGCATACCACGATAAGCCTTCAGTAAGACGTGATAATCTGCCGATTCGTTCCCGTAAGGCTCCATCGCTAAAAAGCTCTTAACCCGGTCGTCGTTCCATATCTCGTCTGTGACTTGAGGTTGGGTAGGTCCAGCCATTGCTACATCCTGTGATATTGATAAAGCGGCTCATGATACATGACTGAAACCGCTCAGCCCACGCGCATATTCGTAAAAATACATTTATTTATTTAAATTCTCGATATTTTATGTAAGATACTGATAAATATAGATATTAAGGTATCTAGATTGGCGCGAGCAAAAACAGCAACGACACCCCGTATGAGTATCCTTGCTCCACGACTACGCGAAGGTGGGCTTATCGCGCTAGTTGCTTGCTGTCTTTATCTCTGTTTCGCACTATTCAGCTTTGATCCAGGGGACCCAGGCTGGACCTATACGGGGTCCGAAGAGGAAGTTAACAACCTGGTCGGCCTCACCGGCGCTTGGATTGCAGATGTTTTCCTATTCACATTTGGCTATTTAGCCTTCATTTTCCCCATGATGCTGGGATTTCAGGCTTGGCTGATGTTTCGTGACGAAAGACGCGAGAAATTCAGCTGGGCTTTGTTCTCTTTTCGGTCTATGGGCTTAGTACTCACGCTAATAGCGGGTGCCGGCCTGGCTGAACTTCATTTCTATCAGGTTGGTTTTAATCTTCGAGAAGGTAGCGGTGGATTCATAGGCAGCGAGCTAGCTGAATTAATGGTGCCTGGATTTAGTTACGTCGGAACCACCCTGATTCTACTAGCTTCTTTTCTATTTGGGCTGACTGCTTTTACGGATCTTTCATGGATTGGGCTCATGGATAGAACCGGTCGAATTGTACTTATTGCTTTTCATCGTTCTCGTGAATTGGTGCATATGTGGTACCAAAACTATCAAGAACTCGCTGAGGTTAAACAGGTTACTGAGAGTAGACGCCAGGCACTCGAAAAACATGTAGAAGAAAGTCAGCAAAGAGCCAGTGTAGTTATCGAAGCGCCTCCGGAAACTAAGCGTGAAGTCAGTAAACGCATGGTTCGAGAGTCACAGGGGAATCTTTTCAAGATTAATGCCGTCGATGGCTTACCTGCACTGCACCTTCTTGATGCGACCGACCCCAATCAGCAGAAAGGATACTCAGAGGATGATCTTCATGCGATGTCGCGTATGCTGGAACTCAAGCTTGAAGACTATGGTATCGAGGCAAAGGTGGTCTCGGTGTTTCCCGGACCCGTCATCACTCGATTCGAGATTCAACCGGCAGCAGGCGTCAAAGTAAGTCGAATTTCCGGTTTGGCGAAGGATCTTGCACGCTCCCTAGCAGTCATCAGCGTTCGTGTGGTGGAAGTCATCCCTGGCAAGTCGGTCGTCGGTATAGAGATACCCAATGTGGATCGGGAGATTGTGAAGCTCAGCGAAGTCCTAACATCGAAGGCATACGATCAATCTGCGTCGCCGTTAACACTGGCCTTAGGTCATGATATTAGCGGAGAGCCTATTGTGGTCGATCTCGCAAAGATGCCTCACTTGCTCGTCGCAGGTACAACAGGTTCCGGTAAGTCGGTTGCGCTGAACGCGATGATCCTATCCATCTTGTTTAAAGCTTCACCGGAAGATGTTCGGATGATAATGATTGATCCGAAAATGCTGGAACTTGCGATTTATGAAGATATCCCTCATCTCCTGACTGAAGTCGTAACGGATATGCAGGATGCAAGTAATGCCTTGCGCTGGTGTGTCGCCGAAATGGAGCGCCGTTATCGGCTTATGGCTGCACTTGGTGTGCGGAATATGGCCGGTTTTAACCGCAAGGTTAAAGAAGCCCAGCAAAATGGGGAGCCACTCAAAGATCCCCTCTGGCAGCCAGATCCTTTACTTGAAGATGGCGAGCAGGAAGCCCCGGGACTTGAAGCCCTACCTTACATCGTTGTCGTCATTGATGAACTCGCAGATATGATGATGATCGTAGGTAAGAAGGTCGAGCAATTGATCGCGCGAATAGCGCAGAAGGCAAGGGCAGCAGGAATACACCTCATTCTTGCAACACAGAGGCCATCTGTAGACGTTATAACCGGCCTAATTAAGGCAAACATTCCAACACGAATTGGTTTCCAGGTATCTTCGAAGGTAGATTCACGTACGATCCTGGACCAGGGTGGAGCAGAACAGTTGTTGGGGGATGGAGACATGCTTTACCTCCCTGCGGGATCACCATTACCCATGCGGGTTCATGGTGCTTTTGTTGATGACGACGAAGTTGTCAGGGTTGTAGAGAACTGGAAAGAGCTTGGTGAACCGAACTATCTTGACTCTATCCTTGAATCTCGAACGGATGCTGAAATCCTGCCAGGCATGGCAGGCCTTCAGAATGAGACTGAAGATGAAGAACTNGACGAATTCTATGATGAGGCCGTTGCATTTGTTACCGAAACGAGAAGGGCTTCAATTTCATCCGTACAACGCAAGTTTCGNATCGGATACAATCGTGCTGCTCGTCTCATCGAAACNATGGAACATGCAGGTATTGTGAGTGAAATGAATACCAATGGTAGTCGTGAAGTTCTCGCTAATGCAGCTCCAGAATAGCCCCTTCATCGTTAAAATACTAATATCNGCAATCTTGTCACTCGNTTTCTTAGAAAGTGGACTCGCTACACAACCCTTGCAGGNAAAGTTGTCGAAATTATCCTCAATAACCACGGACTTTTCCCAGCAAACAAGTCGCGATAGAGAAGTTTTTTATGGTCGNCTGTGGATCGAAAAGCCGAACAAATTTCGGTACGAAACCACGCTGCCCTGGCAGCAATCACTTGTATCAGATGGGCAAACGTTTTGGAATTACGATGCGGATTTGGAGCAGCTTACCATCGACACGTTAGAGCATGATCCGGCAAAATTCCCAATTCTTTTACTGTCTGGACAATCGGAAAAGATCGAGGAGCTCTACAATATAGGAGCCTATACGGATGACAAACATAACGTTTATAACCTGCAACCAAAGAGCGAGAATCATTATTTCACGTCAGTAACGCTAGTCTTCAGAGGAGACGTCCCCGAGAGTATTGTCATTCGTGATTCAATGGATCAGTTCACGACAATCACGTTTTCGAATACTGACGTTAATGCTGATCTTGCTGATGATCTGTTCATATTTTCCGTCCCCGAGGGAGTGGATTTAGTTGATCAGAGGGTAATTGCGGGCGATAGTTAGCCCACAATGTCACTCTTTGCCAACGATTCAACATACCAGCCCTTAGCAGCGCGCATGCGTCCACTCTGTCTGGATGAATTCCTGGGTCAGGAACATCTCCTAGCCCGCGGCAAACCACTAAGAGAATCCATTGAAACGTCAGTACTGCACTCGATGATCCTTTGGGGGCCGCCGGGAGTGGGTAAGACTACTTTNGCGCGAATGATGGCAGAGTTGTGTGATGTCCACTTTGTATCTATTTCGGCTGTTCTAGCAGGGGTTAAAGATATTCGGAGCGCTATCGAGTTAGCTAGGCAGCATCGCGGTGCAACAGGGAAAAAGACGTTGCTGTTTGTTGATGAGGCCCATAGGTTCAATAAGTCCCAGCAGGATGCTTTCCTACCTCATGTGGAGGATGGAACGGTTATTTTCGTTGGCGCAACNACGGAAAATCCATCATTCGAGCTGAACAATGCNTTGCTATCAAGAACCCGGGTCTACAAGCTTCAACCTCTAGGCATACCGCTTTTAATTCAGGCGATGAAAAACGCGCTTAAGGCCGATGCACTTTTGTCGCCAAGAGATCTTAGTNCGACAGGTGATGCGATGGAAACATTGGCTCGGGCGGCAGATGGTGANGTACGCCGCGCNCTCAATCTACTTGAGGTTGCATGTGACCTATCCAATGGTTCTATTGACCAGGAGGTCATTGGTGAAGTGTTGGGATCTGATGTAAGGAGGTTCGACAAAGGAGGAGATATATTCTACGACCAGATCTCGGCGCTGCATAAGGCTGTTCGAGGATCTTCACCNGACGCTGCGTTGTACTGGTTNGCCCGTATGCTGGATGGTGGCTGCGATTCACTTTATATCGCACGTCGCGTNGTGCGGATGGCTTCAGAAGACATAGGGAATGCAGATCCACGTGCCTTGCAGTTAGCGTTGAATGCGTGGGATGTATTGGAACGCTTGGGTAGCCCTGAAGGTGAACTGGCGCTCGCACAGGCTATCGTTTTCCTCGCGACCGCCGCAAAGAGCAATGCCGTTTATTCTGCTTTTTCTATGGCACAGGATACGGTCAAGAGTACCGAGTCATATGACGTACCGCTTCATATCCGCAATGCACCAACAAGTCTNATGCGTGAAATGGGTCATGGNGAAGACTACCGATATGCGCATAATTTCGATGATGCTTTCGTGGCGGGCGAGTCGTATTTCCCTAAGGCACTTGACGTTACGGAANACTACCATCCAGTACCCAGAGGGCTCGAAATCCAAATAGGAGAGAAGCTCGCGCACCTACGTCGGCTTAATGCGGAGAGCGAGTTTCAGCGATACGAAAAGAGGAAATTAAAAGATGACTGAAGCGTTAGTAATAGCAGCAGGAGGTGCATTGGGGGCCCTTGCTAGATTCTGGAGTGCCAATTTAGTCACTCAGTTCATGGGAGCCCATTTTCCCTATGGGATAATGTTGGTCAACGTTGTCGGTTCCTGTCTGATCGGTGTGGCATTTGTTTTGCTGGTAGAGAAGGTTTCCGCTGAAACGCTTTGGCGTCCGTTTATTATCGTTGGCGTATTGGGCGCCTTTACAACATTCTCTACATTTTCATTACAGACACTGAATTTGTTGGAAGCGGGNAGGATGCTTGCGGCAGGNGCTTATGTGGTAGCTTCCGTCTTCCTATGCCTCATAGGTGTAAGTCTTGGGGTTGCTATAACTCGAGCGTTTAATTAACAGCGGCCCCGCGCTCTGTTACCATTGCCGCCTTTTTACGATACCTTAACGTCATGCTGGATCAACGATTTCTGCGCACTGAACTCCATTCGGTTGCCGAGCGCCTGAAAGTTAAAAACTTTGACCTTAATGTTTCTCAGTTTGATTCACTTGAAACTCGTCGGAAGGAGGCGCAGGTCTCCACAGAAGCCCTTCAGGCCGAGCGGAATAGTCGATCGAAGAGCATCGGCAAGGCTAAGGCAAATGGCGAGGACATCGAGCCNTTGAAGAGTGCAGTTGCCGAGATAGGTAGTCAATTAGATGAGCAGCAGGAAGAACTAAGAAAGATTCAGGCAGAACTNGATGAGATTAGCTGGTCGATTCCAAATATTCCAGATGCTTCTGTCCCGACTGGCACTGCTGAGTCGGACAACGAATTGGTGCGATCTTGGGGTGACCCAACAAACTTTACTTTTGACGCTAAGGATCATGTAGACCTGACCAGCGAATCAAAGCTACTAGATATTGAGGTCGCAGTAAAAATCGCACATTCCAGATTCATGAGCCTCCGCGGTCCCTTGGCAAGGCTTCACCGAGCNTTGATTCAATTCATGGTGGATGTGCATGTGCAGGAGCATGACTATGAAGAGGTCTATGTGCCTTACATCGTTAATGACGAATCATTGCGCGGGACNGGGCAACTTCCCAAATTCGAGGCTGACCTGTTCAAATTACAGAACGATGAGCGAGATCTATACCTGATTCCAACGGCAGAAGTACCCGTTACCAATATCGCCAGGNATGAAATATTTCCGGCGGCTAANATCCCGAAAAGATTTGTTTGCCATAGCCCTTGTTTTCGTAGCGAGGCCGGTAGCTATGGGAAGGATACTCGGGGCATGATCCGCCAGCATCAGTTTGAGAAGGTCGAATTAGTACATATGGTAAAACCCGATGATTCCTGGGCTGCCCTGGAAGAACTTACTGGTCATGCTGAAAGCATTTTGCAGAAACTCGGATTACCTTATCGGGTGATGAACCTCTGTGGCGGAGACCTTGGGTTTGCATCAGCTAAGACTTATGATCTTGAAGTATGGTTGCCTGGGCAGGGACAATACCGGGAAATTTCTTCCTGCAGTAATTTTCTTGATTTCCAGGCTCGACGTATGCAGGCTCGGTGGAGGAACCCCGATACAGGAAAACCCGAACTTCTCCATACCCTAAATGGTTCAGCCCTTGCAGTAGGTAGAACCTTGATCGCAATATTAGAAAATTATCAACAAGCCGATGGATCGGTCCAGGTCCCCCAGATCATGCAGCCATATATGGGAGGAGTTACCGTCATCGACCTATAGACTGGAGCAATATTGGATTACCTGCCGCTGCACTTTAACTTAAAAGACCAAACCGTCCTTGTTGTGGGCGGCGGTGACGTGGCCTACAGAAAAGTTGAATTACTGGTGGCGGCACAAGCTAATGTCAGGATTGTTGCCAAAGAGGTCAGTGATCGGCTTCAGGAACTGATTACCGGTCGCGGTCAACTAATCATTGCGTCTTACGAGCAAGAGCATCTATCAGACGTCGTGTTAGCTGTAGCAGCGACTTCTGATGATGCGGTGAATAGGCAGGTTTCATCGGATGCTCATGCTGCGTCAATTCCAGTCAACGTGGTTGATAAGCCTGAATTGTGCTCAGTAATATTCCCCGCAATCGTTGATCGATCGCCTGTTATTATGTCCGTTGGCACCGGTGGCGCAACCCCAGTACTCGCGCGTTATCTTAAATCTCTATTGGATCAGGCAATACCGGAAGGGATCTCTCGGCTTGCCACGTATCTGAAAAGTAAACGGGGCGATCTAAAGACGAAATACCCAGATAGTAATCGGCGGCGTCACGTCATCGAAACGTTTCTTTCGTCTCCCGGCAAAGAGTTCGCAATAAATAGTCGACCTGATGAGGCAGACGCATATCTGGACCATCCTGAAATAGAAGTAGTCCAGGGTGAAGTTTATCTGGTGGGAGCTGGACCCGGTGACCCGGATTTGCTGACCTTGCGGGCTGTGCAGTTGATGCAAAGTGCGGATGTGATTCTTTACGACAATCTAGTTTCAGATCTCGTCCTACAACGAGCCCGGCGTGATGCGTATAAAGAATTCGTAGGAAAGCGCAGTGGCTACAAGTCGACGGCACAGGAAGACATCAATGCAATGCTGGTGCGTCTGGCAAAAGAGGGTAAGCGTGTTCTGCGTTTGAAGGGCGGTGATCCGTTTATTTTTGGACGCGGTGGCGAGGAGATCGAAGCGCTGATTGCCGAGAAGATTCCATTTCAGGTGATTCCTGGTATCTCCGCGGCAAATGGCTGCGCTGCATATGCCGGCATTCCGCTGACTCATCGAGATTACTCGCAGTCCGTGAGGTTTGTTACCGGTCACCCCAAAGATGGCGTGGTGAGCCTCGCCTGGGAGGATCTGGTATCACCAAACCAAACCATCGTTTTCTACATGGGGCTTGGTGGGCTAGCGTCCATTTGTGATCAACTAATCAATCATGGCATGTTGCCAGCCATGCCAATTGCGGTTGTTTCAAAAGGGACTACACCTGACCAGAAGGTCATACGTGGAAATATTGAAACCATATGTGATCAGTTGGCGGGCATGAAGCTGGAAACTCCAACATTAATTATCGTAGGTGAAGTTGCAGGTCTGCCTGAAGGAGAAATCTCAACGGAGAACTAGTCGCAATTGGTTGGTTTTGGCAGACCAGCGATCTTATTTACCATTCTTGCCGGACGTCCGGAAAAGAGTTGCATTAGATGGATACTCGTCCCTTTGTTATCTCCAAGATTATCTTTGAGCAGCTTCACGATGATTCTCGCGGCAGGGGATAGATTGTANCTATCATAGTAGTCTCGAACGAGCTTGATCACTTCCCAGTGATCTGTGGTGAGCTGGATTTCATCTTTTTGAGCTATAGAGCTAGCTACTTCAGGTGACCAGTCCTGAAGTTTTATCAGAAAACCTTCTTTATCGACTGAGATGTTCATCTTAAAACCAGTTTTTTATCTGATCAGCNTCGACGCAAAGCGTGACAAATTCATCGTAGCTGACTTNCTTACAAGAAGCGTCTAGGGTGACTCCGCGCGNCTGCACGTCAACATCCAGTGCAAAAAGATTNCCATTCTTGATAGCTGGGGANTGCGTCAGCAAGGCGTAGACGCCATCTTCAATTAGCAAGACTTGATCTTCTGGTNCAACGAAGCGCAANTTTTCGTTTAGNACGCTCAGTTTGTTGAAAGTGTGCAGNGTCATCAGAAGGAAAGCACCGATTGGTGTTCGACAAATAATTGGTTGATCTCATCGTCNGTCAACNGTTCCACATNNANGTTGAGTTCGCNNGACTTGATGCCGGTTTCTTCGAGTTGGCTCTCGCTGCAATAGATCTGAGTAACGCCGTAGTCTGAGAGTGCAGAAAACCCTTTTGTATAGTTTTTCGATCCAATCGGTTCTGGATTTTGCTCTTTGAGCAGCTGATACAGACCATCGCCGAGAAACAGAACAGAACATTGCGCAAACGCAGATCCCATTAAGAGCGCATCAAATCCTTCCTGTGCATTGATAGTCCCGGGAGATCTGGACATTACGAAGAGTANCTGGCTCATCTACACTCCAAAAGTCACAATNTTGTCCGCCTGCAAGGACGCATCAATTAGTTGTCCTANTCCGGAGATGGTGAACTGTGNATTNATATTCGCAGCATGNTTTTCGTAGCGGTTTGCCTCTGCCTTATCCAACATTCCGCGACGCAGTGCAGATGCGATGCAAACAACCATATCCAGGTCATGATCTTTTCCCAGGGTTGCCCAATCTAGTTGTATATCAGCCTCATCCTGCGGCGGCACAGCCAGGGCATTCGCTGTATAAACACCATCGTGATAGAAGAATACGCGGTATACATCGTGGCCCTGTTCTAGCACGGCCCGAGTGAATAAATAGCCCGACCTTGACGCCTGATCAGAGTAGGGTGCACCGTATACAACAATTGCAAACTTCATAAATAGAAAAGCCCCGACATGAAGGCATGCCGGGGCTGTTGTCTCCTTTTAAGGCCTGATATCTAGTCGCTGCTGCTAAAGCCCAAGAGAACGAGTAGATGCACGAAAAGGTTGTAGATACTCAGATAGAGCGAGGTGGTGGCCCAAATATAGTTGGTTTCACCACCATTAATAATCCGACTGGTGTCAAAAAGGATAAGACCAGACATGATCATGACTACCGCCGCTGAAATTGCCAGTTGCAGACCAGGAATGTGAAAGAAAAGGCTCAGAACTATCGCTCCGATCACCACCCAAAGCCCGGTCATCAAAAAGCCACCCATGAACGAGAAGTCTTTCTTGGACACCAGTGCGTAGCCTGACAGGGATAGGAAGATAACCCCAGTTAGCGTCAGGGCGCTAAGAACGGTTTGAGTCCCCGCAGCGGTTTGCATGTAGATGTTAACGAGAGGCCCGATAGAAAAACCGAGTAGACCAGTGAATGCAAACACCAATACTATGCCCCAGATGCTATTACGCATCTTGCTTATCCCAAACAGCAATGCGAAGGCTCCGATAATAGGCATCCAGCCAAGATGGGGCACGTTCATCGCCATCGCTACACCAGCCATCGCCGCGCTGAATAGCAAGGTCATTGATAGTAGAAGGTAGGTATTACGCAAAACCTTGTTAGTAGAAACAACCGCACTCTGACGGTCAGTTAAAAATTGTGCATCTGCCATGCATATCTCCTAAGTGTTGACGGCTTATAGCTACGTTTGACGATAAATTTTAAGGCTCCACTGAATAAAAGCAACAGCACACGAAAATTACCGCTTATCAGTACTTTTGACCAGTTATTTTAAAAATAATTCCTATTCTTGATATTGGGGAGACGATAAGAATGGCCAAGTCATGACCTGATTTCTTTATTACCCAGTACATTCCCTAAAGCTGTTTACGTTCGAGATGGAATATCGGACGATACGAGTCCATATTCGGTTATCGAAATAAGTTCCTTTGTCTTGATAACCTGGTTCTTGGCCGTATAAAGCAAACGATTGGTACTCAATTCAATTCAATATGAAAAACCTCGCACGCTTGATCTATCCGCGAGCAACAAATTGCATTATGGAAGACCATATTAAGGCAGAATCATTGCTACGCTTCATCAACTACAAGCTGTGGAAGTTTATGGCGAGCTGGCATCAGACCTTGGCAAACTGGCTAACTGAATTAGACTGTCTGATCCTCGTGCTTCGTTTGCCGATGATCACTTACCATACGGTGAAGACTTAGTGGATGCCCCAATTGAGCGGGACCCACCCTACGGCTGGCTCATGGTTGCCGTGGTATTCCTTCTTAGCTCCCTTTCGTTTGGTGCCCTGGGTGCAATCTCGGTTTTCTTGAAACCACTGTCGGCAGAGTTTGGTTGGGGCAGGGGTACGACATCGCTAGGTTATACAACGATTGCTTTTGCGTCTGCGCTCTTCGGCGTGCTTTGGGGATTCGTCGCCGATAAATATGGCACACGATGGTTTGGCGTTGTAGCCGCAGTTGTTATGAGTGCGTGTTTGTTCATGCTGAGTCAGCAATCCAGCCTAACTGAGTTCTTCATTCTTTATTTTCTTTTCGGCGCGTTCGGCAATGCCATGGTATCAACACCCCTGTTCGCCAACGTGGGTTTCTGGTTCCGCAGGAACCCTGGGCTTGCCCTTGGTGTTATGGCGTCAGGCGGTGCAGTGGGGCAGGGTGTGGTGCCGTTCTTTGCTGGCATGGCAATTGAAAGTGTTGGTTGGCAACAGGCCTACCTGATGATGGCGATTTGTTACTTTGTGGTTGCTTTTCCAATCGCGTTTCTTATTCGTGAGTCACCTGCTCGTATTAGTGCACGCACGGCTGTTGAGCCTTCCCCAAGAGACTTTCCGTTGTCAGAGGTCGAGGTGATTATCTGGATTAGCTGTGCAGTGATCTTCTGCTGTAACTGTATGTCTGTTCCCATTGTGCACCTGGTTCCTTTGTTAACAGACAAAGGCCATCCCTTGGAATACGCGACTAGCGTGCTGCTCGTGCTGATGCTTGCCGGGGCGGCAGGCAGGGTGTTGGGTGGAAAACTAGGTGACATGATCGGCGCCTTACCTGCCTACATGTTGATGTCTGCCGGTCAGACTTTCTTCGTTTTCTGGTTTCCTCACGTTGACAGTACAGTCTCGCTTTACCTGATCGCGATATGCTTTGGCTTCGCCTATTCAGGTGTCATGACCTGTATTCTATTTTCCACTCGGATGATGGTATCTGCTCGGTTTGCAGCCCGCGCCATGAGCATTACCTCATTCTTTGGGTGGAATGGTATGGGGCTGGGCGGTTTTCTAGGGGGTTATTTCTTCGATTTGAGCGGCAACTATGTTTGGTCTTTTACGTTTGCTTCTGTCGCTGGTATTGGAAATCTAATCATTCTGACCTTTTTTATGGTCCGGATTAGGCGGAAGAGGTTGCTTAACTCAGCGTCTTGATCGTTACTTTAACCAAATCTATCTGACATGCTGCGTTTCTAACGTTGTCCTCTCACTCAGATTCCTCCAGTCGAAAGGCATTGTAAGAAAAGCCAACAACAGTGAAGACGAGACTGAGCACGCTGACAAAATAGAAGCTGCGAAGTCTTGAGTCTATGTCATCCATGATTTAACTACTCTGGCGAGCTGTCAGTGATCTGGCCCATATCCTTGAGGTATAAGGCTAACTGCCGATCATGACGACTGGTTGCGGTTAAAGGACGCTTGGAAAGAGAAGGCGACCATCTTGGTGCGCTGGCGGCCTCGACTTTATCACCTACGACGGTGACCCGTTGAATGATGCGTTCGCCGTCAAAATCATTCAATACGTAGTGCTGGGTACAGCGATTGTCCCAGATGCCAACCGTACCTTCGGACCACTGATAGCGGACGGTAAACTGTGGGCTCTTGATCCAGTTGGTGAGGTACTCGAGCATGGCTTTGCTTTCACTCCAGTTCATTTCGACAATACGCCTGGTAAAGTGTTCGTTAACATACAAGGACTTCTTACCTGTGACCGGGTGTACTCGCACAACAGGGTGAATTGTCATTTTGTCTGGTCGATTGTGAGGAAGCGCATCGTTTAATGCCGTAAGTCCTGTACAAAGCTCTTTCATTGGCTCTGATAGCTCATTGTACGCATGCTCCATGCTCGCCCACATGGTATCTCCACCTACAGGAGGGCACTTCACCATATGGAGTATCGACATAACAGAAGGTCGTTGTTGGAAGGTGAGATCAGAATGCCATTCATCAGCGACGCCCCCCTGTGATGCTGCAAGTTCAAATAGATCAGGATGATCCGGGTAGGCATTCTTGAGATTCGGATGCCCCTCTATTGGCCCAAAACATTTTCCCAGGCTCGTGTGCTGTGTTTTGCTTATATTCTGCGCAGGGAAAAATAGCACCTTGTGGTCGAGTAGCAATGATTTGATACGGTCGATATCCGAATTCGTTGGGGCGCCTAGGTCGGCACCTTCGATCTTCGCGCCTAGACTGCCTGACAGTCTTTTAACTCGCCACTCTTTCATACTTGCCTCCTAACGAGCAGTCTACGTAATACGGTCGATCATCGCTACGCGAATTAAGTGCTTTGCAAAACCATTCCGAATGATTAACTTGTCTTTTTTAATCTTGAGGTTGAGGAATGAAAAGACGTGATTTATTAAAGGGCGTTGGTGCTGCCGCTTTGCTTCCCGCAGCCCTGACCCAAGCCAGCACAGGTAAAAAGAAAACCAACGTCATCCTGATCATGACTGATGACACCGGTTACGAAGTGTTTGGTTGTTACGGGTCGAAACAATACCAAACACCCCGTGTTGACCAGTTAGCGGACCTTGGTATGCGTTTCAACCACTGTTATTCCAATCCCGTTTGCGCACCCAGCCGCCTTTCCATTATGACGGGTAAGACCAACGTCAGAAATTACGTCCACTGGGGCATTCTGGATCCCGGTGAACAAACCATCGGTCACATCATGAAAGATGCGGGCTACGCAACCTGCGTTGCCGGTAAGTGGCAGCTACATGGAGAGGGGACCTTCGTGTCTGAAAAGAAAGGTGCAGGCACACTTCCACAAGATGCGGGATTTGATGAGCATTTTTGCTATAACCTGGAGAAGTCCCACCACGACTACTGGAAGCCCATTTTTACCGTTAATGGTCAGCAGAAGACGTATGAAGGCGAGGATGCTTATTCACCAACCCTTGCAAATGACTACGTGTGCGACTTCATCGATAGAAAGAAGAGCGATCCTTTTTTCATCTACTATCCTTTGGTGCTTACCCATGGGCCGTTTGAGCCAACACCAGACAGTGCCGATCGATCTGCGAAAAATGTGCAACAGAATTTCGAGGATATGGTGTCCTATATGGATAAGCTGGTAGGTCGTGTCGTGGATAAGCTAGATCAAGCAGGCGTCAGGGAGGATACCCTTATCCTGTTTACGGGGGATAATGGATCGCCTGGCGGTAAGAAGGGCGGGATTGTCTCTGAACTAAATGGCGTGATGATTGAAGGTGGCAAGAGTAAGACCACCGATGCGGGCACGCGTGTAGCTTTGGTGGCCAATATGCCAGGTACCGTGCCGGCAGGGAAGGTTAACGATGACCTGGTTGATTTCAGTGACATGTTGCCAACGATTGGCGCTATAGGCGGTGCGAGTTTGCCGAAGGGTGAGGTGCTTGATGGCGTTAGCTTTTTGCCGCAGCTCCAAGGTAGAAGGGGTACACCCCGTGAATCTATTTACCAGTATTTTGAACCCATTCCAGGGCCCGTACCCAATCCGGTAGTTTTTGCGCGAGATCAGCGATGGAAATTATACGGCGATGGTCGTCTATATGACGTCAGCAACGATGTACTCGAACAGCACCCCGTGACTGAAGGCGGCAGCAGACCACGCAAGAAGCTCCAGGCTGTACTCGACTCAATGCCCTCGGAAGGGCTGAAGATTTACCGGCCACCCAGGGACCCAATGGAGGGAAGAGGCTAAGTATTACTTAGCCTTTGTCGGCGGCGATCTGCTTGGCTGAATCTCGCCCGTTGACGCGGGCTAGCCAATCATTGGCCTGGTCCGGCAGTTCGGTCATTAGATCAATGTCACAGAGCTTGCTCAACACGTTATTAGCGAGCGGTATGGTATTGGCAGCAACGATATCCGCCATGGTGAAATTTTCGCCGCCAATCCAGGGGTCGAATACAGCCAGCTTTCCAAGCGACTGCATACCGCGCGGTACTACTTTGGCGAGCGTAGCATTGACTGCCTCATCTTTCGGCGCACCAAATACTGCAGAATTTAGGCCGGGACGCGAGGCTGTGTCTACATGGTTTATGCAGTGGAGTGCTATTTGACGTGCCCTGGCNCGCTCATAAGNNGATCCAGGCAGTAGACTTGGTTCTGGCTTTAAATCTTCAAGATAGTCCAAAATTGCTAAGGTTTCGGCGATCGGGCCGTCTGGCGTTTCCAGTGCGGGAACCTTTCCCATAGGGCTTTTTGTAAGCCAGTTTTCATCTTTTCTACTTGGCATCTGTTGGACTTCTTCGAAGTCGATGCCCTTTTCAAGCATTACCATTTTAACGATGGAATAGTAGTTGCTCATTTGAATGCCGTGTAATTTCAGCACCACACTTCTCCTTTTTAGATTGGTGGTTCTAGACCACTAGTTGCTATTAAACCTCTTAAGAGGCTTTCACTAATGAAATTTCGGATCACGTTTTTCTTTGAAGGCCTGAATGGCCTCTTTGGATTCGTCGTGACCAGAGGAATCAATCATGTTGCTTGCTTCCAGTTCAAACGAAGCTTCCAAAGGCTGATCCAGCCCTTGCTGTAAGTTCTGTTTAATCTTCCCCAGCGCGATGGTAGGCCCTTGGGCAATGCCACTTGCATAGTTGATTGCATCTTCGCGAAAAGACGCGTCGGGAAAGACTTGATCAACCAGGCCAATTTCCTTGCATTCGCGAGCGCTGAGTCGAGCTGAATGGTACATCATCGTTTTGGCTCGTGCGAGGCCAATTAAACGTGGTAAGAACCAGCTCGATCCATAGTCGCCACTTAACCCAATATTTTTAAAGGCGGTCGTCACGAATGCGCTCTCAGCTGCGATTCGGATATCGCAGGCTAGCGCGATGGATAACCCGGCACCAGCAGCTGCACCTGGTAACGCCGCTATTGTGGGTTTGCGCAGATGGTATATTCGTCCGGTGAGTTCCTTCTGTTTTTTCACCAGNTCTGCAATACGCTCTTCTGCGGGCCGAGGGGCAGGAGCACNTCCACCCATTTCCGTNACGTCACCTCCAGCGCAAAAGGCACTGCCTGTCCCNGTAATCATGANGCATCCGACATCATNCCTAGCTTCAACAACAGGCAGTACAGCNCGCAGGGCAGGGGTAAGAATATCGCCNAGGGCGTTTTTCTTGTGGGGTTTGTTTAAGGTAATGAGCGCTATACGATTATTGATGTCGCAAAGCAGCTCTTCGGTACCGGTTTCTAGTTGTGGCATGGGTTTGCATTAGCAGTGTTACGAAGACGTCAGAATATTACCTGATCTTGTTTCTGACGCAACAAAGGGAGTAAATAGGTCGCCTAACTCTTCCAGCGATCCGTCTATTTATAATCATTAGACTAATCAAAGCAGATCCAATATAAAGTCCGTCAAGTAACGCCAATAAATATGTCTCCACTACCAGGTGTCCACCCATCCATGCTTCTTGCCGTCTCGCGGTAAGACGGGCGGAGCAGCATTAAGTCCCATCGCGATCCAGTTTCGAGTCTCTGCAGGGTCGATNACATCGTCNACCTCAAACACCGTGCCCGCGTTTAGNGCTCTGGACCATGCGTAAGCGTTTGCAACNAGTTTCTCATACCGGGCTTTGCGTTCCTGAATGTTTTCAATAGCTGCAAGTTCGTTTCTTCTACCAAGTTTGATCTGTCCTTCAAGACCCATGCCTGCAAATTCTCCAGTGGGCCAGGAAACTGCGAACATGGTTTCGTCGAAGCTACCGGCAGCCATGGCGATTGCACCGAGCCCATACGCTTTGCGTACCACTACGACAAAGCAAGGTACTGTGAGATTGGCACCGGCGACATACATGCGTCCACAGTGACGAATCAAGGCCTCTTTTTCCGCCTCGGGGCCCACCATGTTTCCGGGACAATCGATCAGTGAAAGTATGGGAATGTCGAATGCATCGCACAACTGCATAAACCTTGCGGCTTTGTCAGCTGCGTCTGCATCAATAGCACCACCGGTTGGCGAATTAGAATTGTTAGCAATGACACCAACTGGTTTTCCTTCGATGCGAATGAAGGAGGTAATCATAGCCAGGCCGAAATTGGGTCTCAGTTCCAGTACGGTATCTTTATCGGCCAGGGTTTCAATCACTTCACGGATGTTGTAAACGGCCCGACGATTTTCAGGAACCATATGACGTAATTTACGCTGGTCGTTAGCCTGCCAGGCTGTGACATTTCCTTGAAAGAAGGATAGATAGTGTTTTGCNGCGGCTGTTGCAGCTGCCTCATCTTCCACTACGATATCCATAACACCATTCGGTTCTTGAATGCTAACGGGGCCTACTTCCCCTGGAGCATAGGCACCAAGCCCTCCGCCCTCTATCATAGCGGGTCCACCAACACCGATACTTGAATCTTTAGTGGCAATAATGACATCGCAAGCGCCAAGTAAAACCACATTTCCGGCAAAGCAAAACCCGGAAGTTATTCCTACGATCGGTACAAGTCCCGAACACTTACCCAGTTGCCTGAACGTTCNTGTATTTAGACCACCTATCATTGCGGCAGTAGTGTTGATTCCTGGGTTTCGACCATTGTAGGTGCGGCCGCCTCCACCTTCGGTGTAAAGCACGACAGGTAGACGATACTTTTCCGCGATGCTAAACATACGATCTTGTTTCTGGTGGTTCTTGCGTCCCTGGGTTCCAGCCAAAACCGTGTAGTCATATGACATGGCAACACATCTGGCATTTTCGCGACCAACCAGATCACTATTGACGCGTCCGATGCCCATTACCATGGCGTCAGATGCTGTCCTGATAATGCGTTCCTCGATTTCTTCGATAGTGTCTTTCGGTTGGCGAGTTGCTGTTACAAGTGCACCGTATTCAGTGAACGATCCATCGTCACACAAATCGTAGATATTCTCCCTTGCCGTGCGCTTATTTGCGTCATGTCTTTTAGCCGTGGCCTCGGTCCTAGCTTCGTCTTTCGTCAGCTGCTGGAAGTGATTTATCTCCGCAAGGTCAGGCCTGATGGCATCGTAGTCGATGTCGGTGTGGGCCTCATAGGCTCCTTCGATGTTTTGCCCCTCAATGAATACAATCGGTGTATCTTCGAAGATCGTATCACCCACTTCCAGGCTAATTTCACGGACTAAGCCCGACTCGGGTGCTGTTATCACGTGTTCCATTTTTAATGCTTCGAGGACTGCGACGGGTTGCTCCGCCTGAACGGTATCGCCAATANTGACCGAGATCTCAACTATCATGCCCTGCATGGGTGACAGGACAGGAGAAGTACCTGGTGGTCCCTGAACAACGGGCGCAGTCGGTTCTGCGGCGGTAGGGGTGGCTCGCGCAACATTCAATACCGCAAGAGGGTCGTCAGGGTCTACATCTACGCCAGCTTTCTCGATTTCTCTTTCTGGCGAGAAATAGCGAATACTGTCATCACCAGTATTAAGTAGATCGGTGATGTTTTCTTCGATAAATCGCGTATGAACAACTTCCCCTTTAAATGCTTTATGTATAAGTAGTGCGGTTAGAAAGTCGATATTGCTGCGTACACCTTCAATACGAAACTCGGATAGTGCTCGTTTGGTTTTGCGTACGACTGTATTCATGTCAGGCGCATGCACNATGAGTTTGGCNAGNAGCGAATCGTAATGTGGACTGGTGACATAGCCAGGATAACCATAGCCGTCCACCCGAATCCCTGGTCCGGCCGGCGGCTCGTACGCTGATATCAATCCGCCGGCAGGACGCGAGGTTGCATCTGCGTTCATGCTTTCCAGGTTTACCCGTGCTTGCAGAGCGACGCCGCGTGGTTTTGGTATTGCAGTCTGGGAAAGTTTCAAGTCTGTGAGGCTAGCGCCCGCCGCAATTTGCAGCTGCAGGGCAACCAGATCGAAGCCAGTGACTTCCTCAGTTACCGTGTGTTCAACCTGCAGTCTGGCATTGGCTTCCATGAATACATAACGATCATCTGTCACCAGAAACTCGATCGTACAGAGGCCTCGGTATTTAGCAGCAGATGCAATGTCCACCGCAGCCCCGAGTATTTGCGTACGCTGCTTTTCGGGCAAATCAAAGGCAGGAGCGATTTCGATCAGCTTCTGCCGTTGTCGCTGTAAACTGCATTCTCTATCCCAAAGGTGTATCACCTCGCCGGTGCCATCCCCAAGAATTTGCACCTCAATATGACGTGCGCGCGGAAGCAGTTCCTCAACATATAGGTCTCCTGATCCGAAGGCCTGCGATGCTTCAGAGGATGCACGAGTGAAGGAATCCTCTAGCTCGGAGATATCGAATATGGGACGCATACCACGTCCACCGCCGCCATTGATCGCCTTCAGCATGACGGCGCCGGTATCTCCTAGGCTTTCAGCAAACTCCTGCGCTTCCGCGAGGCTTATCTTACGGCTTAATCCTGGTAACACCGGCACATCGACAGATTCGGCGAGTGCCCGCGCAGCTGCTTTATCGCCAAAAAGACTCAGAGTTTCAGATGAAGGTCCAATGAAAGTGATACCCGCTGCTTCGCAGCGCTCTGCAAATTCAGAAGACTCACTGAGGAAGCCATAGCCTGGATGTATCGCGTCGCAGTCTGAGGCTTGAGCAATCTCAATAACTCTTTCGTGATTCAGGTAGGCAGATACACCGGTTGCCTCCAAGTCTATAGCTTTATCCGCGTGGCGCGTATGCAATGATAAGTGATCGTCGGTTGCAAATACCGCAGTCGTCCGGATTTCAAGATCTGTTGCGGTTTTCAGAATTCTGATGGCGATCTCACCACGGTTAGCAACCAGAAGGTGACTAGGTACATTCATTGATTATTCCCAGTATAGGGTCGAAGCCCTTTTTGAAAAATGCGATAGCATACCTGTCTTGGTCGATTGATACATCTGCTTATGTTTTGGACGATCCCAAACCCACAATTAGCTCATAGAAATAGAAAAAATGAGTGATGGCTCATTGGAACACATAGGGTCATGCTATTGCAGTTCGGTGAAAGTCTCTGTCACGGGCACGTCCGGTACAGTGGGGGTGCTATTTTTTTACGTCGAAAGTGACATTCGGCACGGATCAATGCCTTCTGCGTTTTTCCAAAGGACAATGTGCGAATTGAAGGCGAACTGACTGTCAGTCAGTTCGACGCGAAAAGCGAGCATGCGTCCTGCAAAGTTTGTGGCGGTTGTGTTGCAAATCGTAAGCTCTCCATAATAAAACACTGTTAAGTGACTAGGTTTTTAATGCCAAAGTCGCGAACAGGATGTTCTCCTGCTGGGAGCCAGGTTTTTAGCCAGCGGTCCCAGATTGCCAAGTATGTGCCGAGATTGGAATGTCTATGTGTAGCACTATGGTGAATTTGATGTTGTGCTGGACTGATAAACAATGCTTCCGCCCTGCCAAATGACAGCCATATGTGTGAATGGCGGAGATTTGCTGCTGCCATGTTAAAGATGAATCCAAGCAGATCGACTCCAAGGATATCAAAAGTTGATAGCTGCCTACCGAAAAGCCATATAAAGGTACCGCTCACCAGCCCAAACACTAATGTCCCGCGAAAGAAGTAGGCAACACTTTCAACGGGATGCACTCTGAATAAAGTAAGTGGGGTTAGAGTTGTTGCCGTATGGTGGATGCGATGGAATCGCCAAAGAAGGGGGATGCGATGCATCGCATAATGTAAGCTAAAACGACTGCCATCTTCGAAAATTAAAAATACAATTGCGTAAAGAGATGCAATAAGGAACCACGGTAAATTAATCGCTGGTGCGTCGCCTAATGTTTCTTGTAAAAACCGACCGGTGATCAATGTAAACCAGAGGTGACTACCGACAATCGGTATTAATAAAGTAAGCTTAATGACGCTATTTAAGAACATCCATGTTATATCTTGAGCCGTCGATTTGTTGAACCAATATCGAGGATTAAAAACTGCTGAAAACTGCTGTCGAAGGTCGAAACGTTTATTTTGGATAGCCACTACCACGGAGGCTATCAATAGCGAACTCAGGATACATACCCAATAAATTCTTTTGGCAGGATCAAGAGGATAAGTTAGGGGGGCGAGTAATCCTTCTAAAATGCTTTCCAATTTTAAATATGCCTGTGCGGAGGAGATCCTTAGAGTTGATATTTTATTCTACCAACGAGAGCTCTAGGGCGATTAGGCCTGGCGCCAAATGGCCGATGAGAAACAATGGCTGTTTCATCGGTCGCGTTGTGCAGTATTAGCTGTAGGGTTAATTTTTCATTGTAAAAATGAGTTGCTGTTATATCAGCAGTAACATAATCATCNGTATGCAGATTTTCCTCAATGGGTTTTTGTCCTGGTTTCTCTCGCATTTTTGCTTGGAACTTGACCGTGCTAAATAAGCTCCATTTATTACTTTCGAAGCCAATACTAATTTGACCCGAATGTTCGGGTAAGTAAGGTAACTCATCGTTAGCTTTTACGAGTCCCCACTGTGAAAAGCCTGAAAAGAAAGTCGACTTAAAAGAAGAAGAGGTGTAAGTGTATGTGCTGTTTGCGACAAGATTTATCCCTTGGATAATGGGGGATTGGACNCCTGCAGAAAATTCTATGCCAGAAATTTCTATTTCGCCTCCATTGAACTCTTCACCAGGTTTGCAATCAGTATCACTCACTCTGCATCGTCCTATTAGTTCTTTGTAGTCACTATGGAATGCCACAATCTCTAAATTGAAGTCTGTTTTAGAGTATCTGATACCGTATTCATAATTAAGGCTTTGTTCGGGTTTAACTTTGGAGCCAGGTCCTGGGGGAGAAAAACCCTTATACGCTCCAGCTAAAATTGTGATTTGATCGTTTACCTTGTAGAGGATACCCAATCCTGGTGAGGTAAATTCCTGATCTGATTTGGTGTTACTGTTATTAGCAAAGTCTTTTTTGTTTCCTTTAATATCTTCAAATCTCACGCCTGCTTCTATTGAAAGTTTCTTAAACGATAGCGTCTCTGAAATATATAGAGCGAGCGCTTCACTTTCTGCTTTATTCCAAACTTTATAAGGCCTACTAATACCGTCAGTTACGAGATTTCCGTCAGTCATCAGATAACTTATGGGTGAATGTTGCCTTTCGACATGGTCTTGGTGGAATCGAGCACCGAACTTGCTTTCCAGATTTGCCCAGCCAAAATCTTTATTTTGAGTAAGGGAGAATTGAATTCCCTTAGATATAAAACTTCTATCATTGCTCGTCACATCCAAAGTCTGTGAATTCAAAGGTAGAGAGTTAGCTTCCCCTTTTAATATCTTATATTGGGTCGTAAATTGATCTGGTCGGGACAGGACGGCCTGCAAAGCTGGGCCAAGAACAAAGCCGTCTAATTTGTTCCAGTCTCGATGAAATTGATTGAAGTACCCTTTGAGATTAATGCGCCAGTAATCGTTAATCATGAGGCCATAATTAATGAGTACCTTAGTGTGTTCGGTTTTGAAATTTGCTAGTTGTGAGGCCCTGTAGCGGCGTTGAGGGTTAGTCCTAAAATCAGCATCACTTAAACCTAAGTATGTTTCGTCTGCGTCTTCTTCTCCGTATCCAAGCTTAAATGTTAGCAATTGAGCCAAGTTCGTATCTGGTTCCCAACTAACTTTTATACTGAAATCATTTCGCTTAAACCCGGTCTCTCCACCTCCGTCCAAGGATTTGAATCCATCACTGCCATATGCTAATCCATCCAATAATACGCCTACACGATTGAACTGCCCTCCAACTGCAGTCTGGTATTTATAGAAGTTATCCATACCTTTACTCAGCTCGACCTCAAAGACCTCAGCTTCAGGTATTGGACGGCTAACAAAGTTTATTGCCCCACCAACTGTATGAGGCCCATATTGAATCGCTGAAGGCCCTTTTAATACCTCTAGAGTATGAACCCGCGAAACATTTGGAACATAGTACGCGGCAGGCGCAGAGTACGGTGCGGGTGTGATTAGTACACCATCTTCCATTATCGTTATTTTCTGACTACGGTCGCTAGTCGCGCCTCGAATGCCAATATTGGGACGAAGTCCAAATCCGTCTTCTTCCCGAATATAAATGCCTGGGGTTGAGGCTAATAATTGACCGAGATCAATATGATCAAATCGGTCAATTTGACTCTGTTCTATAACGGAACCAGATCCTGGGATCTCCTTGAGGTCTTCTTTATTTCCAATGACGACTATTTCTTCTATATATTTGAGATCAGTCGGCTTAACATCCGAAAAACATATTCCCGAAGGTATGGCAATAATAATCGTAAAAAGAAATTTTAATTTGTTCATCTTCACCATTAATCGTTATCCGACTGCACTCCACTTGGAAGGTTAACACCAACAATAGTTACAAAATCGATCTTCATTAGGTCTGTAATTCGTTTCATGAGACCATTTAGAGAGCAAGCTGGTAGATCTGCATCCAATGTTTCCGGNTTTGCAAATGCATTCGCGCACTGAGTTACAGCCGCACTCGTGTCTATACTCAGGNCTTGATCATATAGTGACGTATCTATTGCATCTATTGCTGCAATTACGTCTGCGACTGCAGTCCGAAAGCTCTGATTTACATCTTCAAAGCCTTCTTCAGCGATTACATCATCAAAGCTTCTACCTTCATTACCTTCAAATATTTCGAGAAAGGTTTCTGTATTATCTCTGATATTTTGTAACGAGTTTCGGCTATATTTAGACTCGACACTTTCTGGACAAGAGTTATTTGTGCAGGTTCTTAAACCNAGCGGAATGGCTAGTTTCTTGTCTTTTCCACCAACCTCAATATAGAAAAGTGCGTCAGTTGTCTCCTGTAAATATTCCCCACTTTTTCCTAATGAAGTGAAATCAGCAATGAAATTACCGCCATTAGCATCCCACTGGTCACTGATTTGTTCTGCGGCATCTCTCACATCNCCTAAGATAAGNTTTGCAGCCTCGCATCTTGCTGTTTTTCGATCATTATCAGGAAGNNNATTCCAGTCAGCAGTNGTGGGGACTAGTGCAGAACATGAGTGATTTAGATCTTCATTGAAAAGCAGATAGCCAGCGGCGCCCATACCTAGCTGATTACTGGCCCTGCTACCGATAGAAAAATCGGCGTCCGATACTAAAGCAGCTATCTCGTCAATCCCACAAGTGCTTATAGCTCCATCGCTGAATGACAGCATTCTTTTGCGCAGTGTTTCGCCATTAGCAATTGCAGGTCCTACAGCATGCATTTCTGTTGCTTGAACATCTGACATAACGGAGCGCCAAGCATTTTGAGCGTTATTCAGGGCGTTCGCCTCTTCAGATGTCCCAATGCTACTGCAGTAGGTTGCTAGGATACCGGTATCACTTGCGAGTTCGCCCGCGCTGGTTACTACATTTTGATAATTAGGGATAAATATATTATTCGCCAAATTATCTAATAAAAGCGTAGTGTTGTTAGAGCCTGAATTATCGGAGCTGCTGTCATCGGAGCTGCTGTCATCGGAACTGCTGTCATCGGAGCTGCTGTCATCGGAGCTGCTGTCATCGGAACTGCTGTCATCGGAGCTGCTGTC
>PASO01000064.1 GCA_002712135.1 Gammaproteobacteria bacterium
GTAAAAATGAATACTTGGTGCAATACATTGCACGCCATTCGATCGATGCGATCGATGAAGGATACGCCTGGAAGTTCGATGAAGAATTGAATGATCGGATGCATTGGACGGGAGACTTGGCAGATGATCTCAGGTCGCTGACATGCAAGTGTGCGCTTATCTATGGTGAAAATAGCGAGTCATTTGGCCCGAAAAGTGCCCAATATATGAAAGAACTGCAGCCGGCACTGGATGTTCATGAACTCGCAGACGCACAACACCACCTGTTCCTCGATCAGCCCCTCGCTTTTATGGAACTGCTGTCGTCGATTCTCGCTGATTGGCGCTGAAGTCTCTAGGGCTCGTCACTAATCCTCAAACTCTTTATTGATAACTGACATAAACAGGACAATAAAAAGGGACCGATACGGCCCCTTTTTATAACGCTTATGAGCGTTAAGGTTAGCAGCGCTCGAACAAACCAGCTGCACCCATTCCACCACCGATACACATGCTTACGATGCCGTATTTCTTCTCGCGACGTTGGAGCTCACGAATGATGTGACCCGTGAGACGAGAACCGGTCATGCCGAACGGATGGCCGATTGAAATCGAACCACCATTGACGTTGTATATCTCAGGATCAATCTCCAGAGTATCTCTGCAGTAAACGCACTGAGAGGCAAACGCTTCGTTTAACTCTACGAGGTCGATGTCGTTTATCGTCAAGCCTTTGTTTTCTAGCAGCTTGGGAATAGCAAATACGGGACCAATGCCCATTTCATCCGGCTCACAACCAGCAACAAACCAGCCGCGGAAGTAAGCTTTAGGGGTCAGCCCAAGCTGCACCGCTCGCTCTTCGCTCATCAGTAACGTCATAGAGGCACCGTCTGAGAGCTGGGACGCATTACCGGCCGTAACTGTGCCATTTTCTTCAAATGCTGGTGGCAGTTTCGCTAGTCCTTCAACGCTAGTTTCAGGACGATTGCATTCATCACCCACACAAACACCATCGACAATTTCTGTTTCGCCAGTTTCTTTGTCGACAACCTTCTGCCACTTAACGTTCATCGGAATGATTTCGTCGTCGTACAGGCCTGCTTGCTGAGCTGCTGCAGTTCGCTTCTGACTTTCGTATGCGAACTCGTCCTGGTATTCACGTGTCAGGTCGTAACGGCGAGCAACCACTTCAGCGGTGTTACCCATGGCCATGAAAATATCTGGCGATATATCACGAATTTTTGAATGCATTTCTGATTTGCCAGGGGTACCACGAGCACCAGCGGTAATCGACTCAACGCCCCCGGCAATCATAATTTCGCTACATCCACTTGCAATTTGGTTCGCGGCAAATGCAATGGAGTTCAACCCTGATGAACACGCACGGCTAATGGTGGAGCCTGCGGTGGTAATAGGTAATTTCGACAGAACAACCGCCAGCCTGGCTAGGTTGCCACCCTGTTCACCGGTCTGCCCTGCACATCCAACGATGACGTCTTCTACTTCGACAGGATCTAGTGGGGAGTTTCGATCCAGCAGTGCATTGATACAATGTGCGACCATGTCGTCTGGCCGGGTTAGGTTAAACGTTCCTCTGTGGGACTTCGCAAGTCCGGTCCTCACACTATCTACTACCACAACATCACGCATTCTATGTCTCCGCTAAAANTNTATTTAATGCCATATGAAGGNCGGNTATTGTGCACCTTTTNTGGGTCCANATAAAGCCGAAAACAATTTTGTTANAGCGATTTCTCAGCCTTTNTGAGGTATGAAACGCTTTCNGCCAATCCNCCGGTNCGGTTTCGNGCTTTCCACAATGATCGATGCTGATTGATNATGNGGTTTAGATGCAGGCGCGCCCGGTGACGCCTATTTTCATGCTCTCTAAGNTCATACNTTCTAAACTNATAGCCTCTGAATANGGAAATCCTATTCAGGCTNTGGATCCCCATCTCAAGNGCATTAGNTAACTCACGATAGATTAGTGCNTCAGGTGCGCTATAAACTTCTTCCCTTAACTGAAATAGTNGTTTTCTACATTCACTCACGTTTTNTTTGCTGATTTGCTTNGACACCAATGTTTCAGCNTGCATATCCCAGAATAGAAGGTGGTTNAGAAAGCTGGCGTTTTTGAGCCTGATAGGTGATANNTCNGGTATTTTGCCAAGNGCGATTACCANTCGGGAAGCNTGTTTGTNCTCAGGTAGCCAGATTCGGTGTATCGCGTTGGCGACGTCGATGTTAGCTGCTGCTTTGTGATGCCACGCGTGGCACGCACCCATCGTAAAACCAGGATAACTGACCGGTAGATACTGATGGTGCCCATTATCGCCCCAGTCTGTCACCAAATAGCCTTTAGCGTTGAATTGGATACCGTTGCGAGCTGCCGTGCTTAGATTCTTCTTTGCATTGCTAAAGCGTCCGGTAATGCTATTCCAGCTTGATGTGCCAGGACAAACGTAGAAGGGCAGCCCTGTTTCGGCCAACTGCGCGCACTCTGTAGGAAACGGATGATTAGCTTCATAGCCCCATATGAGTGCGGTCAGGTCATTTGAAAGCATGGGCAATGACTCGGGATGTTGTAACACGATGTCGGCCCAGAACATGGTTTTTCGACCACGTTTACGCACGATTTGGTTGATCTTTTGCATAAACGATAAGTAAATGGCACCGGTGCCTTCCTTCCTGCACCTAGATGCGCTCCAACCATGACCCAGCTCCCAGGGTTCATCGCCGCCGACATTAAAATAGGAGCTGTTAAACAGCGGAAGGTATTCATCATAGAGTCCTTCCAGGAACGTTAGACTTTGCTGACTGGGTTTTAGGGTGCTACCGAATAGTGTCTTTTGGTTCGTTAAGGGGTGAACAAATCCGCCGGGACATTCTGCAAACCGTCGGTACTGCGGATGACGCAGCCAGCGCTCGAAATGGCCAAAAGAATTAAGGTTGGGGACCAGCTCAATGAATCGATCTTCACAATACTTTTTTAGCGCCAGTATCTGACCGGGAGTCAGCGCCGAAGCGTTTTTCCTCACTGTTGGATGATTTGCGAAGGCGAATGTATGTTCTACGTAGAGTTGCAGCTGATTTATCTTGAGGGCTGCCAGTGCGTTGATAATAGCAAAAAACGTTGGCATGGTTGGAACCTTGCAACGGCTTATGTCCAACATGATGCCACGATCGGAAAAATCTGGAGAGTCTTTTATGTCAAAATGTTGCAGACGAGTTTTTGACTGATCCAGAATCTGTTGCAGGGTCCCGAGGCCGTAAAAGATGCCGGCGTCGTCCCCCGCGTTAAGAGTTAACCCATTCGTATTATTGGTTAGTGTGTATGATTCAGACGGTACTTTGCTTAGGATTATGCGAAGGAGTATCGCACCATTTGCTTCTCCTAGGTTCAACTGTAGGTTATTGCGGCTGCAGAATGCCCGGATCACCTGGTTTAACCTTGGTGAAACAGTGTGGTTGACTTGGACTACGTTGGTGTTTCTTTGTCGCCAACCATTCTTGCGTTCAAACCTTTTTGGTGGTGGGTATACATTCATTGGCACATTCTCCCAGTCACGACNGGACAAATCCATGCATAATATCCACCTTGAGTAATGCCACATGAGTAGAGGATCAGATGTGTCTGAACAAATTCTCGCAATAGATCAGGGCACTACGAGTTCNCGTGCTATTGTNTTNAGTGATAATTGTGAAATCCTCGGAGTGGAACAACAGGANTTCACTCAATTCTTTCCTCAAGACGGTTGGGTCGAACATGANCCGGAGGAAATATGGACATCCACTGCCAAAGTCATAGAAGCTGTCTTGGCGAGAACTGGCAAAGTCGCTGCAATCGGCATCACTAATCAGCGTGAAACCACCATTGTGTGGGATCGATACACAGGCGAAGCAATCTATCCTGCGATTGTCTGGCAGGACCGTCGCACAGCCGAATATTGCGATCGACTAAGTGATGAGGGATTTGAACCAACAGTGACCGAAAAAACCGGGCTGCTGCTGGACCCTTATTTCTCTTCGACTAAATTAAAGTGGATTCTGGACAACGTTGAAGGGGCGCGGGAAAGAGCTAGCAAAGGCGAGTTGCTGTTTGGAACGGTTGATTGTTTCCTCCTTTGGCGACTGACCGAGGGGGCAGAGCACAAGACTGATGCGACGAATGCATCTCGCACCATGTTATTCAATATTCATGACCAAACCTGGGACAGCGAGTTGCTGACCAAGTTTGATATTCCTATCGAAATGATGCCAGAAGTACACGATTCCAGCGCTAACTTTGGTTTGACCTCTCTGTTTGGCGGAGAGATTCCTATTACTGGCATTGCAGGAGACCAGCAAGCAGCGTTAGTGGGACAGTGTTGCTTTTCCCCCGGGATGCTAAAGAGTACCTACGGCACGGGTTGTTTTGCGATTGTTAATACCGGAAGTGCACCCGTAAAATCAGTAAATAAACTGCTTACCACCATCGCCTATAGGCTTTCTGGAGAGGTAACCTACGGTCTCGAGGGAAGTATTTTTATTGCAGGTGCCGCGGTTCAATGGTTGCGTGATGGTCTCGGATTGATTAGTGATGTTGCAGAAACTCGCGCGATTGCAGAAGCGCATCCCGATGCTCGTGGTGTATATCTTGTACCTGCATTCACTGGCCTGGGAGCGCCCTACTGGGACGCTAATGCACGGGGCGCGATTATCGGTCTCAAGCGCGATAGCACCAGCGATGATCTCGTTACGGCGACGTTACAGTCTGTTTGTTTCCAGACTCGAGACATGTTGAGTGCCATACAGAGTGATGGTGTTAATCTCGAGGTGATGCGCGTGGATGGCGGCATGGTGGTAAATGACTGGGTTTCACAGCAACTAGCGAATATCGCGCAGATAACCGTCGATCGTCCTCAGGTGGCAGAGATAACGGCGCTTGGCGCCGCATTTTTGGCGGGACTTCAGGTGGGCGTTTTTGACTCGTTAGATGATCTAGCATCCAGATGGCACCAGGAGCGGCGATTTGCAGTCGAGATGACTATTGGACAGAGTAATAGACTATATTCAGGTTGGCTTGATGCGATTCAAAGAGTTCGTACAACCTAGTGGTTCATCCTCATGTAGTGCGCAAGAAAGCGAGCCACATAAGTGTTATATCTTCTTTACATAACTATGCACATACCCTGATGTACCGAGACTAAAACCCTGTTCTCTAGTCTCAAAGATTNTTGGTTATGGAAGACCTTCAGAAACGAGCAAGGATTTACAACGTAGCGATCCTAATGACCGGTATATTTTTACATCTGATGTTTGTTGGGTTGTGTTATGTTATCTATCTGCAGTAACACGCTGTCGAACATGGAGTTCATTGTTCGATAGCGTCATTAGCCGCCGCGGTATTTCTCGTGCGTATTTTTCTGGTTTCCGTCGACCGATTGGCAGAGCAGATGCGTGGTCTGTTGATTAGCACTAATGAATCTACCTATAGGATCACAGCTTCGATGGGGATCACCGAACATAGGAAGGGCGAGGGTATTCATACTGCCATGGAAAGAGTTGATCGGGCGCTCTATAACGCGAGAAGAACCGACCGCAATAAGATCATCATCATAGTCTAGGAAGGCTACCAGATAAGTTTTGGCTAGACGTATCTCTCCCATTACTTTGTTATTATTGGCATTCACCATTTGTGGGACGATCCATCATGAGCGCATCATGTGATGCAGTTCATGCACGCAGGCGAATGTAGAGAGATTCATGACCATTAGCGAAGACAAATATATTTTGAGAATACGTAAACATCTGGGGTAGCTAGTCTTGATGATGATGTTGAATTTATGCGAAAGCTAAAGATTATTGGTGTGTAGTTCCCCCTCGATGACTTTGGCACTGGCTTGTCGTCCTAATCCTATTTGCGATACTTCGGTGGCTTATCTAAAGATAGCTGGAATTTTCGTCAAAGATATTAAGTCGAGCCTAAGCGACTGTGCTAACGTGAAATCGATTAATGAGGTCGGACATTTCATGGGTAAGAAGATGATTACTGAATATGTGAAAGACGATGAAGTCCTATAAATCCTGCGTGAGATCGGCGTCTATTTTGCTAAGAGCTATGGTATTGAAAAGAAGCGTCGCATTGTTGAGCAGCTCGCTTAACAGACTCAATTAATTCGAGGTATTTAGTGACCGGTATTGAACTCGCAATCTTCATTAAGCGCGTAGAAGCTATTTGCATGGAAATGGGCATAGTACTTCGTCAGGCGGCATTCTCTCCAAACATTAAGGATCGCCTAGATTTCTCCTGTGCTCTGTTTGATCATCGGGGTGGCTTGTTCGCTCAGGCTGCGCACATTCCCGTACACCTTGGCAGTATGGCGTTTGCGACGGAGGACATCGTCAGCAGTGTCACGTGGAAAGAAGGTGATGTGATGGTGTTGAATGATCCCTATCTCGGCGGAACTCATTTGCCCGATATTACGTTGATATCTCCATTGTTCGTGAGGGTTGATGGTGAAAACGAATTGCTAGGTTTTGTTGCCAACAGAGCTCATCACGCAAATGTTGGTGCAATATCTCCTGGTTCGATGCCGATATCTCGAACTTTGGATGAGGAGGGTGTGATTATCCCACCCACATTTTTGTGGCGGGCAGGTGAATTGAATACCGAGGCGCAAAAGCAGCTGACAGACATTGGGGGTACTGATGTTGCGGGCGACTTCGCCGCCCAGCGCAGTGCCAACAAGGTTGGACTCGAGCGCCTTACTGATCTTTTGACTGCGATGGGCATTGAAGAATTTACTCGCGGAGTGGAAGAGGTCAACGATTATGGGGCCCGGCTTGCCGGTAATATTCTCGAGAAGTTGCCGAAGGGTAGCTATGCATTTAGCGATGTCATGGATGATGATGGGTGCGGGAATAGCGACCTTAGGATTGAGTGCCGCGTTGATATCAACGATCAAGATATCCATGTTGACTTTGAGGGAACGGTATCACAGGTTACCGGTAATATTAACTGTCCCTTGTCTGTTGCGGCAGCTGCAGTGTTCTATGCGTTCAGATGCCTCTTGCCGCAACACACCCCTGCTTGTGCAGGAACATTTCAAGGTGTAACTATCTCGGCTCCCAAGGGATCGCTTGTTAACGCAATAAGGCCAGCGGCAGTGGCGGCGGGCAACGTTGAAACCTCCATGCGTATAGTTGATGTCGTGTTGGGAGCGCTATCAAAGGCCGTGCCAGATCAGATTCCTGCAGCGAGCCAGGGGACCATGAACAATGTGGCGATGGGTAATCATCGGTCTAACAATCCCTGGGACTATTATGAAACTATCGGTGGTGGTTGTGGTGCTCATCCACTAGCAAATGGCGTTAGCGCAGCGCAATCGCACATGACAAATACTCTCAATACACCGATTGAAAGCCTCGAAGCTCATTACCCGTTGCGGATAAAGTCATACTCGATTCGTCGAGGTTCCGGTGGGGCGGGCAATCACAGCGGGGGAGATGGACTTACGCGGGAGTTTGAGTTTCTAGAGCCTACGGAAGTTACCCTGCTAACGGAGCGGCGACGTCATGCCCCGTGGGGCCTTTTTGGTGGTGAGCCTGGTCTGCTAGGAGGCAATTATCTGGATGGAGAGCCGTTGCCTGCAAAGTGCCAGTTGTCTGTGAAGCCAGGGCAGGTACTTAAAATAGAAACCCCAGGGGGAGGGGGGTTCGGTTAGACCCTAAATCTGCTAATATTGAGGCTCGGCATCAAAGATTGGAATCATGGAAATACTTGAGGAAATTAAAGCACAGGTGGAGGAAAACCCTATTCTGCTGTACATGAAAGGATCGCCCGATGCACCCCAGTGTGGGTTCTCATCTCAGGCATCACAGGTGCTAATGGCTTGTGGCGAACGTTTCGCCTATATAGACATCTTGGCGAATCCGGAAATCAGAGCTAACCTACCGGAGTTTTCTGAGTGGCCGACATTTCCACAACTATTTATCAACGGTGAGTTGGTCGGTGGTTGTGACATTATTACTGAGATGTATCAAAGCGGCGAACTGGAGCCAATGATCAAGGGCGCGTCCGCCGAATAATTTTAACTGGGTTGCCTCTTGGTTATACTTGGGTGACCTGTTGCAATTTAGAACTAGAGGTAAAGAAAATGGACCTGAAAGGTAGTAACACAGAACAAAACTTAAAAGATGCCTTCGCTGGCGAGTCCCAAGCCAATCGTCGTTATCTATATTTTGCGGCGAAGGCTGATGTTGAAGGTTACAACGATGTATCCACGGTATTCAGATCTACCGCGGAAGGTGAAACGGGTCATGCCCATGGCCACCTTGAGTATCTTGAGGCGACCGGTGACCCAGCGACTGGGCTTCCTATTGGGACGACGTCAGACAACCTTGCAGCGGCTATTGCTGGAGAAACTCACGAGTACACCGATATGTATCCGGGTATGGCTAAGACTGCTCGAGATGAAGGCTTTGACGAGATTGCTGATTGGATGGAAACTCTGGCAAAAGCAGAGCGATCCCATGCGAACAGATTCCAAAAAGCATTAGATTTGCTGGATGGCTAATGCTTCTGTGTTAAAAAAAAACCGCCTAACGGCGGTTTTTTTGTTAGAACTTGTTGGTTATGAGTCTAGCACCGTGAGGTCGCGCCAGCGGTTCACAATGTGACAGAACACTTCGGCTGTTTTATCACAGTCATAGTTCGCACTATGGGCCTCGTCNCTATTGAAATCGATACCGGCACTTGTGCAGGCGCGAGCCAATACCGTTTGGCCAAATGCCAGACCGCTGAGAGACACGGTATCCAAAGTCGAGAATGGGTGGAATGGATTTCGTTTAATATTACATCTAGTAGCGACTGCATTTATGAAGCTTAAGTCAAAGGCGGCATTATGAGCCACCATGATCGCACGCTGACAACCGGTGTGTCTGATTTCTGCACGAATTTCCCGAAACATTTCTGATAGTGCATCCTTCTCCGGTACTGCATCGCGCAAAGGGTTATTAGGGTCGATGCCAGTGAAGTCCAGCGAAGATTGTTCAATGTTCGCTCCCTGGAATGGGTGAACGTTAAAAAATAATTGCTTCCCCGGTGAAACCNTTCCCTCGTCATCCATTTGAATGATTACTGTTGCAACTTCCAGTAGTGCATCAGTATTTGGATTGAAACCACCTGTTTCGAGATCCACAACGACGGGAAGGAAGCCGCGAAAGCGCCATGCTATCGGAGATTTGTCCTCAGTCAATTCGCTTCAGCCTTTTACTGACCAGCGAATCGATTCACCGGCTCTGATCGGAATAAGCTCATCTTCGCCAAACGCCTGGCTGGCAGGCACATCCCAAGGCTGCTCAGTAAGCGTGATGACATCTTGGTTGCGAGTTAGGCCATAGAAGTCTGGACCGCGAAAGCTGGCAAATGCTTCCAGGTGATTCATACAGTCTGCCTCGTCGAACACTTCTGCATAGAGTTCGATTGCAGCGTGTGCAGTATACGCACCGGCGGCACATCCACAGTTATGTTCTTTGTCGGCTCGGGGATGAGGTGCAGAGTCTGTACCTAAAAAGAAGCTACAATCTTCGGACGTCACCGCCGCGATAAGTGCTTGTTGGTGTAAGTCCCTCTTAAGGACAGGGAGACAGTAGTAGACTGGCTTCATCCCTCCCGCGAGTAGATCATTTCGATTGAAGAGCAGATGGTGGGCCGTAACAGTTGCGGCGACATTCGTGGATGCTTCTTTTACAAAAGCCGCTGCTTCTCTCGTGCTGATGTGTTCGAACACTATTTTGAGGTTGGGAAAAGTTGCGCAGATATCGGTCAGGTGACGATCGATAAACACTTTTTCGCGATCGAATATATCGATGCTATCGTCTGCGACTTCCCCATGAACGGCAAGTACCATCTGTTCTGTCTGCATTACCTCGAAAATTGGATAGAGATTATCGATCGCTTGTACGCCGGCGGCAGAGTTTGTGGTAACTCCTGCCGGATAAAGTTTTATAGCGTGCACAAAACCCGACTGTTTGGCCTCGATGACGATCTCGGGCGTAGTCTGATCCGTCAGGTACAACGTCATTAAGGGCATAAATGAAGAATCTTCGGGAACGAAAGATATGATGGCATCACGGTAACGCTCGGCTTCACCAACAGTGACCACGGGTGGGTCTAGGTTCGGCATTACAATCGCTCTACCAAAATAGCGGCTGATATCCTCGACTGTGGTCTTCAAATAGGAAGCGTCACGCAAGTGTACATGCCAGTCGTCNGGNCGAATGATTGAAATGCTGCGCATTTGAGGGAGAATCTGAATATNANTCNGNNCANTATATCATGATCTTTTGAGTCATCATGGTGNCAAANACTACGAATCGGGGGTAGAAGGNGGTACTATAANNGCTCCTTTTTTCGCTCATTGTCAAAATACAATGGCTGATATANACAAAGTTGTACTGTCNTACTCCGGTGGTCTGGACACCTCGGTGATCCTAAAGTGGCTGCAGGAAACCTACGACTGCGANGTTGTTACCTACACTGCCAATCTTGGNCAGGATGAGGAGCTGGAGCCTGCGCGGGTAAAAGCTGCGAGTATGGGTGTGAAGGAAATCTTCATTGACGACGTTAGAGAGGAGTTTGTGCGTGACTTNGTCTTTCCGATGTTTCGCTGCAATACGATCTATGAAGGTGAATACCTNCTGGGTACCTCTATTGCACGCCCCTTGATCGCAAAACGACTGGTAGATGTTGCTAACGAAACGAACGCCCAGGCCATTGCGCACGGCGCGACAGGCAAAGGTAATGACCAGGTCAGATTTGAATTAGGTGTCTATGCGTTGAAGCCAGACGTCCAGGTGATTGCNCCATGGCGTGAGTGGGATCTCTCTTCACGTGAGTCGCTGATGGCATTTTGTGAGAAGTACCAGATTCAGGTGGATCAGAANCATGAAGGTGAAAANTCTCCCTANTCTATGGATGCAAACCTCCTGCATATTTCTTATGAAGGAGGNATTCTTGANGATCCTGCTGCCGAACCGGAAGAGGCNATGTGGCTNTGGTCTACNTCTCCAGAGGCGGCGCCTGATAAGNCGACCTATTTAGAATTAGATTACAAGAATGGTGATGTGGTCGCAGTAGATGGTAANGNCATGACCCCGGCGGAAGTGNTGACGCACCTTAATAAGNTCGGTGGTGAAAACGGCATTGGCCGCGTCGATATCGTGGAGAATCGCTANGTTGGCATGAAGGCTCGTGGATGCTATGAGACCCCGGGTGGCACGATATTGCTAAAAGCACATCGCGCAGTAGAGTCAGTAACCCTCGATCGAGAACTTGCACACCTTAAAGACGAGCTGATGCCGCGCTATGCGCGTCTTATTTACAATGGTTACTGGTGGTCGCCGGAGCGCAAGGCACTGCAGGCACTTATTGATGAGTCACAGTCTTATGTTAATGGTAAGGTGATGCTCAAGCTCTACAAGGGTAACGTCNTCGTCGTTGGTAGGGATTCNGAGAGTGACNGTCTGTATGATGATCATATCGTTACCTTCGAAGATGATGCTGGCGCCTACGATCAAGCGGATGCGTCAGGGTTTATCAAACTCAATGCCCTTAGGATGAAAATTGCTGCCAAAAAGGGTCGCGTNATCAACTGAATATCTCAGAATTCCTACTCCCTAAGGAAACAANAAGGCTTCTCGTCACTAAATATCGCCCCTCGTCTGAGAAGGTGACATAGGAGTCTTTTTTATGAAGGTATCGGCTACACGTTTTCCCATGCTGCTACGATCACGTTGATGTGCGCTACATTTCGATATCCATGCTGAAGAGGTACTACGAAACATACATCCGATAGCTTTCTATTCTCTGAAGGTTCTATACTCGACCTACGTAGATTAGAACCTATTTACTTCTCCAGATCTTT
>PASO01000065.1 GCA_002712135.1 Gammaproteobacteria bacterium
TCTTCATCACGCAGCTCGGAAGTCTCCCTGCATGCTCGACATAGCTCGTCGAGTTCTTTGACACCATCTTTGTCTCCCGCCGACCAGGAGTTGTAGACCTTACAGATAATGGGCAGGTCAACCGAGCCGATACATCGCTCCAATAAACCTGCTACCCAGGATTCCGTCGTCCCAACGTCTTTTACCCATCCACGATTAATTGCCTGTTCCAGGCCCTGGGAATAGTGAAATGCACCAACCGGCAAAGCCGGTGAGATTAACTGCCATAAACGTATCGATTGCCGGGACGAATCAGTGTTCATGACTATGGACATGGTATGCACCACCTTCGGGTTCAAAAGGCGCGTTCTCGTTAACCGGCTCACAACCAAGGCCCCGCACCATATCATCCAAAACGTGATCGGTGAGGTATCGCACCCATGCTGGACCTACCTGAACCCAGACATGCCTGTTACCTAGGTGGTATGCAATTCGTGCCAATAGCTCAGGATTGTCCGAGTACGCTGTCGAAACAGGTTCCCGGGCTGCCGAAACCAATACAAGACGGCCCGACTCACTCCTTAGGTGATCGCCACCACGCACCACTGTACCGCGAGGTAACTTGATGCCAATGAATTCACCTGAATCCAGAACCGCCTTAAGCCTGGTCTTTTCCCGTTTTGCGTATTCCAAAAATAAGGTGTCTGAAACGCCGCCTATCTTGTCAGCATCACCGACTATTCGTGTGAACTCCTCCATTGCTAGAACAGGAAGTAACGTTGTGCGAGAGGCAACTCTTCTGCCGGCTCACAGGTCAATAGCGTTCCATCCGCCTTTACTTCATAGGTCTCGGAATCTACCTCAATCTCCGGGGTATAGTCGTTCAGCCGCATATCGGACTTACGTACCTCACGCGTATTACTGACAGGCATTAGACTCTTTTGTAAATTGAGTGACTCCGCCACGCCATTGTCCATTGCCGCACCGGACACAAAACTGAGCGACGTTGCCGTCAACGCGCCACCAAAAGCACCGAACATAGGTCGATAGTGAACCGGCTGAGGGGTCGGAATCGACGCATTGGGATCTCCCATGGGAGCTGCTAGAATTGCCCCACCCTTGATAATCATGGCGGGGTTTGCGCCAAAAAAAGCAGGATTCAACAACACCAGAACTGCAAGTTTACCAACCTCTACGGAACCAACTTCGTTCGCAATACCATGGGCAATAGCAGGATTGATGGTATATTTCGCGATGTAGCGTTTCACACGAAAGTTGTCATTACGCGCCGAGTCCTCTGTCAAGGCGCCACGCTGCACCTTCATCTTATGCGCTGTTTGCCAGGTGCGGGTAATGACTTCGCCAACACGTCCCATGGCTTGTGAATCTGACGCGATCATGGAAAACGCGCCAAGGTCATGCAGGATATCTTCCGCCGCAATGGTCTCCCGCCGAATACGTGATTCCGCGAACGCAACATCTTCAGGAATACTCGAATCAAGATGGTGACAGACCATCAACATATCCAGATGTTCGTCGATCGTGTTGACTGTATAGGGTCTTGTCGGATTTGTAGACGAGGGCAATACATTAGGCAAACTACACGCCTTGATAATATCGGGCGCATGTCCTCCTCCTGCCCCTTCAGTATGAAAGGTATGAATCGTTCGATCCTTAAATGCCGCGAGCGTGTTCTCAACAAAGCCTGATTCATTCAGTGTGTCCGTATGAATTGCCACCTGAACATCCATGCAATCCGCGACACTAAGACAGCAATCTATTGCTCCTGGCGTCGTCCCCCAGTCTTCATGGAGCTTCAACCCCATCGCACCGGCGGCGACCTGTTCAGTCAGCGCTCCAGGTAGGCTGGCGTTTCCCTTGCCCATAAATCCCAGATTCATCGGTAAACCATCGGCAGCCTGCAACATCATAGCGATGTGCCACGGACCAGGGGTACAGGTGGTTGCATTGGTTCCTGTGGCAGGACCGGTGCCACCACCCAGCATCGTAGTCACACCGGACATCAATGCCTCTTCTATTTGTTGCGGACAGATAAAGTGAATATGGGCATCAATACCCCCCGCAGTCAGAATCTGTCCTTCCCCTGCTATCGCTTCGGTACCCGGCCCAACAACAATATCCACATTAGCCTGGGTATCTGGATTCCCCGCCTTACCAATACCTACTATTCGACCTGCTTTAATACCCACATCTGCTTTGACAATACCCCAGTAATCAACAATAAGCGCATTAGTGATCACGGTGTCCACAGTTTCGCGGGATGATCGCTGGGACTGACCCATACCGTCCCTGATGACTTTCCCTCCACCAAACTTAACCTCATCACCGTAAACGGCATGGTCATGCTCTACCTCAACGATGAGATCGGTGTCGCCCAGGCGCACTCGATCTCCAGTAGTTGGACCAAACATATCTGCATAGGCCTGACGACTCATTTTACTCATGACTTATCCTCCAAAGGGCCCATAACTTTCTGGTTAAAGCCATAAACCTCTTTATCGCCAGCAAATTCAACCAAGGTTACCGTCCGGGTTTGCCCAGGTTCAAAACGCACCGCTGTGCCTGCCGGTATATCGAGTCTAAATCCTCGTGTGGACTCACGGTCGAAAGAAAGCGCAGCGTTGGTTTCATAGAAGTGATAGTGAGAGCCAACCTGTATCGGGCGATCGCCCGAGTTGGAAACGGGTACCTCGATTGTGCTGCGAGCTTCATTAAGCAGTAGCTCGCCTGAATCGATAAACATTTCTCCAGGAATCATGACAGCTCCTTAGGATATTGGATTGTGTATGGTGACAAGTTTGGTTCCGTCGGGAAACGTCGCCTCAACCTGAACCTCGTGCAGCAACTCGGCAATACCATCCATCACATCATCGCTGCTTAGAATCTCTGTCCCATAAGACATCAGAGCTGCGACAGATTGGCCATCCCGTGCGCCTTCCATGATAGCAGCAGATATCATGGCAACCGCCTCTGGGTAGTTGAGCTTGACGCCCCTTGCGCGACGTTGTTCAGCGAGTTGCGCTGCGACAAAAATTAGTAATTTGTCTTTCTCTCTTGGGGTTAACTCCATTGCAACCTCCTTCTCTTTATTACGTTGCCCAGATACGTGGCGCACCTGGCGAAAAACCATTAATCAACATACGTATCGCCGACCACAACCGCGTTAGCTCCTCGCGCAATGCAAAAGCATCATCAGCCAACGCACGAATCACCAGTACGTCATCTACCAGCGTAGCCGCCATGTCACAAAAATTCTTTCCATCAATCAGTTCTCGCGTATGGCGCAAAACTTCCTTATCTGCAGGAAACCCGTAGAAGGAACCCAGAACCAGATGGCTATTAAGCCCCCATGGCGCTGAAAGTAACGCGTCTCCCGCGGACCATTGCTGTCTTTCGATCAGGCGCGGGACTTCATCAACGAGCAGCATGAATACCTGCTCGAATTCACCAGTTGAATAGTCATCACCGCTCGCGGGCCGCCCCATAGAACAAATCTCCCAACCACAAAAGTGAGAACCAGACTCTAGTCGCACCGTCGTTGCCTGATGCACACGACTACCACCAAAAAGCACAGTGTCCTGAGGTAGCCACTCGAGACTCGCGCCCTCGCCCACTTTCAGATTACAAGTAATCTGGCTCGTTGCTCCTGCGCTGCGATATATCTTCGAAGATGCAGGCGTCGTAATCAGCGCGGCTGCGTTGCTGCAAACTTCCACACTCGTCCCCAACTCATCGCCACCAACTACCCCCCCTGGCGGATGTAAAACATAGACATGACAAACACCATCGGGTGGATAAAACGGTTTTTGAATCCGCAAAGGACCCTTATGCGAACGTCTGTTGACTAGTGTCTTACAGCCCGATCGACGAAACTGTAAATTGAGGTTCGCCTGCCAACCATGGCGAATCATACTGATAGATGCTCGGTAATCATGGACTCGGATAATTCCTGAATAGCACCAGCAGCCACTATCGCGCCTTTGCTCATAATATGAAAATAACTCGCGACGTGACGCACAAAGGGTAATTTCTGTTCAACAACCAATACGGTCAGCCCAAGTTCTCGATTTAATCTGACAATAACTTCGCCAATTTCGTGCACAATATTGGGTTGAATCCCTTCAGTTGGCTCATCAAGTATCAATAGTTTAGGCCCAATGACCAACGCTCGCGCTATCGCTAATTGCTGTTGTTGACCTCCAGATAAATCACCACCGCGCCTTTTCATCATTGTTTGCAGAACAGGAAATAACTCAAATATCAATTCCGGTAGTTGCCGTTCTTCTCTTGGCAACGCGCCCAATCCAGTCAGAAGGTTTTCTTCAACGGTCAGTAACGGAAAAATCATTCGACCCTGAGGCACGTATCCAATACGCAGTGGCGCCCGACGCTCAGCCGGTTCTGCAGTCATTTCCACACCATCGTAGAGGATTGAGCCTGAAGCCACGGGTAGCAGTCCCATGATGCAGTTGAGTAAGGTCGTTTTGCCAACACCATTTCGACCAATCAGACTGACGCAACTGCAGGGGTCGATAGACATGTTCACATCCCAAAGAGTGTGGGATTGACCATAGGATTGATTGACATCAGTAATCGCAAGCATCAGCTACCCAGATACACTTCGCGAACCTTAGAGTCTTCCTGTATAGCATCAAATGGTCCTTCAGCCAGCACACTACCTTCATGTAACACAGTAACCTGTCTTGCAATCGATCTAACAAATTCCATATCGTGCTCCACTACCACCACAGAATGATCGCCAGCTAAACGAGTTAAGAGCGCAGCAGTCGCTTCTGTTTCCTGCTGTGTCATGCCGGCGACCGGTTCATCCACCAACAATAGCAAAGGGTTCTGCATCAGCAGCATGCCAATTTCGAGCCACTGTTTTTGCCCATGAGACAAAACACCGGCCTGCTTACCAACTAATTCACTCAGGCTAATAAGTTCGAGAACCTCACCGATACGGTCTTTCTCCTCACCTGTAAGAGAACAAAACAAAGTATTCCAAACACGCTTATCGGATTCCATCGCGAGTTCAAGGTTCTCATGGACCGTATGCTGTTCAAATACCGTTGGCTTCTGGAATTTTCGGCCAATACCCATCGAAGCAATCTCGGGTTCAGACCTACGCAGCAGGTTTACGCGCTGGCCAAAATAAGCAGTACCCCAGTCCGGCCGAGTTTTACCGGTAATGACATCCATCAAGGTGGTCTTACCAGCGCCATTGGGACCAATAATACAGCGCAGCTCACCTGTCCCTATGTAGAGCGTCAGTTCATTAAGCGCGCGAAAGCCATCGAAACTTACACTGATATCCTCCAAGTAAAGAATGACACCCCTCGCTGTATTGATGAGTTCCTCACGGGTTGGTGGCTCAACCAGGAAGTTAAATACACGGTCAGGGTCAACCTGAGTGGGACGGTTTATGCGCGGGTCATCAGCCATGGTTCTCTCTGAGACGCAATTGCCGCCAGATACCAATCACTCCACGTGGCAGTGCAACGGTTACAATAACGAAAAGCGCGCCGAGTACGAAAAGCCATACCTCCGGCAAAGCACCAGTAAGGACTGTCTTAATGTAATTCACCAAACCAGCACCTAGCGCCGCACCATACAAGGTCGCCCTACCCCCAAGCGCGACCCACACAACCAACTCAATGGAGTTGAGCGGCTGAAATTCACTCGGGTTAATGATGCCAACCTGTGGAACATAAAGTGCGCCTGCAATACCCGCGATTACCGCAGACACGGTAAATATGCATACCTGATAGTGTTCTACCCTATAACCAATAAATCGTGTTCTGGCTTCCGCATCACGCACCGCGGTAACTACACGGCCCAGCTTTGATGTAACAATAAATCGACACACGAGATATCCAAGTGCCAATGCCACGACGGAGCAAACAAACAACACAACACGTGTCACATCCGACTGCAGCGAAGCGCCAAGAATGTCTTTAAAATCAGTCAGACCGTTATTGCCGCCAAACCCCAGCTCATTGCGAAAAAAGGCCAACATCAGGGCATAAGTCAATGCTTGGGTCATGATCGATAAATACACGCCGGATACCCGAGATCGAAACGCAAGCCAGCCAAATACGAATGCCAGCGCCCCTGGCACAATCATGACCATTAGCGCGGCAAACCAAAACTGATCGAAACCATACCAGTACCACGGAAGGCTATCCCAATTGAGAAACACCATGAAATCGGGAAGCTCCGGGTCACCGTACACGCCTCGAGTTCCAATCTGGCGCATTAGGTACATTCCCATCGCATAACCACCCAATGCAAAGAACGCCCCGTGACCGAGACTAAGAATACCGCAGTAACCCCAAACCAGGTCGAGTGATAAGGCCAGAAGTGCAAAGCACAGATACTTACCAAGCAAGGTGACAGTATAGGTTGGGATATGGAAAAACGAATCCGCAGGTACCAATAGATTGGCAACAGGAACCAATATTCCAATGGCTAGTAGAACAGCGAGAAAAACCCAGCCACCTCGATCGTGATCCATCAATCGTTGCAGCATCATTTGAGTCAACATCAGCTTTCCACCGCCCGACCCTTCTGGGGAAAGAGGCCCCGGGGTCGTTTCTGAATAAACAGAATGATGAAAACCAGCACCAGAATCTTTGCCACGACCGCGCCTGCCGCAGGCTCCAGCACTTTATTAACCACACCGAGGGATAGGCCCGCCACCAGGGTCCCCCAAAGATTTCCAACACCGCCAAACACAACAACCATGAAAGAATCGACAATATATCCCTGGCCCAAATTTGGCCCCACATTAGTGAGCTGTGATAAAGCAACACCCGCAACCCCGGCGATACCAGCACCCAGGCCAAAAGTTAGGATATCAACTCTCGTATTTCTGATTCCCATCGCTTGCGCCATCGCCCGATTTTGCGTAACTGCCCTGACCTCAAGGCCTAAACGAGTCCGCTGCAATATCGTTAGCAACGTAGCAAATACCAGAAGTGCAAAAAAGAAAATGTAGAGCCGGTTGTAGGTAATTGAGAGTCCCTGAACAATCTCCAGGGAGCCGCTCATCCACTCTGGCGTTGCTACTGCACGATTTAGCGGAGAAAAGATACTGCGGACTGCCTGTTGCAAGATCAGACTCACACCAAATGTTGCAAGCAACGTCTCCAGCGGCCTGCCATAGAGAAACCTGATGACGCCACGTTCAATCGCAATACCAACCAGGCCAGACACTATAAATGCTGCAGGGATCGCAATCAGCAGGGAATACTCAAGCGCATCGGGAAACAACGTCTGCACCACGTAGGTCGTATAGGCACCCAGCATAATCAATTCCCCGTGGGCCATGTTAATGACTCCCATAACGCCAAAAGTGATCGATAGGCCAATTGCCGCCAACACAAGAATAGACCCGAGACTCAAACCAAAGAACAACGTCTCGATCCACCGATAACGTTCTACTAATCCCTCAATATTCGCCAACGAACTTGCCGCGGCATCGCGCAATTCCTGATCCAAACTCTGGTCGCTGACGACTGCAGTCAGTTTCATACGGACGTTGGAATCCAGGTTATCGGCGCTTGCTTGAATCGCCGCTAGCTTAGTGGCCTGGTCTTTGGAATCGAGATCAAAAACCACCATCGCGACGTCAATGGCATCCTGTACGTCTTCGACCGATTCCACTTCTCGTCGCTCGAGGAGTATTTCACGTAAGCTGACATCACCCGCATTGATGATCGCCTGAACCGCAGCAATGCGCGCCTGGGGATCATCAACATTCAACTGCCGAGACGCAAACAAGCCCTTTAACTGGCGACGCAGTTTGTTATTTACGCTTATTTTTTTAGCGCCGCGCCGACCAACTTTACCAAGGTCCTCTCCCGAGGCCGCATCGGTTAGTTGATGGCCGCCACCCTCAAGTGAGACCACGACAACCACAGTATCGTCGCCTTTCTTCTTGTATAGCTTGCCGTCGATCAACGCCTGAAGAACCACATCGACCCGCTCGTGATCCATCGTTGCGAGCCGACTTGCCGCTTCCAGTTTATCGTCAAACGACCGCGTATTGAGCGCGTTTACTACGGACTCAAAGTCATCCCCAAACGCAGCAATCGACGGACTAGGAATCGTCACGACCGCCAGGACAACAAGCGTCTTGAGATTAATCAAAAGTATCTCCCAACAATACCCTCCCCCCCGAAGGAGGACGAGCGGGTAAAACCCGCTCGTCAATATACCATGAAGCCTAGAGAAACTTATTCGTAGTTTTGACCCGAACAGGCACCGCTCTTGACGTTGTAGTTCCCACAAGACAAAGGAGCCTGCCAGTCAGCAGTAATGTCCATCGACCCCGGCAAGAAATCGGACCAGGCATCACCAGGTACGGTACCCGGCGTCTGCCAGACTGTATCGAACTGTCCGTCGTCCTGAATCTCACCAATTAAGACTGGCTTGGTAATGTGATGGTTTGGCATCATCGTAGCCAGGCCACCGGAAAGATTAGGAACAGCGACGCCGATGATGGCATCCTGAACCTGACTAGAATCTGTAGTGCCGGCCTTCTTAACCGCCTCTACCCACATCTTGAATCCAATATAGTGCGCTTCCATAGGGTCGTTAGTGACTCGATCTTCATCATCGATAAACTCAAGCCAGCTATCGATAAAATCATCGTTAACTTCCGCATCGACACTCATGAAATAGTTCCAAGCAGCAAGGTGACCTACCAACGGACCGGCATCAATTCCAGAAAGCTCTTCTTCACCGACCGAAAACGCGATAACCGGAATATCCTCAGCGGAAACTCCCTGGTTACCCAGTTCTTTGTAAAAAGGCACGTTAGCATCACCATTAATCGTTGATACAACAGCAGTCTTCTTACCCGCTGAACCGAATTTTTTGATATCTGCGACAATTGACTGCCAGTCGGCATGGCCAAAGGGCGTGTAATTAATCATGATGTCCTTGTCAGTTACACCCTTCGCCTTGAGATACGCCTTAAGAATCTTGTTGGTAGTTCTTGGGTATACGTAATCGGTCCCGGCAAGTACCCATCGTTCAGCACCAACCTCATTCATCAGATAATCAACGGCAGGAATCGCTTGCTGATTGGGCGCAGCACCAGTGTAGAAAACATTTTTTGAAGATTCCTCACCTTCATACTGTACGGGATAAAATAAGAGGCCGTTCAATTCTTCAAAAACTGGTAGAACAGACTTCCGTGAAACTGAGGTCCAGCAACCAAAAACTACGTCGACCTTTTCCTTCTCTATCAGTTCACGAGCTTTTTCTGCAAACAAGGGCCAATTGGAGGCAGGGTCAACGACCACAGCCTCCAGCTTTTTGCCCAGTAAACCACCGGCAGTATTTTGCTCCTCAATCATCATCAAAATAGTGTCTTTCAATGTGGTCTCACTAATGGCCATCGTGCCCGATAGTGAGTGTAATACACCAACCTTAATAGTATCAGCGGCTGCCCAAGTCGCACTGAAGCTTAAAACCACCACTGCGCAAACTTTTGTTAGTTGTCTAAACATCTGTCCTCCAAATCGAACGCCATTTTTGTTTGATAGGAGTAGTGCAATAACTGAGCCAGAATAATGGCCCTAAAAGAGCACTTATTGTATGAAACTGCACATATATGGGGATTCAGGAGTTTAATACGCACTATATTAGTTCACTCTAGATCAATACTGAGTTATTGCCAGTTCTGCATCAATTATTTTTTAACGCGGGTCCTACCATCACGAAAGGTAAAAAGATCAGAACATTCGACTTCCAGTCTGGTTTCATCGGGCCTCATGGCACCTGTTGGTCCATTCCTAACAACCACGATTTACATCACCAAAATAGCTCGCGTGCTCGAGTGAAATATCCGGCAAGTCAAACCAGATAGATACAAGCCAGCGCTTTACCGCGTCAAATCCATCAAAACGTGCACCAACTCCCTCTAAACCGCCGGCATTTTCAAGTATGCAGTCCTCGGTTATGTAGGACATAATCAAGCCAATATCATGCTCTTACTAAGCGTCTGAATACCGCTGTAGGTGACCTACGACCACAGGTTTTTCTCTTAACGATAGTCAAGACTGCAATCGCCATGCACTAAGATCACCTCACCACTACCATTTTCTCTTCTTCAGCGGTATGGTTCGATCAGCTTTCTGGCGCTGGAGGGCCCTATGAAACGCTCTTTACTATTTTTCGCACTCTTAGCACTAACTTCTGCGGTATTAGCAAAAGATGAAGCGGTCTGGATTGACCTTGTGGTTCCGTCGGATTCCCTAGCAATAGGTCGAGCAGATGTTGAGTCAATACTTGATGCCCAGCTTGGAAAAGCTGTACGAAATAATAGAAGAAATACGTACAGCTCAATGAACAAGTTCCTAAACGACGGTTTCGGCCTATCTGTCAAAAAGTTGCAATATGCCTGGTTCGCATTCTCAGCCTCCCAGGGAGGCATGATGTTTCTACAGGGTGATTTTCAGGAAAAGAAAGTCATAAAGAAGATGCAACGCAGAAAAGACTGGGACACGATTGGAATCAAGAACACACTTCAGGTTTCCAACTACAAGAACGATTACGGTGCGCAGCAAACAGCCTCGCTGCTTCGAGATGACCTCATCGCGATGGGCTCCAGGGATGTGATGGCAGAAGTACTTGCCAGGTGGCAGCAGGGACCCCAGACGTCGCCGCGACCAGGAGTTATTCAGATCGTCAATAGCGACGCACAGGTCGCCGCTGTGGTTCTCGACCTGACGCCATTTCAACAAGCTAACCCGACCTACTCGTTGATTAACAACGCGTGGCTTGAGGGCTATATTGATAATGCTGCGCATATGACAATTAGCGCGGAGTCATTAAACGCTCAGGTAACACAGGGTCTTGAGCAGCTTCTTCGAGGGTTACTAAAGGTCATACCCAACCGACCGGAATTATTGGCGCAGCCTCTAGCAGTCGAAGCGTTAAAAAACGCCAAGATGCAGCGCGATGGGGCAATACTGAATGTCAGCACATCCATCCCAGGGGATTTAGTTATGACTCGTTTCCCCACACAACGGCGAGCGCTATAAATCATCTATCGCGCCCTATCTAGCTAAGGGCCCTCTTAGTAGCTCGCCTGAAGCCGCGCCCGTGTGCTCATTATCACATAATAGAATTTCGCCATTGACAACGGTAGCGAGCAAACCTCTTGCGGTTTGCTTCAAACGCGTTGCACCGGCAGGAAGATCATTAACAACTTCAGGGAGATTGGGCGCAAAGGAGTCTGGGTCAAAAATTGCCAAATCGCCCGCCATGCCGATCCTCAGCAAACCCCGATCGTGCAGACCCCACTGCGAAGCAGTATCAAACGTCACGTAGCGCACGGCCTCCTCAAGGCTAAGTGCCTGCTCCTCGCGGACCCACTGACTGAATATATTAGTCTGTAGTGAACTATCCATGATCTGAGATACATGTGCACCAGAATCAGAGAACGTTACAACGGACCGCGGATGCTTCATCATTTCAATAACATCAGCATCATCATGATTATTAATGGGCGAGCGAAATAGTGCTTTGAAATTTGTTTCCAGCGCAATATCGATGAAAGCCTCCGCCGGCGTAACACCTCTGCCCTTGGCGATATCAGCGAGCGAAACGCCCCGCTGCGTCGCATCTGTCATGTGAAATACCCAGTCCCAGTCAGGCGGCATAATAGTGAGACCACTACGCTTATGACGAGAACTCACATTACTAGCCTCGGCTATCAGCTTCTCTCTCAGATCAGGATCGGAAAAGCTGATCCGCTGCTCTTCTAGCGGAAGCCTGCGAATATCACGCCACACATCCCAGCTATCAAACGGTGTATGTGCTTCAAAGCTGTAAATAATATTTAAAGAGCGGGAGTGAACCTGGGCAAACATCCGGCCGCCGGCCTCTGCGACTTCGTCCAACAGGTCAAAATAGGAACGCCAAACCTCCGGCGCCTCTCTTTTCGCGAACATTCCCCAAGTGATGGGTACCCCGGACTCAATCGCCAATGATTTCAGGCGCTGATGATACTCTCGAACATTCTCTGGGTCCCGGCCATGATTTTCTCCGGCAATCTCAAAAATACCAGCACCTGTCTTACCCATGGCATTGACAATACGACGAACTTCGTCCCAACCCGCAACGCGACTCGCCACAGGCTTGTGATCCGAAGTCTCGTGGTTTGGTGAGCGGGACGTCGTAAACCCGATTGCGCCTGCACGCACCGCCTCCTGAACCATCTGACACATCTGCTCAACTTCCGCTTCTGACGCCTCTTCTTCGAATGCCCTAGCCCCCATGACATAGGTGCGCATAGCAGAGTGTCCCACGTACCCAGCGTAGTTAATGCCCTTGGGAAGACTGTCCAGAACATCCAGATACTCCGGAAAGGTTTCCCACCGCCAGTTGATGCCGGCTAACATCGCTTCTCTGGCGATATCCTCGGCGCGCTCGAGATTACGAAATACAAGATCCGCTTCATCTTCTCTACAAGGCGCCAGAGTAAATCCACAGTTGCCCATCACCACGGATGTTACTCCGTGATAGCAGGAACAGGAGCCAATAGGGTCCCAAAACACCTGTGCATCCATATGGGTATGACCGTCAACAAATCCTGGAGCAACCACATGGCCTTCAGCGTCCAGGGTTTCCTTAGCACGTTCATTGATACGGCCTATATGCGCAATCTTGCCATCGGCGATACCCACATCAGCCCTAAATCTTGGCGTCCCCGAACCGTCAACTACTGTCCCGTTTTTGACTAAAAGGTCGTAAACCATAGTGTTTGCCTAGCAGAATGAACCTTTACCATAATATTTTTTCTAGACCTAGCACAACCCAGAGGCTAGAGTTCCGCATGTGATGAAAACACTACTTATTCTATTTCTCATCTTTGCATGGTCCGGCAATAGCTTTTCCACCACATTGGACGGAGTTGTCGGACGGCATGCCATCGCAATGCATGGCGAGGTCAAATACCCAGCCGGATTTAAGCACTTCGATTATGCAAACCCTGACGCACTAAAAGGGGGGAGCATACACATGCATAGTATAGGTACTTTTGACTCCTTTAACGGCTTTATCGTAAAGGGTAATCCTGCTAATGACGTTGGGCTGATATATAACTCTCTCGCCGCTAGTTCCGCCGATGAGGCACTAAGTCAGTACGGTGAACTGGCTGAAGAAATCTACATGCCCGAAGATCGTTCCTGGGTCGCTTTCAAGCTCCGCAACGACGCGCGTTGGCACGATGGTCGAAAGCTATCTGTCGATGATGTTATCTGGACCTTCAACACGCTTCTCAAAGATGGCTTGCCGTTCTATCGTTTTTACTATGGCAACGTGCAGGAGGTCATCAAGGTTGACGATGACATCGTACGTTTTAACTTCAAACCTGGCGAAAATCACGAACTACCATTGATCATTGGGCAACTGGTGGTTCTTCCCCAACATTACTGGGCTGATCGGGATTTCACCAAAACGACACTGGAGCCACCACTTGGATCTGGACCATACCGAGTAGCAACGTTCGAACCAGGGCGATCCCTGACCCTGGAACAAGTCCAAGATTACTGGGGAGAAGATCTTGCTGTACACAAAGGTCAGTTCAACTTTGGCGAGATTCGTATCGACTACTACCGAGATAGTGATATCGCGTTAGAAGCCTTTAAATCAGGTGAATATGACTACCGACGAGAGCAATCAGCCAAAAACTGGGCAACCGGATACGATGTACCAGCAGTGAAAAACGGATTAATCGTCAAGCGAAAATTCGATCACAACCGTACAGCAGGTATGCAGGGATTTGTTTACAACTCGCGCCGCAAGATTTTTAGTGACATCCGGGTCCGGCAGGCGCTCACCTACGCGTTTGATTTTGAGTGGTCAAATCAAAACCTCTTTTATAATCAGTACGCCCGATCCCGTAGTTATTTTGACAATTCGGAACTCTCGGCAACGGGTCTACCAGGTAACGACGAACTTAAATTCCTAGAGCCTTTGAAAGATCTGTTGCCAGCCGAGGTGTTTACAACGGTCTATGAACCGCCGAAGGGCGGAGGACCGCGCCCGATGCGTGGAAACCTAAGAACTGCAAGCAAACTACTTAGCGAGGCGGGATGGATTATTCGAGACGGGAAACGCGTAAACAAAGAAACGGACAAGCCCCTTACCTTTGAAGTTATGCTGGCAAGCCCAAGCTGGGAGCGTACGGTTCTTCCCTATGGCAGGAACCTCGAGAAACTAGGCGTGGAACTTACCGTCCGCACAGTTGACACATCCCAATATCGCCAGCGTCTCGACACCTATGACTTTGACATGATTGTCCATGTATTCGGCCAATCGCTATCCCCGGGGAACGAGCAGCGATCTTTTTGGGGTTCTGAATCTGCTGATCTCGAAGGTGGAAGAAACTACATTGGTATAAATGATCCAGCTATCGACGCGTTAATTGAACACGTGATCGAGGCGCAAGATCGCAGTGAATTGGTTGCAGCAACTCGAGCTCTGGACCGCGCACTACAGTGGGGTCACTGGGTTATTCCGCATTGGCATGCCACCTATGATCGGGTTGCCTATTGGAACAAATTTAGTCAACCAGCTATAACACCTTCCAGTGGATTTCAGCTTCTCTACTGGTGGGTTGACCCTGCTAAGGCTCCCGCCCTCGACAACAGGTTGGAATCAGAGGTACGAAGCCCGGATCGCTAACTAATTTGTCCGGACCCTAAACAATGTATCCCTACATTCTCCGTCGTTTACTGCTGATAGTGCCAACACTATTCGGCATCATGGTCATCAATTTCATCGTCATCCAGTTCGTACCCGGTGGTCCGGTTGAACAGATGATTGCTCAGTTGACCGGGGACGATGTGGCCGCCACGGCTCGCTTTGGTGGAGGAACAACGCAGGAAGCAGGCGACACCTCCCAACGACCAGACATAGGCTCTGAATCCACTTCGCGCTACCGAGGAGCACAAGGTTTACCACCTGATCTTATCCTTGAAATCGAACAGCAGTTTGGACTCGACAAGCCAGCGTACGAGAGGTTCATCATCATGATGGGCAACTACGTTCGTTTCGATTTTGGTGATAGCTACTTCCAGGATCGCTCAGTAGCCCAGTTGCTTATTGATAAATTACCTGTATCGATCTCCCTTGGACTATGGACAACCTTACTGGTTTATCTCATCTCTATTCCTCTGGGTGTTGCAAAGTCGGTAAGGGACGGTTCACGCTTTGACGTGTGGACTTCTGGTCTAGTGATATTTGGCAATGCAGTACCAGGTTTCTTGTTCGCTATTTTGCTAATCATCCTGTTTGCCGGAGGTCGATATCTGGACCTTTTTCCGCTGCGTGGACTTTTTTCAACGGGATGGGAAGACCTGCACTGGTACGAGCAAATAAAGGATTATTTCTGGCACCTGACATTGCCACTACTCAGCATGGTCATCGGCGGCTTTGCTGGACTTACAATGTTAACCAAGAACTCGTTTCTCGAAGAGATCAACAAACAATACGTTATTACTGCGCGAGCAAAAGGGTTGACTGAACGACGCATGCTTTACGGTCATGTATTTAGAAACGCGATGTTAATCGTCATTGCCGGATTTCCGTCAGCATTCATCGGTATTTTCTTCACCGGCTCTCTCTTAACCGAGGTAATTTTTTCACTCGATGGTATTGGGCTGTTGGGTTTTGAAGCGGCACTCACCAGGGATTACCCGGTGATGTTTGGCACGTTATTCTTATTCACCCTGCTCGGACTAGTCATGGGCATTATCAGCGACGTGATGTACCACCTGGTGGATCCGCGTATCGATTTTGAAACGCGAGAAACCTGATGGCAGATCCTCATTACCGCTGGATTGGCATGAAAATATCACCCATCACCAGGCGCCGAATCGACAACTTCAAACGGAACCGCCGCGGCTACTGGTCAACCTGGGCCTTCCTGCTATTGTTCGTCATCAGCATGGCCGCGGAACTGGTCGCTAACGATAAACCATTACTGATTTCATTCGAAAACGAACTGTACTTCGCGACCTTCGTGTCCTATCCGGAAACAGAATTTGGCGGAGACTTTCAAACCGAAGCGGACTACCGTGACGAGTTCGTCGCGGAGCTTATCGAGGAGACAGGTTGGATGGTCTGGCCTCCCATACGTTTCAGCCACGACACGATAAACTACGAACTGTCAGTTCCCGCACCGGCTCCGCCAAAGGATGAGAACTGGCTAGGTACTGATGACCAGGGCCGAGATGTTCTGGCTCGGCTTATTTATGGTTTTCGCATCTCTGTATTGTTTGGCCTCGCCCTGACTATATTGAGCGCGGTCGTTGGCGTGAGTGTTGGCGCCATTCAAGGATTCTATGGAGGTCTGACGGATCTTATCGGTCAGCGTTTCATCGAGATCTGGTCAGGTATGCCAACACTCTATCTTCTTATCATCGTAGCCAGTGTCATAACACCAAATTTCTGGTGGTTGCTGGGTCTAATGCTATTGTTTTCATGGATGGGCTTCGTAGGCGTAGTCCGCGCTGAGTTTCTGCGGGCGCGAAATCTAGATTTTGTTCGTGCCGCGAGAGCACTAGGAACGCGCGATCGAACCTTGATTTGGCGCCACGTGCTCCCTAACGCGATGGTAGCAACCATTACGTTTATGCCCTTTACTCTGTCCGCATCCATTACTACGCTGACGTCCCTGGATTTCCTGGGCTTTGGGCTACCCCCGGGTTCTCCCTCACTAGGAGAGCTACTCAATCAGGGTAAATCCAACCTGCAAGCACCCTGGCTCGGAATCTCAGGATTTGTTGTCATTGCCCTCATGCTGAGCCTCCTAGTATTCATTGGTGAAGCGACTCGAGACGCGTTTGATCCGAGAAAAGTTTATCGGTAGACCTACACAGGTTCGTCTCTGGGATTCGAGCGCATTTCTCGCCATATGTGTAATTCATTAGGATTACGTACCATCTCTATTTAATTCAAGCGCTTGCTTGAATTAAATGTATACTAGATGTCCGCTTTTCCTTATTAGAAAACAGTTACCTATGGTTTCTCGCCAACCAATGGAGGACTCCACAGAAGCTGTAGATGCGCGCACACGCATACTGCGTACCGCTCTGAAAGTCTTCGCGTCCAAGGGCTATGCCCAGGCATCAACCCGTGAAATCTGCCAACGCGCTGGTGTCAATGTTGCAGGCATACACTATTATTTCGGTGATAAGGCCTCGCTGTATCAAGAGCTATTTCAAATTCCGGAGCGTATGATCCGTCCTCCCATAATTCTGGATGAAGCTGACACATCATTGGAGGCAGGTCTTGATGCATGGTACCGCCATATCATGACTTTCGTACTGGATGCCGATAGTGGCAGCCACATGCGTCTATTGTTCTTACGCGAGCAGGTTGATCCCTCTGGATTACTGGATGTAGATCGCGTGGGTATCATTGGTCTTTACCACGCGCAGTTAGTGCGTTTCCTAAAACGTCATCTACGCATTGAAGAATCAGATTCTGCACTGAATCAACTGGCGTTCACCCTTGTGGGTATGGCCATGGTGTTTTACGTCGAGCGTGCAGCAATCCGTCAGTTAACGCCCGGGTTAATGGAATCTGAAGAAGACCTTGAAGCAGTCGTAGAACGGATGGCTTGCCATGCACTCGCAGCGGTCGAAGCTGAACGGTTACGGCGGACATCATTATGAAATTGCGATTTTTTAGTGCTCTTGCGATCGCACTGAGTGTGATTGTAATTGGAGTTTTCACTACGGTTGTTCCCGGTAGTGCAGATGAAAAAGATCAGCGTGGTAAGGAAACACCCGTCCCCACCGCTCTAACGGTTTCTCTGGTAGAACCAAAGAACGTAGTTTGGCCAGAGATTATCAAAGCCAGTGGAGCAATAGCTGCCTGGCAGGAAGCAACAATAAGCGCCGAAATTTCCGGTGCTCCATTAATCGAAGTACTAGTCGATGTTGGTTATAACGTTCAACCAGGAGATATTCTGGCACTATTTGATAGTACTCAAGCGCGAACTCAACTTGCTCAGCAGCAGGCCTCACTCAATGAAGCAAAAGCTCATCTGACTGAAGCAATAGGCGAGGCCAAACGAGCAAAGCAACTCGATGCCCGTGATGCATTAAGTGAACAAGAATTAATTCGCGCAAAAACTAAAGAACAGGCGGCACGGGCACAGGTCCAACTCGCTCAGGCAAGGCTCGACGCACAGCAGCTTTCCCTCGACAAAACAAAGGTGATCGCACCAGACTCTGGCGTTATCACGACGCGTAATGCAACGCTAGGTGCCATTGGAACGCCTGGTGCAGAACTCTTCAGATTACTACGACAAAATCGTCTTGAGTGGCACGCGGAATTGACGGCCGAATCTCTGGTAAAAGTCAGCCCAGGTGATATGACTGAAATTCAACTACCCGGCGGCATATTGCTGACCGGTACAGTCAGACAGATTGCGCCAACGCTTAATGCCGGGACACGTACCGGAATCGTTTTTGTTGCCCTTGATGCCGCAACAGCTAACCATGCTCGGGTTGGGATGTTTGCCGCCGGAACAATCAACGTAGGGGAGCGCGCTGCTCTGGCACTACCCACCTCCAGCATAGTTCACCGAGATGGCTACGAATACATTTTTCTGGTGGACCGTGAGGATGGACGGACTACTGAGCAGAGGGTGATAACGGGCCGACGTTTTTCTGACTGGATTGAAATCACCGAGGGAGTCACATCTGGCGCAGATGTCGTACGAAGTGGTGGCGCATTTCTAACAAATGGCGATCACGTGAAGATTCTCGATTGGCCGATGAATAATTTGGGCGGTGTAGAGTGAACATCGCTACCTGGGCTATCCGCGAACCGATCCCACCTATCGTTCTTTTTCTGGTATTCACGCTTGCTGGCATCCTGGCTTTTGATCGCTTAACCATCAAGGAATTTCCGGATACCGAGTTGCCCGTCATCACCGTGACTGCCGCGATGGAAGGTGCCTCTCCTTCTCAGCTGGAAACAGAAGTCACCCGAAAGATCGAAAACGCGGTCGCAGGCATCGAAGGTATCGAAAGTCTGACCTCAACGATCACCGAAGGCGTCTCTTTAACCGTGTTCGAGTTCGCCCTGGAAAGCAATCAATCTGAGACCCTGGACGATGTTCGCGCAGCCGTTACCAACATACGCAGCGATCTGCCGCGAGACCTGGAACCACCAATCGTTAATGACATAGGTTTTTCCAGCACGCCCATCCTCACCTATACAGTAGCATCGGAGACAATGGATGAAGGGGGCCTATCCTGGTTTATCGATGATGCGGTAACTCGAAAACTTACAGCGGTACCTGGTGTGGTTGCTGTCAATCGTCTGGGTGGCGTCCAGCGAGAGATTCTCGTGGAACTGGACCCAGTAAAGCTCGCTGCACTTGAACTGACCGCGATCGATGTTTCCAGGCAGTTACGTCTTGCGCAACGGCAACTGTCGGGTGGGCGTGGTGAGATAGGCGACGCCCGCCAATCCCTTAGGACTATCGCAACTGTCGCCAACGTAAAGGAACTGGAAGCTTTCGATATTGCTTTACCGGGAGGGCGTCATTTTCGCCTGGATCAAATCGCCACCATCTCTGACACCGTGGCAGACCGAGGGCAACGCGCACTGCTCAATGGTCGACAGGTGGTTGCCTTTCAAATTCAGCGTTCCAAAGATGCCAACGAAGTCACGCTGGGTCAAGAAGTTGCACGTGTCATTTCTGAGATGGACCGCGCAGACAATGTTGAATTCGCGCTAGTTATGAACCGGGTTAAACGAATTGCGGATGACTTCGATGCATCCATGGTCATGTTGTTCGAAGGAGCCTTTCTGGCAATGTTAGTGGTATGGCTCTTTCTGCGCGACTGGCGTGCCACCTTAATCTCCGCGCTTGCTTTACCCTTGTCGGTAATCCCTACTTTTGCAGTCATTTACTGGCTGGGATTCTCGCTCAATATCATCACAACGTTGGCCCTCACACTGGTCATCGGCCTTCTAGTAGACGACACTATCGTCGAGGTAGAGAACATCGTACGGCATTTACGGGAGGGAAAACCCCCCATCAAAGCAGCGATGGATGCAGCGACAGAGATCGGACTCGCGGTGGTCACAACCACCATGACGCTCGTCGCAGTCTTCCTGCCAACGGCTTTCATGAGCGGCATGGCTGGTCAATTCTTCAAGGAATTTGGGTGGACCGCGGCAACCGCGGTACTCGCTTCTCTAGCAGTTGCCCGACTCATTACACCCATGCTCTGTGCACGCTTTCTTCAGCCTCATCCTCAGCCACCATCTGGTTGGATTATGGTCACTTATCTGGATATTGCGCGCCTGGCATTAAAGCATCACCTCATCACGTCCCTGTGCGCGGCACTATTCTTTGTTGGCTCGGTTATCGCGTTGACTACCCTGCCCCGTGAATTCGTTCCAGCATCCGACGATTCCAATACCCGTGTTACCGTCGAGCTTGCCCCAGGAACACCACTCGCCACAACCAACGCGATGGCGGAACTGGTGCGGCAAAAGATTGCTGTTATCCCGGAGATTACAAATATTTTCACGACGGTCGGTACCGGCAGCTCGAACAGTCGCAGATCGCCTGGAGTCTCCGATCTTCGTAATGCAACGCTGACCGTCGACCTAATACCGATAGGCCAGCGAGAACGGTCTCAGGCCGATATCGAGGTCGAGATCAGGTCTATTTTGCGCAACGTACCAGGCGCACGTTTTCAGGTCGGATCCCGCAAGACTGGAGAGATACTGCTAATCAACCTGACGTCCGAAGACGCTCAGCTTCTGCATCAGACCGTGAAAAACGTGATGACAGAGATACGCGGTGTTTCCGGCCTTGGCAACGTCAGCTCAAACACCAGCTTGTTGCGCCCAGAAATATTCATCCGGCCCAAACTGGCACGCGCTGCAGAACTAGGCGTTACCGCGTCAGCAATAGGTGAGACGGTGCAGGTCGCCACCGCGGGCGACTATAGTGCAGCGCTCGCGCAAATGAACTTGCCACAAAGGCAAGTGGATATTCGTGTGCAGTTGCCACTAGCAACGCGACAGGACCTTGCAGCAATTGAGCAGTTACGTGTACCAGGATCCCACGGTCTCGTGCCTCTTGCTGCTGTCGCAGAAGTGAGTATGGGCAGTGGACCTGGGCAGATCTCCCGCTTTGATCGTTCACGCAATGTCCAAATTGAAATTGAACTGGGCAGTTTACTACTCGGAGATGCAAACGCGCTCGTGCGCGAACTACCATCACTTAAACGGTTACCGCGAGGTGTCTCCTGGGTAGATACTGGCGACTCCAAGATGATGAACGACATGTTCAGCGATTTCGGGGTTGCCATGACAACTGGACTCATCTGCGTATTCATGGTCCTAGTACTGTTATTCAAAGATTTCATGCAACCCATCACAATACTGGCCGCACTACCGCTAACAGTCGGCGGTGCCGTGGTTGCCCTATTTATAGTCGATGGATCCTTCTCCCTGGCTGCTGTTATTGGCCTGCTTATGCTCATGGGAATTGCCACGAAGAATTCGATTCTGCTAGTGGACTACGCGGTTGTCGCCATGCGCAATGGCATGGATGTTCATGATGCGTTACTGGATTCTTGCGCAAAACGGGCACGACCAATCGTGATGACCACCCTCGCGATGACTGCCGGTATGCTACCGGTAGCAATGGGTATCCATTCAGGATCAAGCCTTCGCATGCCCATGGGTATCGTGGTTATCGGCGGGCTGCTGACATCAACGGTATTAAGTTTGATCGTTGTGCCCGTGGTGTTCACCTATGTGCTTCAGGCCAAGGAATTCCTTGTTCGAATTCTCCCGCAGGGGCACACTGTAGAAACCACTCCCTGACAAAATTAGTCGTCCGACTCGATGATCCCCACGTAACGTCGATAGTGACCATCAGCAGTATTCATCAGTTCCGTATGTGTCCCCTGCTCTCTGATCCTGCCATCTTCCAGGAACACGATCTTGTCCGCTCGCTGAATAGTCGACAGGCGATGCGCCACAACGATCAGCAATCGATCTCGTGCGATCTGCTCCAGCGATTCGAACAACAGATTCTCGGACTCGGGGTCCAGGGCCGCAGTAGGCTCATCAAGAATTAGTATCTTTGCATCACGTATTAAGCCACGGGCAATACAAAGCCGTTGCTGTTGTCCCACTGACAAGGTACTACCGGAGCGTCCAAGCACAGTATCTATACCATCGGGCATCTCATCGATAAATGACATACACCCCGCCATGGTTAACGCCGCTTCTATTTCCTCGTCGGTTGCCTGTGGTTTGGCGAGCCGCAGGTTGTCGCGAATGCTCTCAGCAAGTAACAAGTGCTCCTGAAACACATACGCTATATGACTACGTACGCTATCAATATCGAGATCTGACACGTCTTTACCATCTATACGCACGTGACCATGGGTTGGCTTCAAAAATCCAGGAAGCAAATACGCAAGGCTGGTTTTACCCGCCCCGGAAGGCCCGACCAGGGCAACCGTTTGACCTACAGGTAAATCCAGCGTGATATCGGTCAGCGCCCGCCTTCCATCTGGATAATCATAATCGACGTGATAGACCTCCACTCCCCTGGCGATCGTTTCAAGCTGGTCTCCACCAGAGTGATCATCATCGGATTCGTAATCTATAAAGAAGAATATGCGACGCGCTGGCGCCATTTTGTTCTGTACGGCTAACCAGAAGCCACCGAGTTCAATGGCACCGCCAGCAATTCCCCAAAAAATGATAAAGATAACCCCAAAGTCTCCAGCTGACATGTCCCCCTTAATAATACTGTTGGTAACCATGACGAAAACAATCCCACAGACACTAAGCACAGCAATAGCTGCGCCTATGAAAAGTGCGCCACCCACAAGCAACGATACTCGCTCTCGAAAATATGATTCCAGACTACGCATCGCAAACTTCTCAGTTTCCTGCTGCATACCCCCCAAACTTTGTACCGCATCAATATTGTCAACGGTCTCTTCCATCGCGTTGGTGGTTGCCGAACCTGCCGAGCGTTTGGTCTGATTGATGCGACGCATTAGTTTCGCCGCTGGAAATGTAAGGATGAATACAAGCGGCAGGACGCTCCAGGCAATCCAGACTATCTCCTCTGCCGAGACGCTGTATGAGTATCCGATCAAATACATACTGATGAACGACCCCAGCAAAGCGTAAAAAATATGAAATGTCGAGTCCGTTACGGCAAGTGGAATATTTGAAGTGTCGTACAACACACGATAGATTGAATCGCCTGTACGCTTTTCCGATAAAACGGCCATGGGTAATCGAGTGAGTCGCGCAAAAAGTCTGGTTCTAACATTGTCCGCCAATCGCTGGCTCAATCGCACGGTGACCCAATACTCAATCACCCCCAATATTCCGCCGCTCTCGGTATGACCATTACTGATCTTATTCTCAGCGGCACTCGCTTCATCCTGCCCCGTAAGCGTGTTGCCGTAAGTGCCTACGTAAAGTTCTCCACCAGTTCGAGCACCAATAAATATCAAACCGATGAAATAGCCAGCCGTAATCGTAAACATGATTTCCAGCGGCGTCATTCCGTCCAGGAAATTTATTATTGGATGCATGAAAGGTGGATAAGGATTCTCGTTCTCGCTGAAGGACTTCTGCAACAAAACATTGTCGATAACGATTTTGGCTAACCAGGGGAGTAACAAGCCGGGCAGAAAGGCGCACAACCGCAACAGAAATTTAGCCGTAAACAACCAACGCACTGCATACAGCAGCTTAAGACAGCGAACAAGCAACACAAAAGATTCACGGGAAGATATCTCTGTCTCGACGTCGATACGATCATCATGATGATGTTCTCCGATGAACTTATCAACAACGCCTTCTTCAAAGCCATTTTCACTCATAATCATGACTTACCAATGACAGCGCCGACACCTGACTGGCTGCTAAAAATTTCGAATACCGACCGTCATTTTCCACCAGATTCTCATGGCTTCCAGCCTCTATTACTTTGCCATGCTCTAGAAATACAATCTGGTCTGCATTGCGGATCGTGGGTAGTCGATGGGTAATGAGAAAAACAATCTTGTCAGTTCCCCACTCACCGAGGTTTCGCATAACGGCGAGCTCCGTTTCCGCATCCAGAGAAGCAGTCGGCTCATCGAGAATCAGGATTGGCGTGTTTCTTACAATCGCACGCGCGAGCGAAACACGCTGTCGCTGTCCTGTCGATAACTTGCCTCCTCGCTCACCTAATTCTGTGTCGTATCCGGATTCCAACTCCGCGATGAACTGATCTGCACAGGCGATGCGTGCCGCCTCTTCAATCTCTTTACGTGACGCATTTTTAGTGGCATAGCCAATATTGTCTGCGACGGTTCCAGCAAACAGAACGTTCTTCTGTAACGCGATCGCCGTATTGCTACGAATGTCCTCAATACGTAGATCGCGTAAATCAGTATTGTTTATCGAAATCTGTCCATCGTCGGGATCGTAAAGTCGAAGTAGCAGCGACATAAGCGTGGACTTACCTGCACCACTGCTGCCAATAATGGCCGTTATGGAGCCTACTTCCGCGCGCAAATTGACGCCCGCTAGAACAGGTTGTTCTTGCTGGTAGGCATAGTACGCATCGCGCCACTCAACTGATTTGATTGGCGTTGGGAAGCCCAGCGGGTACTCCGGGTCGACAATATCTGCTTTCAAATCGAGGAGATAAAACGCTCGCTCCAAACCAATAAACAGATCCTGCAACAATGCCCACCGAGTAATAAGGCTCCCAGCCGTGTACGTCGAACTCGTCAGCCGACCCCTGAAGTCCTGAAACGCGCCCATGTTCCATATCGCGTAGCCGATAATCGTTACCACGGCGGCGCCCATAAAGGTTTCCCTTTCCTCAAGAACCCACCCAACCACCAGGTACTCGGTTACAAGGAGAAGCACCGCGGCCGACGTCGCAACGACCACGTTTAAAACTACAATCATCAGGCGCAAAAATAAAGCAGCGTCCAACGCTCGCTGGGAATCCGCGTGAAACCTATCCAGGATTCTCCGTTCTCCCTGATTCGCTTTTACTACCCGCAGGGCCTTCATAGTTTCCTGCAACCGCGAGGTAAGGTCGCTGTTCGCCACGCGGTTTTCTAACGCCCGATATCTAATCAGGGGTGTTAACCAGGCGGTCAAAAAAATCATGGGGATGAATATGAAGATAACGGCAACCGCTACCCGAGGATCGAAAAACGCAACAAAGGCAAGCCCAACCAGGATAAAATAGATCCCGGTAACGGGCCCTATAATTGCCTCCTGAACCAGGCTCGTAATAGTCGAACTATCCTTGTAGATACGAAAAATAGCGTCGCCAACTCGAGACTGGGCATGAAAATTGAGCGAAAGGTGTTCCGCTTTGGTCATCATTGCCACGCGCAGATTCTGATTAATCATCTGCCAGATCCAGATGTTGTAATAGATCAGCGCCGCACCCATGGGTATAAATAGCAAGCAAAGCATCACAATCCAGATCATAAAACGATCGCGTACTACCCCGCGTTGCTCCGCGGTCAACGTATCCTTTAGATTGACGTTATCCTCAATATCACTACCGACATAAGAATCATCCACAAATAGCACCACGGCCTGAAGCGGCTGCAATTTGTCACCCACCAGAATTTTGTTATTGAAAAGATCAGTACCCACCAGAGCAACCCCGGCAAGTACCAACGTCATAAACAGGATGAATCCGCCAAGTATCAAAAGATGTTTAACCAATGGCCGCATAAAGGGCCACGCCTTAAGCGTTAGCTGCCAAACGCGGCGCAGGCTCACCGGCGGTATATCAGACAGATCAACTTCAGTCGTACTCATGATCTTTTTGTCATTAGAACAGGGGCCAGCCGCGCACGATACCATGGTTTAAAGGACCGAACTGCAAAGATCCTGTTAGCAATGTCCTTACTTGCCTACCCCTAGGAACTATAGTCCCCATGTGACAAAATCGAGCTTTTAACAAAGAGATAGACGATGAGCACGGTTGAAGGCAGCCACAAAACCAAAGCTTACACTCCTCCATTTGAACTCACGAAAGGACAACCGCTACCCTTTGCAGCTCACGATGGTCGGTCATATATGTACCTTGATCGCAACGGTGACGCCGGAACCGCTGCTGCAACCGAGGACGCATTCCGCCAAATAGCCAAAGGTGAAGGACAGGATATAATCGACACGATCGAGAGTGCACCCCCCGGCCCTATCGAGACAAAGTGGGGAACTGGATTTCGTGGCTACGATGAGTGCCTTGAGTACATCCGTAAAAAAAACATCGAAGCGCCACCAGGAGGCGTTACCTTACCGTTACGCTATACCGTTTCAGAACTGCCAACCTATTCAATAGTTTCGTCCAACGCACTGTGGAGCGACCCGGACCGCAAGGCTGACGCGGAAGCACTCCTTAAAGAACAGCAAGACACTGCCCGGAGATATTTGTACTTTCCCAAGGTATTGCGGGATGCACGTCGCATGGAAGAGTATTACCCAGGCTTGGATCCCTCCAGCCCGGAATGCATGGACAGAATGGGTGTATCGCTAGCGCATTGTGAATCCAAGTGCGAGGACTTCTACGACGCGGGAGAGGTAGAACGTATTTTTTACCCGGAAATAGAAAAACTCTTACTCGAATTCTTCCCGGGAGCAACCGACGCGTTAGTCTACAACCACGATGTGTTCGACAGAGACTACGAAGGTGACCGTACAGAGAATCAGGAGAAGAAGATTCCCGGCGTCAACGCAAACTATGCATACCTCGTGCACAACGATCTTAACGACAATAGCGGTCGAGTACGTTGTCGAGAACTGTTGACTAATAACCTGAGAAACTTCGGTCGCGAGCAACAATACACCGAAGCAGAAGCAGACGAAAAAATGTCACGCCGATTCATGTCGATCAACCTTGCCAAACCGATGGAGACAGTAAAGCAGAACCCATTCGTACTCTGCGCATGGCCATCCTTCGCAGACCAAGCCTATATTAACAACTATCGTATCTATGATGACCGTGTTGGTGAAACGACTCGATTTACCCATCGCGATGAGCATGAGTGGTACTGGTTTCCAAAACAAACCTCCACAGAAGTTTCGATGCTTAAATGTTATGACTCCATCACTGACGGATCCGTCTCTCGCTGGTCATTCCACAGCGCATGTGACGACCCTACCGCACCAGGCGATGCCCCCTGCAGGAAGAATGTCGTTGTCAGGTCCTTTGTATTCTTTTAGCCATCACAGGAAGCTACCTTGAGTGCTGAAGCTATCCGCAAAGAAGTAAGGCAATGGCTTGCTAGAAACTTTACTGTGGACGTCAGGGACGCAGAGCCCGATAGTGAACTCTCTAACGGCTGGATAAAGCTGCTCGGACAACAGGGCTGGTTGTGTCCTGACTGGCCAATTGAATACGGTGGTGCAGGATTGAGCTTCGAAGACCACATTGCCCTTATGGAAGAATTTACTTCACAGGGCATTTATACAGGAAAAGAAAGGGCTGGGCAGGGCCGCAATATGATTGGCCCAACACTTCTGGAATACGGAACAGAAGAGCAAAAGGCAAAGCATCTGCCGCCAATCGCAAGAGGTGAAATCCAGTGGTGTCAGGGCTATAGCGAACCAGGCTCAGGCTCCGATCTAGCGAGTTTATCGACCAAAGCAGTTCGTGACGGCGATCACTATGTGATCAACGGACAAAAGATCTGGACCTCGGGCGCGCACCTCGCACAATGGATTTACGTATTGGTCCGTACAGACCCTGAAGCAAGTAAACACGATGGGATCACCCTTGTTCTGGTCGACATGGATCAACCTGGCGTGACTGTGAAACCGATAAAGCTCATCTCCGGCGTATCACCTTTTTCTGAAACATTTTTTGACGACGCCATTGCCGATAGTGTCGTCGGTGAAATCAATAGAGGTTGGACCGTCGGCAAAAGGCTACTGCAACATGAACGAGCTGGTATTTCAGGTATGGGGGCAGCCGGTGCCAGTGCAAGTCTCGANGGACCTTACCACCTGGCNGAGCTTGCGAAACAATANTGCGGCGAATGTGAATCACGTATCAGTGATNCTGCCATGCGAGACTGGATTATCCGCCAACAACAAAACGAACACTCTCTCGAATTAACCTTAAGTCGGTCTCGTGCGGAAAATGACACAGGTNAAACACTGAGTTACGCCACCTCCATATTTAAGGCTGTGCGTGCTGCAACAGTGAAAGCCAACGCGGACCTCGCGGTACAAATCCGCGGTTCAAGTGGAACCGGTTGGGAGGGAGACAGCTTTACACCGGCAGATATCGCCGCAACCAGACATTGGCTTCGTTCCCGGGCAAGCAGTATCGCCGGAGGAACCAACGAAGTTCAGCTAAACATCATCGCGAAAAGAGTTCTGGGACTTCCAGACTAGAGGCATATCATGCAATCCGTTATCNACCTGCTGCAATCACATACCAGCATTAGAAAGTTCACCAGTCAACCAATAGACGAAGCACTGCTCTTTGATCTACTNCGCGCCGGACAAGGTGCCGCAACGTCAAGTTTTCTNCANGGCACCAGTGTTATACGAGTAAGAAATGCAGAGACGAGAAAGGCCATCGCTGAGGTTGCAGGCGGTCAGCGCTACATAGAAACTGCATCAGAGTTTCTGGTTTTCTGCGCCGATCTTAAGAGACCTGCTAACTGCTGCGCGCAACATGACGTGGAATTCGAAGGTGACTACACAGAGCAATTCATTATTGCCACTGTCGATGTCGCACTNATGGCACAAAGCATGGTNGCCGCTGCAGAAAGTNCCGGACTCGGTATCTGCTACATCGGCGCAATCAGAAACGACCCACAGACCGTGACTGACCTGCTGCAAATCCCCAAACACGTCTACCCGGTCTTTGGCATGTGCCTTGGTTATCCGGACCAGCAACCCGAAGTGAAACCGCGTCTGCCTCTTGAGNTCGTATTAAAAGATGAAGTTTATGATGACTCGAAAGATGCACCCATCATTGCGAAGTACGACAAGGAGATAGGAGAGTACTATGGTACTCGCACCGGCGGCGGACACGGGACGCCCTGGACCGCGCAGATCGCAGGACTACTGTCCGGCAAGTCGCGACCGCATATGCGGGAGTTTCTCGCCAGGCAGGGTTTTACGTTCAAGTAATAAGATTACTTGAGGCGTTCCTCTCGCAAAGTCTTACGCCGAACCTTTCCCGCGTCATCGCGCAGGGGATCATCGACAAACTCCACAGTTCTAGGAATCTTATAGCGCACCAGACGTTCTGCCAGGTGGTTAAGCAACTGCNCCTCAGTAATCTCTGCATCTGGCGCATCAACAATTGCGTGTACGACGTTGCCTAGATCTTCATCTGGCAAACCNATCACCGCCGATGAACGAACCCCCTCGANCGCATCAATTGCGGCCTCAACTTCTGCCGGATAGATGTTCGCACCGCCACACAGAATCATATCAGTCAGCCGGTCTGACAGGTACAGGTAGCCGTCCTCGTCGAAATAGCCCAAATCGCCCAGGGATTCAAAACCGCCGTCCATCGCCTTGGCCTCTGCACCAATGTAACGATATGTGGATCCCGGACCGGTCGTCGGACGAATAAAAATCTCACCTACTTCGCCTGGTGGTAACTGTTTGCCATCTTCCCCAACGATAATCATCTCGCATGTTTCGCTTGGTTTACCGACTGACCCTTTGTGCTCCAGCCACTCTTTACCGGTGATTATTGTGCTACCCGTAGCCTCCGTACCCCCATAAAGCTCCATAATGACCTCTGCTCCCAGCCACTCTATGTAGGCTTCCTTCAACCAGGCAGGGCAAGGTGCCGCCAGGTGCCACAAGGTTTCAAGGGATGACACGTCATACCCNAATCGTGTTTCTTCCGGCAAGTTCCAGATGCGCTGCATCATGGTGGGTACCATGTATACAGAATCCACANGCTCTTCCTCGAAAATTCGNAGCGTCTGTTCGGCATCAAACCGCGTGGTCACCGTCACCTGATTTCCNCTGAACAACGCCACCATCGCCCAGATGAANGGGCCATTATGGTATAGCGGTCCAGGAATCAGCACTGACCCCTGCTGCTTAAATCGGAATCTGTCTTCATCAATATCAAACTCAGCAGGCGTCGTCGTTACTATAAGCTTGGGTCGCCCGGTACTGCCCCCGGATGTCATCGCCTTGTAGGTGTCTGCCGTTATCTCNGGTAAGGGATGATGTTCATGGTGATCGTCGGGCTTAAAACCCGCATCCAATACCTTAAACCCCGGATGGTCCTCTCCAGGCGCACCGACCACCAGGCTGGGATTCGCCAGATCAACAATCTGCGCCCGCTCAAAAGCTGGCAGCTTGGCCGAGACCGGCTGCGGTGTAGCACCCAGTTTCCATACTGCAAAACACGCCTCGAAAAACTCTATGCCGTTGGGCAATCCTATGGTGACAAAATCCTTCGCCCTNACACCATAGTCTGCATAGGCCCGGGCCAGCCGATTGGTAGCTTGTTCAAGATCAGCCCAGGTCACCGACTGATCTTCATGTTTCACGGCGACCTTGTCTGGCTGCCGTTCAGCCCAATAGTGAAGAATTCGAGAAAGAGAAATGACATTCATTAGAAAGTAATACCGTTAGTTGATGTTATTTTGGATTAGTTAATCAGGTCGACCGACCACACCGGCCACCATATTGCGCTTTGCTGCTTCCTTGGAGGATGNTTTCGTTGGTGCGGCACGGGCTTTGAAGTTATAGGGCTCAGTATCGATTTCTTCCAACTCCAACTCACCCGCAAGTACCGCTTTTTTCCATTGCTGATGTTCCGCTTCATGAGACTGGAACTCTGNCATCAGCTCCCTTCCAAACAACTCCAGACTGGCGCAGATATCTTCATGGGTGTTTTTACCCGCCTGATTCAACAGGATTACCTGGTCGACGTTAGACTCTTCAAGTTCCTGTAGTCTCTGTCGTATTGTATCAGGAGAGCCGATCAATTCACTGCNGGAGCGCTTCTGACCGTCTGGTGTTTGTTTCCACTCCTGATAGCGATCCCAAAAATTCATGGATCCCGGCTCGAAGGGACCCTCCTTTGCATACAGTCGTAAAGCGAATTGGAAAAAAGTCCAGCCATCGGCTTTTTCCCACGCTTCTTCATCGGTCTCGCAGCACATAAACCCGGANACCACTGCAATGTTCGGATTAGTCNCGTAGTCACACAGCTTCNGCTGATCNTTTACAAACGTGTTGTAGTACNCNTTNACCCANGCNCGAGANGCATNGATGTCGACAAACTTGAAACACAGTGCACCCATGCCCCGATGGGCGGCGTATCGAATGGTGTCTAGCTGAGAACAGGCAACCCAGAGCGGCGGATGTGGGTTTTGTTGAGGCTTAGGGACAACGGCACGTAACGGAAACTTAAAAAACTCACCGTCGTATTCCCAGGCATGGTTCCAGAACATGGGCATCACGCATCTGACGGCATCCTCCCACACATCGCGCTTGTCCCGATATCGAAGGTTAAAGGGATGCAATTCTGTGACGGATGATCCCTCACCCAAACCCATTTCTACTCTGCCGTCAGAAATCAAATCCAGCGTACCAACTTTTTCCGCCACACGCGCAGGATGGTTGGTGGTCATCTGAATAATTCCATGACCAAGTCGAATGTTTTGGGTTCGCTGACTGGCCGCTGCAAGAAACACCTCTGGCGCTGAAGAATGTGAATATTCTTCAAGAAAATGGTGCTCGACTTCCCAGGCGTAGTCATAGCCCAGTTTGTCTGCTAGTTCGATCTGGGTTAGCGATTGTTTCAGTAATGCGTGTTCGCTGTCTTCATTCCATGGACGAGGCAATTGATGCTCGTAGAAAACCCCAAATTTCATCTATCCCCTAGTCTTAAGATGTTCGGTGAACAGGCAGCATACCTTTTCCATCGCTTCGTTGGCAATTTGCACCTTGCCGAAACACATGGCATGGGTCACCATCCAGACCCAGGAGGATTGATCTGTGGAAAACTTGATGGATAGCTTGCAGGCCGTGGTAAACGAGGATGCGTCCCTACAGCATTGGGGTCGATGTGTATCGCTGGAATTTCTTCTGGGTGTTGGTAACACCGATTACCTGATCCGAATCGAGGAAGGCAACGTCACCGGCGTGCGATTGAGGTCTCTTCCAATTGAATCCGGCGTCTTCACGATCCGAGCGGCCGCTGACGTTTGGGCAGAGCACTGGCGACCAGTACCCAAACGGGATTATCACGACCTATTCTCTATGTTATCGGCAGGTCTTGCACAGCTAGATGGTGACATCACACCACTGATGCAGAACCTTATCTACTTCAAGGAACTGATCGCAGCACCCCGAACTATCGTTGAGGGAGCCGAGGTATGAGAATGGAACCCTGCTACGAACCTATCATCGGCCGATACTGCAATCTGGAAACTGCCGGTATCGAGCATAGAATCTATGTGGAAGAGGCGGGAGAAGGTATCCCGCTGGTATGCCTCCATACGGCAGGTGCTGATAACAGACAGTTCCGCCATCTGCTCTGTGATGAAGAAATCACGAACACCTACCGTGTGATTGCGTTCGATGCACCGTGGCATGGAAAATCGAATCCTCCCGTCGGCTGGCAGAACGATGATTATCAATTAACGTCAGACGGATATAAGGAACTAGTACAGTCTTTTTGTAGTGCACTGGATCTTGACCAACCCGTGTTAATGGGATGTTCAATGGGTGGCCGCATTGTTCTCCATCTTGCCTTAGCTGCACCGGATGATTATCGCGCGGTGATCGCACTCGAAGGTGCTGACCGCTTGCAGCCCTACTACGACACCTCATGGCTCAACAGACCCGATGTACACGGTGGTATGGTTTCTGCCGGTTTTGTTTCTGGTCAGATCGCTCCAGAAAGCCCGTCTGAATACCGCTGGGAAACCTTATGGGGTTATATGCAATCAGGACCTGGCATCTTTAAGGGAGACCTGTATTTCTACTGGCAGGACGGTGACTTTGATGACCGGTCTGGAAAGATTGATACCGATCGATGCCCCGTCTATCTGTTATCTGGTGAATATGACAACTCCTGCACACCGGAAAGAGCCCAGGCTACGGCGGAGCGAATCAAAGGATCAAAACTGACGGTGATGGAGGGATTGGGTCACTTCCCCATGTCGGAAAATCCAGCGCTATTTCGCGAGCATCTGCTACCAGTGCTTGAAGAAATAGCTTTGGGGTCGGAGTAGAATAGTACTCACCTAAGCTCCATCAACGGTGTACGCAGCCGGTCCGGATGGTTGTTTTTCTCGGCGGCTTGCGCCCCTCCCGGTTACCCTCAACTCCTCCACAAGCCCTTTCAGGTCTTGCTTCCCCAATTCGGCGCTGCGCCTGAAGGCTACGAAAACGAACCCCCAGGCCCAACTATTGTATGACAGACACCGCGTGTACTAATCGTGAAATGACCCTAAGTAAGCGCCATTAAGGTCAGAGTTAGTGCCGGACTCCAACACTTTACTCCGACCCTGCAAGATCGCCAATATCGTCCCAGATGCGCTTGAGTTCATCAAGGTGTTCCTGGGGAGAGAAACCACGATCCATGCAGCCTACCGCCGTATGGGTAACACCCAGATCTTCGACGCTCTTGATGCGGTCTCGCTGCTTGTCTCGGACTGTGCGGAACGTATGACATTCAATACCGATATCGTCAGGATTCCGATCATGTTCCTGAGCTACCCGGCGGACCGTCTCAATTTCTTCACCCAGCTTAGCGTGAAAGAACGGGAACCAGCCATCGCCGATTCGTCCTACTCTCTCTACCACTGCTGGTGCGGTGCCCCCCAGCCATACCGGGATAGTCCTTCTGGGTGGTAACGGATTGATACCCGCGTCGGTAATAGTGTGCCATTTGCCTTCATAGGTGATCGTATCTTCGGCCCACAATCGACGCATAACATCAATCTGTTCCTCTGAGCGCTTACCGCGGTTGCGAAAGTTCTCGCCCAGGGCTTCGTACTCCACATCATTCCAGCCCGTACCGATACCCAGTCGCAATCGACCGCGTGCCAATACATCCGCACAGGCCGCCTGCTTGGCAACTAGCGCAGTCTGGCGCTGCGGCAGAATCACAATGGCAGAAGCCAATTCTATGGTCGAAGTAAGCCCGGCAAGGTAACCGAACAATACAAACGTTTCGTGAAACGGATCATCAGAGTCGTAGGAGCCATCCCAGTCAGGTCGCGTACCCCTATTCGCCCCCAACACATGGTCATAGGTCACCAGATGGTTATAGCCAAGATCCTCTGCGGTTTTTGCAAACTCGGCAACGACGTCCGGGTCAGATCCAATCTCTGAATTGGGAAAAACTGCGCCTATCTTCATTTCAGTTCCTTACTGCTTATCACTCACCTTGGTGTTCACTCATTTCTTATACTCGGGCTCGATACAACCATGCTTAATCAAGGTTTCACCGGTGACGCGTAACGTGTCCTTTATGTCATGTGGTTTTAGTCCGAGTTCCTCTATCGCTTTAGTACATTTGGCATACAGTCTATGACTCGCGCGCGGAGGATAATAGCCACCTGCGATATCAATGTCTGGAAATAATTCCCGCAGCATGTCGATGACCATATCAGTGGTGGGTTCACCTGATTCATCAGCAGCGACCATCAGATATCGGGAACCATTTTGCGCCACATCGCTGGTGGCAGCCAGACGCTGCGTCTCTGCAATATCACGGGTATCAATGATGTTCCAGGAAAAACCCTCCGGAGGGAAATCCGTCGTGCCGCCAAGCATCAGGCCAAGACGCCTTTGCCAGAGCACATGGTGCACCTTACCCTTAAGCGGGCCCAGTACGTGGCAGGGACAAACCGTAATGACGTCGATGCCGTGCTGAGCGCCATATTCATACGCCATCTTTTCCGTATCCAGTTTGCCTTTGTCGTAGGCCTGGGTTTCGATATTCCACGTATGCTGCTCCTCACCATTATCGTCAGTAATGATGTGACGTTCCTCCAGCGTCTCGTAGGAGCCACCTGCCCAGTCGTCTTCGGTAAACACATGGTTCTCATAGCGCCAGGTGTTGTAATGACCTTTTTCTCGCGGACCAAATACCGCTGCCGTGGATGACGTATAAATAAGACGTTTTACTGTCCCCGCCTTACGGCAGGACTCGAGTACGCCACCAGTCGCGTCCAGCAGACCCTGATAAACGTCCCGAGGGGTATTCTTGCCATAGCTCTTATCGGTACCAATGTTGGCAGCCACATGGAAAACCGCGGAGCAACCAGCGAAAGCTTCATCATAGGAACCGTCATTCGCCTTGGCAAGGTCGCAGGAATAGAGCTCGACCGACCCTGAGCCCTGGTCATTTAGTTCCAGCAGATAGGAAACCTTGTCCTCACGACTTGCATCTCGTACACAAGCGCGAACGTTATACCCATGAGCAACCAGATTAGTGACGACTTCTGAGCCAATAAACCCCGATGCACCGGTTACAGCAACGGGACCATCTTCAGGACCTGAGATTGCGGACATGCTCTTATCCCCCCTTAAGGATTAGGAGCAAGAAGTATGCGGGTGTCGATTTGGAAATACCATACCCGGTATGCTTACCAAAATTTTATTAGGGAATCACCTCATGGAATATATCAATCTCGGTAGAACGGGCTTACACATCAGCCGTCTGATTCTCGGTACGGTCAACTTCGGATTGAACGTGACTGAAGAAGATGCGCATGCCATGCTGAATCATGCGTTTGATAACGGTATCAATCATCTCGATACCGCAAACGCCTACAACGGTGGAGTTTCCGAAACAATTCTTGGTAAGTGGCTCTCGAAAGATAAAAGTCGTCGTGACCAGATCGTACTTGCCACTAAAGTGTATTTTCCAATTGGCGAGGGCCCAAACGATGGTCGCCTATCTGCCTATCATATCCGTCGCGCCTGCGAAGCGAGCCTTCGCCGCCTGCAAACCGACCATATTGATCTCTATCAAATGCATCATATCGACCGTCGCACCCCATGGGAGGAAATCTGGCAGGTAATGGAGCAACTGGTTAGAGAGGGCAAGATATCCTATGTTGGTAGCAGCAATTTTGCCGGATGGGACATTGCCCATGCCCAGGGACTTGCCAGGGAGCGAAAGTTTCTGGGACTCGTCTCCGAACAAAGTGTCTACAATTTAGCCAATCGCAGCGTCGAACTCGAAGTCATCCCCTGCTGTCGAGAACTCGGTGTAGGTTTTATCCCCTATAACCCGGTCGGTGGCGGACTGCTCTGCGGCGTACTGGACACACCTGCCACCAACCGAAGAGGTGAAACCAGGGTAAGAAATGAAATCAAAGAATTCCGGCCCCAATTGGAAGCTTACGAACAGTTCTGCAGAGACCTCGGAGAAGAACCAGCCAATGTCGCCCTGGCCTGGATGCTGAGCAGACCGGATGTCACCGCGCCCATTATTGGGCCTCGCACGATGGAACACCTCGACGGTAACCTTTCGGCACTAGATCTAAAACTGGAAGAGGAAACACTGGCAAAACTGGACGAGCTCTGGGCGGGTCCCGGTGGTGAAGCGCCTGCTGCCTACGCCTGGTAGCTTATTTCTTTAACCCAAACGAACGAGAGTCTGGATTCTCAGGTACCGTGTCGCACGTTGCCATATACCAGTCTTGCAGTCGTTCCCGCATCTCATGCAGGACGCTGGCAGATCCAGCGGCATCAATCAGATTGTTAAGCTCCATTGGGTCCTCCCGAAGATCATAGAGCTGATCTTCCTCGTACAATCGACGAATATACTTATGGGTCGAAGTTCTGCACATGGTCGCCTTGCCATGCTTGAGTGGTGTCCCTTCCTCAACCTGCAGACTGATTCGAGGCGCGTATAAACCAAGCCGATCTGATGCCTTGAAACTTTCTCTTTCTGAAGCCTGAGATTCACCCGCCAATCTGCCGCCTTCTGCATACACCGCGTCTCGATGCTCACCATCCTTCACAAACAAATGCTGAAGATCACGACCAAAATGGACGTAGCCCGAATCTATGCCCGCCATCTCATATACGGTAGCCGGAAAATCAACCAGTTCTACCAATGCATCGCGCACACCCGGGGCCGTCTTTACATCACTGGGGGGTTTCACGATCAATGGCACGTGGGCGAGGCAATCTTCTAATGTGTTCTGGGTTTTTTCCACAAGCCCATAGTCTCCGGCAAAATCACCGTGGTCCGAGAAAATAAACACCGCGGTGTCATCAAAAATGTCTTTGTCACGTAGGACGGCTTCTATCAAACCCCACTGATGATCGACTCTTGCGCACATGCCGTAGTAGACAGCACGCAATTCGGTAAAACGATCCTCTGTCCATGATTGCATCTGCTGACTATCAAAGATCCCCTTCAGCATTGCCGGCTTTGAAGACCAATCGTCGACTCTCGTACGGTCAGGTATTGCATCGCGATCAATTGNGCTGAACCATGGATCTTCCACGCAATAGGGTGGATGCGGGTAACCGATGGGNAGGAAAATGCACAAGGGTGCATCGCCATCNTAGCTNTCGATAAAGTCCAGCGCGCCGTAAATCATCGCCCAGTCACGATCGAAATAGACCGCGTCGCCGCCACNATCCAGTTTGCCTTTAAAGAAGCTGTAGAAGTTNTCGCCATCCNGTNACCCACGCCAGCCAAGATCTCCACTGTGACTACCCGTNGCCGGTGTCATCCCCCAACGTTGATAGTCTTCATTGCTGGGGTTAAAAGCGAGATTACAGTGGTTTTCATAGCCATCCTGCCCGGCGACGAGATCATTTTTGCCACCCCACCAGACGAAGTAGCCATTGTCTTTCAATATCCGCAACAAGTTCGGCTCGTTGTCGGCATTCCGCAACATGTAATGCATCGTTCGATGACCACGCACATGTGGATACCAACCCGTCATGAAGGAACAGCGACTCGGTGTGCANACNGTGGCCTGCACAAAGGCATTACGAAACGACACCGCATCAGTCTCGACCAGNCTATCCAGATTNGGCGTNNGGGCTGCGGGATTNCCCAGGTGACCCATGACGTCTCCGCGCCACTGGTCAGGGTTAAAAATCACNATGTGCGGTCGTTTGCTCATTTCGGTTCAGGTTCACTTGGTCGTTTTGGATAACGTGCATTCGGTAACTCAAGTATCGCGAGTTTCCGATCATCCATATCGGCGTATTGACGAAAATNATTTGGATTAAAAATNTCAGCAGACCAGCTCAGCATGTGCGGCGAGAACTTATAAAACANGGTNCGGCGAGTATCTTCTACGGTCCACGGTAATGTGCCGTGGATCAATGCTTCTGTGAAAATAATTGCATCACCGGCTTTCGCCGCAACACGAGACACACAATCCTGCACGCCCTGACTCAGATCATTCCATCCTTCCGGCACTTCCACGTTGGCTTTATGGGTGCCCGGTATACAGGCAAAACCACCACCATTCGGATGCGTATCAAATAACTCGAACGAGACCGTCGTCAGACCATTGTAGAAAATACCGTTATGATATTTGAACGTACCTGCTACCNAGTCTCCGCCATGTAGATAACCNCCCGCAAAGCCTTTCTTGATATGTGTGTGAATGTTGATGTGATCCAGGCGGAATGTCGGCAGGTCCTGCATCCCGCGATCTTTCCGGCCTTCNCTCAGCTTGGGATTTCCAATCAGATCCTCGAGGATCGGACTCANGTTTGGNAAATCCAGCAGGTCGCGCCAGANCTTTGCCCAGTGCAGCGGCCCCTCTTCCTGAGGTACNGGCGGAAATTGTTCNGTCGAATTACGTAATGTAGACCTCAACTCATTGATCTGTTCCATGGTAAGCACATCCGGTATCACGATATAACCCAATGTATCGAACAGAAACCGCTGTTCATCATTCAACATCAATCATCTCCACAACCCCCGCGATGATCATTTACAAATTCTTTCACCGCTTCATTGAAGCTATCTGCAGCCTGCACATTCGATGCGTGTCCTACTGGCGCATCAACAATCNTGAGATTAGGTACATTTTTGGCAGCCCAATCCCGCGAGACCTTAAATCGATCTTCCTTANTNCCACAAAATAATAATGTGGGTATCTTGTTTTCTCCCACCCGGTGACGCACCGAGAGATTGGGTGACGTTTCAAAAAAAGCATGAATGATGCCTTCCGGAGTATGCAGTTTACTGTCCTCAACCATCGCCGCCTTAGCGTTTTCCGGCANGTAGCGCGCGTGAATTGGATGTACGGGAATTTTCAACAAGCCTTCCGCACCGGATTCGTCGACCAGGTCAGCGGTGGGGNTGGCCCGATCACGAAACCTCTTTACCGTTTTCTCATCTGCGAACGCGGACGCAGAGTTAGTAAAGATATGCGCGAATATTCGTTNCGGAAACTCCAGCGCATAATTCCACGTCAAACCGGCNCCCATCGACTGCCCGCACAGCAACCATTGTTCTGCACCAATTTTCTGACGCAATACTTCGAACTGCTCAAGATAGTATTTCGGACGGTAGTGCGACGGATCGTTCGGTGCCGACGAGCGAGCATGGCCCCAAAGCTCTACTACCACCGGGCGACACACTTCTTTTAACGCATCAACATTCAACATCCACTGGGCTCGACTGGACAACATNCCGTGAACCATCAGCATATAGGGGCCATTGCCCTCATGGACTTCGTNATAGAGATTCATTTCGTTGAACTTATCGTTAGTAGATCAACTATACTGGGTGCGTGATTCGGGGGAAAGAACTGGTCAATCTTGAAGATTAAAAAGATTTTCATCAGCTGTCTGCTAGCAATCACNTTCGTTATACCTTGGGCTATCTCCGAACCAACGTCCTCGCCCCACCACGGCGTATCCGTGTTTGGTGAGTTTAAGTATCCACCCGACTTCGACCATTTCGACTACGTTAATCCCAATGCATCCAAAGGCGGGNTACTGGTTCTCNCAAGTGACCGGGATTGGCGTGCTTTCAATCCCGAGAATGTTAANACCCCNGGTGCAGGCATTATTCTTGGCGCAGCGCCGATGCTTTACGACTCGCTGTTCAGTCCTGCAGACGACGAACTTGGTTCCTTTTACGGCAATCTCGCANAACGTATTANAATCNCCAACGACTTTACNNGGGTGCAAATCACCATTCGTCCCGAGGCACACTGGCATGATGGCGTCCCGGTGACAGCAACCGACGTTGTATTCACCTTTAATTACCTTCGAAACAAACTGGACCGACCTCGCAAGATTAGCGACAACCTGCAGTCATCCTACGAGGTGATTGAGTCAATGGAGGTACACAACAACCGCGAACTGACTTTCCATTTTCGGCGTGGAGATGACCTTAACGCCAACGTGGTCGTCAGCCTCGGCAAGATCGCAATCCTGCCAGAGCACTACTGGCGAGACCGCGACATCACGCAAACAACAACCAAACCACCACTCGGCAGTGGTCCTTATCGCATCGCAGACGCTGAACAATCGCGATTCCTGCTCTACGAGCGTGTGCCTGACTATTGGGGCAAGAACCTGGGAATAAACCGCGGGCGGCATAATTTCGACCAGATTCGTTACGACTTTTATCGTGACAGAACGATCGCGCGTGAAGCATTTCGAAAAGGACTGGTCGATTTTCTGCAGGAAACAGATCCNCGATACTGGAACACGGCATATGACATACCCGCGCGTGAAAAAGGTTGGATTCAGCAGCGTCGTCACAACTTCAGCACCTACGTCGGCTTGATTCAGGGCCTGACAATCAACACCAGACGGCCCAATCTGCAGGACGTAAGGGTACGAGAGGCGCTGACCCTTGCCTTCGATTACAACTGGTACGAACGCGTGATTACACAAGGGTTCTACACGCGCCCTGAAAGTTATTTTTCGAACTCAAGCGCTGTTGCAGTTGGACTACCCGATAAAGATGAGCTCGCGAAACTGAATCCATTTCGTGATCGACTTCNACCACGACTATTCACACATCCCTTTGAACCGCCCCGATCATCAGGCCAGGGACATAATCGCGCCAATTTATTACGTGCCAGACAGCTACTGCAGGACGCTGGCTGGACGATCCGTGGCAGCACACTCTCGAACGCCAAAGGTGAACCNTTCTCGCTAACTTTCATTGTNCGCACTCCTGATGAACAGCGTTCGACCACTCACTATGTAGAAAAGCTACAGAGACTTGGTTTCAAAGTCAGANTACGCCTNGTAGAAGCTGCACAATACANCAGCATTATGAAAGATTTCGATTTTGATTTCGCAATGCAGGGCGTTGGAATNGCTCAGCCGCCAACACTTGAGCTCGTTGCTCATTTTCACTCCAACAATGCCCTCGTGCCGCACACTTCCAACCGGGCGGGAATCCAAAACGATGCAGTCGATGCCATGATAACNGCTGTACTCNACGCCCAGACACAAACACAATTGATTGCCGCGCAGAAAGCGCTTGATCGCATCCTGCTATGGAATTTCTATATCATTCCGCTTATCGCCATCGAGGGTCCCCGCGTCGTCTATTGGGACAAATTTGGTCGACCTCCCATTGATGCAGAGTACCGTACCGCCTTTCCCGACACCTGGTGGTATGACAACAAAAAAGCGGANAGGATTGANCTNGNCAGATAGCAGTAACATTGAAAAACAAANTGCCACCGAGTACGCTTANNGGNATCCGATNAATNAAAGGGGGCGATTGATGCAACTCGGGATGTTTACCATGCCGCTTCATCCACCGGGCCGACCAATGGCAGACACGATCGAAGAAGATCGGCAAGCGGTGCTACTGGCAGACCAGCTGGGTTTCTCCGAAACCTGGTGCGGCGAACACTATTCATCTGCCGCAGAACCTATCGCGTCCCCATTGGCATTTTTCTCCAGCCTTGTTCATCAAACGGAAAAAATTAAGTTCGGTACTGGCGTACTGAATCTACCTCAGGTCCATCCCGCACAGATCGCTGCCCAAGTCGCCCAATTTGATCACCTTTCTCGTGGTAGATACTTATTCGGTATCGGCCCGGGTGGCCTTGGCAGTGATTTCGAACTCATGAAGTTAACGGATCGACAAGTTCGCGCCGAAATGATGATGGAATCCATTGAAACGATTCAGAAAATCTGGACACAGGAGGCCCCCTATCAGATTCCAGGCAAGTACTGGAATGTGAACATTTCCGATTTTTGTTACGATGGCCTCGGTATCGGCAAAATGCCAAAAACGTATCAACAACCTCACCCGCCGATCTGTCTATCGGTAGCCACACCTAACTCTCGCAGTGCGACAATGGCAGGAGAACGTGGCTGGGAGCCAGTATCTGCAAACTTTATTCAATCACGTTACATTCGNAGCCACTGGGAAGCCTACGCAGAAGGTGTCGAGAACATTGGAGAGAAACCAGACCCCTCACGCTGGCGCATCGCGCGATCTATCCTGGTAACCGACAGCGATTCACAAGCGGACGAATACCTCGCTAACCCGGACTGCGGACTGCATTTTTATTTCCACTACTTTAAACGTATGTATCTGGACCGCAATGCGTTCGATATGCTGAAACCTGATACCAACATGAGCGATGAGGAGACCACTGAGGAAGTAGTGGCAAGGTCAATGGTTACCTGGGGCTCGTCCGATACGGTACTCGACAAACTCGTCGAACTACACGCTGAGTGGGGAGACTTCGGCACATTGCTGATGGTTGGCCACGACTGGGATGATGCGCCGATGTGGAAACGCTCAATGAAGCTACTTGCCGAAGAGGTTATGCCGAAATTCAGTCAACACGTGAACGCCTGACGGGTCAGAAGACGCGCACGTCGTTTGCCAATGTGTCATCCCAGCAGTGGGTTTTCAGATAGTCCAGCGCGCGTACCAAGCCATCTCGGTCCTCACCGCTTTCCGGGCGCGTTAGCGCCTCCAGTGCCATGGCGCGCACATATCCGTTCACATCATCAAGGCAGCAGACAAGCAGGTCTTCTATTTCAGTTATCGAAATATCCGAACATAGCAGTGCGTACAACGCATTGAAGCGCACGCCCGTCTCCCCTCGCCTGTTACCCATAGGTTTCTGCCAGTCCAGGTTATCCACCGTCAGCAGCTCCCGAATCCTCGGTAATGCAACCTGAATATTAGTACCAATACCAGACATCGCGTCGAGTGCAGCACGAACCACCTGGTGCAACTCATGATGCAGTAGCGTAATGAGTTCCGGCACCGATTCCTCAGCTGCCGGCCCAATTTCACCTAACACGAACGCGGCATTAATCTTAATCCACGGGTCATCGTGTTTAAGCAGTTGCACCAGGGACTGCACAGCTAACTCTCCCATTGCGCCCAGCGCATAGGATTCGTCTTGCAGCGTGTAGGCCACATCGTTCCAACGTCGCTCATTAGGGTCACCAACCGGTATATAGGCCCCATCCTCATCAATATGGTATTCACAGGTAAATTCGCGTTCCAATCCGGCGTGCTGCAGTAAGCTTTCGCACAAGGGTTGAACCGCATCTTTCCCCGCGCGAGCCAGCCGATAAATCGCATCAAGCCTCTCTTCCTGATCAACCGTATTAAGGGTACTGATCCATGCTTCAATTTCTTTAGCTGATGCGACAACATTCGGGTGAGATGCACCTCGCAACCAGTCCCAGATAAAGCTCCATGCCTGTCTATGGTCAAAGCGGCCCAGTTTGACCTGTGGTGTTTGCCAGCTGCTTTGGCCACCGTTCCAGCTCGGTTCCCTCGGGTTACTGATGCGCATGAACTGGAACTTCAACATATAGCGGTTCTCGTTCGTGCAGTTACTCAACGCGGCATGTGCGATGTCATAGGCCACCAATAGACAAGTGCCCGCTTTTATATCCTCAGCAACAAACGCGTAAGGAAAATCACTTTTTCGCAGATAGGGCTGCAGGTGCGTACCTGGAATTACACGCGTGGGTCCTCGCGCAATTGGCGTATCCTGCGGAAAGTAAAAAATCATCGCCATTCGCGGCACGTGGTAGCGCGCACGTGACATCGGGATCTGACCATCCTGGTGCCATGAGCTATTTGAATTTGACCCTTCTCCCATGGGCGGGCCATGTTCATGACCTTCTATCTGCAGATTCCGCTCTGCCTCTTCGAGGGGTTCGCTAGTGTGCAAGGCACGATGCGGATGCAGTATGTAATCGTCACCGAGCAGGCTCTGCAGCGCACCGTGAATCACTGGTGCGTCCAGAACCTGCTGCAACTCCGCAATCCGGGGTAGCGTATTATTACCCATGTTGAATTCGTGAGCCTGATTCCACTGAATCTTATCGAAGATGTGCTGATGCACTTCTGGCGCCACAATACTATCAAGTACCAGAACTCCATCGCAGATAAATCGTCTCATCTGCTCGTCATCTAGCTTGACCGCCTGATCTTTCATTGAGGATAGAACGCGTCTCGTCCCTCGACGTAATTAAAGAAAGTCTGCGCAGGGTTACGATTGATAAGAATCCGTTTATACATTGGATGCTTGAGGCTACGCACCTCGTGTTCCAGCTCAGCCATCGATTCCCCGGTTTCTGGGTCGACGATGGACTTGAAGCGATACTGATGCTGATCGTCCTCCTGTATCACCAGGTCGTGTTCAACAAGGTACTCGTGTGGCGCTGAAAAATTAGCGATGTGAATAGCAATATGATGACCGTCGTAGTCGTCAATCTGCTGATCAGTCTCTTTGTAGATCAAACTCTGATCAAATCCCATCGACACAATAGTGTGCTTTCCTTCACTATCCTCTTCGACGACTGCAGGTGTCTGCAGCACCTGCTGATAGAACCGAGCAATGCCTTCACTGGTCCCAAGCCTAACGTCGATTTCAGCATAGGGAATCCCAAGATACTTTCCTGTGAATGTATCCGGTCCATATGCTCGAAACGAATTTCCCCAGGGACAGGTCAGCCGAATGTGATTCCCACTCTCTTGCCAACCAAACTCAGTACCTGATAGCTGGTTGGCGACCCTATCCAAACGGATCTTGAGGTCTTCAAGATTCGGGACCACCACGCCAATATGACCACGCCACTTTTGTGCGGTACCGGTAGGTAGAATATGAAACTGCTGTTCTCCGGCATTCGCCCACAAGAGCCCGCCGAAATCGATGTAGGGATCGCGCGTAAAACCAAGGCCCGAGACATAAAAAAGCGATGCAAGGTGCGCATCCGACACCGTGAAATTGATGTGCTGCATGCACAGCACGTTACCGATGTCTTCTTCACTCCTATCGAAAGGTTCGCCCATAACACACTCCCCCTAGATGGCTAGTTATTACATCTTAATACAGTAGCACGTCGAGGAACTAGTCGAGTCCTTCCGGCATAAAGAATTCAAGCAATTCTGGGTTACGGTGATCTTCCATCGTCGTCGGCGCAACACCAGGACTTAAAAGTGCTGCTCGAACAACCTGCTTATTGAAGAAACTCACGTGCTCAGCGTCAAGATATTCCCCTAGCGGCATCCANAGGCANNGGGCAATCTCCTCATCCTGTTTGACGATNGTTTCGTTCAGTGGGCGCAGNCGACAAACAAAGTAGATATCCGATTTGCCGTATCGATAGCCGTGCCAATGGCGGAAACAGACAANACGCNGAAACTCGGCTTCGATACCGGTTTCTTCATGAACCTCGCGGACGACGGCCGTCGCCAAATGCTCCCCCTGGTTCAGCGCGCCCCCGGGCAACTTGTAATGGGGCGGTCGGTCCTCCGATCCGCGATAGCGTTCGCTAACAACCAGCAACTCTTCACGATCGTTGACGACCACACCACCGGCACCAATATAGTGGGTGGCATATGGCGGGATAAATGAATCCTCCACCAACTGATAGGTCAACATCAGATAACCATCGCCACTATGGTGAAAGGTAAACCCCTGCTCTACCGCTTCGTGAATAAGCTTCGATTTAGCAATGGGCACTTCCAACCAGACAACCAGAAAATCTTCAGCTTTCCAAGCGACCAACGAATGGTGNAACTGCGCCGCAAAGGTTTCCGGATCANCANGCAAGGCTTCGGGCTGAACTAGCACCCCGCCGAAACGATTGGTTGTTGAGTCAATGACTTGCATAAAATATAGCTGACAAGACTACTGCAAATGGCCACATATCGCTATTGACGCTCATAAGGCTCTTGTTTTGCCAAGTCCTTACCGATTCGATAGTGTTGTTCGACACTCACCGATTCTCGGACCTATAAATGAATGCCATCGCAGAAAGCAGAGACCCCGTCCCAATTCAATTCGGCCAGGGCGCACGAGAACTGGAAGTTTTTCTCGAACCTACATGCCCGTTCTCCAAGCGTGCTTTCGACAAGTTGCAGCCATTGTCGTCTTTAGTTGGCGAAAGTGAACTGACCATACATGTTCGTCTTCTATCCCAACCCTGGCACCTGTTTTCACCGATTGTCTGTCGTTGTATCGTCGCTGCTTCCGCGATGGAAGGTGGCCGAGAAGCCGCGATTAAAGTGCTCGACGCCGTGTTTGNAAACCGGGAGGAGTTTGTTTGTGAGAGCCATTGTGCGGGACCGAACCTGGATCTCAGCCAAACTGACATCGTGCACCGCATCTCTGAGTTAAGTGGGATGGAATTCAGCGAAACCTTTGAACTAGACAGCGTTACCACCGCTGTTAAATGGCACACGAAATATGCCCGACAGAACGGTGCTCACTCCACACCGACTTTCGCCGTTAACGGATTGATCAACGATGCGATGAGCAGTGGCCAAAGTATCGAAGAGTGGGCAGATTTACTTGGACTGAATGCCAACAGGTAAAAGCTAACCGAGTTTTCCCNTGCATCACTGAACTCCATTCATTACCGCCTTTTCAAACGCAGGGTTCTCCCAGTACGTGGGGTCATGGCCAAGTTGCATACAAAAGACCCGGGAATGTTTATAGGTACGAGGCCAAGCCAGAGTGTGCATCGAGCAGTCGCTCGAGGTCGTTAGCAACACATCGNAATCATCAGTGTAGTNAAAAATACCGTATGTCTCATTGGTGACCTCGAAATCATCGAGGCCTAGTGCAGCGGGATGAACTNTATTCACCTCAACAGGATAGGCGCCTATCTATATTTCTTCCTCACTAATATGACAATTGGGTAACCCCATTATTTTCCCCCCAGGGTCCTTCCACTGCCGCTTAAAAACCCTGCTCGCCCCGACTCATAACGTTTAGCAGTCCATGATGGAGTACGAATACTGGTTGCCCACTCTCAAACAAGTGGTCTATACACANTTTCGATTCTCCCACTGGCGCACCTTTGAGCATCGTATAAAACAGTGTCACATCGTAGATATCACGCTCCGCCTTGTGGCCACAGCTTTCGCCACCTGCGGTTAGCCATTCGTCAAAGTTATGAATATAGGCGTTGATGCNGTCAAGACCATTGAAGAAATCATGAAACGACCTGATTTGGTAACTGTGGTACCGCGTTAGACCTCGATAGATAAGGCTTCGCTTATCTTAATATTCGCCCTTTACAAAATTTGACCGAACACATCGGATGGCGGTTAATCAATAATCGCCTGGTAAACAGCCTTTTCAAAATCGCTATATACTGAACCACCACGAGGTATAGCCGGCAGATAGACCGCCACCAACTCGTTCTCTGGATCGCTCCATGAGACCGAGCCCGCCGCGCCGCGCCAGCCAAAGGCGCCACTGCCACGATGATCCGCGGCAATGTTCGAATCCAGCGTGATACTCACCGTATAACCAAACCCCATCCCTTTAGGTACCTTGGCAGAAGTCGAAAACAGGTCACCAGTCTGATTGCTGCCCATCATCTTCACACTGGAGGGAATAAGCAGTCGGTGCCCAAACAACTCGCCACCGTTGAGCAACATTTGCTCGAAATGAAGAAAATCCTCGGCCGTACTGGAAAGCCCGGCACTGGCAGAAATGTATTTGGTGGGCGCAAGCCAGNCTTTTCCCTTTATTGCACCGATGCCTGTCAACACGATGCGTTGCGATGCCTTNTCACCTGGCAGATTAAAATGAGTGTTGTTCATTTCCAGCGGATCGAAGATTCGCTCCTGCAGAAATTTATCGAAGGAAGTTTTAGTTACGATTTCAATGACACGAGCCACAATATCGAGGCCCATGCTGTAACCCCACTGCGTACCCGGTTGAAAATCCAGCNGCACCTGCGCAAGTTTAGGGATGTAGCTGGCGAGTGTATCCTCTTTCGTATGGCGACCCACCGACGATACCTTCGATCCAAGTCCGTGCCCTGTTAGACCGGAAGTGTGCGTTAGCAGATGGTGGATAGTCACAGGCGTATCCACCGGTATCAGTAGATATTCTGGAACCTTGTTCTTAGACTTTCCTTTAGTTTTATCCTTCGCTAAAGCTTTGGCTTTATCCATAGCTTTAGCCTTATCCTCGCCTTTACCCTTTGCCACTTTTCCATTGCTTGATTTGAGCGGGACCGCAACTTTCATATCGGCGAACTCAGGAATGTATTTCGAGACAGGATCACTCGGCCTAATCAATCCTTCTTCAATCGCCATCATTGCCGCAACGCCCAGCACAGGTTTCGTCGATGAAGCCATAACGAAAATCGCATCGGTCTCCATTGCCCGGCCTTTGGTAGTATCCATTTCTCCGTGCGTAGAGAAGTGAACGACCTTGCCACGCCGCGCTACAATGGTGACACCACCCTTGATATGCCCGGCCTCAATGTGTTCGCTCATCACGTCTTCGATGTGAGCCAGACCCTTTGTTGACATGCCCACCGACTCCGCCTTAGCCACTGGCATCTTTGTCGGCAAGTGCATCGGCTCGGCAGAAACGGGCACGATCCGACATAACAGAGCCAGTAATATCATTACATATATTTTTGATAGGATTTTCATTAGTGTTACTTTTCTTGGATGGCAGATTAGCCCGTCGTGCACGTTACGTACTGGGGTTGATTAGATATTTTTCACCGGTAGCACATTTTTGGTATGCCGATATGGCTTCAATCGTAAGCGCCTCTTGAAGAGAGACTTCCTTTGAATAGCTGCTAGCGAAAGTAGAGGTGATTTCAGATGCAATTTTCTGCCTCATTTTTTCGACTGCATCAGAATCTAGCGTTTGCAGGAACGATCCCAACTGATAACGACCTATGCCCCAGAGCATTCCAAATTTCGAGTGATTTAATATCGCCGCGGAGCTATCCAGACTGCCATAGTAATAAAGCTGTTTATGCACAGACGAACCATGACTGGTAGCATTCATTGCTGTAAGGATCTGGCCTGCCATATCGCCACCGCCAATCGCATCGAAAGTGATAGTGGCTTTAGTCTCCTCCAGAGCATCCTGTAGGTTCGCAAAGAAATCGGGGCTCGAGGAATTACATACATACCGCGCACCAATACCCCTTAGTAAGTCAACCTGATTCTGTTTACGAACGATGTTGACAAGCTCTACTCCTTCATTCGTGCAATGCTTTTGCAACATTTGCCCAAGACTAGACCCAGCTGCGGTATGAACTAATGCTAAATGACCCTCCCTTTGCATGGTTTCTACCATGCCGATGACGGTCTGCGGGTTAACATAGCAGGAAGCCCCCTCCCTGGGAGTCGTACCCTCCAGTAGTCTCAAACAATCCTTCGCAGCCATAACACGATACTTTGCATACATGGCACCACCAATGACGGCTACTGTTTTACCCATGAGGGCCTTCGCTGCGTCAGATTGACCTGTCGCAATCACAATACCGGCACCCTCGATACCCCACGGCAAAGCTTTACCTACTCTAGCAGCAGTAGCGTGTTGCATAACCTCCGGCATCCTTATTCTAATCTTGGGGGAATCCGGTGTACCAATTGACTTCATCGTAGACATATCTGACGCACCAAACATCATAAGCACATCAGACGGATTGATCGGCGCAGCCTGCATCTCAATAGTCACTTCATCTTCAGAACACTCAGGGACAGTCGAAGACTCAAGGAACAGTTCTAGATTTCCTTCAGTAGTGAATAACGACTTTAGTTGAAGATTCTTCATAAGAAACCGCCTTTAAGTTTTGATGTCCACCTTACCCAAGTAATCCATCTTGCCAACCGGCACGCCTTTGTGCCGCAAAATGTCATAAGCTGTGGTGACGTGAAAATAAAAACTGGGCAGTGAGAATGACATCAGAAAACCTTCAGCGGTAAAGGTCCACCAGGGTGTGCGAACTTCATTGCCTTCTACTCCGTTCACAGCCTCGCGAGTGACTTTCTGCAAGCCGGAATGTGCCTCGGCCACAAGATCCTGGAGAGCTTTATAATCGAGATCCTCTGAAGCAGGCCCCGGCATATACTCTCCAGAGAGCGCACCTTTAACTGCACTCAAAGAATGGCTCGCAACCTGAATAATCTGAAAGCGAAATGGAAGCATATCCGGATAAAGGCGGGTCTCGACAATCTCGTTAAGATCTATGCTGTTTTCCTCACAGTGCGATCGACCTTTATCGAGGTAACCCGATACGGCACTGAGGGATTGCAGAAAATGACCTACGCTCGCGTCATAAAGTGAAACGGACATAATTCAGACCCATTTTTTCAATAGAAGGCGGAGTCTAATCAAGCGCGAGCGCCCAGTCTAGAGGGCTCCTTTTAAGAACCCTGGCTCAGATGGCGCTTACAGAGCTGATTTGTACAAGACCCTTTAGGATCGCAGCTCAGGTTCTGTCGACCTGTCTGGATACCGGGCATTTGGCGGTTCCAAAACCGCTAACTTCCGATCGTCCATATCGTCGTACTGAAGAAAATCAATGGGGTTAAAGAAGTCCGCCGCCCAACTCACGGTAATCGGCGAAAATTTGTAGAACACAGTTCGTCGTGGTGCATCCACATTCCAAGGTAAACTTCCATGTATCAGCGCCTCCGTAAAAATAATCGCATCTCCTGGCTTGGCGGCAATCCGAGCGACGCAATCATGAACACTCTCACTCATGTCTGCCCAGCCTTCGGGTAAGGCGACGTTTGCTTTATGCGTTCCCGGTATACAAGCGAAACCCCCATGGTTTGAGCCCGTATCAAATAGTTCGAAAGAAACCACGGTCAAACCGTTATAGAAAATACCGTCGTGATACTTGAACGAACCAGCAACAGGGAGTCCGCCATGTAACGGGCGACCCTCGTACCCTTTTTTAACGTGCGTGTGGACATTGATGTGATCCAGACGATACGTCGGCAGATCTAGCATTTCCCTTACTCTACGAGCTTCCCTAAGCATGGGATTACCAATCAGATCTTCAAGAATCGGACTAAGGTTTGGCAGATCTAATATATCCCGCCAGATTTTTCCCCAGTGCAGTGGATCCTCATCCTGGGAAACGCTAGCGGACTTCTCATCAGAGATACGCAATGTAGATTGTAACGCTTCAATCTGCTCCGCCGACAACAGATCAGGTACGATGATGTAACCCAGCGTATCGAAAAGAAATCGTTGCTCGTCGTTCAGCATTGTTTGTCATAATAGAGCGTGTAATTCAAATAATAGCGTATCTGAAACCTGTTGACTGCCTCCTCTTTGAAGATACTGATGATGATAATG
>PASO01000066.1 GCA_002712135.1 Gammaproteobacteria bacterium
GCTCGTTTTTCCAAGAGCTATCTAATGACAGAAGTTTTCCCAGATTTTCTTTCGCCCCAGACAATGTGGCACCCTTGCGACGTTGTGCTAATTAGCTGTAAGGCATCCTCAGGCCTCATTTCTCGGTTACCTTTCTGGTCAGGCGAGCTGGTAGCCGTTTGGCTGCCATCAGGATATAGAGGAGGAAGTTGGTTCAAAGACGTTTTTATTGAGCGAATTTCTTCGTTGATACTTTTTATATAACTCCAGGGGTCTGGTTCTTGAATTTCTGAATTAACGTCTTGTTGAGATGCCATCATACTGGCAAAGTTATCGTTACGCTGCGGAGTAGCTGGTAAATCGCGATGCTCCTTACTAGGCTTCTCATAGCCTGAACTCTTCGCTTTACACGCAGCTATAATTTCGACTCTGGATCCTACCTTGGTGTTTGAGACAATCATGGCTTCTTCACCAAGCATTGTCCGAATTTCGTCCAGAACAGTTTTCGTATTTTTACCCACAAACCTTTGTAGTTTCACAATGATGTCTCACTTATTCTTTTTCTGTTAATTCGATGGTTCGAATAATTTTTATGGATTGATCGTCTGGAACTTCTCTGTAAGACAGAACCGACAACTCTTTTTTCAGTTTTCCTATAAATATAGAAAGCCAGGTACGTATCGAAGGCGATACGATCAATATCGCAGCTCTTTCGTTCTCCTGCGCGTTAGTCACTTCTTCAGATAAGGACTCTATGAGGGTTTGAGCGAGGTTTGGCTCTAAAGTCACCTCCTCAATGTTTGATGCGGACTTAACGAGGTCTGTAAGTATTTGCTCTAAATTCGGTTCCAGCGTAATGACCTCTAGAGTTTCCATCGGATCACAAAGTTGCTGGACAATTAATCGTCCCAATTTTGCCCGGACATAATTGGTCAATGCTTCGGGAGTTTTTGTATAGGGTGCAACATCAGAAAGTGTCTCTAATATACTTCGCATATCTTTTATCGGTACTCCTTCTGCAAGTAGGTTTTGCAGAACTTTTACAATCACACTCATAGATAGGTTGTCAGGAATAAGTTCTTCGATGAGTTTGGGCGAGCTTTCCTCTATTCGATCAATCAAATGCTGCGTAATCTCATAAGTCAAAAGCTCTTCTGCGTTATCCCTGAGCACTGAATTCAGGTGTGTCGCTATGACTGTGCTAGTGTCAACAACGGTATAACCTACAGCCTGGGCATATTCTTTATCTCTGGCATCTATCCAAACTGCGTCCAAACCAAATGCAGGTTCCTTTGTCTCTGTTCCGGAGACATTTTCCAGAACAGACCCAGGGTTAATAGCTAAGAATTTGCCTAATTGGATATCACCTCTACCTCGCGTGGACCCGTTAATAACAAGCTGATATTGGTGGGGAGGGATGTCTAGATTATCTCGAATCCTTATTGTAGGTAATAGGAAACCGAATTCCCCAGACATTTTCTTTCTAATTCCTTTGGCTCTTTGTAGAAGACGACCGTGACGTTCTTCCTCTATCAGGGGTATGAGTCCATACCCGAGTTCCACACTAATGACATCCACCTGACCGGCGTCATCCCAATCAAGCTCTAGCATTTCTTCCTGCGGCTTTTCTAGTTCCCCCTGTTCAAGATTGTCATTTGAGGCTAAGGGGCTCATTTTTTTCTTCTGCACAAAGTAACTTACAGCAATAGCGCTGCTACCAAGTATTAAAAATACAGCGTTTGGCATACCCGGAATTAGCCCTAAAACGACTAATGTGCCTCCCGCCACTCCAAAAGCGAGTTGATTGCTCAGTTGTTTTGTAGCTTGTTCGGGGGCAGATTCATCTGTTGTAACCCTGGAAACAATAATTGCAGTCGCTAAGGAGAGTATTAATGCGGGTATTTGCGCTACGAGGCCGTCACCAATGGTAAGTAAGACGTAAGCCCTGGAGGCTTCTTGTAATGAGAGGTCATGCTGCAGCATGCCTATCACGAGACCACCTACTAGATTGATGAGCAGAATTAAGATTCCGGCGACAGCATCTCCTCTGACAAATTTTGATGCTCCGTCCATTGAACCGAAAAAATCAGACTCCTGCGATACTTGTGCACGTCGAACTCTTGCCGTTTCCTGATCAATGACGCCAGCATTCAAATCTGCGTCAATTGCCATCTGTTTGCCTGGAAGAGCATCTAAAGTAAATCTTGCAATCACCTCTGATACTCGTCCAGCACCCTTGGTGATAACTATGAAATTTATAATGATTAATATCGCAAATACTATAAGTCCAACAGCATAATTACCGCTAATAACAAACTGCCCAAAAGCTTCGATGACCTTACCTGCAGCATCACCTCCTTCGTGGCCTTCAAGAAGTACTACCCTTGTAGAGGCTACATTCAGGCCTAGCCTCATTACTGTCGCAAATAGAATGATGATAGGAAACGATGAGAAGTCCATGGGTCTGGCAGTGAGTATCGCGACCATGATGATCAGTAGTGCCAGAATAATGTTGAATGTGAAGAAGATATCCAACATTAAGGGCGGAATAGGCAGAACGAGAAGGGTCAACACCAATAGCACCAATAACGGTGTCACCAATGAACTTAGGGGAAAAATACTCGCTAAGTGTCGAAAATTCGTCAGTGTAAAAAAAGATGCATTCATAAGGTATTGAATTTACAAGAAATTACATTTTTTCCGGTTTAGTACATTAAGTGTCCTGTTAGATTGCATTTATCGTGCCGGTTCTAAAGAAAAGCTGCAGATAGCCGACAATTATTAGGTAGTATTAAAAAAGAGTACGATCGTGAATCAAATGAAATATGTTAAACACTACAGGCATTGTGTCCTTTTGATGGTGCTCTTCCTCATAGCAGGGTGCGTAACGAATGAATATCCATACTCAGCCCCGGGCGGGATAAACGATCGAGTGGTTGGAGTAGGCTATGCGGTTATTAATGCCCAACCTGGCAATAGTCCCGAAGAAAAACGTTTAATGGCGATAAAGGTCTCTAAGCTAGAGGCCTATAAGTCTCTGGCAGAACAATTATATGGCCAATATTTGGAATCTCGGGGTTCTTTGCGAAATCTCAAGATGGAAGAAGAAGCGTTAGTAAGCAGGGTAGAAGGTCTGATAGTCGGCGCAAGAGTGGTAAGTATAAAACCAATATCGACCGATAGTTACGAAACTATTCTTGAAATAGGTCGGTCTGAAATAGCCGGTTTAATTGATGAGCCTGATCGATCTTTGGAAGGGAATTTGATTGCTGGGGGATCAGAGTAATCGCTATTTAGATGTTGTGTTTAGAATATCTCTGCAATGTCAATGATAGTAATGAACTCGGTTTAGGTAACCATAATGAAAGTTTATGCTCTCTATTTCGTTTTCATTGTCGGATCCGTTCTGCCGAGTTTGTCGAGTGCGCAAGAACTAAGTAATTGGCTCGTTAATTTAAAGCGGGAGGTTACAAAGCTTGGTATTAACGAGCGAGGCTATCTTCATTCTATTGGTCATATCCGTAATTCAGTCTTACAGGCCGAAGATGTTTTTTTTGTCTCTGCAATGCATTTTGAAGAACTGGATATTNAATTGCTTCCCGATGGAAATGTCNAAGTTTCTCGTGATNGGAAAAAAAGCTCACAGAGCGTAAAGCCNGGTNCNNGGAGGAAAGCTTCTGGTNTAGCTGTAAAAAGTTGTGAAAATTTATCNGGAAATTCCCCTAGATTATCTCTTGTAAAGGNGCAGTCTTCGCGATTGCTTAACGATCTAACCTCACGTGAGAATAACCTCCTGACGTTTGTGGAGAACTATATTAGTGGTGTGCTCGTAGAAGAAGAAAACGTGGCATGGTCTCCTTACTCCGGTAATTTGAGCCGTTATGAGAATATGCTGCAAGGNAGTCATTTTGAAGAGGCCAGGCATAAGCTGTCCCTGCGGGTTCAATATGACGAGGTGCGCCAAGTGAACAAATTCGGCAGACCTAGAAGTCACCGAATATCAGTAGAGTTACGTTTTTTAGAAGACAATGAGGCTGTTAAAGCAATGAGCAGTGTTCTTGTTTTAGCGCGCGCTGATTTGAGTGCCAGCGGCTTGATTAAAGAAAAGCTTGATTCTAGTTCCTCGAATGAATTGAAAAAACTTTCCGTCAGAATAGACTCTTTTTTATCAGAATTGCCTTGTCTTACGAATTATTCAAATTTGGTTGTTGCGTCGAATGGTCGATTACTGCTTGATTCTGGAACTGACGCTGGGTTCAACGAAGGCGATCAACTATTGTTGATGCCAAAAGCAGTTTATTTCAAGAAGCGAGGCTTATTGGCTGGGGTTGATCAAATAGCTATAGCCCGAGTAAAAAAAATAGGTAACCTGCAGTCAGAATTAGAAATTGAAGAGGGCGAGATCCGATTCGAGGATGGTATAGAATTTTTTGCAAGACCCTTACTGGAGTTGATATGAAAAACTTAGTCTTTTTAAGTCTATTTTTGATGATTTATGGTTGTAGTTCTCAACAGTTGGTTGAAGCAGTTCAGGTAGGCTTGGTCGCTCCGGAAAATGACCTCGATCTTAAGCAGGATAATACTTCTCTTGTTATAAAAAACTCTGGTCTGATCAACGCGAATGANTCTATCTCAGCCTTTGACTCAGAAGAACTTGAACTCGCGTTGAGAAATATGCTTTCTANATTGGTTGAATCTACGGATGGAGCTAAAAAACAAGAAAATGGATGGGTTGAGGGTACATATCATATTAAGCGCGGCGACACTCTATCTGCGATTGTTCATGATGCGGTTAAGGNCACGGAAATTCGTCCTGATTTTATTCTCCAGGCTATAGTTAAAATAAATCCTTCTGCATTTGTACGAGGCAACCCTAATTGGATGTTGGCAGGGTCAAAATTGAAGTTCCCTAAGGCGGGAGATTTCAATCGTTTATTTTTTGTAAAATCAACAGAGAGGGATATACAGCAGACTGAAAAGGATCCCTATCTTGGATGGATTAAATATCCCTAGGCGCTAAATTGATAATCACCGACGTTATTGCTCAACCCGTTAAATCCATAGCTCAGAGCGTCGAGCCTACGCAAAGTGTTTACTCGCTGCGGTTAAATCCTCCTGATGCAAGAAGTCTAGGGCTTCGGGAGGGTCAGGTTGTAAATGCTCTGATTGAGAACAGAGCAGATGGGAACGTCTTGCTGTTGAACAAAAACCTGTTGATAAGATTACCCAACCAGGTACCAAATCCTGGGACGCTTAATATAAAAATTCGAATGGATTCTATTACCAATGGCGTGCTTTCTCTCATATTTGGAAAAAAAGCAGATCCTGCAGAAAAGCTACCTTCTACTGAAGCGTTGCGGCTAGCGAGATTATTAACTAGGGGCGTGAAGTTTGATAGCTTGCAGAGACTGTTAAATCTAAACCTGTTTAATGGTGGCGTTGGTGAAGAGACGAAACAATTACTTTCGTTCGCCCTTCGAGACAGCTGGTTTAAAGCATTTAACTATAAGGATATAGAACTTAGCTTGCGTGCGAGTGGACTGTTCCACGAACAATCTGTTCGAGATAGTAGATCACAACCCAACCTAAAAAGTGTTCTTTTGCGACTTCTGAGGAGTGTACGATTAGAGAGACCAGAGTTGTTCTCCATTGCTTCTGCAATCGAAGACCTTGAGTCTAGCCAAATTGAATCGCTTGCTCAGCAACTCAACCGAAATACTCAATATCAATGGCTTATTCCCGTATTGGGTGATTGGCCTATCGAGATACAGCTGACCGAGGGAGATTCCCAGGATGACCAAGAAGACAATGCTGATAGCGGTTATGCGTGGAAGATTCTGATAAAAATTAAATTAAATGAAGATGAGACAATTGATCTATCGGCCGTCTTTAACAGTTCAGAGGTGCTCAGTCTCTATGTGGTGATGCCAAATCAAGGGTTATTAGAAATGGCAAATACTCGTAAGAATTGGTTGTCTGACGAATTAGAGAAGCAAGGAATTCGCGTCGATGAGCTAAAGATATTCCGTAAAGAGGATGCCAGACTAAATGATAGGTACAGCAAGGAAAACCAAATAGAAGTAGAAAAGAGGCTAATAGCTGATGCTTGACGAAGAGGGTAAGGTGGCAGTCGCGCTGCTATACGACAAAATCAGTGCCCCAAGGGTTCTCGCTAAAGGGCGAGATGACCTAGCATCTTCTATTCTGGAGATAGCCAAAGAGGCCGAGGTACCTATTACGGAAGATTATCTTCTGGCAGAAACACTCTCCAGGCTCGAGCTAAATGAAGAAATTCCGGAAACGCTCTTCAGATCTGTAGCGGTAGTATTAGCGTGGGTTTACCGCCTACAAGGTAAGACCCCCTGGGATTCTGAAGTGGAAGGAGATTAAGTCATTTTGCCAAGCTTGTCATAGACTGAAGCATTGGCGCTGGTTTTCTGGGTGATTGCATTAAGCAAGTTGCGGGTTATCTCCATCTGCTTGTTCAGAAGCACGGAGTTTCTGAGGTGTTGTTCTTTGCACATTTCGAGCTTGTGAGTCAGCTCGTCAATTATTTGCTGATCAAGTTTGTCATCCTGTTTTAGTAAATCCCAACCGGATTGAAGGTCCTGCATAAGAGAGAATTTTATATTCTGGAGTTCTTCAACTTCCTCAAAGCTTTTTGCTTCTAGTGCTGCAAATTCCCGATCTAGGAGATCGCTAAGTTGCGATGAAGTGGTGGAGACTAGATTTAGTTGTTCCACTTTTGCAATCGCAAGACTACCTAAAGCAGTTGCTCTAAATCAGCAAATTGTTCGGCCAGCCTTTGAGCATCAATAGGGTATGAGCCCCTTTCAATTTGTTCTTTCAATTGTCTTACTTTCGCTTCGTCAAATTGTGCTCGTTCCTCAGAACGCTGAACTTCTTCGCTTAACTCGACCTCGACAGAGGGCGGACGGCTNCTCGCCGCGTCTGATTGGATCGGACGCCTTTCTTCGTTTGAGCTCTCATTCGGCTTTGCTGCCTGGTTTGTTTGCTGAGGTCGGCCTGATCCAACCCCGGTTACATCATCAACCATAAGTCACCATTCATTTAATACTGTTTTACGTAATACATAATCGGTCAGTAATTAAAAAAGTTTAGAATAAATTTATTAAAAATGTATCCTTATTTTATGAAATATCGCGTTCCATATCTAGGATACCTTAAATTCTGGCCTGTTTGTCTTTTTCTCACTGGTTGTGGAGGAGGTGGTAACGACAGTGACACAGCNATTTCTGACTCTATGCCTTCGCCAAATAAAAGTCCTACTTTGACACTGGACTTTGCAACAAGTCTCCCCGAAAACCAAATCCGAATTGGTAAAGTTATCGTAAACGATCCGGATGGTGACGCTGTCAGTCTTACATTGAGCGGAGATGACAGTGTATTCTTGAATATTAAGCAAGACATATTGCTATTTAAAACAGCACCTGATTTCGAAGATCCGGTGGATACAGACGTTGACAACGTGTTTGTTTTTGATGTCACCGCTTCAGACGGAGCATTATCTGTTTCAGAATCTGTGGAGATCGAGGTGTTCAATGTCATTGAACGGAAATATGACGAGGCGATTTTCGAAAATGATAGTTTGGAGTAGACCTTGAATAAAAATCGAAAAGTGATGGCCTCGCTGGTCTTGGCATACTTTTGTTTCAGCAGCTTTGCTTCTGATCACGTTCCTACAATTTCGCCTGGAGATGTCGTCTCCGCTGATGTTCTCAGGGAAAGCCTAGATGAGGCTGCTAACACCATGTCAAAGACGAAGATTGATGATTTTCTGGGCACTTGGGAAGCAAATCAGTCAGTGTGTATAGGTGGTTCTGCTTCTATTGAAGGGAATGGTTTATGCGATGCTGGTGTGGTCTTCGATGGTGATGATGGCGATGAAAAACTTTTTCCAAGCAGGAAAGATACCTGGAATATTGTAAAAGAATCGAATTCGAGGATATCCCTACAAAGCGATAGTTATAATTTCCTTTTCAATCCGGCTTTTGGATATTTGGTGCCAAATGACCCGGTCGTTTGGGCATGTGAATTGGCTGGCTCCGAAATATTAGTGTGCCTCGGACCTGAAGATAATCTCACTTATCGAGAGAATTCCGGTTGTGCGACTAACTTATGTCGACTGCATGTCATGATGAATGTAAGAAGGTATAGCGATAACGAGATTAGCCTCATGCTAGGACCAATAGACACTAGTATTGCAAATAATGTCGGCAATAAATTTGGTTTGTTTAATGTTGTGGAATTAACTCGCAGAGGAGTGATTCCTGCGCCAGCTTTTCTGCGAGTTGAAGTAGAGATAGACAAAGTCACAGTATCTTGGTCCTTCTCTGAAGACAGTGAGGCTCAATTTGAAATTTTTCGAAAAGACAGCCTAAATGGGATCTATGAAAACATAGGGCTGGCTAGTGAAATGTTTTATGAAGATGAAGGCCTAGGGTCTGGGGATTATTGGTATAGAGTTTATGCGACTTCAGAGGAGAACCGCAGTAGAGGGTCGAACGTTAGAAAAGTAACGATAGAGGAATAATATTGCTATGGTTTTCAGAGAAAGCCCCAGTTTTATTGATCTGTATTGACCTCCACCTTCCCGCGCCCGATAACTGTTCCAACCACGTTCCTGCCACTTTCCGTGTTTTTGACTTTTACCGATTGTCCGTAGTAGCCATCTTGCATTGCTATGCCAGAAGTAATTATCTCTATAGAGGAGCTCGTGCTAACCATTGTGACAGGGTCTTTTCTCCTTACCAATTTTGCTTTTCGTAAATGGCGCTCCCTAATGATATCGTCTGCCATTATTGTTCTGTTTGTCTCCATAAAAGCCCAGCCGCTGTTCTCTTTTAGAGCGTCTGAGGGTATGTTTTTGTAGCGAATACCAACTTTAGTCAGTGCTTCTGAGAGCCTAGAACCGGAAGGAATGGCAATAGCTGCTGTGAGAACCTGCTGGCCCACTAATATATTTTCTTGAGAAATTGGATCTCCTTCACGTAGGTCTTTCGAAGCGATTATCTTGCTGTTTTCAGTTAATTTAGGAACGAATGACGAAAAATCATTGCTTCTCAATTTTTTACGGACCAGGTCTTGGCTCTTTATGGGCTCGCCTTCACCAATATCTTTGTTGACCACTTGAACCTCAACTAGCTCACTTGTTTCTTGATCTGCGATTATCTCTTCAATCGGCTCAATCAAAAGCCAAGGCGGTCGTTTAACAAAACGCCTCCATTGGTCCTGGCATTGCGCACGGATTAAGCTTTTATTTGATCCAAGGTAAGAAAAGATAATCCTCGAATGGCATTTTTTTCTTTCGAGATTCCTATTGAGCTTTAACTTCTTCTCAATTTCCAAAACNTGGATTGTTGCGTGCGATGCGAACCAAGAGATCAAACTTGCTCTAAATTCAAAAACATGGTCTGTCTCTTCGGCACCTAAGGTTGATTGAGAGTGCCCTTTGATAGCTCCACTATCTGCGAGGGACTGGTGGCTGCTAGAAGCAGCTATACCCAGGATGAATAATGAGATGAAAGTGCTAGTAAAAATATTTTTCAGATAACCGTACATAAAAAGCACCGCCCTAAGACTACTCGCTATGGTATCTCAGTGTCTGAGATATTTCTTTTAAACGGGAAGAACTATTTTCGACAACTTTTGCCGGCATGTTGCCAAGTTGCCGGCACTGAATTGCCGAAGTATAGAAGTCATGACGTAGATGATTGACGTAAAGAATACGTAACCCATTGAAATAACATGTTAAAAAAAGGTTTTCTGAGATTGGCACGCGAATTGCTGTTAGACACGGACGAAAAACTGCTTGATCAGATAGTCGGTCAACTAGAAAAAAACTTGAGGTAAATATTACCAGTGTCCAGTTTAGGAAACATATTTGGGATTCATGAGAATGCGCTTCTGCTGCGTGAGCAGCGGTTGAAAGTGCTGTCAGAAAACATAGCGAACGCTGAAACGCCCCACTATAAATCCAGAGATATTGATTATAAAGCTGCTATGTCTGCATCGGCCAAACAACTTTTAAATCTTCAGAAAACAAATACTGAGCACATCGATCTGCGCGCAAATTTCAAGGATTACGAAGTCTTTCGTTATCCAGTGAATATGTCACCCGACGGTAATACCGTTGAGTTACATCACCAGCAATCAGAATTTGGTAAAGAATCCGGTCGTTATATAGCGACTGTTCAATTCATTGAGAATAGAGTCGGCGGGGTTCGCCGAGCACTCAGAGGAGAATGAGCACAAGTTGCTTAATTTGGAGAAGGTAGTCTTATGGCTTTAGTAATCAATACAAATGTTTCATCGTTAACCGCGCAGCGAGCCCTGGCTGAGTCTAATGTAGAGTTACAGACTGCGATGGAGCGCTTATCAACTGGTTCTAAGATCAATAGCGCTGCTGATGATGCAGCAGGACTGGCTATGACGCAGAGGATGACGGCGCAAGTTCGTGGATTAGCAATGGCGGTTAAGAATGCGAATGATGGTCAGGCGTTAACCCAATCTGTCGAAGGAGCACTTGCTGAAGTATCAGACATGCTGCAGCGAATGCGTGAGCTTTCACTTCAGGCAGCAAATGGAACGAATAGTTCGGCTGATAGAACCTTTTTACAATCTGAAATTAATCTCCTCGTCCAGGAAATCACTAGAGTTGCGACTAACACAAGGTACAACGGTGAGTTGATATTAGATGGCACATTCCTCAACAAGTCGATGCAGGTAGGTATAGAGGAAGGTGAGAATATTATTTTCTCCGTGGAATCAGTTGCNGCTGAAAAAGTAGGTGCACATACCTTGGTTGGTAATGGTCAGGGGGCATCAGCGGCTGCACAATCTGCTGCAGCAAACCCTTCGACCATCGCGGATGACATTGAGNTCTTTGGATATCTTGGTACTAAGGAAACAGCTTCTTCTGTAGGTGATTCCGCTAAAGAAACTGCAGTAAAGATTAACAACTTAACTGGTGAGACTGGTGTAAGGGCCTACGCGAAGACATACGCAGCTCTTTCCTCCTCTACAGCAACTGCAAAAACATACAGCGTGATGATTAATGGTTATCAGACAGGCAACTTTGTTATTTCCAGCGGTGATGCGGAGTCCGCAGTCGATGCAATTAATCAAATTTCAGGTTCTACAGGGGTAACGGCCAGCTCCGCTAATAACAAGGTTATTCTCTTTGATAGTAATGGCGATGACATAACCATAGAAAATACCCAAACTCTAGCGGGTCACTCTGACTTAGTGGTTGAGAAACTGGGAGAGGATGGAGCGATTACCAANGTNATTGGTAACGCNNTTTCTNTNCAAGTATCTGGAGCTAACGATTCGACCAGAGTTACTGGCTCAATAAAGATGGTTTCCCCTAATGCTTTTTCAATCGATCAGAAGGCTGTTAACCATAAAGAGACGATTACGGTTGGTACACTAGGGAGCTACACGGCTCTATCAATAAGTGATGGAACCACCACTATTACTCCTGCTGTTCCTGCTTCTGGAGGTTACGGAAGTATTGATGCAGCGCTAACAGCTATTCAAGCCCACGCGAGTTACGGAGATTTGTTGTTTACCGTAGACAAGGCATCGAACGGTACGCAGCTGGAATATAACTGGAAAGCTGCCGGGGCTGATTACCAAGTTGAGACTATTACGACTGGCACGACGGCAAATTATGACTCTGTTACGGGAGGAGCTGGCAACAACACAGTTNTTGTTGGCGATGGAACGACTGCGGTTACTGTCGGTTTTGCCGATGGTAGTAATCCTACAATTGATGCAGTTATAACAGCTATAAAGGCCGGCACTGGCTACGCCAATCTTGGCTTTGCAGTATCGAAAGCAGCGAATGGTACAGATATCGAATTTATATGGAAGACGCCAGGGGTGCCGACTGGGACAGCAACATATGTAGTTGCTGGTGTGGCCAATGAGGCAGTTACTACCTCGGCACCAGGGAAAGGTTACCCTGCAGCAGTTCGTTCAACTTATGCTGCAACCGGTGTAACTAATGAAGCGATCGCCCAAACGACTCAGGGCGTAAACTCGCTAGGCTACTACACGGAGAATACTAATACAGCGAATCTTATAAACCTTACTCAGGTCAACGTTACGACCATGGTGCAAGCGGGTGATTCAATTTCCGTCATTGATGCCGCTCTAGATAAGGTTGCACAAATGAGATCTGATTTAGGCGCGATAGAAAATCGACTCGCTTATACAGTATCAAACTTAATGAACATTGCAGAAAAGACGGCTGACGCGAGGTCGCGTCTTGACGATGCAGACTATGCACTTGAATCAGCTCGTCTAGCGAAGGCACAAGTTGTTCAACAAGCTGGCACAGCGATGTTATCGCAAGCTAATCAGCTAACCCAGTTAGTCTTGGATCTGCTGCGATAAATATCTAGGACGAGGATAAGCAATGAGTCTTGAAAATATAATGAGCATTTCGGCTGGCGCTATGGATGCGCAAACAGTTCGATTAAATCTCGCAGCTTCTAATGTCGCAAACGCGGATACAGTTGATTCTTCGCCTGAGACCGCCTTTAAAGCTAAGCGAGCAGTATTCAAGACGATTCTAGAAGATCAGGTACATCGAGGCGGTCGCGCATATGCGGGCAGCGTGAAAGTATCAGAAATCAGTGAGGATCAATCGGCTCATCCAGCCCTATATGATCCAAGCCATCCATTCGCCAACCAATCGGGTTATGTTTTCGGCTCCAATGTTGATGTCATGAGTGAGATGGTCGATATCAAGGCTGCAACCAGACACTTCGAGAGTGCAGTGGAAGCTAGTAATTCTGCTAAGCGTCTACTAATGCGCACAATCGAAATGCTGCAGAAGTAAAAGAGGGTAATAAGCAATGAGTATACCGATGATTGAGGGTGTTAAGACGATCGGCCAGTTAAGAACAGAACAGAACCAGCCATTGGATCAGGATCTTGATCGAAATGCTTTTTTACGGCTGTTCACTACGCAGCTTCAAAATCAGAATCCTCTTGATCCTATGAAGAATGAAGCGTTTGTTGCGCAATTAGCACAGTTTTCAACTCTAGAAGCAACGTCAGCAATGTCTGCTTCATTAGGTGATTTTGTCGCAGGTCAACAAGAAGAAAGAATGCTCAGAGGAGCCAGCTTACTCGGCAAGCAGGTTTTTGCGCCAGACGTTGCTATGCATCAACCTGGAGGAACCACACTGGATGGAGTTATACGAGTAGATCAGGTTGTAGATGACCTGAAGCTCTACGTCGTTGATGCTGAGACGGATCAAATAGTTAATCAGATGGACCTCGGCCCACAAATATCCGGGGACGTTACATTCGGTTGGAATGGTGGAGATTTCGATGGAGAAGCTGTTCCACCTGGACAATATATTTTTAAAGCAGTCGGTTATATCGGTGGAGACTCTTTTGATGTGCCGACTATGGCGCAGTCAAAAATCAGAGGAGTTTCCTGGGATCAATCGCTCGGGGAGATTTTCGTCGAAATTGAGGATGGTCGCTCTATCGCGCTATCAGAAATCTCTTATATATCAGAGTAATTTAAAGGAGTAGTTACCACATGTCTTTCTATACATCGCTTACAGGTCTCAAGGCTGCAACGACAGAGCTGTCGATCACAAGTAACAATATTGCAAACGTCGGCACCTCCGGTTTCAAAAAATCCAGGGCCTCATTCGGTGACATCTTCGCAACGTCTCCCCTACAGAAGGCAACCTCGGTTGTTGGTCAGGGTGTATCGTTGAAGGAGGTTAGACAGGAGTTTAGCCAAGGTAACGTCGAATTCTCCTCAAACACGTTGGACTTGGCGATTTCCGGTGAAGGATTCTTCCCGCTGAAGTCTGCAGATGGGTTGACTGACATTTATACTCGAAATGGCTCTTTTGTTCTTGATGAGCAATTTAGCGTGATCAACTCGTCAGGACAGGCATTACTTGCAGCGGCGGTTGACTCGAGTGGTAAAGCGGATTTGTCTAAGCTCAATAAATTGCAAATACCTACCACTACAGCTGGAGAAGCGAGGCAAACAAGTTTGGTAGATTTGTCACTTAACTTGCCATCAGACGCTGAAGTGATCGAGGCTGAATTTAACCGAAACAATCCAAATACTTATAATAAATCGACGGCATTAAGCGTTTACGATAGTGGAGGTAACTCTTACCTCGCGACGATTTACTATGTGAAGACCGCGAACGCTACAGCTAATTCACCGTTCAATAAATGGCAAACCTATGTTTTCGTAGGTGATGATGCCGTAAGCGCTGCTCTACAGCAATCAACCGATGAGAATGCCGAGCTTTTATATGTCAACAAATATGGAGAGCTTAAGCCTCGCTCGGAAGTAGAGGATTTGCTCGTAAATAGAAAAACTCAAAAATTTGCGTTTGATGATTTAACCGATGTGCGCACCTCTGTTCCTGCCTCTGTTACAGGGGGAGATTTACCGGCCGCTGTGGATCTTTCTGCAGATCAAGGTTTTAATTTCGGAGCTGACAATGTGCCTGGCACAGGCGCTAAATTTACCACCGCTCAACTACAAAATTTTATGCAAGTTGATGTTGATAACAGCGGAAATCCTGTCACGGTTGATTTATCCGGCCTGGTTGGACAAGGTGCAGTTACGGGAGTGCAGATTGCTGACACTATCCAGGATCAATTGAATACAAAGTTCGGCGATGAGAGATACTTTGATCTANCGACTGNATCAAACANAACATTCANAGTTACCGATGGAACCACNACAGCAAATATNGACTTAGCCGGCATGACTACNGCTGGAGGTGCNNNTCTANCNAAAGTGACAGTTGCTGAGATNGTCACNGNGATTCAANNAGATTTAAATACAGCGTCAAATGGGTTTGTGNNTGTTAGCTACGANTATGCAAACAGAGCTTTCAAATTNGTACNTGCAGATCTTGGNAAGACAGTNCAACTGTCTACTGCGAGNGGGTCAAATGCACTCTTCGGCTTAGGTGTCACCCCGGTGAGTGTGGATTCAACAACNTATACCTACTCTGGTTCAAATGGGCAACAAACNACNGTATTGCCGAACGGTACNGTNATTCGTCCTGATTCGCAGCAACGCTACGGGATTACGGTAGTTTACGATGGTGCCCAGGAAAAGTTTTCAATCCAGTCAGGTTCAACTGGTGATCGATCCGAAATCGAGGTGAATTTTGAATTTGCAGCAGGTACTTTTAGGACAGCTCAGGCTGCCTTCCTTGGATTTGAGGCTACCGACTCTGCGAATTCAGTTTATACCGTAAGCCAAAGTGATGAGGCTCTAAGGGGGGTAGCTTCGCTACCTGCTGTAACGAATGGCTCCTCNATTGCGGTAAACGTCAATAACCAGTTCGCTGTAGANGCGTCTAATAACACTTTCGTTGTCTCAGTCGATGATGTCAAAGGCACNTTGACTCTNCCTATCNGTTCGGCNTACACGCTTGATAGTTTTATAGATACCTTGCAGAAAAGCATTAACCAACTCGCAAGTGAGGCGGGAAGTAGTGTCTCCGGTGTTNCGGTTGAATACGATGCAGAAACCAACGGATTAGTATTTACCACAGGAACTAAGGGGTCAGATTCCTTTATTAAGGTTTCNGGTAGTGCGACCTGGGGNCTGGCCAATATTGAAGCNGGTCGTGGAGAGACAACCACTTGGATCAAACCGACTCAGTCAGCTGATACTGTCAATGGCGTTTCCGTACAAAAATATATCGACGAGTTTGGAAATGAGACAGCNAGTGCTGATGGTTTTACAACCCTNCCTGAATGGTCTCCCATTTATCTGGATAAAGGAGAGTTAACGTTTAATACGTCGGGTAATTTGGTATCGCCATCNGGAGGCGCTCAACTTGATACCGTCTTCCTATCTGGCGGTCGAGGTGCTTTGAACCTGACAATTGATTATGGAGAGACAACTCAGTTNTCGCAGGCTTTTGCTGTCAAATCTCAATCACAAGATGGCTCTCCTGAAGGAGATCTTGTTGGATTAGATATTGCAGACGATGGTCTGGTCGTTGCTTCATATTCCAATGGTTCTCAGAACTCATTAGGAAAGATTGTCCTGACGACTTTCGCTAGTAACGAGGGTTTGAGACAGAACGGAGATAGTTCTTATTTGTCTTCTGCTAAATCTGGACTTGCAACATTCGGAGAGCCCGGTACAGCGGGATTCGGAACGATTAGGGCGGGTGCAAGGGAAAGATCAAATGTTGATTTGACTACCGAACTGGTAGGCCTGATTACCGCCCAACGAAACTTTCAGGCTAATGCAAAGGCGATAGAAACATCTTCTGCACTAACGTCAACGATTATCAACATTAGAGCCTAGTGATCGGGTTTTTGGAACGAATTGAGTTTAGACAGGACTGTTAGATGGATAAAGGAATTTATTTGGCCACAACCTCGATCAAGGCTGATAAGTTGAGGCAACAGAATCAGGCACACGAGATGGCTAACCTATCTACTATAGGTTTTAAGAAAGCCTTCCAGATGACGAATGTAACTTATCGCGTAGATGGAGAAAATTCCCTGTCATCCAGATTTTACAAGGTGGCAGACAAATTAGGCCGTGTCGATCTGACCCCTGGTCCGCGAATCGTCACGCAGAATCCCCTTGATATATATATAGAAGGTGATGGCGTAATGGGGGTTTTTAATGCGAAGGATCAACTAGCTTTTACCCGCAGAGGAGATCTACGTGTAAACGAAGAAGGTGTCCTGATGAATGGGTCTGGATACGTTGTCGCTGGAGATGGCGGTGGAGAAATCGAACTGGACCCTGCTTTGCTTCATAGGATGTCAAAAGAAGGAGTGATCTATGCTTCGGATCCTGCCGAAGAAGTGGCTGTGGAGGTAGAGGTTGCCAGATTGTTACTGCGTAACGCTGCAAACACGGCGCTTGATAAAACTGAAGATGGACTCTTCAAACCGGCTGATAGCAATGAGCCGGAAGATTTTGAAGGTGCTGAAGAGTCAGTTTATGTGACGACACACGGATTGGAAGGATCTTCTGTAAAGTCATATGACGTATTAACTCGCATGATAGAAATTGAACGNGGTTATGAAGTAAAGGTGAATATTATTAAAGAGCTAGGTGATATGAGTGAATCTGCAATGTCACTGATGCAAGTGAATTAAGGAAAAATTATGGACGCTTCTTTATGGGTAGCTAAGACAGGCTTGAACGCGCAGCAGACTAGAATGTCTGTCATTGCTAACAATCTTGCAAATGTTAATACAACTGGGTTCAAACGAGACCGCNCGGTGTTTGAAGACCTCCTTTATCAGAATATTCGTCAAGCAGGCGGCCAAACTGGGGCTGATACCAACGCTGCGACGGGTTTTATGTTAGGCACAGGTACGCGAATCGTTGCTACTGAAAAGATTCAGTCTCAAGGCAATATGATGTCGACTGAAAATGCCCTAGATTTGGCAATAGAAGGCCCAGGTTTTTTCCAAATAGTCCAGTCGGATGGAACGATAGCCTATTCGCGTGATGGTGGGTTTAAATTGTCTCAAGAAGGAGCACTCGTAACACCAAATGGTCTTTTGTTACAGCCCCAGATTGTGGTGCCTGCGGAAGCAGCCTCCGTAACAGTTGGTACTGACGGTACTGTCAGTGTTGAGCTGGCGAACGGCGGAGGTAATCAACAGCTTGGTCAGATCCAGATTGCTCGTTTTATAAATGGAGCTGGGTTAGAAGCTCTAGGTCAGAACTTGTTTCGAGAAACCACATCAAGTGGAGCGCCGCTTGTTCTAGTGCCGGGAGAGCAGGGTGCAGGGGAAATTGCGCAAGGCATGTTGGAAGCATCCAATGTGAATGTCGTGGAAGAATTGGTCAATATGATTGAGACGCAGCGCGCCTATGAAATAAATTCTAAGGCGATCAGCTCAGTAGACTCAATGTTGAGATTCCTTAATCAAAATCTATAAAGGTGAGTCTCTGTGAATAAATTCTTAGGTATATTACTTGGTATTTTTTTGACCAGCTGTGCCTCGATTGAGAGAGATCATTTTGAGGCCAGTGAGGTGCTGGAGAAGGCAATGCCGCTTCTACAGTATGAGGAAACAATGGTCTCGGGTTCAATCTATCGTGACCAGCCACGTAGTACTCAGTTCGGTTTCCGAAAGAACTTTGGTGTAGGCGATATCCTTACTGTCGTGCTCAACGAGAGCACTCAGGCGCAAAGAAGCAATGGCATTAATACGACTAAAGAAGTTTCAAATTCACCATTAAGTCAACTGAAAGCGGCTTTCGGCAATAGTCTGCCCGTCTCTACTGGGACAGAAATTCTAATTAAAAGAGGGCTGAAGGCATTGACGTTCACGGATCAGAATCGCTCGAATAAGGGAATTGGAACATCAGACCAGGCAGGGTATTTGAATGGTGCGCTGGCGGTNATTGTGACACGTATCTTGCCGAACGGAACACTTTTTATAGANGGAAAAAAGGATTTAATGTTTAGCGAGGGACGAGAGGAAGTGTACGTTAGTGGTTTGGTCATGCCAGATGATGTTCAGCCTGACAATACGGTGCTTTCGTCTCGAATTGCTCAAGCNAGCATAGCTTATCAAGGAAACGGTGAGNTAGCTGATGTGGCGCGAAGTAGTTGGGGCAGTAAAGTCTTTAATAAAATTTGGCCTTTCTAATATGAAGAAACAACTTATTTTCATCTTATTATTTTTGATGTGCTTCTCTAATTTAGTTCAAGCAGATCGAGTAAAAGACCTTACTTCNGTGGCNGGTGTGCGATCAAACCAGTTAATTGGTTATGGCTTAGTGGTTGGTCTTGGCGGCACCGGTGATGGCGACAAAATCAGCTTCACGGCACAAAGTCTGAAAACAGTCTTGGATCGTTTGGGTGTCGACGTAGATGGTCCCATTTCTAATTATGATTTATATCAACGAGGCGTTGCAACGCTGGCTTATGATAAAACTAAGCTGGATAACATAGCGTCTGTGATTGTTACGGCAACGCTACCGCCTTTCGCGAAGCCGGGACAGACCCTTGATGTCAATGTTGCTGCAATTGGTCTTGCGACGAGTCTCAGGGGTGGGAATTTGATCCTTACCGAGCTNCGNGGAACAGATGGGCAAATTTATGCTTTAGCCCAAGGAGGCTTGACCGTTGCNGGTGCAGAGGTCTCTGCGGAGGGCACAGAAATAACTCTTGGTGTTCCTACTGCTGGCCGAATACCTAGTGGTGCGATTATCGAGAGGGAAGTTATTAGTCCATTCGACCGTTCAGACTTCATAGTTTTAAACAGCAATCAAGCAGATTTCACAACCACTTCTGCTATTGCTGAAGCCATTAATGAAAATTTTGGTGCTGAAACAGCAAGGTCTATTGATGCAACTTCGATAGTGGTGAAAGCTCCCCAGGATATTAGCAATCGTGTTGATTTCGTGAGCATGATAGAAAATCTGGAAGTTATACCAGGTGAACCAAAAGCTCGTGTTGTTGTGAATTCTAGAACAGGCACTGTTGTCATTAGTCGAACCGTTAGAGTCACTGCAACTGCAGTGACTCACGGTCAGCTGACTGTAAAAGTCTCAGCTACGAACGAGGTGAGTCAACCGAACGCTGGGGTAATAGGAGGGGCAGGTATGACAGTTCCATTTGTTAATACGGAGGTCATTATCGAAGAAGAAGCTCGACCAATGTTTGTCTTTCAGCCTGGGGTGAACTTGAGGGATATTGTGGATGCAGTTAATCAGGTGGGCGCTACGCCTTCATCTTTAATCGCTATTCTAGATGCTCTAAAAAGTTCCGGCAGTCTCAGAGCTGAGTTAATTGTCATTTAACCTGAGCCATTAATATGGATTCCAGCTCATATTTTGACTTCGCTTCCTTGGCTACGCTAAAGGCTAGAGAGACTGTAAAGCATCCGGAAAATGCAAAAGCAGTATTGCAGAAATTCGAGGCCTTATTCATTGACCAAATGCTTCAGAGTATGCGTAAGGCAACAGTCAGATCGGAGTTATTCGATTCAGAAGGTATAAAACTTTACGAATCACTCTTTGATAAAGAGGTGTCGGAAGAACTTGCAAAAAGTGGTGGGCTGGGATTGACGAAGAGTCTGGCACAGCAGTTGGATCTTGATAGTACGAGTCTAGATCAAAAGAATTTGTTATTAGAGCTGGGCAATCGCTCGTTTGCTATCAACAAATCAAAAGCTATGGCTCTTTATTCTTCACAAGCAGCAGATCTGTAAAAGCTCATGGCTGACTTGTTATCTATTGCTGGGAACGCAGTCAAGACTAATCAGTCATCGTTGGCGATTATTGGAAATAATATCGCTAACGCTAATACTGATGGATACGTGCGGCAAGAACTTGATATTCGTGAGAACCTACCCACTCGAGCTGGAACAGTCTTCTTAGGTACTGGAGCGCTCTCGGCGGGAGTCAAGCGCGCTTACGATTCGTTGGTTGAGTCTTCGCTGAGGTCGAGTCTCAGTGACTTGAGATCGCAGGCACCGATCATTGATTACACCAATAGGGTNGTTGATATGTTGGGTGATGAAAACTCTAGCCTAACATCTGCATTGGACAACTTTTTTGCNAGCTTCAGAGATTTAGGCTTGGACGCCTCATCTGAACTTAGAAGGAATTCAGTCATCTCAGAATCTAAAGGTCTTGCTNGTCGCTTGAATGAAATAGCTACTCAATTGCGATCTATTGATTCCGATACATTGAATGCTTTGAAATTCAAGGTCACAGAGATCAACTCGTTGGTGGAACAGCTGAGTGTGGTCAACGGTAAACTAAGTAGACAGTCTAATTTGGAGTCACAGCCGCCAGACTTGCTGAACACGAGAGATCAACTACTCCAAAACGTTGCTGGATTAATCAAAATCAGAGTAATGGAAGAGTCTAATGGAGAAGTGACTGTTCGTCTCGGGGATGATTCTGATGGATTAGTTTTACTTACAAAGGGTACAACTGCCCAAATCGGTTTACAGTATCGAGACAACTCTCAGCCAGTAGGGGTTGATTTGATATTGGATCCTCATGGTNCGCCNCAAAATTTNAATGGNATTTCGAGTGGGGAGATCGGTGGATATCTGTCTTTTCGAGATACAACATTGAAAACAGCGATCGAACAAGTTAATGGCCTGGCCACGGTTATAGCGAATGAAGTCAATGGCATGCTAGCTAAGGGTATGGATCTTTACGGCGCTTCAGGTGACGCATTATTCGAAATTAAGCCAGAACTGATCACAAATGTATCGTTCGCAAGGTCGAATATATCGGTAGATGCAACCATATCATCTATTGATTCTAAAAATAGTCATGCATTAGAGATGATTTTCGATCAGGCTAATCAAAGATGGATTGTGACGGATCTTGCAACGAACCAGACTTTCGCTGCTTCCAATGTTAATAATTTCATAATTAATGGCATAAACATATCCATATCGGGACAACCNATCGATGGCGACATAGTTACAATCAGCTCTCAAGAGTCACAAGCCTCAAATATCAGGGTGGTGATTGATGACGCCAAGAAATTGGCGGTTGGAGAGCTCCTTGGTTTGACGCTAGGAAGTGAAAATACGGGTGACACACAAGCCAGTGTATCGGCGGTTGTGCCCGCACTTGGGCTTAACGGCGTCAACATGCAGGAGGTCCTTGTAAACAACCTGCACGAATCATCAGCCAAGAATTTTCAAACGAGTTCTCTTGATCCATCTTTCGTGATTGCAGCAGGCACTACTGACTTAAATCTCTCCAGTTTGAGCACGAATAGCAGCGGGGCAGAGTTGCAGGTGTTTACTCGAGAAGGGATCCACCTCTTTGGGACGGGAAACTTAAGTCAGAGTGATTTGAGTGCTATGTTGATCGCGAAGAATGGCTTCGAGGCTACAAGTAGCTATAGCAACTCTTATTTGAATGGAAACGGTACATATCTTGATTATCAGTGGTCGCTTGGTGCCTCAGGAAAATCTTTGGTTGAAATATCGGGAGATGGCACTGGGCAGGTAACAATGGAAGCAAAGATTATCAGTCAAAGCCTGCCAAAAACACAAAATGGGACGGGCCAAACTTCAACGCTAATAGCTGCTGACGCGCTGAGTCTTAATGGTAAGAAGCTAAGCGCTTTACAGCTGGCTGCTGGTGCAACTCTAAACGCGAGCACGGTAGTGAATTGGTTGAATACCAATATCTCACAAAACTCTTTGAGTCTGACTGCCTCGGCAGAAAACATCATAACAGTGCCACAAAATCAGATTGACCTTACCAGTAACGCCCTCAGCATAAATGGGACCAGCATCACTATATCTGCTCCTATGGCAAATCTTGGGGCTCTGGTCAATGCGATTAATGCTTCAACTGGAAGTACAGATGTTTTCGCAGAGATAGATCCTAATCAAAGACTGACTCTGCGCAATAAAAGCGGTAATGAAGCTAACACGATAACTTTTGGTTCGAGTGTAGGTGCTTTATCCATAACTGGAGATGTGCGCGCCAAAATAAAAGTAGAAGCAAATCGTGCAGCGAATGATGTATCTGACAAGTCTGTAACGCTTACCCGNAATGCAAGCAGTGCTTCGACTGATTTGGGNATCCTTGGTTTTCGAGAAACACTGTCGCTCAACGGATCGACAAATGAAGATCTAATAGTCTTTACCACTGGGGCAAATAATAAAAGTTTGGACTATTTTGCGGGCTATAAAGATTCAAGTGTTAATCCTCTTTATCAGCGAGATAGGACAACTGACGTAAAATTTACAGGACTTACAAGTTATCAAATTGTAGATAGAGAGACGAATACAGTTCTCTCTGAGAGAACTTGGTCTCTNGGTTCGTCGATCAACTATGGAGCAATTTCTTTATCGATAGAAGGGCAACCAAATGTTGGGGATGTNTTTTCGATAGATGGAAACCAATCAGGAGTCGGAAGCAATGAAAATGCGCTCCGAATTGCAAANTTAGAAGACGCTAACATAGTGGGTAATGGTAATACGTTNAAAGAAAGCTATCTCTCTATTTTGACGGAGGCTGGCAATTCCGCCAGAAGGTCCTCGGTAGCACAGGAAGCATTGGATGTTGTTTATCAACAAACTGTTGAGACTAAAGATGCCAAAGCGGGGGTTAATCTGGATGAAGAGGCGGCAGACCTTTTGCGCTTTCAGCAAGCATACCAAGCTTCTGCTCGTGTAATGCAAATGGCAAGTCAGTTGTTTGATTCAATCTTAAGAATTTAGCGGCAGCATAGGTTCCTATATGAAGATATCAAGCTCATTGTTGTTCGATCAGGCAACAAAAAATATTCAGACAGCTCAAAGTGATGTTTCTAAATCTAGAGAGCGCCTTGCAAGTGGCAAAAGTCTCGTCAGAGCTAGCGATGACACTAGTAAAGTTAGAAGCATTGAAATACTAAAGTCTCAGCAACGGAAAGTTGAATCATACGACAAAAGTATGAATTTTTTGATGGATCGTTATAAGCTTGAAGAAAGCGTTCTCGGTTCTGCAAGCGATATATTAATTCGTCTAAAGGACCTGGCGATTCAAGCTGCTAATGATAGTTTCTCTTCATCAGACAGGGATATTATAGCGATAGAAGTCGAAAGCCTGCGAGATGAATTGCTAGCTATATCCAACACTCGTGACGTAGAAGGAAACTTCGTTTTCTCAGGTAGCAAATCAGATACTAAGCCTTTTTTGATTGATAATTCGACAGGGGCGGTTGAATATGCGGGTGATAATAGGAGATTGTTAACCGCAGTTAGCGATTCTAGAACTCTTGAATCTAACACTGATGGTACGCAAGTTTTTCAGCCTGTAACACGAACTTCAACAACGTTCGATTTGGGTGGGATTACAGCTGCTGGGAACTATAACTTTCGAGTCGGTGATTCCGTCATAGAATTTGATGTAGTGACACCGATATCAGTNTCAGAATTAAAGACAAGTATAGAATCAGCGCTGACAAACTCAGCGATTAGCTCGAATGTTACTGTAGAATTAATCAATGGTGAGCCAAAAGTAGAGTTAGCTTTAACAGGGCAGGCGGGGGTCGCTTTGAGTGGTATTGATGTGACACAAAATGATGGTGATTCCACTCCAGTAAATGTAGTGATCAAGGATGCGAGTGCAAATGGTGTGGATTTCTTCACAATGCTGGCTGATTTCCATGGCGCGCTTAAGTCGGACGTGAGAAGTGATATCGGTAGAGCTATAAGTGAGCTGACCTCTGCTCAGGAAAATATAGCCGGTTCCCTAGGGTCAATTGGATCTAAGCTGAACACTATAGAACGACAACAGGATATTAATGCGGANCTTGGGCTTCGGGTAGATCAAATGTTGTCGAATGAGGAAGATCTTGATTACGCTAAAGCGGTGACGCAATTTAATGCGGAACTGATGCGCTTAGAAGCTACCCAAGCCAGCTTCGCGAAGATAGCTCAGCTGTCTCTATTCCANTTCATCTAGTGGAAGGTTGAAGAGTTTCTTTTGGTATCTACACCNGCATCGGAATGGAGTTCGATGTAATTCGTTTTAGATAAAGAGGACATGCCNTTNCNCAATTCAATTGTCAGTTGAGCCAGTTCTTCAAGTTCTTCTTTAATCGGTACATGACAATTTTCTTCTAAAGTCCTTTGGGTATATTCAAAAAGATCGGATATGTGTTCATGTAGGCTTCGGATTGGAAGTTTAAGTAATGCGTTTTCCAGGAATCGGGATAGATTTTGAGCATGTTTGATTGAGGGAACGGCTCTAGAAATAGATGTTGATTCGGCATGCTTGGAAGCTGTTTTTAGACTCAGCAGTAATGAATCGAACAGAAACTCTAATTCTGGATTAGTATCGGAGAAGAACGTTTGTAGCTGTACCGATAAATTTTGTAACTGATTCATTATAATTTCGACCCGTCTATACTGAA
>PASO01000067.1 GCA_002712135.1 Gammaproteobacteria bacterium
GTGCTTGGCGAGGCGTTTGGCCAATTGGGCGGTGAGCTCGGCGGTGACACCGCAGTTGTCGATGGCGACCACGGCGACGGGTTGCTCGCGGCCGATGACCATGGCGCGCGCCCAGAGTTTGCTGTCGACGCCTTCGTGCTCGCGATTGCGACCGCCGTAACCGGCGAGCACAACGGGATGCTTGGGCGTCACGTCGGTCTTCGCCACGCCCACGGCGCACAAGCGCACGCCGCGCAGGTAACCGAGCAGATCGGCCATTGCCTGCAGCGGCAGGGCGGCCTCGAGGCCGTTGGGCATGAGGGATAGGTTGGTGCTCTCAAGCTTGGCGAGGTCACGACGCAGGATGGTGTGCGGCTGGCCGGTGGCGGTGCGCATCGTGAGGCTGGTGGGGCTTTCGCCGGTGATGACGCCAACGTGGGCGGTGTTGTTCTTGAGTATGGCAGTGTAGCTGATGAACTTGTCCTCCAGCGCGGCGTTCGGATCGAGAATGGCCGTGAGCCAGTGGCTGAGCGGTTTGCCGGAGAGTGTGGCGAGGTCCGGCCCGACGGCATTGCCGACGCCCTTGAACTGGTGACATGCGCTACAGGCGGTCTTGAAGTGCGCCGCGCCGCGCTCGGGATCGGGCTGCAGCTTGGCGAGGTCGGCGTAACGGGCGATGACTTTAGCGCGGTCCGGGTTGGTGCGGCCAAAGAGCTTGCCGGCGCGCGTGGCGAGGGCGGGTTGCTTATGGGTGGTCAACCGCTGCTGATGCGCAGGGCTGATTTGGCCGGCGGGCAGNGTGTTCTTNTCCAGCGCATCNAGCANCGCAGTGGTGGCGGTGTCGTTGCTGAGCAGGGCATCGATGACCGTCGCNCGCATGGCGGGGCTGTAGCTGCGCCAGCCGGTGAGGAGTTGTGTGGACAGGTCGGGGGCATTCAACGCGCGTAACGACCGCAGCGCCGTCTGCTGGATNGCGGGCGGTTGTGTGGCACCGAGCAGTGTGTGCAGNGCTTTGCGATCGGCGGCATGGGCCTTGAGNCCGCGGCCGAGGAGGGCNATGGATTCNGCACGGGCGGGATTGGCGCGTGCGTGGGCGAAAAGCTTATCGGTNTTGTCGAGGGCNGTCTTGAGCGCGGGCACGGCCTTGGCGCGGAAGGCGGTGAGGGTTTGGCCGCGCGCGGCGAGGGAATCAAGCAGACCGGCAAGGATGGTAAGTTTACCGGCGGTGATTTGCGTGTTGCCGGTAAGGTCGTTCAGCACGGCAGCAAGGGCTTCCTGCTGGCCGCCGGTGGTGGCGAGTTGCAGAAGGTGATTGGACAGGTCAGCGGGCGGGCGACCTTTCTGNGAGAAGATTTGCTGAAGCATNGCNGCGGCGTGCGGCGCGGCNGAGCTTTTCACGGCGAGCTGCAGGTCGGCATTGTTGGGATGCTGCACGGCGAGNTGCACGAGGCCTTCGCTGATGGCCGGGCCTTTGCCGCCGCCGAGGGTNAANGCGAGCTGNCGCAGCACGCGCGGGTCCTTGTCGGCAAGGCATTGGATGGCGAGGTTTTCGCGGCCGCCTTCGCAAAGACGGATGGCGTGTTCGCGCACGGCTGCGTGGTCNTCGCGCAGGGCGGCCTTGAGCGTTTCATCTTTCAACGCGCCCAGACCGGCGAGCGTGTGCAGGGCGTGAATGCGGGTTTGCGGGCGGACCTTCGCGCGTAATAAATTGGCGGCCATGGAAGCGAGCGGTTGGTGGCTCTTGGGGTCCTTGCGGTCGAGCAACAGCCGCTGTGCTTGATCGCGTTGCCAGCCGTTGGGNGAATCCAGCGCTAAGGCTAGCTCNGCGCCGGTCANTTTCTCGAGCTGCGGNAAGGGCCGCAACTTGGCGCCCTTGGGCACGACCTTCCAAATGCGGCCGCGGTCGTCGCCGGCGCGCAGGTTCACGCGGCTTTGCATGGCGGCAGGGATCCATTGGGGATGCTCGATGACCAGCCGGTACATGTCGGCGATGTACAGCGCGCCGTCNGGGCCGGTNTGCAGTTGTGTGGGGCGNAACCANTTGTCNGTGCTGGCNAGAAACTCGCGGTCGGCCTCGCCNTCGGCGCGTTGGCCGCGGAAGCTGATGCCGTCGGGCACGAGCACTTCTTGATGCACGAGGTTGTGCACNGGTTCACTGATGAACACGCTGCGGGCGAAGNCCTTGCCGAACAGCTCACCGCGATATGGGTGCGCGCTGCAGGCGCTGGTGACGTGGCCGTANGCACCGGGCATGTTCGGGCGTTCCATGCGCGGACTGATGGGGAAAAGGCGGTTGCTGGAAAACACATTGCGGCGCATGCCCGGCGTGGGGAGGTTCGGATTGCGCGTGAAGTAACGGATGGGCACGTGATAATGCCACACCCAGTTNGGGTTGTTGTTGCCGAACCAGTTGCCCCAGTCATCACGCCAGCGGCCGAACTGNGTNTGGCCTGCGACGGCNTCNAANTCGCCGGTCATCTTNAAGCGAAAATCGAGCCCGTTGATGTTCGTCTTTTTNCCNGTCGCCTTNCTGGTGATNNTGCCGCCNCTGTCNCCGTTGGCGGCGTGGATCCAGTTGTCCAGCCCGAGCGCAAAGCCGTTCATGCGATGCTGCTGGTTGCCCTGATTGAAACCGGTGAAGAGCACCTTGCGCACATCGGCACGGCCGTCGCCGGTGGTGTCCTCGGCGTAGATGATGTCCGGCGTAGCGCTGATGAGGACGCCCTTGCCCCACGCGAGCACGCCGTTGGGGAAGTTCAGCCCCTCGAGAAACACNGNCGATTTCTCGTAATGNCCNTTGCCGTCGGCATCCACCAGCCAACGCACCACGCCGCCGGGTTTGCCGTTGATGCCCGAGGGATAATCGCCCATCTCCGCCACCCACAACTTGCCGTCCGTGCCCCACGCGAACGCCACCGGATCCTTCACCTGCGGCTCACTCGCCACCAACCGCACCTCAAACCCTTCGCGCACGCGAAAGGCTTTCTGACTGTCGGCCGCAGACTTCGGCTTTGGCCCGCCGAAGTCCAGCAGCTGCTTGAACGACCGCCGATCCACCACGTCCGGCAGATTGGCCGTGTACTCGTTCTGCCACCAGATGTGGTTNCTGTGNATCCACGCGCCGTTGTTGGGATGCTCNCCGCCNCGGGAGATCATCGGCAACGCGCCCGGATCCTCGCGCAGTCCCTCGGCCACCACGTAGCTCCAGCCCGGGCGCCANCCGAGCCCGGCGTTCTCGCGCTGTTCCCAAAGATAAATGCCCCAGCGCGTCTTGTCGGAAAACAAAATGTCATCGAAGCCATCCTCATTGAGGTCTACAAACCGGATGGCCGGATCATTCAGATGCACCGCGCCGGGCACAACATTCGGCGTGGTGATCCAGCGCCGGTTGGCGGGATCCCACTTGTGGATGCGCTTGCCGAGCCACTCGGCGATGCCGTCGTTGTCCACGTCGCGTAACTGCCCCGTGCGATCGCTTGCCGGCGTGACCGCCGTCTTCAGCCAAATCTTGTCGCGATAGGTCCACACCGTGCCGGTCGGATCATGAAAACTAGCTGCATTGCTTTTATCGAGCACGCCGGCGGACAATCCGCGCGGATCGAAGGGCAGGGGGCTTTCGGTCCACTTGCCGGCCTTCGCGTCCCAAACGCGCGTCAACTTTTTCGCGGGGATCACCACGTCCATGAAACCGTCGGCGTTCAGGNCCAGCACGCGCACGCCCGCATCGCCGCCCTTCGCATCGCGCAACGAGCCGCCCTGCAACAGATGCTTCTCCAGCCGGTCGGCGCACTCGCGGAAGTTCAGAAATTTCACCTTCTTGCCGTACGTCTTATCCGCGTAATCCACCAGNTCCACCAGCTGCTGCGTGCTGGCCCAGCCGTGTGGGTGAAACACCAGATTCATCGTGCCCTTNTTCTTNACCGTCACNTCNANCGCGCGCTTCCAGTCCTCGAGCATNTGNGGNTTTTGATTNCCGANCANNTTNTGNGCCTCCCAATCGCTCGGCACCGTGCAGGGGAACTCCCAGCACAGGCGGTTGATCACAAACGGGTACGGGTAATCTTCGATAGTGCCCATGTAGGACTCCATNGTGCGCAGGCCCGGCTTGGGTTTGCGNGGGAGATACTTGTTGAAACGCGGGTTGCCATCCTTGTCCACCACCCACTCGCGCGGCAGCGACTTNTCCTTTGCCGTGGTAATGTTGAACACCGACGTATCGATCTTCATAAACCGCCCGCCATCGCTCACCTTGTTGAAAATCTCCGCGAAGAACCGCGGGCTCANGCTNTTCATAGAATCGCAGCACGGCATGCGATAGGCCACCGGCACGTTGCCCTTGATNTGGCTCAGCAAATCCATCCCGCCATGCACCACATTCGCCGCTAAATCAAACCGGCCTTGATGTAGCAACGGGCACGGGTGATTGAGAGTGTGTACCTCGATGGTTAAACCCTCCTTTAGCCACGCCTGCACCTGCGGATCATCCGGCGCAATGCGGCAGGTCAAGATGCTCACCGGCGCCCGTCCATCGATCTTCTTTAGGCGCTCCAGAATCGGCCGCAAAAAATTCTCATACCGTGCCGCCGAGTTCATGTCATCAATGCCCAACGTCACGACTGCTTCCACGCCATCTTCCCCCACCCATTGGGGCGTGATCAATTTCGGGAAATCGCGGTGCGGATAAAACGGGCTTGGATCATCCANATGCACCAGCCGGTTCGCAGGACTTTTGGAAACATGCGTCTGGCCGAAGGCCGCGGCGCAGGAAATCAGTAGGGCGCAGAATCGCGGGAACATGCCCAAGGCTAGATCGCGCGCAGAGGATTGCCAGTGAAAAAGTCACCGTTGCCAAGCNGGTCCGGGGCGGTTACGCAGCGGCATGGATTCCATCAGTGAAATCACCACGCGCATCAACGCCTTTCGGGATGCGCGAGACTGGAAACAATTTCATAACCCCAAGGACATGGCCGTCTCCATCAGTATTGAGGCCGCCGAACTGCTGGAACAGTTCCAGTGGAAAAACCGTGCTGAATGTGAGGCACACCTACGGGCCAACCGTGAAGCCGTGGCNGACGAAATGGCGGATGTAGCCATCTACCTATTTGAGTTAGCCGACCTNCTGCAGATGGATCTAGGTAAAGAGATGCTACGCAAACTGAAAAAAAAATGCTGATAAATATCCGGTGGATAAAGCTAAAGGCAGCAACAAAAAGTACAAAGAACTCTGATGCCCNCCAATTCAACGAGGGAAAGCGTGTGATATTTACGCATCGTTAAATGATTTCACGCAGGTCATCAACCTGAGGACAGCTGGCTTTTTCTTTGNTCCTGAAAAATTNGGTATTTTTAAAATGCCAACCTTGGCATGAGTGATGCTAAAGGGATAGGTGAAGAGCAAGGTAAACAATCCCGCTAAATAAGAAAAAAATATACTGAAAAAAATGGGGTATGTTACCTGAGTGATTCTTAAAATATCGCAGCAATTACTACGGCCTCAAAAAAATATTAAACTTAAATTGGNAATAAAGAGGCGCGGTCGTAANGCGCAAAGAGAAAGGACGGTTCAACCGTCCTTTTTTTATTTTAGTACAGCTGCCTTACCCAAGTAGTTTTTTGCCTGCGGATCTCAGATATCCTAGTGCGGTCAACAATCTTGCCAATAGTGCTAATGACCTGTTTGCCCTCTACTTCACTACCCGCGTATTGGGGGACGTTGCGCGGATAGACGGNCATGGCGCTTTGGGGCAGGGCGGCCTTGCCGTTGATGCGCCACGCCTCGAAGGTGACAGTGATCTGCGGGATCTGTTTCAGCGGGATGCGTGGGCCATAGATTTCTATGAACCCAGCCAGTTGCCGGCCGAGCATCAGCTTGGCNCCGGGAAAGCGTAGGGCGCCGATGGATACGGTCTTTTTATCTGCATGGGAGAACACTGAGGCCTCCACCCATGTGTGCTCCTTGCCTTTGATTGTTTCAGTTTTGCCGCGCTTGATGCGGTAGGTGTAGCGGCCTTTGGTCCAGCGGCATTTGTTTCGTACACTAATAAAGTCTCCCTCATAGCCACCACTCTCAAAAAGGCCGCCCTCACTTTTGCGCGTGGCCTTGANGTCGCGTTCGTTCCANCGCGAAAAGATGGCGCCTTTGCCAATGTATTCCCGCCGGCGGGGATGCGGGTGGACGAGATACCCGTCGGACTGGGTTTGGATGCCGCCATAAAATGGCACCTTGTTTAGATGCCCCAAACCAATAGGAGCAATGTAGAGGCGCACCTTGGGGTCGACATCATTGCTGAGCGTGAAATCTACCTCGTAGCTTTTGAATTCTGTGTCCTTGCCAAAGTCCCACCAGTAATCNACCAGATGCCACGGCGGATTACCAATGCGGTCGGCTGCCCAAGCAGGGCAGAAGCAAAGGATCGTGAGTAATGGGATGAGNAAGCGGGCTTTCATTAATCTTTGTTCAGGTGTGCTTCCTGCAGCTTGAGCCACATCTTCATGGTGCGCGACACTTTCTCTGCGGCATCCTGTTGCACAAAGTGGTCGGCGCCCGGAATGGTGACCAGGGTCAGATCTTTTTCCAGCCAATCCCATGTATCATTCAGTGCGCCCGGTAACAGGGCTTTGTCATCCAAGCCGTGAAACATCAGGACGGGCATTTTGACTTTGGTTACGGGTGAAGTGTTTTCCTTGTAGGGCGGGCGCGGGTAATTCTGTTTGTAGTAATGAAGCATGGCCTCAAAGTCCGACCGTTTGAATGCCTCAACATATCGGGCGCGTGCTTTGGGATCTTTTACCCAGCGGGATAATCCTTTTGCGTTCAGCGCCAAGTGAGCGCTCGGCATTTGGAAGGTCCGCGCGTACGCACTGTTTTTCTGTTGGGCAGGGTTATTGGCCAGCTCGCGGGAAAGGCCCCGCATGTGGGGTAGGTTCAAGATAATGAGTTTATNACAAACCTGCGGTGCGGTCATGGCAACCCCCCAAGCAACAGCGCCTCCCCAGTCATGGCCCACGATAGTGGCTTTCTCTTGTTTAAAATGTTTAACCACGGCCAGAACATCTCCTATCAGGAATTTCATGTCGTAGTTTTTCTGGCCTTTGGGTTTGTCGCTCTTGTTGTAACCGCGCATGTCAATGGCAACGACCTGATGGTCATCGGCCAAGGCCTGCATTTGGTGCCGCCACGTATACCAATAGTCTGGAAAGCCATGGATCATAACAACCAGTGGCCCTTTACCGAGCGTGGCATAGTGAATCTTCACGCCATTGCTGTCCGCAAAGCCGTGCTTAACGCGTTGATGAAGCTCTGCTGCATTTGCATTAGGCACAAATAAGGCGGACGCAATGAACANTAATAGAACAAATATTTTCCGGTGTTTGAGCACGAGAGAGCTTTCGGNTTTTTGTTTTTATACGCAAGCGAAAGCNGGCCATATATNAGGTGAGCCACCAATCTCATCATAAAAAAAGACGCCGCCCTAAGGCGGCGTCGGTGATTTTAAAGGAGATATTGGGCTATTCTCCGCCGGTTGGAGTAGGATTNTCGAAGCTCTTGTTGTCAAAGCCTGACTTCNCCGCTTCCTTCTTTTGCTCGGGAGTCAACTCCTCCGGCACATTGTCTTCGCCCTTGGCTTTNTCGTCGGCCTTGGAATCATCCTCTACTCCGCTACACCCNATTAGNAGNAGGGTTGCGCAAGTGGTGGCGAATATTGTTTTCAATTGGATCTTCATTTTCAAATTACCACTGTGCCGGTCGGATGATGATGAGGTTTAGGCCAGGTGCGGTGGCGTCACCCTCGATGAAGGTGTCCTTGGCGCTTTTAAGCTGCGTATTGAAGTCGGCAGCCGAACCTTGCGCGGTTGCGCCACTGGCGGTCACCCAGTTTGCCTGATCTGCTTCCAGNCCAGTCATGCTGAAGTTTTGGTTGCCCGGGCCGTAAAAGCTCGAGTCAAAGTTGCCNCCNGTGGTGCGGATATTGCTGATGCCNTGGCTCTTGTAGTGGCCCCACCAGAATTGAGGCCAATCGCCTGCGGGGTAACGCCAATGGTTGGGGTCGTTGCGGCCACCATGATTACGGAGGTAATCTTGACGCTCTTTTCCACTTGCGGCCACAACATTGCGGGTGAGGAAGGTGACAGTTTCAGCCACTTTTAGATCACCCATGTTTGCNACGGAATAGCTCTTCAGGACGGGCGAATCATTCACGTAACCCTGTTTGTATTNGTCGAAGGNTTTTTGGCCGTGCCGACGTTGACGGGCNACTACGCGTTGATCGAGCGGTGAACCCAGAGTAGCGTGAAGCGCTAGGGTCTTACGAACTTCATACGGCTGAATCCAGCGNCGGCAGACAGGATCATGATAATTCATCATACCCATAGCTCTGCAGAGCCTNGAACCATCGCCNCCGGCAAAACCACCGTACAGATGTGGNGTGCTCCCATCAATTTGGTCGCTAAATGCNACGTATGAACTNTTGATTGTCTTGAGGTTGTTTGAGCACTTCATNCGGTTGGCTTTAGTCTTTGCCTTGGCCAGTGCCGGGAGCAGTAAGCTCGCGAGGATGCCGATGATCGCTATGACGACCAGCAATTCAATCAGCGTAAATGCTTTTTTACTCATTGTTATCCTTTTTTTGGTTGGTTTTTGATTTATGCGTCTTTATGGACACAGTTTGCGTAATTCCCCGATGCCCACTAAGCAAACATTATGCCATTTTTTTTTGGAGGTTTTATGTCATAAAAACGTTTTCTGAACTTATAAGACCGAGCGCCTCCGATTTTTCACGCAAAAGTCATAAAAAAGACGCGGCTCTAGGTTAAGTTCCTAACGAAATTGTCTCATGTCAATTTAAGCTGTAAACCTCTATTTTTAATTATTTATCGCTTCACGAAATGCTTCCAGATAAACGGCAATGTTTATAATCGTGGCCATTAGGTTGAGGGAAATAACTACTAGGCAAATCCATTTTGTCAGGCGCGGGGCAATAACTGACAGGCCCCAAACAGCAAACACTTGATATACCTTTCCAAGGAATGGCCCAATATAGATTCCATAATAAAAGGCGAGGTCGCGCACCACGAAGTTGCTCTCCTGTTCCGGCCCAAGCAGAGACATGAAGTATGTCGTCGAGATTGCGTCCGTCACCGTTGTGATTAACAGAACAAAAAAGTATGGCCTGTAATCTCTAAACAGCAGCCACTTATTTTCGCTGAACTCAATCTTGCCGTCTTCCACTTCGGCTTAATTTACACTCTGCGCTGTGTTGCCGCAAACCATTGACGCCTCCGTTGCATGCGGGCAACGTGGGCCATGGCCAGCCCCCAGCCATCGCCGGGTATGACGCTCGAGCGGCGTTACTTCATCGACGACGACATCTTCGCCGCCGAGACGGAAAATATTTTTCATCACCGCTGGCTCCACCTCGTCCGTGAGTCCGCTTTGGAAAACTCCGGTGACTNCATCACTGTCAATCTTGCNGGCGAAGATCTGCTTGTTGTGCGCGATGGCGAAACTGTCCGCGTCCACNACAACCATTGCCGCCATCGGGGGACGCAGCTTTGCAGTGAAACTGGCGGCCAGAGTGCGCGCGTGTTCACCTGCCCGTACCACGCTTGGAGCTACGGTCTCGATGGTCGGCTCATCGGCGCCCCGCACATGGAGGAGACGTCGGGTTTCGACAAGGCGGACTATCCGCTGCACGCCCCGGCTCAGGCAGTTTGGGAGGGGAATGTGTTCGTCAATTTTGCTGAATCGCCCAAGCCCTTTGAGCAGGCTTATGGGCCGATTCTCACGAAATTTGCCGCTTGGCACTGGGGCGAGCTAGGCATTGCCCATACGGAGGTGTACGAGGTGGTGGCGAATTGGAAGCTCATCGTGCAAAACTACTCCGAGTGCTACCACTGCCCGATCATTCATCCCGAGCTCGAAAAGCTCAGCCACTATCGCGCTACGGGGAACGATCTTACTGAAGGCCCATTCCTCGGTGGGCCAATGCAAATAAACCGGCAAGGCGGTGGTCTCAGCACCGGCGGCGAACGCACCGCACCGCCCTTGCCGGGAGTAACCGGCGCCGACCTGCAAAATGCCTATTACTACCATCTCTTTCCGTCATTACTCGTTAGCTTTCAGCCGGAGTTTGTGCTGATGCATCATCTTGAGCGTGTAGCAGTGAATCACACCCGCATCACCTGCCACTGGTTGTATCACCCTGAGGCAATTGCAACTGATGGATTTAATGCCCAGCCGGCTGTGGAGTTGTGGGATAAGATCAACCGGCAAGATTGGAACGTGAGCGAGCTAACCCAACTAGGCCTTGCCTCCCGTGCCCATACGCCCGGTCCTTACAGTGCGTTGGAAAGTATGCCGGCTGCCTTTGACCGCGAATATTTGCGGGCAATGGAATAAGGCATCTTACAACCTTCTACTGCGCCACCACAGCCAGGACGTCTGCAGGAACCCCCCTATTGTCATGGCGCAAACTGCTGCGTTGAGTCCCGGCATGGTTTCTCGGTAAGAAATGATGATGGATAAAAACGTGAAAAGTGAAACTGTGTAGAAGACGACGGCTTCGGTCACCGGCCGATTATGTTTGGCATGAATCAATTTACCCTCGAAGTAGCAGCCCCAAGTTGTTACCGCCGGCATCAAGATGGCGAATAACAGACAGGCCTTACCCATTTCCGCTAATTCAGGCCGTAGACCAATAACGTCGATCAACCACACATCAATCAAGGGCGTGGCGCAAAGCAAAGGAATGGGAACCGAAAGTCCGATACTTAACCAGATAACAAAGCGTCTCAATTGGCGTGGCCCGTCTGGTTTATCCATTAAAGCCACCACCACTTCCGTAAAGGCAATGCCCGCAGAACGCAGAATAAAGATGAGACTATTAATGGCAGGCCACACGGCCAAGGTAAGAGTGGGTAATTTGAGCTGACTCAAGCCGCTGGTGAGAATGGGTTGGCCCAAGAGGCCAATGGTAGGTGCGAAGGCGATTGGTAAATAAAATATAATTACCTCGCGCATCGTGATGGCTGGGCCTTCGGCTTCCTTTAATTTTCCATGTAGGATTTTCTGTACCTTCAACCGGATATAGATTGCCTCGGCGATTACGCCGGTGGCTACGGCTGTTGCGGCTACAACAATGCCGGCGTACTTCTGAAGCCAGACCCCTATCCCCAATAAGATCGCATCCGTAACCAGACGCACCCCTGTTCCCCAACCGACGGTTTCGGCGTGGCCGAAGCGGATCAACACGCCTTGATGGAAGCGTCGATGAGCAATGGCCCATGTCCAGGGCGTCATGATTTGCATCCCTATTCGGCCGGGTTCGATGATGTCTTCCGGGGCTTTGATTATCTGTGCAACTAACCAGTCATAAAGCGGGGTAAAGGCAATGGCGGTATGGATGAGAGTAAGAGCCAGGCTCAGCCACGTCATCAGTCGCCAAAGTTTTTGGTAGGAATTCCAGTCACGACTTAGTGCGGTGGAAGCTGTGAGCAGCATGATGACCGGTGACTCAACGACGAGAGCCATTCCAAAAATCATGCCATAAGCGCCGGTGTGAATGTCGGGTTCCGCCAACTTCGTTAACGTTGCGCAAACCATTGGAATCTCCAAACCCATGAGGAGCCAGCTGGCGGCCAGAGGCAACCACGTGCGGAAGATCAGGGCTTGATCGAGAGGTTTACCGGAGTCCACGCGGGTTTTGAAAGATTACTTGGCAGGCGCGCGGCCGGTGTGTTGGGGGTTTTGGCCGAACATTGGCCATGGGCTTTTGGCGAGTCCTTTGGAGTCGGTTTTAATGGCATAAAGCCCATCATGTGACTCTATGTAAAGAATGCCATCTAGTCCAATGA
>PASO01000068.1 GCA_002712135.1 Gammaproteobacteria bacterium
CCTCTGTTGATATTTCTATCTAAGAGAATGGAAAAGAAACAAATATTTATGCTGACAACAGCTACTATGTGCATCCTGATTTCCCTACCACATATATTAAAGATATTAGACTGGTTCCCAGGGAATGAATCCACTTTTCTACTAGTGGCGTTATTTCTGCCTGTGCTGTTGGGTTTTATGATTTACCCCGTGTCGGGTATTGTAATTGATTCGCAGCTGGTAGATATTGCTGACGAACATGAGTATCGCACCGGTTCACGCGCAGAAGGGATCATTTTTTCGATCCGTAGTTTTGCGATTAAAACGACGAGTGGACTCGGTGGTTTCATCGCAGGATTTGGTTTGGAGTTGATCGGATTTCCACAGGATGCAGAAGTCGGTAGTTTACCACCGGAAACTGTCACCGGGTTGCTGGCTATAATTGGCCCAGTGTATCTGTTGTTCTATCTGCTGGGGATCGGGCTCATGGCATTCTATAATATTGACAAGAATCGCCTAGAAAGAATTCTGAAGGAACTGGAAAGAAGACGCAAAGCCGTACCCACTGTATAGAGATAATGAGGGGAACAGCTAACTAGCTCCTAGTCGGTCCTGATAGCCGAAAGCAAAGCGGTATGAAGCCCCTTAGCTTTAAACGTCCACAAGGATGACATGTGAAGAAGGAAGAGAGTTGAAAGACCAACCCAATCTAGTGGTTATCTATACGGATGATCTGGGATACGGCGACCTCAGCTGCTTTGGATCCGACTCAATTTCAACGCCGCACCTGGACGCGTTAGCTGATTCCGGGGTTCGCTTTACCGACTGGTACTCTAACTCACCGGTGTGCTCACCTTCCAGGGCTTCCCTCTTGACCGGCCGATACCCACACAAAACCGGCGTATCTCGTGTTCTGGCTGGGCAACGAGCTAAACCGGGAGGCAGTAAGCAAAGTACTCCCGGCCTTCCGCAAACTGAGAAGACGATAGCTAGCTTACTTAAGCCCCATGGTTATCGAACGGCGATGTTTGGAAAATGGCACCTGGGTGTCGCTGACGAGTGTCGTCCGAATGCCCACGGCTTTGATGAGTTCTTCGGCTTTCTTGCGGGCTGCGTGGATTACTATTCGCACATCTACTATCACGGGGGTTGGCGCGGCATCAACCCTACTCACGATCTATGGCACAACGAGAAAGAAGTCTGGTACAACGGCCGCTATTTCACAGAACTCGTGACTGAGAAAGCCGTAGACTTTATCGATAGGGGAAGCGATCAACCGTTCTTCCTTTACGTACCCTATAGCGCACCACACTATCCGATGCATGCACCGAAGTCCTACGTCGACCGCTACCCGAACCTGCCGCCGGACCGCAGAATTATGGCCGCAATGATCAGTGCGATGGACGATGGTGTAGGGGCTATAGTGAAGGCCTTGAAAGCGGCTGGTGAGTATGAAAATACGATGATTTTCTTTTCCAGCGACAATGGCCCATCTCGTGAAACCAGGAACTGGCTTGATGGAAACGAGGATCATTATTATGGCGGTACGGCTGGTATTTTTCGCGGACACAAGGGCAGTGTGTTTGAGGCCGGGATCAGGGAGCCAACTATCATGAGCTTTCCCGGCCGAATACCCGAAGGACAGATCAGTGACGATGTCGGCGCAATGTTCGATGTTCTCCCAACCTTTTTTGACTTTGCTGGAATCGACCCACCCGAAAATCTGGACGGTAAGAGTGTAACGAAGACCGTGACCGAAGGTGATGAAAGTCCGCATCATCAGCTGTTCTGGGAATATGCCGCTTCGCAACTAGCGGTCCGACAGGGAAAGTGGAAACTTTCGGTGAATGGTAGGAACGACAACAAATCGGGACTTGCTCCTCGCGACCCTGATCTGCCCGAAGAGGTTCACCTGGCGGACCTGACATCGGACCCGGGAGAGCGCGTAAACCTGGCCAAGAGCAATCCCGAGCTGGTAGATCAGCTCATGGAAGATTTACAATCCTGGGCAACTGAAATACAGTCAGATTGATAAATATCAGGGGTTAGAGCTAACTAGTGGTTTGAGTTTTCGGGCAAGGTTTTCTCCCGTCTGAATCATGCCTTTATCAGCGCTTCCTAATCTGAGGCCAGAGCCATCCGAAACGTCTTAAGTGGTTGCACCAAGTCGGTGTAATACACCTGTCTGAAATCTACCTGCAAGGAGTAACTATGCGACCTAATCACGTAAAGCACGCCTGGAAACAAGGCAAACAAACCCTGGGGGGCTGGATCAATGTCGATTCAGTTCACGTAGCGGAAACCATGGCAGGGCTCGGCTTCGACTGGCTATGCATGGACATGCAACACGGCGCGCTTGATTATAATGACGTTCGTAACATGCTGCCGGCGATTTCTACCACGAATACCGTACCCATTGTCCGGGTGCCGTGGAACGAACCTTACATAATTATGAAAGCGCTTGATGCTGGCGCCTATGGCGTCATCGTTCCTTTGGTGAACAACAGAGAGGAAGCGGAGAAAGCTGTCTCTGCGTGTCGCTATCCTCCGAACGGTATACGCTCTTTCGGCCCTNTTAGGGCTGCTAGCTATGGTGGTTCAGGCTATCCGAAGTATGCCAACGATGAGATTCTCTGCATCGCCATGATCGAAACCCCTGAAGGACTCGATAATCTGGATGGCATCTGTTCGACGCCGGGACTGGATGCTATTTATATCGGGCCTTCAGATCTAGCTTACGCGATTGGTCTCAATCCGATGGGTGATTTTGACCACCCAAAGCACGTAGAGACCGTAAATCATATCTACGAAACCGCACGAAAACATGGCATTAACGTTGGCATCCATACGGGAAGCGTAGAACTCACGAAACGCTTCCTGAAGCAGGGATTTGATATGGTGATGCTGGGTGCTGCTACAGCCTTTATGTCACGTATGGTATCTGCGGAACTTAGCGAAGCTAGGACCGAAACAGGTATTGAGCCGGTGGAACCTGCGGCGAATTACGACTAAGCATCACATTTATTTATTGGGCGGTGTGTCTCTCTCACTATCAATGTATGTTTTGCCTAACTGGTGCACCATGAGGATCACCATGCGGGTTTTTATATTGAGTTCCGCCGCCAACCCTANACATTCCCGGAATGTCCAGGATTCTTTCTCTGCAATGCGTTGCTCCAGTTTATCCATGGAAAGACAGACTACTCGTGGTTTAGAGCACGGATTATGTCATGAATACGACGGTCAACGNGTTAATCACTCGCTATGATCGAACANTATCCTGCNTGACCTTAGCACTCTAATACTAATGGAGCGCGCTAAAGATTCGATGCTTAAAAGNCATATTTAAGAGACGCTTCAATACTTTGACAAGGACTTTCCAAATCACCCCAACACGTTGAGCGTCTTCCTCATCACAGAGAAAATNGCGCTTGAAGATTACGACGATAGGGAACTGGATTAGCTTATTCGATACGCATTACCTCGTTAACCCGACAACGCATCTCTTATAAGCTGACACGCGCTATCAGCGAATGCTTCCATGTTTTCCGCTCGGTCACTTTGACCTGTCTTAACGACAAGCCCGGNTTCTACAGGGCCAGACACCGCTATTACGCTACTACCCGCATCAACNCCATAAGCAGAGCCTGATGGACCAGCAATACCAAGTTCAGCAACCCCCCAAGTTGCCGAGAGCATCTGCCTTACTTTTTGGGCAAAGAACATTGCCATTTCTTCGGTCATTGGCTTAACGCCTGACAGGTCTTGCGCAGTCGCACCNAGAAATACTTTTCGAGATGACCGTGTATAGATTACAGTTCCTCCGAGGAAATAGGCCGAAGCACCAGGCACTGCCAGCAATCGCGCCGAGATCAGTCCACCCGTCGTCGACTCCGCCACGGCAATGGTTTCCCCACGTTCCTTCAGCACTTCNGCTAACTCATTGACGATCTCAGATTGCAGTTCCATAGACTTGGCTTTAATGAATAACGAACCAGACAATACCATGAATGACTNGTTTATTTTTTTTACCGNGCATGAGGTAACGATCAACTTTTTCGTCTACTCGATNATCATCCTGAATCGAACACCACGGGTTATGACAGGCATTGTTATACACATCGGTTTTTCCAAGACAGGGACCACGACACTACAGCGCGCCGTTTTTCAGAACCATTCACAGCTCTACTATCTGGGAAAGACTCAAAAAAGCGAGCACGAACGTCAATGTGTCACTGCGGATACTTTCGACTTCCTGACACCGCTGCTGTGGAAAACAGATCAGCCGTACGCCGTCGATGCCGAAAAGAAGTTCTTCACGGAAACTCTACTTCCGAGGGTCGAACCAGGCAAGGTAATTCTCGGTTCCTGGGAGGGACTGGGCCAGCAGGGCATCGCCTCTTTCGAGGAATCGATTAATCGTCTCAAAGCGGTATGCGGTGAGTGCAGGATACTAATGAGCCTGCGCAACCCCATCACAAGAATACCATCGTTATATCTGCAACACCTGCGAGGTAATCAAAAGCAGCTGGTCGATGAGTTTGTCACCTTTGAAGAATGGTTAGCGGCCCAGGAAGAACGGCTTGGAGGACTTAGAGAAATATTTCAATATNGAGACTACGTGGAAGTGGCCGTTAATGCTTTAGGNAAAGAGAATGTCGGCGTTTTCCTNTATGAAGAATTCGATACCAGCCCCGAGGCCTACCTGCGTGGGGTCTCTGATTTTCTGGGTATCGANGGACAGGAAGTTATCGAGCTNGCTGAAGGACAGCGCCACCATACCCGGCTGTTCGCCTCCCAGGTCAATCAGATAGAGGCTAAGAATTCGTCCTTTATCGGTCGCCTCCTATGGCGTTTTTCCAGCGTAGAGAGAAAGAAAAAGTCTATCGGCTTCGCTGACCAAAATGGTGTGATTCAGTCCAATGTTGCTGGCGACAAGCCGGCATCTGTGGAGTTTTCCCATGAGATGACTCAGAGGATTTTGGACGCCGCCCGTGAAGATAACCAATGGATCGTCGACAACCTTCACCTGGAGCTGGAGAAGCACGGGTATCTGCTTTAGCTAGCACGCTATTTTACCGTTTTATTTGCCTCGAGCTTATTCCTTTCGGCGGATAAGCCTTGACAGCTTCTTCGTCAATATCACATCCCCAACCCGGTCGATTCGAGACAATAAGGTGGCCATCGACGATTTGCGGTACATGGGTCACCAAGTCGTCTATCCACGGCACATGATCGACATCGATCTCCATAATCCGGAAATTAGACACGGCTGCACACAGGTGCGCACTCATCATGGTCGACAGATGACCGTAGAAATTATGCGGCGCGATATTCACNTCATGGGCATCTGCAATGGCGGCGATTTTGTAGGNCTGCCAGGCGCCGTTCCAGGGTACATCGATAATCGCAACGTCCATGGCCTGGGCCTTAAAATATTGCCGGAATTCGCGAATCCCGTATAGGGACTCACAGGAAGCAATCGGCGTATTAGTNCGCTGCCGAATGTAGGCGAGTGCCTCGGGATTGTAGATATCCAGTTCGCACCAGAAGAGCTCCAGCGGAGTGAGCGCCCGAATCATCTTGATGTAGCCCTCGGTATTAAAGTTGAAGTTGGTGTCNAGCAGAATATCCACCTCACCACCGGTTCCGTCGTTGAAGGCTTCGATCTCATCACAAACCGAGCGGATCAGTGATCTCTCGGCGTTNCGTTCCGGAAACGATCTGCGCCACCCNTGGGTATAACCCCCATCCTCGCCAAACACGAACATGTTGCACTTGAGCCCCGTGAAGCCAGCAGCCTGTACCTCCTCGCCCAATGAACGGATATCATCAAGAGTTTTGAGTACCGGTTTACCTACCTGGGTAGCCATGTCCTCGGATATACGATAAGTCCCACAATGACTCCAATAGAGCCGCAACCGGTCACGCTGGGCGCCGCCCAATAGCTGGTACACGGGTACACCGAGCGCCTTGCCTTTGAGGTCCAGCAACGCATTCTCAATCGCTGCAATAGCCTGGGCGTTGATGCCACCTGGTGCCTGACGGGTTGTGGCGTANAGTCTCGCGAAAATAACATCGTTGTTGAGGGGATCGGCACCAACAATGATGGGCGACAATTGATCGATGACAGTGGATACTCCCCNACTACCGTAAGACTGGTTGTACTCGCTGTAACCAACCAGGCCATCGTCTGTGGTGATCTTCAGAAATGAGAAGTCGCACCAGCCTGCATTGCAGTGAAGGCTCTCAATGGTGGAGATTTTCATGAATTGTCCTTTTTGTTATTGAATACTTGTTTGATTCTTTAGTATCAGGGCTCGCGCAGCTGACTCTGCACGACTCGTTCCAGAATCCTTAGTCGTAATGCATCCGCGTCGCTGCGGTATTCTATGAGGCCTGCTAGATTGCTTTCCTCATTAGGATCGTCTTTGCGGTTAAACAGCATATAGGTCTCGCCTTGCCTGTTAAGTCCGATCTTCCATTCGTCAGTCATCAGCATGAACTCGCCCCCAATTTCTGAAAGAGCGTCCTCTCGATGCTGACTGCCATCCAGCGCACCCATAAGGGATTTACCGAACTGTTGGTATTCAAGCTCCCCACCTGCCAGCTCTACCAGCGTCGGTCCAAGGTCGACGAGTTCGACAGGAGAGTTGTTCACGATGTCCGAATTGTCTGCGCTCGGAGTCCTGACGATCATCGGCACTCTGACCGCACCGTCATAAAAATTACTCTTGGCAATAAGCCCATGATCGCCATTCATCTCTCCGTGATCCGATGTAAANGCAATGATGGTTGAGTCCAACTCTCCCCGTGCCTCAATAACATCTAGGATCTCNCCAATCTGNTCATCGATCAGAGATACGCTGCCGGCNTAGTCCGCCCGTAGCGCACCCACTTCCCCTTCTTCGAAGGCCGGACTATTGTTTGCCATCATCCGATCGACCTGACCCTGTGGTCTGGACGCTCCGGGCTCATGGCTGNCGGGTGGTGGCATTGAAGCGGGNTCATACATACTGGCATAGGGTTCAGGCGTATCCCAGGGTTGATGCGGGCCGCCCCAACTCACCCAGCAGAACCAGGACTCATCCCGGTCATAGGATGAGAGATAATTTTTTGCCTGCTGGCCTACATAGGTATCGTAGTAGAGTTCAAACGGGAGAACAGAGGGGCGAACTAGATAAGGTTTGGTAGCAGCCCGNTCCTTAAAATCGTCCTGATAGGATTGCAGNAGACCTTTTTCCTGCCAGATCGCAACCATATGGCTCATTCCGGTTGTGCTGGCGCGGGGACCACCGATTTCGTCCACATCGTCCAGACCGTAGGCATGCAGCAAGTCCTCCTTCTCGCGAAGGTCAGTACCGCCGTGTGGGTGTAAGTGTGTCTTACCGAACAGGCTGGTNCGATAGCCAAGATTCCTGATCTCGCGTATCCAGCTATTAGATTCCGCCGGTACCGTGTAGGGCATATGGTTCCACACGCCATTGTTATGTGGATATTGTCCCGTTGCCAGCGTCACACGTGCTGGCACACAGATCGGCGACGTGGTTACGCAGCAGCTAAAACGCGTACCCTCAGCAGCAATCCGATCCAGATTCGGTGTGTTGACCCAGCCACCGCTTGAGCCCATCGCGTCCCAGCGCTGCTGATCGGTCATTAGAAATAGAATGTTATACATGAATTTCAGATTCTCAGTCGGTCCAAGGGAACCGGTAGGCAAAAGCATCTTCCTTTGTCGCGTGGTCGATCTGACCGCGACCGGTAATGGGGAGCTTTTCGCCATCCAACTCAGGGTCCACGTAACTCGCAAACCAGTCATCGAGTTCCTGTCTCATGGCNCGAATTCGATCAGCCTGCCCCGGCTTGCCAAATANATTAATGTGTTCCGCTGGATCTTCCTTAACGTTGTACAGTTCATGAGGGCCTGACGGGTAACGCCAGACGAGCTTGTACTCTTGCGAGCGGATCATGCGTACCGGCCCGTACTCATCGAACACGTAGATGCTCTCTCTTTCACTTATCGGCTCTCCACATAATAGTGGAGAAAAAGAACTGCCCGGCAATCCATCGGGCACANTTTCAGGAGAACCAATGTATTCCATCAGGGTAGGTAACCAGTCGTACTGGCTAAGGAGATTTGTATTAACCTCGCCTTCCGGCACATACCCAGGACGGCTGATCAAGCATGGCACCTTAACGCTGGTATCGAACATATTCTGCGGCCAAGTGGCGTTACCCTTGCCAAAGAGGCCATGGTGTCCCATGTTCATGCCGTTATCGGCCATAAATACGANCAGCGTGTTTTCTCTTAAGTCCTGCGCCTCCAGGTAGTCCAACAGCCTGCCAATGTTCCGGTCCATCTCTTCGATGGCCGTGAAGTAGCCNGCGAGATGTTCTTTACGTTTCTCTGCACTTGTGGCGCTGGCGTTGAAACCAGTGGGCAAAGGTTCATCCGGTATGGATTCAAAAAGGCAACTTTCATAGTACTCATCCCACAATTCATTAGGATGATGTTCCCGTTGCCAGGGTTTGTGGGGCGCCGTGTAGTGAACCGCAAGACAAAAGGGTTTCTCATTATCCTGTTGATCCAGNAAGGTCAGCGCGTTATNCGTAAAGAGGTCGGACGCATAGGTGTCATGCTTGTTGAGCTCACCGTCAGCAATTACTGGCACATTAAAGTAGTTGGTACCACCGTAGGGCATGGGATTCCACACATCGAAACCGCATCGTGGTTCCATACCATCACCCAGGTGCCACTTGCCTGACAGACAAGTGTCATAGCCACGATCCCGGAGTAATTCCGCGTAAGTCGGCATACCGAGAAGAAACTGCACGCGGTCCGCCGGCACGTCGCGGTCGAGCCCGCCCTTGCTNGTGTCGGATTGCCACATGAGTGCGTCATGGACACCATGCTGTGAGGGAATTCTTCCCGTAAGAATCGATGCCCGGGCAGGCGAGCAGACTGGGGACGTACAAAAGAAGTTGTCGAACCGAATGCCCTCCTGCGACAGCCGGTCCAGGTTGGGCGAGCGGATTTCGGAGTTACCAGCGCAGCCCATCGCCCAAGCGCCCTGATCGTCGCTCAGAATGAAAAGGAGGTTTGGTTGATCTGGATCATGACTCGCCAAAGGTNTTTTCCCTAAGCTTAGTTGTTTCAATGCATCTGTAGACGGCACTGACCAGAGGTTCATCACTACCGCGGTGAGGACGCCAGGGTTCCTGACGTCCTTTATATTGTAATGGAACAACACAGGGACAACACGTGGGACAACTAGAGGAATTTCAGGAAACACCGGTCACGTTTGTGCGGCCGACTCACCACCATGTGTTTCTTGTTGCTTCTGATGGCAACATGCTGGGGCTGGATGACAGTGGAGCCCTTGCGTTGTTCGATGAAGCAGATGATAGGGCGATCTGGGATGAATCATCAGAAGGATTCAGACACATCATCACTGGTCAGGAGATAGCGGGGGAGATTGCAGAGGATATCTGCACGCTGGTCGTCAATGGAAATGAGACAAGCTTTACTGTCTCCCATGGTCCGGAGAAGTTACCCTCTGAGTATCTGGAACACCTGCAGCATGAGGGCTGGGTGTGCCTAACAAGCATCCTCCCACCGAGTACTGTGGACCGTCTCCAACACACGGCGACAACGGACGACTATGAACACCTGGAGCGAAGAACCGACATGCCTGCCGTGTGCCAGGATGCTGCTGTAGGTAGAACCATCTGCGAGCCGGTCTCTCTGTGGCTTATCAGGAACTACCTNGGAACCCGGGATCTGCATTTGGCACATCCGCCGAATTGCATTTCACTCGCCCCCTACGATAGGGAAAGCAGGGTACAGGGTTGGCACGCTGATATTCCCTATGGTCGTAATGGCCCTGCCGATCGAAAGGGTCCACTTAAAGCCGTACAGCGCAATGTCTGCATTTCCGATTTTGGTAAGGCTAATGGCGCTACCGCATACAAATTGGGTTCACACCAGGAAGACTCAGGACCGCCAGAAGCGTGGAACCCTGGTCACCAGGGAGATGATCCTACCGCACGACCTTATAGTGGTCCCGATGCAGATGTCGTCGAAGCACCCGCCGGGAGCATCGTGCTTTACGATGCCAGAACCTGGCATCGCGCGGGTTTCAATCATAGCGACCACAAGCGTGGCGCGATGCTGATGTCTTTTCAGACTGCTGATGTGACGCCAAAAAAAGACACCAGACCCACCTGCGNAAAACTCCACGAGAATCCTGTGTACAATGAACTGAACGCCAGAGAACAGCGGGAGATTACCGAGCTNATGATGAATCAGCCGGGGCAATTGAGTNATGAGTAAACGAGTTTTGAGTTTTGAGTTTTGAGTTTTGAGCGGAGGAATAACCANCATGCCAAATGAACAACTGGAACGGGACGGCCTGGCCGGACCGTTTGAGCTAGCAGACAAATCGAACCTCGATACCCTATGCGAGATCGCCCTGGAGCTGGAAGCGCTCCAGGGCAAGCAAAACAAACTCGCTCGCATGGCAGGCCTGGAAGACCAACAACGTTGGTCAACTATCATTAATCGGCACATGGCCTTCAAACCAATCCAGGATCTTTATCGCGATGCCAACATCCAGTCTGTGGTGGCCGATTGTTTCAACACAGACCTGGTGCTCTGGCAGACCAAGTTTTTCCCCAAGTACCCTGGCGTGGGAGAAAACTACTGGCATCACGACCGCATCATCGAGAACGGCGATGACCCAATCAATATTTATGACACTACAAACCACTTCTCCGTCGTCGTCGCACTGACTGATCTCGGCATGGACGATGGGCGGCTAGAATACATCAGAGGTTCACACAAACCCATTGAGGGTTTCGACAGGGACATGCCGCGTATCTTTGATGAGATGCCCGAGGTGCTCGTAGACAGAATNACCCCGCTCACCCTTAAAAAGGGGGAGTTCGCGGTNTTCCATTCTGCGGTGCTGCATCGCAGCCTGGCCTACGGGCACAAGGAGGAAGACTGGAGCCCCAACTACTTTGGCACTCCCATCCCGGAGCTTAGAAGCAAAGCGACAAGAGAGGACGGCAGAATCTCGCTGGCCGCAAGACTTGCGAGAAAAGACACCATCATTCCCGCAAACTCCGGTGCCAACCCAGCCGGCGCATTCAATAGCATTGCAGAGCCGATGCCCTACTACGAAGACCCGGCGAAGCAGGTCATTGGGGAAAGATCGGCGGTGATGCCATTTAACTAAAAGACCGCTCGATGTATCTAAAGCATCGGTCGAGGACCACCGATGAAGAAGACCAGCGCGACGATAGTTCTATAGAAGGCAGCCTTGAGTGGATGCGCCATCAAACCAAGTGTCCTCTGATATTTCGAGAACCTGAACGGAAAAGGCGTCTCAAGCCCATCGAACCTCGGCGTACCATCTGNTATCGCTGACTTCGCCAGGTGATTCATCACATTAGACACTGGTGCATCACCTTCCTCGACGGTAACCGTCCCTGCATCACCATCGACAGAAATTACCTGCCCACTGACCAGTCGTNTCGAGATGTCTCCCAACCCCAACACAGCCGGAATGCCATACTCACGGGCGACAATAGATCCATGGGAGGTAATGCTACCAATATCGGTTACCAGGCCCACTGCGTGAGANAATAGCTGCGTCCACGCAGGTGTGGTGAACGGGCAAACCAGAATACTGTTAGTCGTCATTTGCTCGAATTCTGCCGGTGATTGAATGACGCTAACTTCTGCAGTGATCTTTCCCGGGCTGACCGCAGTTCCCTGATAGACATTGTGAGGCGTATCATTCGGTGTGGTTGCTTCATCGCCAGGATTCGGCGGGACGATTCTTTCGGGAGGTGTCAATCGCTTTTGCGCCTCACGCAATTCCTTTCGCTCAATTGTCTTTTGCAGCAGGCACGGCACCGATTCACCTTTTTTTCGTGCGTCGATCGCCTGGGACAGCTCTACGCTCAATAGATAGTAAACGTCATCTGCCTGGTCCAGGGTACCAACCGATGCCAGTCGAGTACCGAGCTCAAGTGCCATTCGTTGCAGCACAGGCCAGGCCGCTCCCACATAGAACTGGGCTTCATCGCGATTGGCATAGAAACGCTGTGCCCAAAAGAGGCGCCATCGAAACTGCCAGCGTAATCTACCCTTGAAGTATTGAGTAATCTCTCGCAGAGCCTGCTGACGTCGGTTTTCTACCTCAGCTTGCTGATCAATCGGATTGTAGGTTCTGTCCTGCACTTGTGTCTTTAGGGCGGACAACACGGGCGTAGGATCTTGGCACGGCGTCGGTTCAACGTAATCCAGCGAGTAAATCTGATGCCCGTACTCACTGAGATATTGTACCAACGCATCAGCTACTCCATCACTTTCCGGATGCGCTTTTACCTCGGTGAGTAGTCTTGATGCAGGCGTCCTGATCACCAGTTCGTTCAGGGACTCATTCGATTGAATCTGGCGCACTATTTCCCACAGATCCATCTGCGCCTGCATCGTCCTGGAGTCGGAAGCGTCCAACAACATTCCACTGGTGAAACCAGCGTCCGGTGCATGCTCCTGTAAGAAATTTTGCAGAGCCTGATCCTGCCATCGAGGCAATGCAAGCACGCCATTGGCGGCCTCCCAGTAGTGCGCGTCCGCCTGGGTCAATTTGCAGATCCCTTCCAGCAGTTCCTCATCTTTCGCCTTCGCGATATCCAGCTGATGCCATTGTTCAATGGTTGCCAGATACGCCGGCAGCTTGTCGTGACGCCAGCGGCGCGGCCACGCATAGCAGACCGAACTAACGGCATCTATCGTCATTTGCTTTTCACGCGCNACCGGTGCAGGCACCGACGATTTCGGAGGGTTCGCAGGTCCTAGATACCGGTAAGCATACCCATTGACCGTCTCATTCCCGCAACGAGGGTAATTAGCAGCTCGCTCCAGGCCATCGGTTGTGCCGTCGAGCCAGTCTCGCCTGAGGGCAAAACCTTCGTCCACAGCCGGAATGTAAAGCTCCTCGAACAGTGGCGATAATGGGCCTGGCATGAATTCTACTACCTGGTTTCGAATCAGCAGCGAGCCAGGCTCCTGGGGTTCCCAGCGCACATCCTTAAGCGGGGACGGCGGCAGATTGGTAATCGCTCGTGCCTGCAGTAGCCAAAGCCGGTTGTTGTGGAAGGCCCACTCGATATCCAGCGGCATACCTCCAAAAATTTCCTCTATCTGGACAGCAATCGTGGTCAGTTCCTTAAGTGAGCTCTCAGACAGAGAAACCTGATCACGCTGATCCTCGGTAATGTCTTCAAGACGCGTACCCTGATCGCCATTCGAGACAATTTTCTGTTCCTTTGCACCAACAATGGTGTCTTTAATCGAAAGCGAATCTCTTTCCACAATGAAGGTATCAGCGGCAACATGTCCACCGACCACTGCTTCTCCCAGCCCGTAGCTCGCGTTAACAATCATTTCCGAACGTTCGCCGGTGGCAGGATTGGCGGTAAACAGAATGCCAGAGACGTCTGACGGCACCATGATCTGCACAACTACCGCCATTGCAACGGTGTCGTGGGAGATTCCCATTTCATGACGATAGCTGATAGCCCGGGGTGTCCAAAGTGACGCCCAGCAGTAGCGCACTGCTTCGATTAACGCATCCTCCCCACGAACATTCAGGTAGGTATCCTGCTGGCCCGCAAAGGACATATCTGGCAGATCTTCTGCGTTTGCCGAAGATCGTACGGCTACAGCAGGATTCTCTCCTTCCAGGGATGAATAGGCGTTCCGAATTGCCGCGATAGTTTCCTCGCCAAGTGGTGCCTGCTCGAACAATGCCTGTATGCCTTCCGACGCCNCATCGAACNANAATGTNTTANCGCTGATGCCAGGCTTTACAAAANCCAGAATGGCAGCTTGCAGATTACTGTCTGCTACATATTGCCGATAGGCGGATGTGATCACATAGAATCCATCGGGTACGCTCATTCCCGCCGACGCCATCGCGGCCAGAGACCTGCCCTTACCCCCNACCACTTCAAGGGCGGCATTATTGGTATCGAGCGGTAGTACAATTCCTGAAGACATTCAGATACTCCTTGATTTGGCTGATTCCGTTTGCAGACTTGTCAGGACTTTGCCGGCGCGACCGACAGCTGATCTGCGACGCCATGGGCAGCAATGAAACTGGCTACAAGACCGTCCGATTTGGCGGCCTCGACGAAGTCGATAAGCCATGCGAGCGCTTCTTCACGGTCTTTGTTAACGGCTACTGCCTGCTGCACCGTGGTGAACTGCCCAGGCAGTATGCGGGAGCCCACTATTTCCTGCTCTAGCTTGACAAGTTGACTGCGCAGTCCGGCGAGCACATCAAGACCGTTTCGTGTGAACTGTTCAACCGCGCTGCCTTTGACCAGCCGGAGATCAGCGTGGCGGATGTTGTTCTCAAGCCATAGACTGTAAGCGCTTCCTGCGGGCGCACTGATGGTTACACCCGGCTTATCAACATCATCGACCGATTGTAAAGGAGATCCCGCGGGCACCAAATAGTTTGCCTCGATCTCGCAATAGGCAGAGGTAAAATCCATCACCGCTGCGCGTTGTGGTTCGGCACCAATGTTAGCGATATCCCACTGATCTGATCCTGCCGCCACAGTGACATCACTCGGTGACTTGAACTCTACCAGTTGCAACTGCACACCCAATGCATCTGCAATGGACGCCGCCAGATCAGGAGAAGGACCGATGGGTACCCCGGCGTCATCCTTACCCACAACGAGCAGCGAGTTATTCATGTTGAGCGCTGTCCTGAGCGTACCCGTGGGAGCGAGTTGCTCAATAACATTAGCATTCGGTTCAGGCATTCAGATTCTCCATATTCGCCGGCTCAGTGTACTTAATTCGAAAGCGTGTTAGTACTTGGCGAGCCGATGATTGCGACCTGATTTCATGAATTTAGAGCACCGCCCCCCGACGAGGTTGCGATCTCACCACTAACCGGAATAGGATCACGCTTCATATCAAACCACTGGCANCCGTCGATATTCATGAAAGTCCTGATCCTGTCTGACCTCCACAGCAACATCCATGCATTAGAAGCTATCTGGGCCCGCGAAAATGGCAGCGATCAGATCTATTGTGTGGGAGACCTTGTCGACTATGGTCCCTATCCAAAAGAAACACTAGACTGGGTACGGACGCACGACGTGCAGTCCGTTCAGGGCAATCATGATGCCTGGGTAAGTAAGCTGTATCGCGACACTATGGCCCTCGACAATCTACCCTCTGAAGATCGCACTTGGGCGGAGCACAACGTCAGCTTATTGGATGAATCTGACATTACCTTTCTGGAACAGTTGCCGGTAACACTGACGTTTTCGGCTGATGGATTTAGCTATGCGCTAACCCACATCTATGACAAATACCGTGAGATCAAAAGTCTGCAGCAATACGAGGAGTTTCGACAGGATCGATTCTCCGGAGCTGACTATAAAAGACTGTTATTAGGCCACACTCATCGGCAGGCGATTCGACACCTGAGCGATGACCTGCTTTGGATGAACCCGGGCAGCTGCTCCTATCGCAGACCAGACGATATGGACCAGACAGCCCACTACGCAACAATCACAGACGGAACGCTATCACTGGGCAGAGTTTCCTATGACCACAGCGTCCTCTTCCACGTGACACAGGAGCTAAAGCTCAACGAGCGCGAGCATAAACACCAATGGGCCTGGGGACCTCGTGACACACCTAGCTGACTAGTTCCCTGGGACCTCAGACATGAGGGAAAAACCCTCTCAGGCGTCTTATTTACCAGTGATACAGTCAGATCACTCCAACAAAAAATCAAGGATCAAATATGCAAGTCGGTACCATGTCAGGCACCTTTCAACGACCTACCCTCGAGGAATCACTCGATGCCAGTCTCGAGCAAGATATTCGTCATCTTCAGTTCAACTGGGGATCAGCCCATCCGTCGGGGCCGTTACCGGAAGTAATCGACGAGATTGCCGCCTACGCGAGAACAGAGTTTGAGAAGCGCGACATGGTCGTCGCAGCGGTCGCTGGTAATGCGAACATGGTTGATATCGATCCGGATAAACGACAAAAGGCGATCGACAAGGTATTAATGATAATTTCTGCCTGTGCCAAGATCGGTACAAACGTTATCGCGACCTGCACCGGCTCGCGCAATCCAGAAAGTATGTGGAGGNATCATCCCGACAACCAATCCGAANAAACCTGGAAAATTTTACGTAATACGCTGGAGNAAATTTTNCCAGCGGCTGAGGCAGCCGGCGTCAATATCGCCTTTGAACCGGAGTACAACAACGTTTGTCAAAATGCATACCTGAGCCGCCGATTGATCGATGAAATGGCATCACCAAGACTCAAGGTGGTAATGGACGCTGCCAATATTTTTGGCAAGGATGACCTGTCTCGGATGACCGAAGTACTCGACGAGGCATTTGACCTACTGGGCGANTATGTTGCCATTGCCCATGGGAAAGACCTAGACCACGGTGGTGATGCAGGACATCTGGCGGCCGGCACCGGCAAACTAGACTACGAGCACTACGTGAAACTACTATGCGGTCTATCCTTCGATGTGCCTATTATTCTGCATGGAATCACTGAAGAGCAGCTACCCNAGAGTGCTGCCATGATCAGAAGCCACGCCGCCAAATACCAATAAGGAACCCAAGTNATGAAAGCAAAGATNGGTCTTCTCGGNTGNGGNAATCCGGCACGAANCTGGTACATGCCAACCCTCAGCGAATTAACAAAACANGGCGAAGTCGAGTGGGTCGCTCTGTGTGACATGGACGAACAACTTGCCACTGAGTACGGGACGAAGTATGGCGTACCCTATTACCTGAGCCTCGATGAAATGCTGGACAAACATAAAGATCTGACTGCGGTCTGTATTGTCACCAGCGATCCCCTTCACCACGCGCTCGCAACCCAGGTCGCCGAGCGCGGTGTCCACGTCATGGTCGAAAAACCCATGGCAATGACGCTGGCAGCCTGCGACATGATCATCGATGCCTGTAAACGCAACAACGTGCACTTTGAAGTTGCAGAAAATTACTTCCGCTGGTCCAAGCAGCGATTGATCACCAAGCTCATTCAGGAAGGTATTCTCGGAGATATCGTTCGCGTGTACTTCTCCGAACCCAAGCGGCAGCTGCCGTTTGATCCAACGGTAACCTACAGTGATCTCGGCCGACCTATTTCAGGTTTTGGTAGAACAGGCGGTATGGTCATGGATATGGGTGCACACCGATTGTCACAACTGCGCATATACGCGCAAAGTGAAGTCAAAAAAATNACGGCAACGGTACGCCGATATCGANANCCCACGATTCTCGCTGAAGACTGGGCCCACGCGATGATCGAATTCGAGAGTGGCTGCATGGGCATCTACGAGACCTCCCGAGTTGGAGAACTGCAAAAGTATTGCCAGATAACAGGNACACTGGGGGGCATACTGGACTACNACTATATGGGNCCTGATATTCCATTGCGTTTATTNGATGGCGAAGAGTGGANGGATATCCCNGTTGAAACAGTGCGACGCACAATAGACGGNGTAGACGTCTTGCAGCGTATTGTTGCGCACACCNANCCNNAGATNGTCTACGAGAATCCGTTTCGAAATTACGCGATCAACGATTGGTGCGTCGGCCACGCATCCGAGATCATGAGTATCGCCAACGCGGGGCTCAATGATGAACCCGCCGAGTACGGTATNGGGGGTCGCAAGGATGTGGAAATGGCGATGGCGATCTACGAGTCGTCTCTTAACGGCACCGTCCCAATTCATCTACCNCTTAATGAGTTGACCGGTTACGAACAGGCNGTTCACNAGGATTATCTCNAGAAATTCGAGCGGCCCATCATTCCCTCCTAGGAAACAGGCTTGGGGATCAGCATAAAGTGGCTGTTGCGCGCAACTCTTGGCGCGATACTGCTTCACGCTCAGGCATCCTTGGCGGAGCGGCCCATATACCAGCACGGTATCTCTTTGCTCCACGAGCTCAAGTACCCTAGCGACTTCAAGCACTTTGAGTACGCTAATCCAGATGCCTCCAAAGGCGGCGAGCTAAAGCTCTCCACTACAAACTACATCCAGAATTTTGGGGGCGTTCCGGGTACCGGAGTGCCGAACGCCCANGGCATCGGCAGGACAATCGACCGGCTACTTGTCAGAACTGCAGACGAGCTGTCAGGTCTTTACGGTCAACTCGTCAGTGGAATCGCACTATCGGAAGATCGCCGATCTCTATACTTACGGCTACAAGAAAACGCGCGATGGCATGACGGCGTCCCTCTTACCACCCGTGANGTGAAATTTTCCTACGAGGACCTGCTAACCCGCGTCTTCGGAAAGGTTTACCTAGCAACCTGGGTGGATTCGATGGAGATCGTCAACGACAAGGAATTGATCCTTCACCATCGAAACGTGTTTACCAATTCTAATCTGGTAGCACTAACCTGGTTCCCCATCCGACCCGCACATTACTATGAGGACAAGGACCCAGGCGCCCCAACCCTTACGCCGCCAGTCGGCAGCGGCCCCTATCGTGTTATCAAATTCGATAAGGGCTACGTTCGTTATGAACGGGTAAAAGATTACTGGGGNAAGGACATCCCTGTGAACCAGGGAAGATACAACTTTGACATTATTCACTACGATGTCTATCGCGACGCTACCGTGGCACGCGAAGCCTTTCGCAAGGGCTTATTCGACATCTACTTTGAAACTGATATTCGCCACTGGGAGTCCTCCTACGATGTTCCNGCGCTCGAGNAAGGATTAATCATTAAGGAAATTCGATCATTGGAGAAGTTCATAGGTCAGCAGACAGCCATCGTNTTAAATCTCGACCTCGAACGATTGCGTGACACGCGAGTTCGTGAGGCGCTGACACTGGCGTTTGATTTCGAATGGCAGAACCGGGTCTATCAGTTTAATTCACAATCCCGTGCCGCCAGCTACTTNGCAAACTCGTCCTTCGCAGCTACGGGACTCCCCAGCGAAGGGGAACTTGAACTGCTGGAGCCTTATCGCGACCAGCTTCCAAAGCGGGTGTTTAGCGAGCCTTTTGTGCTTCCTATTTCGAGCGGAACTGATGTAAATCGGTCTGCGCTGACAAGGGCGCGGGACCTTCTCGCAGAGGCCGATTGGACCATAAAGGATGGCCGCCTAGTTGACGCCACGGGAAGACAATTCGAACTTGAATTGACAACTCAGAACCCGGCGATGCGTCGTATTCTTCTACCCTACATTGAGTCCCTGAAAATACTCGGAATCGACGCGAAATTACGGTTATTAGACAACATCGCCTGGGTTAATTTTTTGCGTCAACGCGACTTTGATGCCTATGTCCGGGGACACGATTTTTTAAACCCACCATTAGGCGAACTGGAAAGCTACTTCGGTTCCAAAACCGCAGACATGGAGCTTGGTGGCAACATCGGAGGGTTAAGAGATCCCATCGTGGATGCGCTTATTCTCGCGGCAGAGGGGATGCCTACTATCGAATCGGCCATGACCGCCAGTCGCGCACTTGATCGGATACTACTATGGAGCTTCTATCATATCCCGTTGAATGGGATCGACCAGGAACGCTTTATATATTGGGATAAATTCGCAAGGCCCAGGGAAGAAGCCGTCGGCAAATACGAGTATCTTATAGGCAGCACCATTCGCATTCTTGACAGCTGGTGGATTGACCCTGAGAAGCTCGAACACTTAAATTAGCACTTATGCGCCTTTCGACGGAGCAGGAACAACGCCGCTAATCGGC
>PASO01000069.1 GCA_002712135.1 Gammaproteobacteria bacterium
TAAACTGTGAATTATGTCCGAACCAAAGGGTCCTTGGAATCAAAATAAAGAAAAGAGTCCTCACTTTTCCTTAGGCATTTTTCTATGGCTTGGATTACTTGTATTTGTAGCCCTACTTTTATGGTCATTGTTCGTTTTATTCCCTCATCAATCATCATCTGGGGACGATGTTTATCTTGAGGTGGTGCGGCTCGTCGGAATTCTCGCTCTTGTCTCAAGCGGGTTAGTTTATGTTCAAAGAATAAAATTCGGCGAGGTAATCCGTAATATATCAATTTGGACCGGATTAGCCTCTGTTCTTTTGTTGGGCTACGCCTACCGAACGGAGTTATCTCATGTCTTTTACCGGATGACCGGAGAACTTGTACCTGGGCAAGCCACAGTTTCAGGTGCGAATGAACTCATGATTGCAGCCAGTGCTGACGGTCATTTTTATATAAATGGAAGAGCAAATGGGAAACGGGTACGCTTTTTGATCGATACAGGGGCAAGCGAAATAGTACTCAGCCCTGGGGCCGCGATGCGAATTGGGGTTGATTTAAAAACTTTGCGATTCACCCAACAATATCAAACTGCCAACGGTATAGGTTTTGGGGCAAACCATTGGTTGAAAACTTTTTCTATCGGGTCCTTTGAATTTTCAGAAACCAAAGTTTCAATCAATCAATCTGAAATGTCTGAATCACTTCTTGGAATGTCGTTTTTGAAAATGCTCAAATCATTCGAATTCAGAGGCGATAAATTATATCTCCGGAAATAAATTTTAAATTTAAAATTAACTACTGCTTTTATCTCCACCCAAGGAATAAAAGAGGGTTAGTCCGATGTGAGTTTGACCTGCGTTACTAGCATTTTCGGATCTTGGACAAAGAGATATTGAGTTAATTACATTTATATTAACTCGGTGCCGTCTTCGTGAATGATTGGCGTTTAAGGATAATGGTGTACCAGCTGGCCATGTTAGCATAACTTTCGCGCCATTCAGGAAAAATTTCCCGAAAGTCCATGTAACCTAACGAACAGGCAACCCCAATTTCGCCTATTAACGGAGGATCATTAAAATCACTTGCTACTTTATCTAAAACCGAGAGCGCCGACTTTATTTTGCTTAATTGACGATCAACAACGTCTTGGGAACGAAGTTCATTCGACCTTTGGTTCTCTTGAGATATCACAATCACGGCATCACCAAGACCATCGCCCAACGCCTCAAGTGTGAGAACTTCCCATCGTTTCGACCCACATTCTGGTATTAACTTTCTACTACTGGTCAAACTATCCACATATGCGCATATCACCGGAGAGTCACAAACAATATCCCCTGTATCAAGGATCGCCACGGGCACTTTACCCAGTGGATTATAGATTTGCAGGTCACCACGTTCTTCACGCGTTAAAGTTTTCCATTCAATTTCATCATACAACCCTAACTCCATAGCCACGATTCGAACCTTCCGGGCATAGGGTGAATTATTTGTTACATAACATTTCATTGCAGTTTCCACATTTGGTTGTGCGCCTCCTTAACAAGTAAAATTTTCTAGAATTATTTATTAGACAGGAACCCTGAGACCCTGAATAGACAAAAATTAGCTCTAAACTGCGCCGTCATGCAATAAAACAGCTTTACGAAATTTCATCGCGCGCAACCGATTTGCAACAAAAACACCTGACTGTCATGCAAAAAATGGCTTTTGGGAATTTAATCGCGTGCAACTTAAATGCAACAAGAACGCAAAAATCCGTCCCAAAGGGCGGCTAAGCCATTGATTTCATTGGTTGCGGGGTAAGATTTGAACCTACGACCCTCAGGTTATGAGTGTAAAAAACGACAAAGTTTTTGTCGTTATGTATCTCAACAAAATCAATAACTTGCAAATATTTCAATATGTTACCGGCAACTCACGGTGTCCCATGCTTACCTTGCTATACCTTTGGCAACCTTCTTTTACCCGTTATTTTTTGGCACCAGCAGTACTGATGATAAACAACAGCGTATTTAGGAAACGACCCGACCCCTAACTCAGCGTAAGTCATTAACGAACTTCTATGCTGAGGGATGGTCTGAAAGTAATATCAGAACAAATCAGCATGAGACATTGACGCCGTCTCCCAGTTAATGGCCATTATTCGAGAGAGTCTCGCAGATATGCTTGTCTAACATCCAAATTTGATTGAAGTTCGGTATAGGTAGCTTCGAGCCGCCGCAACCAGAAAGCTAAGCCCGATGCGTATACCCCAATTCTTTATCGATAGGTTCTAAATCTAAAATTTCTTAATAAACATAAATCTATACCTCTCAAAGATTCAATCTACATTGTGGGCTTTTAAAAATATTGCCTTTTCAAAAGCCACAAAAAAATCACGATAAGGCGTCGGTTCTTCTATAGCCTGCAAATTATATTGAGCATTGGCTCTGACCAATGATTGATTTTTCCCCCTCGGGCGCACAGTAATAGTCATTTTTAATGCGTATGGACGACCAAAGTTATGTTTCCCATATTTAGTCGCTGAACACGTTCCAATAGAAGCATCTGCTTTATCAATAATAAACCCGAGGTCTTGGAGTGTAGCTATAGCAGTACGAAGCATTGTTATTTGATCTTTGGTATCAAAAGCCCGCGTTTGCATTGCCCTTAATTTTACTTGGCTAGCGGTAGTTTTTAATGCCTGTTCCCTAGAGTCCACCTGACAACCATTGATCGCAAATAAGATCACCCCCGATAATAACAGTTTTATAAATGTTATTAAAAAATATTTTGGAAATATCATATGCTGTTTGCTTCCAGAAATACTGACTTAGAAAGTCTGGTAAAAAAATCTTGGTAAAGTTTAGGGTCTTCTAATCTTTCAAGTTTAGATATAGCGTTGCGGCTATTCCAAACGATCCTATGAAAATTAACTCTTACTAGAATATAACTGGTGTTTTTAGCATTCTTTCTGATAACAGCTGATGCTTTTATTTTTTGTTTTGTATCAATCGGTAATGCAGAACCGGTTAGAGCACCAAAGAATATGACACCGACGACCTGCCCTGTTTCAACAGCATTCCTGTCTTTTGAACCGGTTACTATCCCGAGCGTAGATTCTGTTTCCTCAAGGTTGTAACCAAGATCTTGGAGAACCCCAACAGTTGCCCTAACTACCCTTGTGTCGCTATTTGTCTCAAAACGACGCGTCTGTAATTGACGTAACTTTAAAGAATCTGCAGAAAGAGCTAAGGCTTCTTTAGGTAAAGTTTGTTTACAGCCTAAGGAAACCGATAAACAAAATCCACAAACAGCAACAACTTTAATTAAATTATGCATTATCAAAACCTAGAAGTATGATAAGAAAACTTTGATACTTTCCTATCTAGACCAAATTTTATAATAACGGTAAGTGTTCTTTGAGACGTAGAAGCAGCCNCCGTCGCTTCTCCATAAGAAGGCTGTAACCCTCCCGCTAAACTACCTACACCAACCGGAATTCCTCCTAGGATTAGAGACGAAACTCCCCCAGAACTACTTGAATAAACTTTCCGGGTAGAAATTTTATCATAGATCCAAACCTCTCGCGACATTTCATCAGTTGTCACGATATTCGGTGATCCCATTACCCTAATTACCTTAGCGCCAGGCATACCAACCCGAATTTCCTTCTGGACTTTGCCTACTGATAAGCTCTGCTCGCCAGTAGCCAGGATTGCGCTTTCATGCTCCTGTACGGTTTTGCATGCCGAAATAAATAAAAGCAAAGATATTACTAAAATTGAAAGACATTTATCNAACATAATCGCCNCCAAAAACCAATAAGTTTAAGAAAAAAATTTNTCTACANCNGTATATAATTCTATATCATTAATAATGCANTAACACTTATTAACTTAATAATTAGAAGCACTTTAAAAATTTGGCGTTATTCACATTCCCCTCCAAAAAACAATGACCTGCCTGTCTGCTGAGTCATTGAAAACATTGGTTGTGGGGGCAGGATTTGAACCTACGACCTTCAGGTTATGATCCCAAAGATCTTTTAAGACGCTGCATTCAGTAACAATCAAACCTCGCCTCAAAATACTCCATCATCTGTTGAGCAAAGCGGGCCGCGGCAACTGGCAATGTTCGACCTCGAAGTTGTCCAAAATAAAGTACTCCTGGGGGTACATCGCGGATATCGACCAGCGGGCTTACATATTTCGACTTCTCATCAAGAGAAGGTAACCCGATAGGTATCTGAAACGTGATAATATTCTCTGTAACTGCATGGCTACGGAGAAACTCAAAACTATCCGAAACCACTGCTGGAGAGAGATTTAACGAGGTTCGCCGCACAGCTGACTCCAGCAAATGACGCACGCCAAATTCCGCTGTGGGAAGTGCTACGGGGTACTCAAGGCATTCGCGCAAGCGAACAGTTTGCTGCTTTGCGAGCGGATGGTCAGTCGCTAGCACCGCATGAAGTGGCTGACGAATATTGAGCAGGGTCTGAAACTTAAGCATACGAACAGGCTCAAAAACTAAAACTAGATCAGCGCTAAAATCTACTAACGCCTGCTCAGCGGCAGTCCGGTCACGGAGCAATACACTAAAGGTAACTGCTGGATGCTCGACCCTATATGTCGAGACTTGTTCAGGCAGGAAATATGGAAGCAAGGCCTGGCTACAGGCAATAGAAACGTGACCACGCCGCTCTCCAGATAAGTCAGCTATTTGACTCTTTACTCGGTCCATATCTGTTAGTTGACCGCGAATATGGTGAATTAGAATTTCGCCAGCTGTAGTAGGACGTACACCGCGGGCCAATCGCTCAAAAATNGGCACACCAAGCTCCTCTTCCATCGCTAAAACCCGTCGGTTCAATGCNGTAGAAGTTATAGATAGGACTTCAGCCGCCTTTCTAATCGAGCCCGATTTGGCGATGGTGTCTATATAAATTAGGGGAAGAAGGTGTTTCATTACAANGCCTTANATNTACTAGTGCAATTTTTGCACCATAATTNNGTTTTTTTAGCAGTATTCGGNCCCACTCGTAAATGCTCTATTTGCCCACACGATAATTCGCATGTGGAGTANATATGCTTCCTGATCTNGCCTTCGACATCCAAAGTTTAAAAAAGACTTATGCNGATAGGATTAAGCCCTCCGATATCGTTAGAGAGACCTACCGGCGTATTAAAACTTTGGATGACGCCGGCGTATTTCTAGCACTCAGAGACGAAGCTGCCGTTATAGAGGAAGCTGAAAAGTTGGGAAGCAAACCAATTAATAGCAAACCTCTCTGGGGTCTACCTTTCGCTATTAAGGACAATATAGATGCAGGCGGATTACCGACNACTGCGGGCTGTCCAGCGTTTTCTTACACCCCTGCTAATGACGCATTTTTAGTTGCCCGTCTTAGAGAGGAAGGGGCNCTGTTGATTGGNAAAACCAATATGGACCAATTCGCAACGGGGTTAGTAGGTACGCGAACCCCCCACCGTATTCCGAAAAACGCTATTGACCCCCAACTTNTACCTGGTGGCTCAAGCTCCGGTTCAGCAATAGCCGTNGCTCATGGGCTCGTGAGTTTCGCTTTGGGGACAGATACCGCNGGCTCCGGTCGTGTCCCAGCAGCATTAAATGGAATTGTTGGCTTAAAACCATCGTTGGGTGCTCTTTCTAACAGTGGTGTCGTACCCGCCTGCCGCACCTTGGATTGTGTTTCAATTTTCGCCTTAACCCCCAGCGATGCATTTGAAATTTTTCAGGCCGCTGTTGATTATGATAAGGAAGACCCGTATTCAAAAACATTCCCAAAGCCCCAACGCGAAGTTATTGCACCGCATTTTCGTGTNGGAGTTCCCGATGTTAGTTCTCAGTTATTTTTTGGCGATCAACTTCAACANAANTCTTATCGAGAAACTTTAAAGGCGCTCAAAGANNTAGGCGGGGAAATCAGAGAAATTGATTTTAAACCGTTCTACACCGTTGCTGATCAGTTGTATTCGGGGCCATGGGTTGCAGAGCGTTACGCGGTTATAGAAGACCTAATAAATTCCCAACGGGACGCCGTCCATCCCCTGACTCGAAAGGTCACCGAAATAGCAAAAGATTTTTCTGCGACAGATACCTTTCGTGCTTTTTATTTGCTGCGCAAACTTGCTAACGATATTGGTAGAGAAATGGACACACTTGATGTCTTGTGTGTCCCATCCGTGCCAAAACTCTTCACCCGAAAGGAAGTTGACGATGANCCTATCGGGACTAATAACCAGCTCGGCACTTACACAAACTTTGTAAATCTACTGAACATGTGCGCCATTGCTGTGCCGGTAGCGCAACGAGAGGACGGCTACCCCGGGGGCGTAACATTNATCGGCCCCTCTGGGGCCGACGCACTAATATCCACAATCGCCGACGCCCTATATGAAAAAACCTCACCTCCGCTAGGGGCAACATCATGGACGGCTCCTCAGCGGGCTAGCCCCGTCACTACCCCGAATNCGAATGAAACCGAAATCGTTGTTGTCGGCGCACACATGTCTGGTCTACCGCTAAATANCCAGCTAACAAAGCGAGGCGCGCGTTTCCTAAAGGTCGCCCAAACTTCCCCTGACTACCGTCTTTATAATCTGCCGGGTGGACCACCAATGCGGCCTGGACTGGTGCGTGACCATAGTGGTGCCGCTATTGATATCGAGATTTGGGCGTTACCCTTAGGTTCTGTCGGACCCTTCTTGATAGATATACCAAGTCCTCTAGGACTCGGCACAATAAAATTAAAAGACGGTACAAGCGTGCCNGGATTCCTATGCGAATCAATCGCCGCCAAAGACGCAGAAGAAATTACTCACTTCGGCGGCTGGCGAAACTTCCTTAATTCCCTAGCACCCGAAACATCAAACAAAGAAGGAATATAGTTATGCAACGTCGTAAATTCTTAAAAACCGTAGGTATCGCTTCCGGCGCCTCTATGATCCCCTTCCTTAAATATTTGCCAGCGAATGCCGCAGCTCCTGATGGCACCTTAGTTGTCGTTTCCGGCAGTGGTATCAACTCATTTGACCTGCACCGAAAGGGCACCAATCGTCCAAGCTATCAGGTCACCGTTAATATCTATGACCGGCTCGTAAGATTTGGAGTCAAGACACTCGAAGACGGCTCCATGTCTTACGACTCAACTAAAATTGAACCAGAGGTAGCGGAATCTTGGACAATCTCCGATGACGGGAAACTTTTGACCTTCAAGATCAACCCAAAGGCAAAATTTTGGGATGGTACGCCAGTTACCGCTAAAGACGTTAAATGGTCTTTTGACCGAGCGGTTAGCCTCGGCGGCTTTCCATTTGTACAAATGAAAGCCGGTTCAATGACAAAGCCAGAGCAGTTTATAGCTGCTGATGACAAGACATTCCAAATTAAGATACCCAAGGCCTCGAAACTTACTTTGCCCGATCTGGCAGTTCCTATCCCTTTCATTATAAATTCCAAGGTCGCCCTAAAAAATGCGACCAAGGACGATCCCTGGGCGACCGAGTATTTGCACAAAAATCCCGCTGGATCCGGTGCATACAAGATTAGCCGCTGGGACCCCGGTCAACAGTTTGTTTATGAGCGAAATGATGATTGGGCTCTCGGTCCAAAACCAGGAGTAAAACGAGTAATCGTTCGTGAAGTTCCATCTTCCTCCACTCGCCGAGCGCTGACTGAACGCGGCGATGCAGATTTATACATGAACGTTCCGCCAAAGGATTCAAAAGAATTTTCTGAGAAGGGTAAGGTTTTAGTCTCCGGCGCGCCAATTGATAATTGCCTGCATGTCCTCGCGCTAAACTTGAAGTACCCACCTTTTGACAACGTAAAAGTGCGCCAGGCTATTGCCTATGCACTCCCCTACAAGGATATTATCTCGGCCGCCGCTTACGGACGCGGCAAGCCCATGTTCGGCGGCAAATCAATGACCCCATCGGATATTTCATGGCCGCAACCGTTTCCATACGATACAGATCTCGGGAAAGCTAAAGCCTTGCTTACCGAAGGTGGGTTCGAAAATGGTTTTGAGACCACGCTTTCCTTCAACCTTGGCCTCGCTGATTGGCAAGAGCCGACCTGTTTACTTATCCAAGAGTCGCTATCAAAAATCGGGATAAAAGTGAAGCTGGAAAAAATCCCAGGGGCTAGCTGGAGAACTGCTGCTTTGGTAGAAAAGCGCCTTCCGATGCATATGGAAAACTTTGGTGGTTGGTTGAATTACCCTGATTACTATTTTTTCTGGGCGTACAAATACGGGCACCTATTCAATTCCTCGAACTATAAAAACCCGAAAGTTGAGGCGCTGGTTGATAAGACGCTGCACATGTCAGTGGAAGACCCTCAGTATTCAAAGAATGTAAAGAAATTGATCAGCTATGCTTTCACTGACGTACCACGAATTCCACTTTATCAGCCATATCTGGACGCAGCTATGCAGAAAAATGTTACCGGATACGCCTCGTGGTTCCACCGACAGCTCGATGTACGCGGAATCTCAAAATCTTAGTCTTTAAATATGAAAAATTCTAAGCTTATCCATGTCGGACGGCGGTTAGCGCAAGCACTGCCGTCCGTCATGGGGGTTATTATTATTTCCTTTGTTCTCACCCGAGCGCTCCCGGGTGACCCGGCGGTCTACTTCGCCGGCGACATGGCGGACAAAGAATCAATCGATCAAGTACGCCGTGCCATGGGTTTAGATAAAGGTTTATTGGAGCAGTTCTTTATTTATGTAGGAAACCTGGCAAAGGGCGTTTGGGGAACATCTCTCAGCACAGGGAGGCCAGTAACAGAGGAGCTTTTAGCTCGCCTACCGGCGTCCCTCGAATTAACACTAATTGGTCTCAGCCTTGCTGTCGCTATTGCCTTGCCCCTTGGTATTATTGCAGCTACTCGGCCAAATAGCTGGATTGATCACCTCTGCCGGGTATTAGTCACTGCCGGCGTCTCATTACCGACATTTTTTACCGGCCTATTTCTTGTTTACATCTTCTATTATCTGCTGGGTTGGGCCCCCTCACCGCTGGGTAGACTCGATATCCTTTCCCTTCCGCCGCCCCATATTACTGGGTTCTACACCNTGGATAGTCTAATNGCTGGCGAAANAGAAACCTTTAGCGCATCCGTTTCGCAACTCGTTCTGCCTGCAANCACCCTTGCGCTTTTTGCTTTAGCTCCACTAGCACGAATGACACGAGCAGCTATGTTAGGAGCGCTNGCCAGCGATTTTGTCAGGACCGCACGAGCCAACGGCCTATCTCGGAGGGTGGTGCTTCTGACCTATGCGCTGCGCAATGCTAGCCTATCNGTTCTGACCACCCTCGGAATGGTGTTTTCATTCCTGCTAGGTGCCAACGTATTGGTAGAGAAAGTGTTTTCATGGCCCGGCATCGGGTCTTTTGCTATTCAAGCGCTTGTCGCGTCTGATTATGCTGCAGTCCAGGGTTTTGTCCTTGCCATGGCGTTACTATTCATCGCCGTAAATCTTACAATTGATTTGATTTTAACTCTGCTAGACCCGCGCGTCGGCTTTGAAAGTTGAGGGATCGAGGTCAATGGAAAATAAAGCGAGACATTTCCGATACGTTATAGGCGAGAACCTGGTCACCGCATTCGCGTTTTCACTCTTTACTTTAATTATATTTCTAGCCATTTGTGGCCCGTGGATCACACCCTATGACCCNTTAGCAACGAATGCGAGCAATACGCTTAAACCGCCNAGTTGGGCCCATTTGTTTGGCACGGATCATTTAGGCCGAGACGTTTACAGCCGCGTGATAGCTGCCACACAGCTAGATCTCGGTATCGCCATCTCCGCAGTTGCCTTATCATTTATCATTGGATGTGCACTCGGTTGCAGCGCTGGTTTCTGGGGCGGGTGGACAGATCGGGTCGTCGGCCGCCTATCAGATACGATTATGGCCTTTCCTCTATTTGTATTAGCGATGGGTATCGTTGCAGCCATGGGCAATACGGTGGAGAATATAATTTACGCTACCGCAATTATAAATCTTCCCTTTTATACGCGTGTCGCCCGCGCCGAAACTAGTGTAAGGCGTAATGCTGGTTATGTTCATGCCGCACGGCTTTGTGGAAGCCGCGATGTCCGCATATTAGCTACGCAGGTTTTTCCCAATATTTTGCCGCCAATGATGGTGCAAATCTCGCTGAATATGGGATGGGCAATTCTCAACGCGGCCGGATTATCCTTTATCGGACTGGGTGTTCGTCCACCAGATGCGGAGTGGGGTATCATGGTGGCAGAAGGTGCAAATTATATTGTTTCGGGCGAATGGTGGCTGGCAATTTTTCCAGGTGCCGCACTCATGATGGCAGTATTTTGTTTTAATCTCCTAGGCGATGGACTTCGCGATATCGTAGACCCACTTCGGAGGACATAGGCTGATGGTTGTCGGCCCGCGCCCTTTTCTCGATATCCAAGGTCTTTCCGTAGATTTCAAAACTCGCCACGGGACCGTTAACGCCGTCTCTGATGTTCATCTGAGTTTAGAAAAAGGCGAAGTGCTGGGTATCGTTGGGGAAAGTGGCTCCGGAAAATCGGTGACCGCCTATTCAGTGATCGGTTTGCTTGACAAAGCGGGTACGCCCACCGCCGGCTGCGTGACATTCGATGGAATTAATATCTCCCGGGCAGAAGAATCGTCCTTGCGTGATTTGAGAGGACGCGAAATATCAATGATTTTCCAGAACCCGCGTGCCGCATTAAACCCCATCCGGCCAGTCGGTCAGCAGATCCAAGACGTGCTATTGCATCACGGTATTGCGACACGCCAGACGGCGCGGTCCCAGGCCATCGAAATGCTTGAAAAAGTAAGGATAGTTGATCCCCAGTTGCGCTATGAAAGCTACCCTTTCCAACTCTCTGGCGGGATGTGTCAGCGGGTGATGATTGCAATCGCACTTGCCTGTGACCCAAGACTTCTAATTGCTGACGAGCCAACCACAGGACTCGATGTCACAACCCAGAAATCCATCATGGATTTAATTCGTGAACTCACTCAGGAACGCAAGATGGCTGTGGTCCTTATCACACACGACCTTGGCATGGCAGCTAACTATTGCGACCGGGTCATCGTCATGGAAAAAGGTGTCATAGTGGAAGGCGCATCCGTCGAGACTCTATTTTCTAATCCGGACCACCCTTATACAAAAAAACTTATAGCTGCATCACCCCAACCAGACTCTACGCTTGCGCTACTAGCACCCCGAGCACGCCCCCTTAAAATTAGTGATGACGTCTTATCTTATGGGATTAAGCAGAAGGGAACTGATAACATCCTGGAGGTTAAAGACCTTATAAAAGACTTCCCAATTCAACATATTAGACGCGGATTATCGCCCAATAAGGAAATTCTTTACGGCAAGAAGAAGTTTCGGGCGGTCGACAATATCTCATTCGTTTTAAAACGCGGTGAGAGCATAGGAATTGTAGGAGAATCTGGGTGTGGAAAGTCTACGACATCTAACATTATCAGCCGCCTAATAGANCCTACCTCTGGCGATATCCTTTTTAATGGGGTCAATATTACNGCCTTTCGCGCCNAGACCTTCGCGCGNAGGCCCGAGCGTNAAAAAATCCAGATGGTTTTTCAGGATTCAACGGACAGCCTTAATCCACGCTACACGGCAAAAGATATTATTTCTGAACCACTAAAACGACTTTTGNANTTGCACGATAAAGANGCCCTTAACGAAAAGGTCGAAAAACTAGCGGAACGAGTGGGTCTACCCCCTGATCTATTAAATCGTTTTCCTCATCAACTTTCTGGGGGACAGAAGGCGCGTGTTGGAATTGCCCGTGCAATTGCTATCGACCCAGAATTGCTGGTATTAGACGAACCGACATCCGCTCTGGACGTCTCGGTGCAGGCTGTAGTCCTTCAATTACTCGAAAGGCTGAAGAACGAACTAGGGTTAAGTTACATCTTTGTTTCTCATGACCTGAATGTAGTGCGGCTATTATGCGAAAGCGTTATTGTAATGAATCGAGGAAAAATTATCGAAACGGGACGCTCTGACATCGTTTTGAAAAATCCTACTAATTCCTATACGAAGGAACTCGTCGCAGCGATACCGAATTTTAAAGAAAAATTGGCCTAGAAAATCTTCTAAGTCATTGTAAACATAAAAATGTCGTCAGGTTATTTTGCTTGTTGCAGTTTTTTTACAAACAATGCTCGTAATTTGCTCGTAAACCAAAAAAAATGACCTAGCACTGCTGCTAAGTCATTGAAATCATTGGTTGCGGGGGTAGGATTTGAACCTACGACCTTCAGGTTATGAGCCTGTTTTCGGCCATCTTAGAGAAACACAAAATAACGCTTAACCTCGCTCAATCCCAGACCTCATAAGGCTTACAGGCAACTAACAGTCCTATAGTCTCGCATAATGAGATATACTGTCAGAGATTCGTGTGCAAGCAATCTGCGAGCATTTGCTTGCACGTTTAGCGTTTCGAGCGCTTCCAGGTGAGAAATTCCGCGCCTTCGGCGAGGTCAGCAAAAGGCTTGACGCGGCAGTTGGGTTGGGCAGTGGGGTCTATAATGACGATGATTGAGGAGCCGAATTAGGTCGTCTTTAGCATACTCTTTTTACGCTGAA
>PASO01000070.1 GCA_002712135.1 Gammaproteobacteria bacterium
CAGCATAGGTATCAAAACCATTCTCATATATACGATTTATCAATGAATCATCAACCATTACATATACAGAAACTACAGACGTAAAAAGTAGGAAAAGACCAAAAATTGCAACCTTGATACTACCCCGGACATTCCAATTCTTTATTCGATCAAATAGTCTCGTCTGAGCATGGTTCAGAGCAACCGCATCCGCCCCGCGATCTAACAAAGGCTCCCCTACGTTAAGCTGATCGTGGATCTCTTTATGCTGAGAGACACCTTTGCTTTTTAGATACTCGACATTATCACCAATCTCTTTCGTGATTTTCTCCACATCATCCAGACCCGCGGGTTTTTCCTCCAAATTGTCGCCAACTTCAGCTCTAAGCTCTTCTACTAATCGTCTTGCCTGATTAATTGCACCCGTTTCTGCTTCCTGCTCTAGAAAAGCATCGATTGCAATGGCATCAGGTAATTCAAATCTCCATACTGGGATGTCAAGACGACTAGACCATCGATAGAAATTATCTTGACCAGCAATTGCAGGTGAACAACTGGCAAGCAACCCTATACCTGCATCTGAAAATTGAGAAACCAATGTCTGTGCAAGCTTTAACAAATCGAAGTCTTCTCTAGTACTTATATCCACTATCCAAACCTCGGATAACTTGGGGCGACTTTCACCTTTGCCCTCAACTTGCTTTTTGAGCAACGACTTATTGATAGCAGTAATCATCCAATCTCTTTCTTTATTACATCGATTGACTACCGCGTTGGGTGCTACAGCAAAAAACAACGATAAAATCTGCTTCACATAATGGTCTCTCAGTGACCTGTGTTCGGCTTCAATAACCACAATATCGCCAGGTTTATTCAAGACCTCGACAGCAGAACTAACGTATGCAGCATCACGATCTCCAAACGAAGAAACCTCTTTATTCCGAATTACGTTAGAAATATTAGTTTTGTCCATATCGTCCTCCTCTATGGCTTCTTATCAAACTGAGATCTTTGTCCACGTTCATCAAATCTCAAATCCTTGGGTACATTAGGTCTTGGTCTTTTGGGTCTTCCTACGTCCGAACTCAATTGTTTGAGGTTGTAGACATATGCGATAACTTGAGCCACCGCCATATACAATGCTGCAGGAATTCTTGAACCAATATCGGTCGTGAAATAGATCGCTCTCGCTAAAGCTGGCGCTTCAAATATGTGGACATTGTGTTCGTTTGCTAGCTCTCTAATTTTTGCTGCTATGAAGCCCTTACCCTTAGCCACCACCCGAGGGGCATCTTCAGAACTCTGGTCATATGTAAGTGCGACAGAGAAATGTTCGGGGTTGGTAATGACAACATCAGCTTTTGGTACATCATCGAGCATTCGCTGTTCAGCCAGTTCTCTTTGCTTTTGCTTAACGCGCTGTCGAACTTCAGGCTGGCCTTCCATCTCTTTCAATTCATCTTTAATTTCCTGCTTGGTCATGCGCAATTTCTTTATGAACTCGAAACGCTGATATGGGACATCAATAGCTGCGATAATGACCAAAGCAAGACTGGTTATAAGCGCTCCAAGCATTACTGTAGAGAGCCCGCCTTGAATAGCCGCCCCCAAGTAGGTACGAGATAACTCCATCACGGTGTCAAAATTCAAATAAATGTAAACACCACCGATTGTTGCAACCAGCGTAAACTTCATCAAAGACTTAAAAAGTTCGACCAAAGCCCGTAAGCCAAAAATCCTAGCTAAACCACTGAGTGGATTGATCTTGGAAGCCTTTGGCGCAATCGCCTTCCATGAGAAAACGAAACCATCGAGTGCTACAGCACCCAAAATCGCTAAAGTCACTGCAGCCATAAGGATTGGGATAAGCAAACTTCCGGCATCTGCAACCTGATCGACCAAGCTAATGACCATTTGATTAGGTTCAAAGACTTGATGTCTTTCAAAAACAAAACCCTTAGAGAATATTTCCAAGTATTTGGAACCCATGACGCCACCCGCGAAATACAAAGTTCCGATGAATCCCATAGTTAGAACAGCAATCGTAAGGTCTTGCGATCTTAAAACTTGGCCATCTTCACGCGCTTTTTCCAGACGACGCGCTGTCGGTTCTTCTGTTTTATCTTCCTGGGGGGTATCTTCTGCCATCTTAGCCTCCCCCTATAATTGCATTTATTTTGCTGAATCCTACAAACCACAAGTTTTCAACATTTTCCAACCAAATCGTCATAGTCAACAGCAACATGCCCAGACCTAAAGGAATAAGTGCTGGGAAACCAATAGCGAAGACATTCAAGCTTGGCGCGGCTCGCGATATTAGACCCAGTAATGCATTGACTAAAAGAAGACCAATCATAATTGGGAAAGCGATAACAGCCGCCCCAACAAAGATTTCTGACGACCAGCTTAGGAGCGACACAATCATATCCGTGTTAAATCCTCCTGATGCAATAGGTACGAGCTCAAAACTGGAATACAGTACAGAGATCATGATGAGATGACCTCCTAAAGACAGAAACAGGAGCGTCCCTATGATCAAAAAAAATTGTGCCAGAGAGGGAACACTACCCAAGTTTGGGTCTATCATATTGGCCATGCTAAGACCCATGCTTCCCGCTATTGCCTGACCCGCAACGACTAGCGCAGCGATTACAATCTGCAGGGTTAACCCCATTAATCCGCCAACAAAAACCTCATGCATTATTCCCGTCACCGCAGCAAAACTAAAAGGGTCTATGTCTGGCACATCAACAAGCGGATAAATCATCCAGGTAATAACAAGGACGATCGCTACCCTTATCCGAAAGTTAACAGCAGCTAAAGAGAAGAAGGGTCCGGCAAGCAGAAAAGCAGAAACCCTAACCAAAGGCCACAGAAACTGGCTGAGCCATTGAACTATATCGGCAACGAGAAGTACCATAATCAAAATGCCAGCGTCTGAATACGTTCAAATATAATTTCGAAATAATCAACCATTAAAGCTAGTTGCCATTCTCCAAATAGAACAAGTGCCACAACCATTACTGCCAGCTTTGGAATAAAACTAAGGGTCATCTCCTGAATCGACGTTGCCGCCTGCAATATCCCAATCAACAACCCAGTCGCAAGCGCTGCACCGAGTACAGGTGCAGCGACTAAAACCATCACTAAAATGGCCTCAACAGCAATATCTAGAACAAATCCGGGATCCATCAGTTATCACCCAAAAGTCGAAACCAAGGAGCCCGTGATCAGGCTCCATCCATCTACAAGAACGAACAGGAGAAGCTTGAAGGGCATGGAAATCATCATTGGTGAGAGCATCATCATCCCCATTGACATCAATATACTCGCAACCACTAAATCGATAATCACAAACGGGATATAGATCAAGAACCCTATAGTAAAGGCTGTTTTCAATTCCGATGTGACAAAAGCTGGTATTAGCGTGGCAAGGGGAATATCAGCTTCATTTTCAAATGTATCCTCCTCGGCCATCTCCATAAACATCAGCAAATCTTTTTCTCTAACCTGACTGAGCATGAATGCTTTAATTGGTGGGACAGCCTGTTCTAGCCCTTTCTGGAAAGAAATTTCGTTGGCTTGTACCGGCAAGTAGGCACCTTCATATATTTGATCAAAAACCGGCTTCATTACGTAAAACGATAAGAATATGGCAATACCGATCAAAATCTGATTGGGTGGCGTTTGACCTATTCCCAACGCTTGTCGGAGCAGGGATAACACAATGATTATTCGCGTAAAAGACGTCATTAATATGACCATAGAAGGAATCAAGGTCAGCAGCGTCATCAAAACAATTATTTGAAGCGAGAGACCATATTCCGAACCGCTCTCATTCGAGGTTATTAGCGTGAGCGCTGGCGCTTCAGCAGCTAATCCTAGACTGGATAACGATAAGAACATAAGCGCGCCAAGGAAACTCGTTAATCTCCTTGCACGAATATTCACTTTAATGCACCCTTTGAATTGCATAGATTCCAACGTCTATCTCTTAAGCGATGAACTTCTGGAAGCTATTAATGCAATTTAAAGGCCAACTATTTTTTCATATAAAATCAATTACTTATGATATTTAATCCAAAATCAATTCTCAGGTGTCGATATTCCGACAGATTCAGCATTACCTCGATTGAATTACCCTCAATTAAGATTTTCGCTCACATCAAACGTTACTTCACGCTTACTACTTTTATAACCTGCGCAGCTTATTCTCACGCTTCAGATAGTGTTTTCCCCTACAAATCATGCTTCGAAGCATCAGCGAAAAAATTCAATTTAGACGCGAACTTTATTGCCGCTGTAGCAAGTGTCGAAAGTAGTTTTGATCCATTAGCCGAATCCTCATCGGGAGCTATTGGCCTGATGCAAATCAAATGGCCTCAAACAGCTATTGAGCTTGGAGTAACGGATAAAGATGATTTGACAGATCCCTGCTTGAACATCGACGCCGGTGCAGATTACCTGGCACGTCTATCATTAGCATTCCAGAGCAAATTATTTGCTTTAGCGGCCTATCACCAGGGGCCGACCAAAATCAGACAGGCGGATCATATTCCCAGACAATCGGTCATTTACATCGAAAAGATTCTTCAAGAAGAGGTGCTGATCGCCGAATCTAGCGAGTTAAATAGGCGTGGTAGTTGTAATTTGATGGAATTCCAGGCTTCAAGCCAAAGGACACACCACCCAAAAGTAAGATTTCAAGAAGCTTATCAATGGTTAACTCGCAACCATACTTTCTGCTCTACCCCAGAACTACTGGCGATTAGAAATAGGCTTCCGGAAATAATGGGCACTGCCGACGCGAAGGGAGAACTTCGCCTTTTGATTAACAACGCCATTAGGAAAAAATCAGCGGACAAAAAGTAAAGCCGGGGTTACCCCCGGCTTTTCCAAACTCCTAAAAATAAATTGCTTTATTGAAGGAGCTGGAGGACCAACTGTGATCGCGCATTTGCCTGCGCCAGCATAGCAGTACCAGCTTGCTGCAGTACCTGCGATTTAGCCAGGTTAGCGGATTCAACTGAAAAATCAGCATCGTTGATTTGTGATCGAGCGTCTGCTGTGTTCTCAGCAACATTCATCAAGTTTGACACAGTGTGTTCAAGGCGATTCTCAATTGCACCGAGCTCAGCTCGGGCAGAAGATATCTTCTCGATAGCGCCGTCAAGCGTTTTAATGGCTGCGCCCGCTCCTGCCGTCGACCTCAAGTTAATATTTGATACTGAATCAAGCGTAGCAGCACGAGTAACGAAGTAGTTATCGTTACCAAGCGAACCTGTGGCTACGTCAGGGTCAGTGACTGCTCCAGATGCTTCATCGGACTGCGTTACAGAAAACGACTTGCTCGAAGTTAACTCAACAGTACCCTGCACAGTTACTGCGTCATTCGAGCCAGCAGCTTCAAGAGCCCTGTCAAGAAGATTCAGATCACCGGCAGTGGTCACTGTAGTACCAATCGCCGCACCAGCAGATGACAGGATTGTCCAGTTTCCGAAGTCTGCAGGACCATAAATGATACCATCAGCATCAGCAGCCGCAGCGGCAGATATCGTGAACACTCCAACACCATCTATAGCATCCAAACCCGTTTTCATCTCTGCGGCAGTGGGACCATTCGCAGAAGCGGAAGTAACAGTAAATGCATATGAGCTCCCTGTGGTCAGATTGCTCAAAGTAAGAGCAATTGAAGCACCCGCACTCGCAGGGTTTAGACCTGCATTATCACCATCATAAGTAACTTTAGCACCCTGACCAACGAACGTCTGAAGATTTGCAGCAACTTGGATATCCGTACCAGAATAGATATCAAAATCTCCGAAATCCTCAGTGGCAGTTACTAATGGGCTATTCGCCAGGCTACTGTTAGCCTTCACGTCAAAACCACCTCCAGCTCCATCTATACCATTCAAATCAGCCTCGAGGTCCGCTATTGTTCTAGCGTTTCCTTCACCTACTGCGAAAGACCAAGTTTGTCCGGTAGAGCGCTGAACCAGAGTAAAAGTGCCATTTGCAACCATATCACTAGTAGAGCCAGCAGTGGTGGCAACACCTAAGTGCCAGGCCTTCTGAGGCATAGTTGCGACACCGTCGTGGCCAACTGACTGAACTCTTAGGTTGGTACCTGTGGATTCGTTCTCGACTAGAACGTCTCTTCCATCGGAAGAATACAACCTAACCTTATTATCTGAAGTAGCTTCTGCCAAGACATTAGTGGCACCAGAAATAGCATTAATCTTATCAACCGCATCCGCTACATTACTTCTACTGATAGCAAACGTTCCAGTTGTAACTTCGTTAATCTTAATACTATAGGTCTCATCAGTTGCATACTCGCTATAGACGTGAGCGTAGGTCTTAGCCTGAGCCGTAACTTTTGTCTCACCAGTAACAAGATTGATTTTTTCAGCAACTGTCTTGGCCGAATCATCCTGGGCAACGTCTATCGTTTTAGAAACGGTATTACCGTTGATGATGATATCATCTCCGTTACCTACCGGGTTGACATAGGCTCCGGCTCCCGTTGAGGCAGCATTCGCCTCAATTCTATCACCAGTAACTTTGTAAGCGCCCAATTGGTCAGCCGCAGTGGAATCGACAGTGAAATTAATGACCTCTCCACCTTCAGTTCCAACTTGGAGTTGAACATTGGAGAAAGTTCCATTTAAAACATGCTGCCCGTTATACCTCGTATTCGTAGAAATACGTGAGATTTCTGCGACCAATAAGTTTACTTCCTCCTGAATATAGGAACGATCAACATCAGTATTAGTAGAGTTTGCAGCCTGAACCGCCAACTCGCGCAAACGCTGGAGCATATCAGTAACTTCTACTAGAGCGCCTTCAATAGATTGCGTCATAGAAATTCCATCATTTGCGTTTTTAACAGCCATCTGAAGACCCTGGATCTGTGAAGTCATTCGTTGAACGATTGCCAGACCGGCGGCATCATCAGATGCACTGTTGATTTTGCTACCCGTTGACAGCCTCTCCATCGCCCGATCAAGCATAGCGCTCGATTCCGCTAAAGATCGTTGTGCCGTCAATGAGCTAACGTTGGTGTTAACTATCATAGACATTTTAGTCCTCCAAATTTAAATTTTTTGTGAGGCGACCAAGCAGGTCCTCCCCGTTGGTTCGCTTGGCCGCCTTCCAGCGACAACCTATTTGTCGGGGAACTAGTCGTTCACTTTAGCTAAGAAGCCCTCTTTAGATCTTTGCCCACATCAAATAACGCTATCTCGGCAAAATAGCGGCGTAACAAAGAAAAATCAGGTATATGAACGGCATCGGGTTGCCGAAAATTACTTCAATTTTGCCGTTTTAACCTTAACCAACGAGAATGTCCTGGTGTGAAAATAAATGGTTATTACATAAACACGGCAATTTTTGGTTCAGTTTTGCCGTCTATGGCAGCGAGGAGGCAACATATTGTCGACTTCTTGAAATCGAAATACTTATAGTACGCAAAAACTGCTTAGGAATGACATGACTGAGAGTATTTTGATGAAAATACACGTTAACAAACAAAGAATTTATTTGATTTGATTTTCTAATTGACTTTTATAAAGATCATCGAAATCTGAATTTGATATTGATGACTCAAGCGAGTTGATCGCAATCCCCGTTGGAGACGTTCCGATCAGAAACCGCGCATCTCCAACCTGGACTATCAGAAGCTTATGCCGATTATCTATGTGCATTCGGCTAAGCACTTGAATTTGGTGACCCTCTGATGTAACCAGCATTGTGCCTTTAGTTTTGAGCCACCAGACTACTGCGCCTAATACGATGAGGACAAAAACAAAGGAGATAAGGGCACGAGTGATATACTCCGAACTAATGACTTCCAAGTTGCAAGCCTTCTTACGCGTCCCGTACTCGTTCCATCGGGCTGACTATTTCCAGCACCCGAATCCCGAGTTTATTATTATCGACCGTGACAACTTCGCCTTTCGCGACGACTAGATCATTAATTTTTATGTCCATTAGCTCACCAACGGACCGATCAAGTTCTAAAACTGTTCCTTGCGCTACAGACATCAGATCCTTGAGCTTNAGCTTTGTTTTACCTACTTCCACNTTGAGTGTAATNGGTATTGACTTTACGACGTTCTGATTAATACCGCCCGAAGAAACNCCCGCNAGTGTATCCGGTTCAACACTTNCTTCTTCAGCAGTATTCGGGTCTTCTTCGCTCATTTACGTATCCTCTTCCAAAACGTTGTCCAGTATTTGCACGGCAACCTTCTTACCTGCTTCACCAACATTCGCATGATACAACGGAAAATCATTAACATTGATTTCTGCAACATCAGGGGGATCAAAAGATAAGACTTCCCCAACCTTTAAATTCATCAATTGATCTACACTTAGCTCAACACTACCGCCGCTAACAAAAATATTGAAGTCCACTTCACTGATTGTNGCATACAACCGGTCTAGCCANTTTTTATCTGCTTCCTGNGTCTGAATTCTGCTACCCAGCANGTCCCTCTGCAAATTCAAACTTTGATACGTGTAAACAATGTCAATGTAAGGCTCTGTCTCCTCGTCACGTAACCTGATTAGGAAGCGNTTGACGACNACAGATTCCTCATCCCCTGCGATATTAGCAAAAAGCGGATTAATATCACGATTAACCAGATCTATCCCCAACTCGACATAGGGTGNCCAAGCTTCCGTTGTCGATTTAAACATGAGNTCGCAGAGCCTATCGATGATGGCATTCTCATTNGCGGTAAATCCACGTTCATCGCCTACGGCAAGNGGNCTAGCCTGNCCGCCATACCAATTATCAAGACAACTAAAAACGACCTGCGGATGAATAACGATTAGTGCTTCCCCCTTCAANGGGTCTAGCTCTACNACNTTTATCGAGGACGGTGAGGCCACATTACGAATATATTCGGAATATTTCATCAGCTGTGGCGAAGCAACCGAGAGTCTTGGGTTGTAGTCCAACTCGGTCAACATTCTGGTACGAAAAAAACGATGGAATCGCTCGTTAATCTGGGTGAGTGCACCATAACTTACCCCGAGGTTTTCCTCATTTCTNGCTACACTATAGGCCTCTGCATCTGGATTGATATTAAGCGGCTCCTGCTCGAACTCGCCGCTATCGACCATGTCTTGTATAGCGGATAACTCATCCGAAGATAGTAAGGGCTCATTATTATCTGACATCACGTATTCAAGTCTACTGCACGATAAGCTCAGTGAAGTNAACCTCCTCTACAGGNGATGAGGTTGTCTTTTCGTGTTTCTCGAGGTGTTCGTTGATNACCATCCTTATCTCTTCAAGAACCTCGGATTCACCTCCTGTGCTTTTTATTTTTTCCTCGGATACATTTCTAANCACTTTCAATATTGACGCTCTAATGCCAACCAAATGTCTCGGGATCCAGCCTTCCGANCCNTCCTCTGCATTAAACATTGTATCGCTATCAAAGTAACTTGAAATGCCTAATTTCGCTTGCATCACTTTTTTCGATCCTTTCAAATTTACCTGGAAAGNATCTTCAAACGTGTAGTAACTAATCAGAAATTTCTGCTCAATTTCTGCNGTTATAGGCCCTGGTGCAGNCTCCAGTTGTCCTTCTGTTTCTTCTATTTCGGTCTCTATGTCCTGAAGTGCGGTCTCTGGGTCTTCACTCTCAGGTTTCTCATCGAAAAACCCAGTGGCAAACAACGTACCCACCGCAGTCGCTACCATAAGCAGCAAGACAACCACNACGATTAAAATGATCTTAATCAGACCACCACCACTTTTTTCTTCTTCAGGCTCTAATGCTGCCTCTGACATCATCAACTCCTATCATGCTTCTCGCCGCTCAAAGCGGCTTTTTGTCTATTATACGAGTATATCAAGCCCGACCACAGAGCTTAGTTCAGAATCCAGGGTGTGTCCTAGCAACACCTCAGACTCGAAGTTTATATCTTCAACCAGCTCAGGCGAAGCCTTCTTTTCAGCCTCATCATCTTGATTTGAGTTCCCGAAATCACTTATGTCAAACTTCAAACCTTGGTTCTCCTCTAAAATTTCTCTCAGGGCAAGCCTTAATTTAGGCAGTGTATCTTGAAGTAACTGACGTGTGGATTCTTCGTTAGACCCAAAACGACCCTCAAGACCTTTCTCGCTAAAGTCTAATTCGAGGGATATTTCTCCCAATGAAGCTGGGTTCATTCGAAGCTGAACATTCCAAGTCTGTCTGTTTATATATCCTGCTATTCGTTGAGCCAACACTTCACTAAATCGAGCATTCCAGTTCTCATAAGAATCTGTCAGGCTGTTATAGGTATTCGAAGCTATAAGCCTTTGGGCATTGTTCAGCGCTCCTTTAAACTCAATACGATTCTGACTTGAGTCAGAATAAACAGCTTCTTGTGAAGTATTGTAATTAGGTGCATCCCGATATCCCTTTACAGAAGCTTCATTGATATCCAGCTGATTCAATAAAATTGAACTAGATGATCTCTCTGAGCTATTCTCAGNTGCTTTCTGAGCCACTGCAAGAAAGCGCTGTAACTCAATCTGTCCGTTACCCTGAACTNTCTTCCCGTCCGACTCGTGAATATCCTTTGTTTGGAGAGTCTGACTCTTAATCAATAAATCTTCNTGNTTTTCTTTATTTTTAAAAACTGACTGCTCTGAGAGTTTTTCTCTTTCAGCAACTACCGNTTTAACCTCATCTTGGAATTGTTGAATGATCGATAGCTCACTATGACCAGTTCTCGGATTATCCGAAGAATTTGAGATTTCTCGATCTTGATGAGNCTCTGCAGTNGATTTAACTGCCCGACCANGNTGTTGATCCATAAACAGCTGACTCCTCTTACCCANCGGTCCACTCGAAGGATTTTCGACTTCGGCCTCTTGGTGTGCTTCTAAGATGGGTTTAGCTACCTGGCCAAATTGTTGACCCACCAACGATTGACCCTCCCTNGTCGCCGNTCCATTCGAAGGCTTTTCAACTTCAGAGTCTTGCTGTGCCTCTGGGAGAGGCTTAGCTACCTGACCAAATTGTTGACCAGCCAACATCTGGCCCTGCTTGTTTAACAGTGTATCTGAAGGATTNTCGGTTTCTGTACCCTGATTCGCCGATCGAGCTCTGCTATCAACACCAGATTGGTTTTCGTTAGCAGCAGNCTGGTATTGCGCCATTTGACTCAATGCTGAGCGAGTATCACTCTCAGGTGAGTAACTTTGCTCTGAATACTTTACGAGTTTACTTTCCCCATTAACACCATGAGTATTAATCGCTTGCTTTACAACTAACTGCGANGNGGCGTCGCCCCAAAACGATCTGTCCGGATTATCCTCTGCNNCAGCTGGTTTTGACTCAGANTCNCNCTCTGANNNAGNTTGATTNCTAGCTNCTTCTAAATTNCTGGATTCACCTCCACCGCGGAGACTTTCGTTGACCAANCCCTGTCTAACCATAAATTTTGACAAACTTTCACTTGTAACTGAGACCTCCCTAGAGGTATAGATCACTCGACCCACAGCTAACGCCCGGTTGTGCAAAGACAAGGTCGGAAAAGAATTGCCGTTAACGTCGACAACTTGACCTTCTTTTCGACTCTGAATTGCCTCTGTTGGATTCTCAATTGAAGCTATTCCTATCCGTGAATTTTTACTTTCTACCTGATTTTCGACTTCATCTTTTGATAATGAACTGGATAGCTTCTTTTCTTCCTGAGAGATTATTTCTTTAAAATCAGTAGCTTCTGTGTTTTTCTCTAACGATTTTCCAGGCGAAGCCTCACTTTCCACTGTAGTATGTGATTTAAGAAAACTGGTAATTGAGTCATCGCTCATGCTGAAATATCCTCTTGGCTCACTAACCAAAAGCAATCTGCGTGCCAGTCTAACTACAATAGTCTATTCGGCTTTCTGCCTAAGCCAATATATGGCAGCCATCTCATCAGCTGCCTTANTTTCTTTCAGTGCCTCGGACTTCCTCCTCTTAGCAATGGCTCTGTCCTCTAGTGTCTGGTACTTTTTCAGTTCATTTTCTAGCTGGACGCATTCCCGACGAATCCCTTTCTCTTTCTTTTTAATCAAAAGNTTTTGCTGATTCGTTTTCCTTATAGCCTCCTCCAGACTGGAGACAAAGTTCCAGTTTCTGCGTATCTGTCCTATCGAGGCGGAATTCCGAACAGAGGGAGCTAGTCGATCTGGATGATAATCCTTCTTCATCTCCGCGAGTTCAACAAGAGTCTTGGAGGTTTGCTCGAGCTCGGAAAGAACTGAAGCCAAGCGAATCTTTTCCTGTTCTAACGCTTCAGTCACTCGATTTTTTAGCGTTGACCAAACCTCTTCTTTAGNTCTAGTCGNCATCAATCAATCCTTCTANCGCTTGCATTGATTGATNCAATTCACAAGGCTCGTTCATATCCTGGATCAGAAAATTCAACATNTTCTCTTTTATGTGGAGCGCATAGTCCAAGTCTGTGTTGCTACCCATTTCATAAGCGCCTACCTGAACCAGGTCTTTATTTTGTTGATACGTTGCCCATAGCTTTCTGAAGCGAGTAGCACGCTGAAGATGCTGTTTTACCTGCAAAACCTGCATTAATCTTGAGATTGAACCTTGCAAATCTATGGCAGGGAAATGACCTTCATCTGCCAAATCTCTACTGAGAGCAATTTGTCCATCTAGAGCTGATCTTGCTATATCAACGACAGGNTCATTAAGGTCATCTCCCTCTGCNAGGACTGTATAAATTGAGGTAATTGAGCCTAGGCCACCTATCCCCGTACCACTCCTTTCGATCATCTTTGGCAAAATACTGAATACAGAGCTTGGGTAACCCTTAACTGCAGGTGGCTCACCGATTGCCAACCCTATTTCACGTTGAGCGTGTGCCACTCGGGTAAGACTATCCATCAATAGCAGAACTTTTTTTCCTTCNCTCCTAAAGTATTCAGCAAAACTATGAGCGAGGCTAGCTCCACGCATGCGCAATAGAGGNGAACTATCAGCCGGNGACGCGATAANTACAGATCTATTCAAACCTTGGGTACCAAGGTTTTCTTCGATAAATGCTTTTACTTCTCTACCTCTCTCCCCTATGAGACCGATTACAATCACATCNGCACTAGAGAATCTTGTCATCATACCCANCAAGACAGATTTACCAACGCCACTACCAGCAATCAAGCCAATCCTCTGGCCACAACCGATGGTCAATAAGGAATTAATTGATCTAACACCCACATCGAGAATTTCCTCAATGGGATCTCTTAACATGGGGTTTATGCTCGGCCCCGTTAAGGGCAGCGATGCAGAGCATTTAGGTGTAGGCAAACCATCTAAAGCNTCTCCTCTAGCGTCCAAAACACGACCTANAGCCTCATACCCCACTAATGCCATNTCGGAGTGATCTTTCTGTCGAACTCTCGCCCCTGATTCTAGGCCCTGAGTCCCTCCGAACGGCATCAATAAAATCGCATCTTCTTTGAAACCAACCACTTGTGCTTCGATTTCTAGCCTGGAATGAGTTTGAATGAGACAAATAGTTCCCAAAGAAACCATCAATCCTTTCGCTTCAATAGTCATACCAACGATTCTACTAACAGTACCAAACGAAACTGTTGCAGGGTTTTCCAGTCCGCCAGTGATTAGACTGAGCCGCGTCGAGATCAAATCATTAGCTAGAGATACAGACTCAGTCATTCATTCACCTCGTCGTCANTATTCGCTAGCTCACCATCAACCCNNGGCTCAAGAAAGTTTTCCTCCGCCTGGTTTTCGGGTCCCGTGANCGCCGTTTGTTCTAGGTTGATTTCATCTTGGGGAGAAGTCGCTACCTTTTCGTCAGAGCTTCCGCCCGATGTCTCATCTGCTTGCTCCGCTTTTTCTAANTCACTTGAAGANTTTTCAAAGAAAAATTGTCGCATAGAGTCAGTCAGTAGCTCACTCGAGCCCGGATATTCAATTGCATTTAGTTGGTCTTCAATGATATTGATTCGATCCTTTAACAAATCAAAGTAACCACCTTGACCTGCAGACACTATGATGTCTCCAGGCTTCAACGTCTCGTCAAACAGAAGGCTTAGTCCATCTGGTAATNGCCCATCCAATGAGTCTCTATAGGCTTGCCATTGATTAGAAACCCTGATTGAAACGAAATCAGATTCGTTAAACTCGCTCTTCATGATGGAATCTTCGATAAATTGCAAAACTACTTTTTCGTCCAATTGCAATTGGCTTCGGGCTAATAACTCGCCAATTCTTAGTGANAAAGAAACGATGTCTGTTACTAAACTATCTCCATCAGTCAGATTATTTAAAATAGAACGAAAAAAATCTGTTTGCTGATCTTGTAATTGGTTCAATTCAAGTTTGAACTTCTCTTCTAACACTTCCTTCAGGCGAGACTCTGTTTCCGCCCTGGCTTGAGCAAGTTTCTCCTTATACTCAGATTCCGTGAGTGTTACAGTTTCCTCTGCGGGCTCTTCCGGGAGCGTTTCTTCCTCAACATCACTGATTTCAATTAAGGCTGCCTCTTCCGCTTGTTGCTCGACATCAGTTACTGACTTATCTTCTATGCTTGCGAGTGGCTTACCTTCAAAAAAAGCTGCCTCTGCGTTCCTTTTTGCAGCTAAAAACTCATTCGGGTTTAAAGATCTGTCTTTTGCCCACAAAGCTTCGTTGCGATTAAAGACTTCACTAGACAAAATCACCTCCATCCGGAGATGCGAGAATCAACTCGCCTTTATCCTGCAACTGTCTTGCCTGACGTATGATAGATTTTCGAGCAGTATCGACCACTGAGATCGCAAGCGGTGGCATNAGATCCATTTCATCCTGGAACATCTCTGCTTTATTTTTCGACATATTATTTTTGAATTTATCNAGCAAATCATCATCTGCACCCTTCAGAGCAGTTCTTAGTTCCTCTTCGTCGAAATTATTGATCATTGTTTGAATATCTCGATCAGCCAAATCGACAAGATTTTCAAAATCAAACATATTATCTTCNATCGCCATCACTAGCGCTTCATCAGANATNCGCATTTCCGTAAAAATATCAGCCGCATCTTCTGATTTAGTCTTGTCCATTACTTTCGCAGCGACCCTTAGACCACCCAATTGAGCAGCCGATATCGAAGTTGATTCAGAAAAACGAGCTTGCATCACTTTTTCTAGTTGACTTAACGCTGAGTCAGTTATCGTATCGAGCGTAGCCAAACGGCCGATAACCGTTGATTTCAAATCGACATGCAGATAACTCAACACATCAGAAGCCGTACGTTCATCCAGCATTGCGAGAATGATAGCNATCACCTGAGGATGCTCNGCACCGACCATATCTGCAATTGCTCGAGGTGCCATCCAATCCAACATTTCAAGACCTGAGGAACGGGCAGCTGGATCCACTTTTGCTAACACTGTGGCAGCTTTGGATTCACCCACAGATTCAAGNAGAACTTTTCGGACATAGTCCGGCCCGCCCATCCCAAGGTCTGTTAAACCCTGAAGCGAAGCCAAAAATTCGTCTACCACCGCGACAACGATCGGCTGATCGACATCACTTACCTTGATCATGGCGCGAGATACTGCAGTAACTTGATTCGGAGACAGTGTTTTCATCACAGAAGAGGCGCCATTTTCTTCAAGAAGAAACATAACGATCGCCGCTTTTTCAGTGGTCGTTAAGCTATTGAAAGCNAGTTCTTCCGCTGCAGTTAGACCTTCAGCACCTTCTGTAGCAATTTCAGACATTTCTGGGTTCCTTTCGGTAACTGATTATTCAATGATCCAGCGTTTTAATAGATTCGATACACGGCCAACATCATCCTTGACTAGAAATCGCATCAGAGCAACCTTTTGGTCATAAGGTTGCGAGGTATCGAGATACTCTGCTGGAATACCGACAGCCTTCGGTTTCAATCTTGCCGTGACATCTTGAATAGTTTCAGCGTCTCCGGCACTCATTAACTCTCTCTCCTCATCTGTCAGGCCATCGTCATCTATTTGTTCTGTAGGCAATTCCATCTCGCTTTTNGCCNTCAATTCCTTGATGAAAGGCCTTCCCATCGTAAAATAGATAAAGAAAAGAGCCCCAAAAACAGCTAACAGACGGATATAACCATCCAGCTTATCAGGCTCCAAATACCATGGAGTAGATCTGATCTCTTCCACCGGTTTGGCAAATGCTGACGATACAACAGTCACGATATCGCCACGTTCACTATTATAGCCAATAGCACCTTGCACCAAATCGCGAATTCTTAATACCTCGCTATCCAAAAGACCTCGATCTATTTCTTCANTGTCTGTTTCGAANACNGTTTCATTAATCACCACAGCCACTGAGAGGCGTTCAATTGCACCGACTTGCTGCTTGACGTATCGGATTTCCCTGTCTAATTCATAATTGCGCGTAGTCGAAGAGGCAGATACATCTGCTCCACCAGCGCCGAATGAATTTTGGATATTTTTGCTTGCTTGAATATTCGGCACCTGAGGTGGCTGATTAGAAATACTCCCAGGGATACCCTCGGCTGATAATTGGGCATCTCGCTCTATCTGCAAAGATTCCGATCGCGTACTCGGTCCACTCCCTCCACGATCAAATTCTTCAAAAGTCGACTCCACCTCGGTGAAGTTCACAGAGACATCAACTTCAGTTCGGACGTTCCCCAAACCAACAATCGCAGAAATCAATTGCTGAATCCTATTTTGATAATCGATCTCTATGTTTTTCTTATGTTCGGATTGAGCCGCAGTTAGCGCTAGCGCCACATCACTTTCTGCGTCTGTTAATAGCTGACCTAAATCGTCAACGACTGTGACGTTTTCTCTATCAAGGTGAGGGACACTCGAGGATACCAAATGCACTATGGCTTGAATCTGAGACCTTGAAACGGAACGACCTGGATAAGGTCTTACCACAACAGAGGCTTTAGACGGACTTTTATTGCGGACGAACGCGCTTTGATGAGACTCTGCGATATGGACTCTTGCAGAGCTAATNGNNCCTATTTGTTCTACTGACTTCGCTAATTCTGATTCCATCGCAGCACGATAGCTGACCTGCTCCATAAACCGACTAGTCGTTATAGAGCCTTGCTCGACCAACGAACCTAGACTACCTAAGGCAGCAGACTTAGGGATATTTTGCGCCGCCATTATCATACGCGCTTCATGATAGCGGTCATTAGCAACCTCCAACTCACCCGATGTCGAGTTAATTTTGACATCAAAACCGCTACTAAGAAGAAGTTCGTAAGCAGTTTGTCGATCACTTTCCAACATGCCCGGATAGACTGCTCGATAACCCGGTGCAGAAATCCACATGTAGAAGAACACGCAAAAAAGNAGGACAAGCAACCCGACAACTACCGGCGCGGCTTGTTTAACNCTAGGATCGTCCAAATATCTTTCTANGACCGACCTTTCTCTATCAATGGGTAATACTTCTCTACTGGATTCGTCCGTATTAACTTGGTTTTCAACCAAATTAGTACCCATTTCAGCGGGNTCACTAAGATCAACCCCGATGTCCNGNGTCGGAAGAGCTTCTTGATCTANGGCAATATCAGACATAATTTATCCTCACTCAATATGCCTTNCTAAACAGGCATATTGAGAATATCTTCGTACGCTTTCAAGACTTTGTTTCTAACTTGAAGCGTCGCCTCAAAAGCCAANGATGACTTTTGCATGGCTAACACAACGTTCGTTAATGGCACATCCTCGCCTCTGTCATATGCTTCCCGAAGAGCCTTACTACTTTCCTGTGTAGCACTAACCTCGTTCAGCGCATTTCTGGCGATCTCTGTAAAACTTAAATCACTGGTTTCATTAACTCTCGTCTGTTCATTGGCTTTAGTATCATCAAGACGCAAAGCATCGAGACGCTCTCTATGCGATTCAATCTGATTGAGCAGCGAGGCAACAGAATTTTCATAATTTGCACGGACCATGATTACAATACCCTTAAGCCGTTCGTCTCTTCGGCACTTCTACCCCGCGCTCTTTCATCCGCGCCATTTTGTAGCGCAGCGTTCTTTCACTAATACCAAGAACAGATGCAGCTTCCTTTCTGGTTCTACAGGTACGGAGTGTTTCTGCGATAACCCGGAATTCGTTAGCATCCATCGCAGATTGCAGGTTTTTACCTTCTGATTGAGAAGATTGATTGCCCAAAGGATAACGCTGGACAGGCTCTCTTATAATGTCACTTTCCGTATTCGAATGGTTCGCAACCATCAGTCGCGATGAGTCCTCGCCGAAGTCTATTACCTCATCAAAGAAGAGGTGTGCTGCCTCGATAAAGTCATCATCAGATAACACGATCGCTCTCTGAATTACATTCTCGAGTTCCCGGACGTTTCCAGGCCACTCATAACCAAGGAGTTTTGCCGTTGCATCAGGGGTAAAGCGGTGCTCACGCACCCCGTTTCCATACTTAACTAGGAAAAAATTGGCCAGCGGTAATATATCGTCTCGTCTTTCATTCAAACCTGGCACATTAATTCTGAACGTACTGATTCTGAAATATAAGTCTTCTCTGAAGCTACCAAGCTTAATCGATCTACCTAAGTCACGATTAGTGGCAGAGATGACACGTGCATTAACCGGCCTCGCGTCTGAATGCCCAACGGGTGTTATTTCTTTTTCCTGGATCGCGCGAAGCAGTTTCGCCTGGATCTGCAAAGACAACTCCCCTATCTCATCCAGAAACAAGGTGCCTCCCTCTGCACGTTCAAAGAACCCGATAGTCGACTTCGCAGCTCCGGTAAATGCACCTTTCGCATGTCCAAATAGCAAACTCTCAGCAAGAGATTCTGGCAATGCAGCGCAGTTGACCGGGACAAAGGGACCGTTTCTCCTGGGAGAGAAGTCATGGGTAAGCTTCGCCAGAACTTCCTTCCCCGACCCTGTAGGACCATTCATCAAAACCGTAACTTCCGATGAGCCCACTCGCTCGATCAATGCAAGCATATGTTGAGATACCTCATCAACAAATACATAAGAATCCGATTTCAGCAGAACTGACCGCGCTTTACGGGATATCTGTATCCACTTTTCCGGATCATCCTGCCCTTCGCACATAACCTCTTGCACTCCCAGACGGAGTGCTTCAACACCATCATCGATCTGATCTGGCAAGATTTTCAGTACTGGGAAAGCAGCTCCACCCATCGATTTAAGAAAAACAATCAGTGCATCCGTTGAAGCGAAACTCTCAAGTGCAACATAAAGCAGAAAGGGAGTTTCAGGGACAGAGCCCTTGTCCAACGTATGCACAGCAATATGGACCGGGGTCAAACCACACCGGTTCAAAGTTGTTGTCAGATCCAGATCAATGGGAATTAAGTCATCCCAAAGTATTTCTAAAGGTTGTTGTTCAAACATTTTTTCCACGCCGTTTAACCGTGGAATAGATAAAGCAAGTAGCGTGCCATTTATATTTAATTCATAAAAACAATGGCTTAGCGAAGCGGCGGCACAAAACCACCTTAAATATTGCCGAAATAGTCAATAATCCGACAATTATTGGCAACTCAGCTGAGCGAGTACTTCCTTATTCGCTCAATCAGCGTTGTACGCTGGACTTTGAGGATACGTGCACACATCGAAACATTACCATCGACCTCATCAAGCACTCTGCGTATCATCTCTTTCTCTAACGAATTTAGTGTCTCTTTTAAAGACAGATTCGAATCACCTATCGCTGATAGGCCTTTCGCTGACATAACAATTTCCATATAAGAGTCGTCGCCAACCATTTTCGGTCGATCATCGTCGACCTCACCAACCTGCTGATCAACTAAATGCTGTAAGCCTACAGGCAGCATCCTCTGTGGTATCAAATTCAAGCCGACCGATTCACCAGGAAACAAAACAGAAATCCGCTGTATGAAATTAGACAGTTCCCTGATGTTTCCAGGCCAATCATAGTTCATGATGGCTCTGACAAAGCTATCTTCCAGCGCAACAGGATCATTATCCTCACTGTATAACGATGAGAAATAGTCAATAAACTTAGGGATTTCTTCTATTCTTTCACGTAAGGGCGGCAAGTAGAGAGGAACGACATTCAACCGGAAAAAAAGATCAGCCCTGAATTTTCCTTGGCTAATATGATCTTCAATGGAGCGATGGGTTGCTGAAATAACTCTAACATCTATCTCAACTGACGAGTTTGAACCTACCGGATCTACAACACGCTCTTGCACCACTCGCAACAACTTTACTTGCATTTCCAAAGGCATATCACCGATTTCATCCAAGAATAGCGTCCCACCATTAGCTGCTACGATCTTACCCTGCCTGTCCGCAATCGCACCGGTAAATGCTCCCTTGACATGACCAAAGAGCTCGCTTTCCAACAGGTCTCTTGGAATCGCTCCACAATTCACCGCAACGAAGGCCTTGCCAGACCGTTCAGACATCTCGTGGATTTGCCGAGCCAAGACTTCCTTACCCGAACCACTCTCCCCTTGAACAAAAATGCTGACATCAGTGGGGGCAATCTTCTTCATCAGTTCCAGAAGTTCCGCAGTAGCCTTGCCTTCTCCAAAAATAGGCTGCATCAAGGTTCACTCATTCTCAATTTAACTTTTCACGAAAAAGCGGCAATTTGCCGTTAATTAATAACCCGGAGCGGCTACTTTCTGCCCGCATCGATTCTTGATTCACATAAGCCCCCCCTTCCTGTCTAGCCTCTATCGTAGCATCTGAAAAGCTCATCATGGCACGGTTAATGCTTATCTCCTATGTCTCGGAACGAAAATTTTGCTAAAGTTCCCAAGAAAACGACCGACAGTATCCTTATAGGACCGAAATATTCAACATGGCCGGTATAGATTATATAAATGCATTAGGTGCTGGTGCCTCTTTCGATACCAAATCTATCGTTGAGGCTCTCGTTCAAGCAGAGCGCGCTGGCGCCGAATCGCAGATCCAACGGAAAGTTGCAGTCACAGAAAGCAAGATTAGTGGAATTGGGGCTGCTGTTTCTATACTAGACATACTCAAGCAGGGGGCAGAGCTCCTTAACGACGCTAGAGACTTCAATACATTTGCTGTTCAAAACACTTCAGCTGGTGCTGTTAACGCAACTGCAAGTACCTCTGCGCGCGCAGGCACCAATAGCATCGCCGTAACCTCCCTGGCCAAAGAGCAAAGAAGTATTTCGAGCGGCTTTGATTCCAACACTCAAACATTAAACAACAACAATGCCATACAAATAGACATTACCGTCGATGGCAGTACCCAGACTTTAACGGTCGAATCGGCTAATTTAGATGCGATTGCCACTGCGATTAATGAAGCTAACCTGGGATTAAATGCAGAAATCGTTAATACCGGCAGTGGGTCAAGCAGCTACCGACTACAACTTGTGGGTGAAGCAGGGTCATCGGAATCTTTCTCTGTTAGTTCGGACTTTAATGAACTTACTTTTGAGACGATACAGACTGCAACTGACGCAGAACTTACCGTCAATGGTGTCAACTTTATCCGTTCATCAAATCAAATATCTGACATAATTCAAGGCGTAACTCTGAATCTCATCGGCACGACGGATCAAACCGAAACGATATCGATCTCTAGGGACACAAGTTTAGCTAAAGGAAATATCATGTCCTTTATTGCCATGTTTAATGAAGCTTCCTCAGAGTTCAAAAACCTAACAGGTTCAGAGAACGACGGACCTTTGAGAGGAGATACTATCTTCCGGTCTATCGTCAATCAGCTCCGTAACATCATGGTCAGTGAGTCATCCTCTCCTGGAGAGAATATTAACTCCCTTTCCAGTATGGGCATAAGCATCGATCGGTATGGTCAACTCCTCTATGATGAAGGCAAAATAGACGCCGCGCTGAATAAAAACTACGATGAAGTGATTGGACTCTTCAGTGCCAATATCAACGATCAATCGCGTTTTAGTTCTGATCCCGCTGGTATCGCTGGCGATATAAAGAATCTCATCGAACGCGTAACTGCATCTGATGGCTATCTAAGCACGGCACAGGCCTCCCTCACCGAAAGTAACGCGGGCTACGAACAGGATTTGAAAGACATTGATGAACGAATGATCAAAGTAGAGGAACGCTATAACCGTCAATTCTTGGCCATGCAGACTATCATAGAAGAAATGAACAGCACGAAAGAAAGTTTAATCGCCTCCTTCGAAAACCTGCCCTTCAGCAACAAGAACGATTAAGATGCCTCATAGTATAGAATGACGTTCTAATGGCAGCTCAGCCTTGTAAAATTTGCAAACAAATTCGCTATTTCATACTCGTAGCTGCTCCATTATTGGTACTAATAGCAGTCCGACCTGATGTCGCCGTGCCAACAATCCCTGTAGAAACTCTCTTCACAAACTTTATTGCAATAACTTTCATCGCCGTCCTGTGTTACAGAATCTATAAAGACTACTTTAAGAAGAAGTAGCCCCCACTTAAAAATTCATTAATAGAGCAAAAACTCAACAGATCTTTGGTCTTATCTGATACTCGGTGCATACGACAAATGCTTGCGTTATTGCCGAAAAGTGATGAGATTTCGCAAGAAAACTCTCTCGATTCGCCAAAATTCAAGTCTTACAGTAAGCTGGTACCTAACAAAAGCTAATGTGTGAACAGGTGCAGTACTGCAGTTAATTAGAGGGTAATTGAAGATCTTAACATCATGGCCACAGAATCTATTCCAACGACACTCCGAGGCTCCACGCCAATACAAGGCATCGAAACTGTCAAAAGACCTCCGGCATCGCCAAAGACCTCTTCTCTACCGCCGATCACATCAAAAATAAAGACCGCAGCGGAGCCCATTGAAAGAAATGCAGAAGACGCTGAGCGAGAAGTAACCAGAGCAATAGAGACCGTTGAGATGATGATGGATATTCATAATCGATCGGTTCTTTTTCTCGTTGATGAAGAGTCTGGTGCTGACGTAATCAAGGTCGTTGATG
>PASO01000071.1 GCA_002712135.1 Gammaproteobacteria bacterium
TGCCTTCTTTATCACTTTTGCTCTCGCCGCATTTGCCTTCACCGCATTTGCCTTCACCGCATTTGCCTTCACCAGCGTGAGAACCTGCAACCTGCATATAACCCCCATTGAGCTCTGTAGCTCCAAAAGGATTAGTATCAGCCATCGCCATAGGCGACATGGCAATGCCAGCGCCGAATGCAGTAGCTACCGCTACCGTAAGTGTTTTTCTGGATGTTTTAAGTTTCATTCAATATTCCTCGAATTTCTGGATAACTTTTTGCCGTATCCGGCGCTTATTCTGCCCTCTTAGGGTTATTGCTTAGAGCCAGAGAGTTGGCAAATGTTACACCCTAATCCAGCATTACTGCTAAAAAATCGTGCAGCGATGGTACACCGAGTAAGTATGTAGACCCCCGCTTCACGAATTTCTTTCCCTTTGCCCACTATTTACTCGACGATATGCACAATTACGCCCGCGTTGGCGACAATTATGGCATCACCATCCTGAGTCGGTATTTCAAGGCCACCCTCCTTTACAGTAACCGTTACCGAACCGTATGGCAGCACTGCAGCGATTTTTTCTTTATCTACAGCGTCAGGTTCCGGGACGCCGATCAGTAAATCGATCTCCATGTCGCTTGCCGTCTTTCCAAGGTGTGGGAAAAAGTGCAGGCTGGAGTGATGAATGGCGTCGAACACGGCTCTTTCCGCGGCAACCGTATGGTCCCGACCGTGAACATCAGTTCCCATACCCATTTCCGTTATATAGCGATTCTTCATACGTCTCTCTTTCCAAATAGTTTTGCGATATGCCTGAAAGGCTTGCCACCTTAAGTGTATCAAGCGCATGTCAGGCTATTGTTAAAAGTACTAACAACACCTCCGAGAATTATTAATTTCGGTGTATCTTAGGTCTATACATTTGGCACGGCTTGACATATTCGACCCTGCCGAACCATATTAGACATAATATGTCTTTTAATAAATCTTACTCTGTATGTCTATCGTAACTATCAGGCAGGATGATATGGCAATAATAGACATCAAACACCTAAGCCACACCTACAAGGGTGGTTTCAAGGCATTAGACGACATCAACCTGAGCTTCGACGCCGGCGTGTTTGGCCTACTCGGTCCAAACGGAGCCGGCAAAAGCACATTGATGAGAATTCTCTGCACGCTCCTTGAGCCAACAGAGGGCCAGGTATCTGTCTGCGGTCATGATGTGATGGAAAGCCCCATGGCGGTGCGTTCTCAGTTAGGTTATCTGCCTCAGGAATTTGGTGCCTGGAGAAGTCATCGTGTTGAGGAAGTACTGGATACGCTTGCGCAGCTGTCCGGCATGCTTGACAAGCCATCCCGACATCAAACGGTCAGCGAAGTATTGGAAGCCGTCGGCCTTGGCGATGTGGCTGATCGAAAGGTGAAAAAGCTGTCAGGCGGGATGCTACGAAGACTAGGTATCGCACAAGCATTAATTCATGGTCCCAAGGTGATTATCGTTGACGAGCCGACCGTTGGTCTGGATCCCGAAGAACGAATTCGCTTTCGCAATGTATTAACGAACCTCGGCAGAGACCGAACTATTTTACTTTCCACACACATCGTTGCAGATCTTGGTGGTGCCTGCAAAGCGGTGGCCTTGCTGGATAACGGTCAGATTATTTTCCAGGGCTCACCAGCGGAATTGGTCCAGGGCGCTATCGGCCACGTGTTTCAACTATCAGTCAGCGAAACTGAGCTCGATGATCTGGAGGCAAAATACGACCTGGTCTCTACCAGCATTGGCAGTGGCTCGCTGGTCGTACGGGGAATCAGTCACGAAGATGAACTTCCGCCTAACGCGGAAGTCGTACAGGAACCAAGCCTGGAAGAAAGCTATATGGCATTTATGGCAGCACGTGGTCGCTCTGGCTCGGCGCGCCAGGACGAAGAACATGCTGATACGGAGGTAGCATGAAAATTCGATTTCCCATGATTATGGCCGTGGCTCGCGCCGAGATTCGCTCGACCCGTCGACTGGCGCGATATTGGCTATTCACAGTGCTCGCGCTATTCACCTGCGTCGCGATGTTTGTCCAGTATACGTTCCTACACGGCGTGGCTTCTTACCAGACCGCAACCTTGTCCGCGATGTCGCCGCGCTATCTTATGGCCTCAACGGGACTGTTTATGACCATGGTCTTCGTGGCAGGCCTGGTATTTCTTGCTTTTGATGTCAGGGCTCGCGATGTCCGGGACCGCATGAGCGAGATCCTCGACTCACGACCGTTTTCCAATACGGAACTGCTGCTCGGTAAGACCTTTGGCATCGTATTTATGATCTGGCTACCCGTCGTCCTGATCACAGGTGCGTTTCAGATCTTTGGCACAATTGCCCACCTCATCGTGCTACCAATGGGAGACGCCATCGAGCCCTGGTCACTTGCTGGATTCCTGTTTGCAACGTTAACCACGATGACGTTGTGGAGCGCAGTGATCATTTTGCTCTCAGTGGTCCTAAAACATCGATTATTGGTAGCAATCGTCGGCTTTGGGCTCGCGGTGCTGCAATTCTGGATTACCATGAACATGCCGATATATCTGCATGGCTTGGTGACCGTATTACCGCTGATGGATGTCGCATCCGACTTACTGCCCAAATCGTTTCCGGAAGGCGAACCAATAAGATTATTGGGTCACTGGGTTCTTACTGGAGCACTACTTGCTTTCGCGGTCACTCTGCACCCACGCCGCGATGGTGAGTCGTTTGGGTACGCACGTGGCCTAGGATTACTTGTAATTGCCAGTTGCATGCTTGGTTACCACTGCTTCGATTATCTTGCGCGACTTGAACAACCGAATATCTGGCGTGCCGCCCATGAGGTAAGGAAGGCAGAACCCTTGGGTGACATGCAGTCTCTTACAGGAGTGCTCACCATCGAACGCGGCGATCGCGTGATACTGGATCTTACGATTGACGTTCAGGCAAACGATGCCCTCGATTCTTTGTTGTTTACGCTGAACCCAGGAATAGAAATCTCGCAGATCGAGATCAACGGAAACGACACCGAATGGCATCATGAAAACGGTTTGCTGGAGGTCAGTCATTCCATGCCGGCAAACACAGCAGCCTCAGTTCATATCGTCGCTGCCGGTACCCCACATGAAAATTTCGGTTATCTGGACACCTACTTTAATTTGCTCCATGCCTCGGCGATGAAAGCCCAGCTTGGGTTACTAGGTTTCCAAACCAGCATATTCCACAAGGATTACGTCGCTATGCCGCCGGGGGCACACTGGCTACCTTCGACTGGCACTGACGTGCCCCAAAGCGATCCCCGCAGCCATCCCTATGATTACTATCAGCTTGACCTGGAGGTTGTAGTCCCAGGAGATTGGCTGGTTGCAGGTCCCGGCATCAGGGAACAACTAAGCGTCGATGATGACAGGGTCCGCTATCGATTTAACCCAGATGCCCCGGTACCCCACGTGGGCTTGTTTGCCTCGGAGTTCGAAAGACGCTCCTTTCAAGCAGCCGGAGTTACTTTTGAAGTTCTTTATTCGCCAGATCATGAGAAGAACTTTACCCTTTTCGAACCAGCCGCGGAAAAACTGGAAGAAGTCGTTGGCGAAATGTTCACCAACGCGAAGAACCGGGGAATTCCCTATCCCTACGACGCTTTCACGTTCGTAGAGACGCCCAACACACTGCGCGGCTATGGTGGTGGCTGGCGTATGGACACAGTACAAACCATGCCAGGAGTCATGATGTTGCGGGAAAACAGTTTCCCCGTCGCAAGGTTCGAAAGGCCATTTGGACCAGATGCAACCTGGTATAAAGACCAAGAAGGCGGGTTAGCTGGTGCACAGGTCGAAGCGCTGCAGCGCTTCTTCGAGAGGGACTTCAGTGGCGGCAACATCTTTACAGGTGTCGTCCGAAACTTCTTTACCTTTCAGACCAGTGCGGTTGGAGAAGGCGCGCACGCTGTCAATTTCGTCCTTGAAGACCTCACGACCTACCTGCTCAGCAAAAAAAGAGGATACTTTTCCGCGCACGAGTTTGAATCAGCAAACGTGATCGCAGGCCAGGTTTTTGCCTCCATCATGTTTGGTAATACCCAGTCAATTACAGAGATTCTGATTGAAAACGTCACGTCCAGGTCATCTGTCTGGGACAGGGCGCTGGGGACACCACTTGCTATGCTGGAACCTAATGAAGATCCCGCGCAGGTTCTAAATGTTCTCACATTGAAAGGACAGGCAATTTCCCAGTCACTATCGACGGGCCTGGGTTTCGAAGATGCCAGCAAACTGGTGGGCGCCCTGGTTGAACGCTATCGTGGCCGACATTTCAACGCCAACGATCTGCATGCATTAGCAGATGAACTGGAACTGGATCTCGTACCTCTGCTGGGCGACTGGTTGCACGACACTGCATTGCCTGGCTTCCTGGTTTCAGCAGCAGATACGGTCCGCATCGCCGATAATGACCAGGGAAGACCCCGCTATCAAACAACAGTACACCTGCGCAACGACGAACCTGCGCCTGGACTGGCCAATTTCAGTTATCAATGGGGACAAAGAAAAACCATGCGCTGGGATGGCACCGCGCCAGTTAGGGTACCGGGCAATTCATCGGTCGAAGTCGGCGTTGTCACCTCAACACCGATACGCCAGATGTATCTGCAGCCGTACCTGTCGCTGAATCGAGTAAATGTTCCGATTCAGATCAATCGCCCGGATTCGAAGACACAGGTCGACATTGAACCTTTCGTTGGTAGTAAACCCAGTGACTGGCAGCTCCCTATCACGGACGACATCATTATCGACGATCTGGATGAAGGATTCCTGGTACAAAGTGATCAGGAAATCCCAACGGAACGCGCCTACCGAGGCCCCGGCGGGTTCAGTACCGTGAAAGTTGATATGGATCAGGGGTTACCGGAACACCGAGCCATGTTTGGCAACCCACAGGTATGGAGTCGAGCCAGCAACGACCGTAGCTGGGGTAAGTACCGACGAACCCACGCGCTGGTAAGCAGCGGCGAAGGCAATCAGCTCGCAGTATTTGAAGTGGACCTTCCTCATGCAGGCCGCTGGCGACTCGCATACCACCTGTCGCGTCAATTCGCCGGCGGAATGGAGAAGCAACGCAGAATTAAGCGACACGCCGAGAAGGGTTCAAAGAAAGGAGGAGGCGATAGCGAACGTGCCAGGAGGGCCGGCTTTATTGCCGGCCAGAATATGGTCGGTGAGTTCCTCATGACTCTGGCCACCAATGATGAATCTCGTGACATCGAATTCGATGCCAATTTCGCTGTACCCGGTTGGAACGATCTGGGAGAATTCGACCTACCCGCCGGTACCATCCGTCTCGAAATATCAAATGCAAATACCGGTACCGTTGTAGTCGCCGATGCAATTCGCTGGCGTCCAACTTCTCAAAATGCTCGACAGAAGAGCACACACAGACTTCCTCAATCGTGGGAACATCAGGAAACAAGGCTAGCAAGGAATGATTAGATCTTTATCACTAGCAGCGGGCGTCAGCCTGCTCGCACTACTGACCGCTTGTGGAGGGTCTACCAATGCACCAGCCGTGGAGTTTCTGATTCCGGTAGAGGTGGTTGATGTCGAAACCGATGCGGTCGAAGACATCATTGTAACAACCGGTACCGTAAGGACCCGCGAAAGCGTAATCCTGACCGTGGAAACCCCGGGTTTTCTAGTTCTAGCCAAGGACGGAAACGGGCGCAGACTTGAAGAAGGTGCGACAGTTAAGGCAGATCAGCTCATCGCCCAAGTTACCGGCGAGGACGCACGTCTGGCTGCCGGGATCGAGGCAACCAGGGAACATCTGGAATCGGCAAAGACCGAACTCGAGCGTCGTCAACAGCTATTTGAACAGCGGCTTATTTCTGAAGCTGACGTATGGACCGCACGAACTCAGTATGAGGATCGGCTCCATGCCTATGAGACTAGTCAGCGCACGTTCGAGAAAACTCGAATTATCACTCCCATAGAAGGAGTAATTCTAGAGCTCGCGCGCGACTCCACCGGACAGCCCATTGCAGACGGCCAAATGGTTAGCCAGGGAGTGAACGTTGCTCGTGTGGCTCCGTTGGATAGATTAATCGCAGACATTGAACTGGTGGGGCCAGAGCTATCTCGAGTCGCTATCGGGCAGAAGGTCCGAATTAGTCACTACGCGTTTACCGGCAGCAATCTGGATGGAACAATTATTCGCCTTTCCCCGACGATGGATCCTAATACACGCACCTTTAGAGTCGAGGTTGAAGTCGACAATTCAGAGGGACTACTGCGACCGGGCATGTTCGTCCAGGCGGCGATCGTTGCCAAGCGACGCGAGGACGTCGTGGTTGTACCAAGAGATGCGATCACGCAACGGGGCGGACGTAATGTGGTATTCGTCGTCGATGGACAGCGCGTCGCGCAACGGGATGTCACACTGGGGCTGGCAGACGACACACAGTTTGAAGTATCGCAGGGCCTTCAGTCAGGCGATCGCATTGCAGTACGCGGCCTGGAAACGCTTACCGATGGCACACGGGTACGAGTGATCACCCCTTGAGCTTTGCCGAAAACGTCGCCGCACTAGCGGCGCGGCGACCAGTCGCCATCAGTGTCATGGCCGTCGCCATTGCCCTCGTAGGGTGGCTGTCGTGGAAACAACTGCCCGTTGACCTGCTCCCTGATCTGCAAAGTCCAACGATTGCAGTTTCAATCAGGGCCGGTGATCGACCACCCACCGAGATGGAAAGATTGTATGGTGAGCAGCTTGAACAACGCTTGTTTACCGTGCAGGGCATCCGTGAAATATCCCAGGTAGCTCGAAGTGGCAAGCTGGTGGCGACCATCATTTTCGAGTGGGATGCCAATCTCGAAATTGGTCTGGTTGAAGTACAAAAAGCACTGGGACCCATGGGGGCCGACCCTGCCGTAGATGAGGTCGTCGTCAGACGATTCGACCCGCGCCAGGCGCCCGTACTCACTTTCGGCCTCATCGCACCGACCGGCAAACCCGATCTCGCAGAACTAAGACAACTCGCCAGAAGACAGGTTGCAACAAATCTTGAACAGCTTTCAGGTGTCGCCGAGGTTAGAGTAACCGGCGGGCGTGAAAAAGAACTCCGCATCGAACTGGACCGATACAAACTTGATGCTTTCAACGTGAGTCTGGCCCAGGTTGAGCAAAGACTACAGGCGGAAAACCAGGACTTCAACGCCGGGACCCTCGAGCAGGATTCCAAGATCTTTCTCGTGCGCGGCATGTCCCGATTTCGCCGCGCCGAAGACGTTGCAAATGTTGTAGTCCGATATGCGACCGCTGCAGACGGCAGTCAACAGGCTATCCGGGTATCCGATGTTGGTAACGTTAAGCTGGCAGATCAGGAATTTGATCATCTGGTTCGAGTCAACGGTATCGAGGGCGTTGGCCTTGCGATTTACAAGGAAGCGGCCGCCAATACGGTCGAAGTATCTCAGGTAGTACGCAAGGCAATGACCAACGTCGCCCGCGACTTACCTAACGTGGAACTGATCGAAGTCAACGACGACGCGGCACTGGTTATCGACGCCCTGTCAGACCTGCAGGTCGCGGCTGGTGTTGGTATTTTCCTAGCGCTGGTAATCCTGGCGCTTTTCTTGCGCTCCGCGGGCGCGACGCTAGTCGTATTCGCAGCCGTACCAGTTTCGATTCTCGCGGCGCTATTCCTGATGGGGCTTGGGTCACAGACACTCAACATCGTCACGCTCGCTGGACTCGCTCTCGGCGCGGGCATGTTGGTCGACAATGCAATCGTTGTAGTAGAAAGTATTTATCGAAGGCTTGCCGAGGGTGACTCACCCAGCACCGCCGCCGCAACAGGAACAGGACAGGTCGCGGGCGCTATCACTGCATCGACCCTAACAACCTGTGTCGTCTTTCTACCCGTGCTATTCGTGCAGGGTATGGCGGCAAGACTAATCGAAGGTATCGCATTCACCGTGATTGCATCGTTACTGGCATCGCTCGTCGTCGCAATGATGTTAATTCCTGCATTGGCACGCTGGTTTATGCCGGATGCATCGGACAATCCGGAAGCCGCACTTCCCAAGTATCGACAGAAACTGGAAGCACTCGTACGCAAGTTGCTGGCGAGACCTGGTCAGACTGTAGCCATTACCCTGGTGATCGCTGGCCTCGCCATCTTCTCTTTAGTAAAGCTGGGAACGGAGTTACTACCTTCGGCGGACCCTAGACAGTTCTCTCTCAGAGTAGTTGGCCCTTCCGGACAACGGGTCGAATCAACCTCCCGACTTATTGAAAGTATCGAATCGTTATTGAACCAGGCAAACGGTGAAAATTTGGAGGCAGTTCTGTCAGAAATTGGCCGCCTGCCAGAAGATACACGCCTCATTCGAACTGAACTAACAGAAGAGAATACCGCGGAACTCACGGTTCGCGTCGGCGAGAAGGGATTCACCGGAAAGCAACTCGCCGATCATCTGTCACCCCACCTTGAAACCATGGAAAGAACCGAGTTCGACTGGCAGGTAGGTTCCAGCGCACTGGCCAGCGCACTCGGTAGTGCAGGCCCATCAGTTGTTGTCGAAGTTTCCGGGCAAGCATTGCCCGATATAAGACGGGGTACCGAGATGATTCAACAACGGCTCGCCGAACTGCCGGAACTTTGGAATGTACGCTCTTCATTCGAAGGTGGCCCTCCAGAACTGAGAATCGTCCTGGATCGAACCATGGCAGACGGCCTTGGTATTGACCTCAATACACTTGCCAGGGTGCTTGAGGCCTCGCTCGATGGGCGCGACGTTACCACACTGTCCACAGGCGATGAAGATAAGCCAGTAAGACTGCGTACTGAAAACACCACAAGAGAAGACCTCGAACGAATCGTTTTCCGCTCAAACCTCGGGCAAAAAGTAACCGTAGGCGAAATAGCCCGATTCGAAGAAGTCGAAGGTGCAAGAGAAATATTTCGTCGTGATCAGCGCCGTACTGCGATCGTAACTGCAGAAATCTCGGAGTCTGTTGAATACCCTGAAGCAGTCGCCGCCGTATCAAAAACACTAGAAGAACCCCTGGTTCCCGGATTAAACGCCCAGCTGCGTGGCGAGGAAGCTGAACGAATCAAGACTTTCAATGAACTGAAACTTGCTGGAATTCTGGCACTGGTGCTGGTACTGATGGTTCTCGCGGGATCGTTCGAATCATTTATACATCCAATTACAGTACTATCCGCAATACCAATCGCATTGATCGGCGTCGCACTGGTCCTGCGCATAGTTGGTGAGCCGGTTGGCGTCATGGCGATGATGGGATTCATTGTGTTGGCAGGTGTCGCTGTTAATGATGCAGTACTGCTCCTGGCTACCGCGCGTCAATCTATGGCGCAGGGAATTGATCGCGTTGAAGCGCTCGTTTCCGCCGCTGGTATCAGACTTCGACCAATCCTGATGACGACCCTAACTACCGTGCTGGTGTTGATGCCTCTGATTTTCGGGACAGGCGAAGGCGCCTCGTTGCGTGCACCGATGGCTATTACCATCATCAGCGGCATCATCGCCTCGACGGCAGGTTCACTTCTCATACTACCCTGCGTTTACCTTTTGCTGGATCGCATCAGGTTCAGGAATACCTAATGAACTTTCTCATGTTGCCGATCTATCGCCCCGTTGCTATTGCGATGTTCTTTCTTGGCATCATGATTCTTGGTGGCGTGGCATGGCAACGGATGCCCGTGGAATTAATCCCGAGACTTGTTGGTAGCGAAATCAGGATTAATTTCAATCGTCCAGGCAGCCAACCTGAAGTAATAGAGAGGGAGATCCTGTTACCGCTTCAGGCCCAGGTGTCCACCATGTCAGACGTCGCCGAGACACATGGGCAGATTCGCGGTCCTAACGGCAACTTTACAGTCCGATTCGAACCCGGAGTGGACATCAAAGTACGTGAATTTGAACTGCAGCGTATGGTCACCGAACTGCAGCGAACCCAACCCCAGGGCACGTGGCTCAACGTACAGTCGGCGGGAACAGGCGCCATTTCCGAACTGGCGATGATGATTCACGTTCTGGGCAGTGGCAGCGACGATAAAGATGCTCTATATGATCTGGCAGAACAGATCGTGGCACCTCGATTCGCGTCTATCTCCGGTGTCAGTCAGGTGACGGCAACGGGAGGTGCCAAGCGACAGGTGACTGTAACCGTCGATCCAACGCGGACTACCGCAGTCGGACTTTCTGTAGAGAGCGTCATTGACGCGGTGCGCCGGACCGTGGGTCGCATTCGATACACAGGCAGCCTGGAGAGCGAATCCGGCCGAACCTCAGTAATGCTTGACGGAAGACCCGTTGGCGTAAATTCACTTGCCAATTCGAGGGTAGTCTATGACCGCCCCGCCCTCTTGCAACATACCAGCGATGTGGTGATCGGCCCCGGCCGGGAAGAACAGCTATTTCGCGTTAACGGTCAACCTGCCGTTGGTCTCGTCATATTTCAGGATCAAGATACAAATCTTGTTCGACTGGGTCGTACGCTGCGAGAACGGGTAGAGGAAGTGCAACAGGAGCTAAAACCGCAGGGTCTGGACCTGGTCATTGGCTTCGATGCAGCGGACGCTATTGAAACTCAAATCACTCATCTGTCCAAGCTTGGGGCATCAGGGTTTGCCATCGCGCTAGTCGTACTATATCTGTTCTTGCGCCAGTGGCGTGCCGTTGCAGTGGTCGGTGTGGCCGTTCCTGTGAGCCTCATGACCGCATTAGCGTTTCTGTATCTGGTAGGTCAAACACTGAACCTGGTATCTCTATTCGGACTCATGCTTGCGATAGGTCTGGTAGTAGACAACAGTGTCGTTGTATTCGAGGCAATCCAGCGACAGCTAGAGCGAGGCGCAAATATCGAGGATGCCGTGCAGGAAGGATTACGTCGTACGGTCCGCGCCATCCTAGCCGCGAGCGCAACAACCGCTGTAGTGTTTCTACCGATAATTCTGGTCGAGTTCGACGACCCGATAATCCGCCAGGTTGCGTCTATTATCAGCCTCGCAATATTGTTGCCGCTTTCCGCTTCTCTCCTGGTAGCCATCGGACTCGTCCCGCTGCTCGCCAACTATCTTGCCGCGCCAGCGGCGGCTGGGCGGCTTGCCGACGCAAGGGAAAGAAGATCCACCAAGGCGAATCTGGTAGCACCGGACCAGGCGAAACTATTATTCGGCGGAATCGTCGCATCAGCACTGCGGCATCCCCCAACCTGGATTACAGGTACAGCAGGTGCCGTATTGCTTACTACTGCCATCGCTTTACCCTGGGTAATGACTAACAGTAGTGGCGATCAAGCGACGGAACCAGACACAATTCAACTGGTTGCACAGTTCCCATCTGAACGAACGTTAGCTGTTTCGAGTACTGCCATGGCACGACTTGAGCGCGAAGTGCTCGAAGATCCGGCGGTTCGATCTGTAGAAACGCAGATACAGGAAGATGGTGGATCCCTGACAATCCATCTCGTTGATCGAGATGAGAGGCCAGATGATTTCAAGGCGCAATCCATTCGAGACAAGATCTACCAGGCGTCTCGTGAGGTTAGAGGCGGACTTCGCATCCTTAGACCTGGTGATGAAAACGCCGGCGGCGGTAAGGGCCGCGATGGTGCCGCAGCGTTCGGCGGAGAACCGATTGAGATTGTTTTGTCGGGACCGGATAGCGCAGTACTAACGAGTATTGCAGATAACGTGGAATCTCAATTGGAGTCCACACCACAGGTCGTTAGCGCCTGGACCTCCGTGCAACCTGGTATGAGCGAATTCTGGGTCGAACCGATCGCACAAGCTTTCGAATCCCTTGGCCTTACCTTTAGTCAAGTGTTACCGGTGCTGGAACTTGCCGGTCGCGAAGGTCAGCAAATGCAAACAGGGTTCGTACAGCACAACGGGCGAGAATTACCGTTAATCATAGAACGAAAGGATGCACGAGAAGAGAACATTGGTATACGTGACTTAACCCGGTTACGCGTTCAAACCCCCTCCGGAGTGATGCCAATCACAGCGCTTGCCACGATGCGGCAAATGCCTCCTCCATCCGTCATCTCGCATCGAAATGGCCGTCGTGAGATAAGTGTTTTATATCGACTAAGGGATGATATACCAGACACGGGTCCCACCCGCCTTGGCATTGAAGAAGAAATCTCACAGTCAGTACGCGCGATCCCCCGACCGAGTGGTGTGAGTATCGAAACGGATGACGAGAACGAAACTGAAACCTGGTTCAGAGAAATTGCCACACCAGCCGTAGCATTACTCTTCCTTGTCCTGGCGATGACTTTTGAATCGCTCACATTACCTATCCTAGTATTGCTCGCACTGCCCCTTACCATTCTGGGTGCTGCGTGGGCCCTTGCCTTCGCGGGTATCTCCTTCGAGATGATGTCCGCGCTTGGCGCTTTAGTACTGGTTGGACTCACGGTTAACCCTGCGATTCTACTGGTGGACAGAATGCAACAACTTATCCGCCAGGGTGGTTGGGGTATTGGCGCAGCCGCGTTCGCGGCCGTCAAGGAACGAACGCGACCCGTGCTAATGACTTCTGCTACGACTATCGCAGGTCTTTGGCCTCTGGCCATTGTGACAGGTAGAGAAAATGAAATCTGGCCCCCCTTCGCTACAGTCGTCATCGGTGGAATGGTAACATCCAGCCTGCTAACGCTGTTGATGATTCCTGTTGGCTTCATTTTATTGAAGAGAATAGATGAGTTTTTCAGCAGAGCCGGCCCCTGGCTTGTACTGGTCTGGATAGGTAGCACACTCGCAACGATAACAGCACTCATCCTGACCGAAACACTCACTACACTATTGTGGCAGTCGATAACCACAATGCTTGCCGGCACAGCATATCTGGCATTGATCATTCTTATTTTTCGTCCCAGAGAGATACCTGAACCGGATACCAGTAACGGCCCGCCAACACTCACCGTGAGTCATCTGCACAAAACCTATGGGTTACCAGGAGCACTCAAGAATGCGCTGCTGGCACCAAGGCGATATGCCGAGAAAGTTCTTGAGCGGGGAGGCAAGGTATTCGTTCCTGCTGACGCCCGAGACAGATTCATGCCGCTCATCCTTGGCATGTCGGGAGTCGGTATTATCGCAACGCTGGTGCAATCTGCATTCTGGCAGATGTTTTTCTGGATGACAGCCGGGGTGCTGCTCTCTCGTCTGGTGTTGGAAGTCAGAAGATATAGAGGTTACGTTACTGATACTGGCCAGGTTCTGCCTGGCGGTGTTGAGGGCAAGCTTATTCTTGTATTTCCCTGGTTGATTATCGCCACCTTCCTTTATTACGCCGCAATCAATCCTCATCTAGAAGGTACGGTAAAACCGGATACCTATTTTATATGTGCCCTCGCTGCAGCGTTAGTAGCTAGCATTCAGGGCATGAGACGCAGCGCCCAGCAACAAGCCAGGGGCGAACTTGCCAGACGAGTGGCTCGCGGTGGCACCGGGATCTTTATAAATCTATGGCGCACCTGGTCTGCACGAATTGCAGGTCTGGATCTACCTGCGGAACCAATTGTTGCCCTCGCGGGTGTCAACTTTGAAGTAGACCGCGGGATGATTGGTATCCTTGGCCCAAACGGTGCGGGGAAGACAACATTATTGCGCCAGCTCGCCGGCGTATTGAATCCGACACGTGGAACTATACGGTATGGTGGTGTCCCGCTGCATAGCATTCAAAGACATCTGGCCCGTTGGGTTGGTTATCTGCCCCAGGACGCAGGATTACCTAGCGGCATGTCACCCAAGGAGTATCTCACCTGGTACGCAGCGCTTTACGATATTTCTACCGATATCCGAGACGAACGAGTCGACGGACTATTGAAAGAGGTCGGGCTGGAAGACAAGGTGCACGATAAGATCGAATCCCTCTCAGGAGGAATGAAACAGAGAGTTGCCGTCGCCAGAACCCTGCTTCGTCTGCCTCCTATCATCATCGTAGATGAACCCACAGTTGGCCTGGACCCTCGAGAACGTATCCGTTTCCGGAATCTGCTTAGCAGGCTTGCGCGCGATCGTATTGTGCTGATGTCTACTCACGTGGTTGAGGATGTCGCCGTAGCCTGCGATCGAGTCCTAGTGATCGCCAACGGTGAGCTTGTGTTCGACGGTGGTACAAATGCGCTTACCAACAGTGCGACTGGACATGTTTGGGAAGTGCGCACTCAATTAGGAGAAGACCCAGCACTACCGGAGGACGCCATGCGCACACATGAAACCCCGGCTGCAGACGGGCGAATAGTGCATCGCATCATTTCGGCAGAGTCTCCGCTCGGAGCTAATCCTCTCGACGCCACGCTTGAAGATGGATACATATGGCTCCTTAACAACACGGACGCCACATGAAGCTTGCGATTGATATCGAATTTATTCGTCACGCAATGCTAGTCGTTGCCGGTCATCGCTTCTGGATATTGCCTTTTTCTACCCTGCCGTGGCTGGCGTTTCAATACTACGTCACGATGGATGACCCTACCAAGATGATAGGGCCGGGCAGCGTTCAAGGCACACTGCTCGGTGTACCACTAACAGGACTGGGTATGTTCTTCGGTATGCGTATCATTGCCGGTGAAGTAGACGATCGCAGTCTCGAGATAGCCTATACGGTCCCTGGTGGATGTGAACGTCTGTGGTTCGCGAAACTGTTTTCCGCATTCCTGATGCTGCTGTTTACGGAAGCGATGCTTGCCATCCTGGTCTACTTTTTCTTTACGCCGTTTCCTCCCGGCGCCCTGTACGGCGCACTACAAGCGTCTTGTTTCTATATGATTCTAGCGATGGCCCTTGGAGCCCTTTTTCGTAGCGAAACATCAGGACTAATCGGTACCGCTGCACTACTAGGCCTCAATGGATTACTGACCGGGTTTGGGGAAAACCAACTACGTTTCCTGCCGTTCTTTAATCCCTATGTGTACCTTGATGCTTCCGGTTCTTCGAACGTGGTGGACGGTGGCTTCACCAGTCCAGAGGAACTCCTGGCATGGACCATTCAAAACCGCATTGCCATGCTGCTGTTAATGGGTGCGATACTCAGTCTGGGTTTCATGCGCGCGAATCGCCGTGAAATAATGTTAGATGGCATGTAAACCGATACTTGCATGTATCGGATATGCATTACGATGAGTCTTTTTTGCTTTCGTTTACTTCCTCGCCGTCTTTATCTTGCGCCTCTGTCGATGGTTTAGACTGATCGTTACTCGATCTGTTGATACTAGAAAATGCGCTCTGACTGGTGCCCCCTATCGTTGCGCGAGTCTTAGTTTTACGAATTCTTTTTCTCTTCAAAGCCAATCCTATTGGTTATGGTGAACTTTCTACCCATTGGTATTTGTCAAAGAGCTAACGTAGCATGATTCAATGATCGACGACATAAGGTCGCTTCACCGATCCACCACAATGCCTGAGATACCAAACCGTATACTGATACTTAGCATTCTCTGGTTCGCGGGCCTGTACCTTCGACTCCCGGTACTAATCGCACCCCCATTAACGCCGCTAATCGATGCCGAACTCGCATTGAACCAAACTCAGTTAGGCGCTTTGACCACCATCCCGGTACTCATGCTTTCCCTTGGGGCGTTACCTGGCGCTGTGATAATCGCGCGCCTGGGACCAGCCCTCGCGCTAGTCGCGGCATTGGTTTTGTTGACGCTGGCATCGATTGGTCGGGGACTGTCTCCCCCGGTATGGATACTATTTCTTAACACAACTTTTGTAGGTCTCGCTATTGCCGTCATGCAGCCTGCATTCCCTGCACTAGTTCAGCGCTGGTGTCCTGGGTTTGTTGCAATGGGTTCTGCTGTTTACATGAACGGCATGTTGATGGGGGAGTTTATTGGCGGCGGACTTACCATTCCCCTGGTTATCCCGTTTGTCGATAACGAATGGCGCGCCGCGTTAGCTTTCTGGTCACTTCCCGCTATTCTGATAGCGGGAGTCATTCTAATGCGTCGACGCCTGGGGATTATCGAAGAACCGGTCGGTGAAGAAGGACCTCCCATATGGAAACCACCACTTGGGGAACTTCGGGTATGGCAACTGGGGATCATCCTTGGCGCCGCTGCAGCCGGGTACTTTGGCACCAATGCCTATATGCCAACCCTGCTGGAGTTCAAGCAGATTCCCGAGGATTTACCGCACTACCTACTGGTCTTCAACGGAACTCAAGTTGTCGGGTCACTGATCATGNTGGCACTCGCAGCGCGGCTGGTGGGAAGTGTTAGGCCCATCATTGTTGTGTCATGGGGCACCCTTTTGGGGCTTGTTGGTATCTTGTTACTGGATGNTTTCCTTGGACTAATNGGTGCAATTGTTCTGGGTCTATCGACCTGCATTCAATTGATTCTTGTCGTAGCGCTGGTTCCGTTAATCTCAAGTAGTCGCGAGTCGGCACCTCTCGCTGCGGGAATGTTCATGATCGCCTATCTACTGGGATTCATCGTGCCGCTACTCGGTGGCCTGATCGCTGATGCGTTCGCATCACCCGCAATGACATTCACGCCGCTCATGCTATTAGCGATAGTTGCCATCGCTATTTCACATACATCCGATAACCTTGNGGCAGCTGAGGCTCACTCAAATTAAGGTCTGAACTGCAGAGGCCGGGACACCAGCTCCGCCGGACTCGATACGATTTTGTAGGCTGTTTCCACCCATTCGCAGACGTAGCGTCGCGTATCCCTTGGGTCAATCATCTCTTCAATCTGAAATTTGTTCAGTGGACCTACCGGGCCCCTGGCGCTTTCTATACGTGCGTTAAGCTCCGCTCGCAGCGCNGCAGGGTCTTCCGCTTCTGCCAGTTGACGCTTATATGCGGCTTCGATGCCCCCTTCCGGTGGAATACCGCCAACNTCTGCAGCAGGCCAGNTCACTCTCATTGACGCTGCGGAGCGTGGCGTNGCGAAATTGTTGCCTGCAACACCAAAACTACGACGCATGATGACGGTGAACATGGGAATCTTCACTTGCGCAAATGCGACCATCCACTCCCCACCCTTACGAATAGTTCCATTCATTTCATGCTCCACACCAACGGCAAAGCCCGGACTATCGACCAGATTAAGCAACGGAATATGAAACAGATCACAAAGATCCACATGACGTATTATCTTGTCGCATCCATCGGCAGTGAGCGCGCCTCCATTGANGTGACGGCTNTCTGATGCGATCACNCCAACAGGATGACCATTCATTCTTGCAAAGCCCGTCACCTGATCAGTTGCCCACAATGGTCCTACTTCAAAAAAGGAACCCTTGTCTGCTATAAGCTCAATCGTCCTTCGAATATCGAACGTGGTCGTACGCTTACGTGGAATGATCGTAAAAAGTTCTTCTTCACGTCGTTCTATTGGATCGTTTGACGCCGTAATAGGTGGTGCTTCATAGACGGAGGACGGTAGATAGGAAAGGAAGCGGCGCGTCATTTGTGCGGCTTCTTCTTCAGTTTCCGCCAGATTGTCTACGGAACCATTGGTGCAGTGAATACGCCAGTCACCCAGCTCCTCCTTGGTGATATCGTAGCCCATCATGTGAGACACCACCGGTGGACCCGCGACAAACAATTGTGAAATATCACGAACCATGACTGAGAAGTGACCCAGCACGGCTTTCGCCGCACCAATACCTACGACGCTGCCAAGTAACATATTCACCACTGGCACTGTCGAGAGTTGCTGGGCGTACATATTGCTGCCCAGGTGACCTGGTAGAAAAGACCCACCACCACCAGCGACCCTGGGACGTCCCGCCTTTATAGCACCACTACTTTCCTTGGCTTTGCTTTCCCCCTCTGTCTTCTGTGCCGGGACCATAGCAGCAACACTGCCACCACCNGAGGACCCATCAAGCATACGAACCGAGGGTATGCGGAGTTCTATAGATAAGCGGTCAAGATAGGTGCTTTTTGTACCGATCGCGCCATCTGCGTGTCCACCTCGAGAAGTAAAGTCGTCTGCGCACACCACACTGGTTCGACCTTCAATCATTCCCCNACCACCAATACTATTGGCGGGGGTGAATGCATCTATGTCGCCTTCTTCGTCGTAGGATGCAAAACCGGCAACACTACCGACTTCCCTGAAACTATCATCATCCAGCAGCATGTGAATTCGCTCACGACAGGTTAGCTTGCCTCGACTACGCTGACGCACTACACCAGGCTCATCCGAATCGGGACCCAACCGAGTNTTGGCTAACTCGCGCAAGGTGTTTACTTCGTCGAGCACTGGCTGCCATGTCTCAGCGACCTTCTGGGCCTCAGATGAACCAGATGGCTTGACCAAAGCAACTACCTGACTGGCTGCAACACTTTCACCTGGCTCAAGATCCTGAAGTTTGGTCACCGTTCCCGCACACTGCGCAGTTACCATGGTTTCCATCTTCATAGCACTTACCACCAAAATGCTGTCCCCTATTGCGACCTGGTCTCCCTGCTTTACACTAATCTCGA